>JAFVCV010000004.1 GCA_017478965.1 Ruminococcus sp. | reverse complement strand
TCTGGGACCTGGCTATATGACTGCCGGAGAGAAGGTCTATGACCTTACCGAGATGCAGTACCCTGTGGAGATGTTTACGAAAGAACAGGTTTTAAGGAGACTTGACTATGCCTTCGATCAATCCTACACTTCTGACTAAGAATATAAAGAGCGGGAAGCCTTCCAGCCTTTACTACCTGTACGGGCAGGACAGCGCTGCGGTGGAGAGCTTTGCAGCCAAGCTTATCAGGACACTTTGTCCCGGTGACGCTCAGTTCATGAACCTTCACCGGTTCGTAGGCAAGCAGCTTGATCTTGCCGCCCTACTTGACGCCTGTGAGGCCTTGCCGATGTTCGCAGAAAGGGTAGTTGTGGCCATAAACGACCTTCGTGCAGAGGACCTTTCCAAGGAAGATATGGCGGACCTAAGGCGTATCCTTTCCGACCTTTCCGAGACGACTACGGTCATCATCTATGCTACCGCAGTGGACCTCTATAAGAACAAGCGCAGTCTTACGGACAAGAACAGAAGTTTCTGTGAATTCTGTGCTAAACACGGTGATACCTGTGAGTTCGGTTTCAGGACGCCCGCCGAGCTTGGCAAGAGCATAGGAGCCGCTTTTGCCAGAAACGGCTGCACCATAAGCAAGCGGGACGCTGAGTATCTGGCCGAGGTATGCAACTGCGAGTCCGCCTACATAAAGCAGGAGATCGCTAAGCTCTCAGCTTACACCAACGGCGGCCCGGTCACCAGGGAGACTATAGACCTTCTTTGCATTAAAAGGCTGGAGTCGGACGGTTATGAACTGGCGATAAATATGCTGAACAACAACGCCAAGTATGTTTTTAACAGGATAAGTGAGCTGCAATTGCAGAACTATGACGCTTTTGAGATAGTAAGCATCA
Source organism: Ruminococcus sp. (assembly GCA_017478965.1). Lineage (GTDB taxonomy): Bacteria > Bacillota > Clostridia > Oscillospirales > Ruminococcaceae > Hominimerdicola. The sequence goes on along the minus strand of JAFVCV010000004.1, from coordinate 22,856 downwards.
TCGGTTTTTCTCTAAACGATATCTACAGGGCAAAGCTTGCCCGTTCTGCCGGGCTTGACTATACGGCTGCTGCTGCTGATTTCAGATATCCCAAAAACCGTGAGTTCGCTGTAAGAAAGGCCTATCAGTCCTGCGGCAATATCTCTTTGGCGAAGATAAAGGCGACTGTAAATATCCTGTCCGAGACTGACCTTGCCCTGAAGACCAGGTCTTTAGACAAAAAAGGCGCCATGCTCCTGTTGGAACAGTGCGTGGCAAGATGCCTGGTGGCTGAGAACGGAAGAAGATGACTATGGAAAAGATAAGATTGAACAGAGCCGTAGTGGTTGAAGGAAAATATGACAAAAACGTCCTTTCTCAGCTTATCGACGGCGTCATAATCACTACCGACGGTTTCGGCGTCTTTTCTGACCCGGACACTGTCAGGCTCATACAATTCTATGCTGAGAAGACAGGCATAGTGGTCCTTACCGACCCCGATACTGCCGGGCAGCAGATAAGAGGCCGGGTCAAGGGCCTGGTCGATCCTGATAAGATCATAAATCTATACTGCCCCGTTATATTCGGCAAGGAAAAGCGCAAGGACCGTCCGTCTAAGGAAGGCAAGCTTGGCGTTGAGGGTATGAGCGCAGAGGTGCTTCGTAAGGTCTTTGCTGACGCCGGACTTATCGAGGGCGAGCCGCAGGAGCGGGAGCCTGTGACCAAGCAGGACATGATCATGCTCGGTCTCAGCGGCGGTCCCGACAGCGCCCGAAAAAGGGAGACGCTGTGCCTTCATCTTGGTCTGCCGGATAAACTCAGCGCCGCAGCTCTGCGTGATGCGGTGAGCACTCTCTTCGGGCGCAGCGGCTTTATTTCCTATTATCAGGCATATGCCGGCGGCCAAGCTCATATCGGTCAGGAGGAAAACGATGATAAGCCTTAGTTTCGTGTACTTTTTTCTCCCCGTATTCATCCTGGCCTACTATTTCACTCCTCCGAAACTGAAATGGGTCACTGCCGTTGCGGGCAGTGTCATATACCTTTTCTCAGTGGAGCCGGCTGCTCTTATACCGCTGACAGTATCCTATCTGAGCGCCTATATCTGCGGTATCATAATCTCAAATTCTAAAAAGGGGAGCTTGCCGGCAAAAATAGGTCTGGCTTCTGCTGTGATGCTCAACAGTGCCGTTTATCTGCTTTTCCACCGGACTGCCTATGACGGTGCTGATCTTATCACCTCCATAGGGGGAAGGTCGCTGTTCAGGGACCTGACCATTGTGGGTGCGGCAGTCTATCCCCTTAACGCAGTTTCTTACTGTATAGACATCTACCGAGGCAAATATAAATGCGAGGACAGTTTCGGCATCGTGGCTGAGTATATCTCCTTTCTTCCCACCCTGCCCGCCGGTCCGCTATTGAGGTTCGATAAGCTGAGAGACAGGCTCAAAGCTCCCGAGGCTGATATAGAGCTTGGCGCAAAGGGCGTCAGACTCTTCTGTCTGGGGCTGTTCCGCAAGATACTTCTTTCAAACACAGTTTATGAGCTATGGCGCAACATAATGGACGTGCCTCCGGACAGCCTGCCGATGATAACCGCATGGATAGGCATGGCTGCCTTCGGGCTTTTCGTCTATTTTGAGATAAGCTCCTTCTCCTATATGGCTGAAGGTCTGGCGGGGCTGATGGGCTTTGATATCCCGTCTAATTTCAACAAGCCCTATGCCGCCTGTTCTTTCAGAGAGCTGGTAAAGCGTTTCAATTGCTCGCTTTTCAGATGGTCCCACGACTATATCTATAAAAGCATCGCCGCACCCGGAATGGCTAAGGTCTTCAAGCTCTTCGCATTTGTGGTGACGGTGGTATTCGGGGCGCTCTGGTACGGCTTTTCAATAAGATGCTACCTTTTCGCTGCGGCGATCGTTCTGGTCATGCTCGCTGAAAAGCTAATAGAACCGGCGCTGAAAAAGCTTCCCCGGGCGGTGAGGAGGGTGCTGTTCATCATTGTCCTGCTCATGATCCTGCCTTTGATGGCGATACCTGTCCCGTCAGACGCATCGGCTTATATCATGGCTATGCTGGGCGCAAATACAATTGCTGTCGATATGCTCTCGGAGTATCTCATACAGAGCTATCTGCTGTTCATCGTTGCCTGCATGGTCATCTCAGGAGGATTTCTCTCATATTTCCACAAGAAAAAGCCCGGCATCGCTGAGTATGTCTCGACCATAATCCAGCCTGTCTGGGTCATCGCCATCATGCTCATCTGCACAGCTTTCATCGTTTCGGGCGACAGCTCCGTTTTCGGTTATATGTTCTAGGGGGTGAAGATATGAAGAAATTCTCAGATGCCATAACTGTGGCAGCCTTCTTGATGATACTGCTCATGTTCGCCCTGAGTACGGTTTTTTTTCAGAACAACGCCTCATTTGCTGAGGTCTACAGCGACTGCGGCTCAGTCAGCGAGACAGTGCAGGAATTCGTCAGGCTCAATTTTCCCATGTCCTCCAACTGGCGCAACCTCTATGCCAGCCTGCTGGTCAATTCCGGACGTGTCCAGTTTGACAATATCTACCTGGCAGGGGACCGCCTGGTCAAGCTTGACGATGAGGACCGTTCTGAACGGATAGCCGCAAATGTGGAGCAGATAAATGATTTTGCCGAGGGCCTCGACCAGTCACTTTACATCATGCTCTGTCCTACTGCCGCCGGTATCTACCGTGCGGATCTCCCGGCCTATGTTTCACAGAACGACCAGAAAGAGAGAATAAATAACGTCTATATGATGCTGGATAAGAAGATCGTTTCCATCGACGCCTTTTATCCGCTCTATTCCGCCCGTGACGAGTATGTATACTACCGTACTGAGGACCTGTGGACCCCCTTCGGCGCCTACTATGCCTACTGCGAGTCTGTGAGACAGCTTGGCCTGAAAGCTCAGAAGATGGATAATTACGATCAGGAATACGCCATATCCTCCTTCACCGGCAGCCTTTACAGCAAGGCTATGTATGAGGGCATCGCTCCGGACAGGATAAACATTTTCCGCTCCAAATACCAGAGCCCTGTGACCTCTGTGGAGCTTTTTGACGGTGATGAAAGCCGTACTGCGGAGTCGGTCTACTTCCGTTCAGCCCTGAAGACCTCCGCTAAGACTGACGTTTTCCTCCTGGGGGACCGCTATGAAAGGGTAGACGTCAAAACGGATCTGGAGGGTTCGCCCTCACTGCTCATAATAAAGGGCAGCTACGCCAATACCCTGGTGCCGTTCTATACGCCCCATTTCAGCAGGATAACGGTCGTTGACCCGGCGAGACTGAAAAAGAACAAGCGCAGCCTTTCAGATGTGGTGGATCTCTCCGAATACGACCAGATACTTATTATGTTTGACATCGACAGCTTCTCAAAAAACAGCAGCTTCGATGTCCTTTAAGAAAGGAATGATCTTATGTATCACGGATATTTTGATCTGCCGACCTTTACTTTTTTCGATGAAAAAAACATCTGGACCGGCAGCCTTTACCGGAATTTCAGCTACCGTATAACACCCGTAAAACGTAAGCCTGATGACGAGAAGAAGAGCGAGCTGCACGTCTATGTCTGGTACGGCATACAGTGCTTTGACAATATCAAGGAATTTGAGGCCGAATACAGTGAGGAATTTTCTCCCGAAGGTCTGGAGAGCTGCATCGAAAAGCTATCCGCCGAGTTCGAGAAATTCAAGACCGTCCGCAAGGACCTTGGCTACTAGATCCTGATCTTTAAAAAGAAAAAAGACCCGCTGTGGGTCTTTTTTTATGTTCAGTAGTCAGTCATCATAGGCTCCGTGTACTGTCCCATGCCGTCGTCGGTGTATTCCGGCTCCTCTTCGCCATACTGTTCAGTTTCTCCGGTGTCATCGTTATATGCACCTTCCTGGTCCCCGGTGTTTTCCTCCGGTACCTGTATATCCGGTGCGGTGGTCTTTTCTGACTTCAGCTGACCGCTCATGCTCCTGCTTCCGTCAGCCCCGATGACTCCGAGTTCATAGGCCGAATCTATGACCGCATCACCGATAGCCCTGGCGTAAGCGTCAGCATTCTGGGTGAAAAGACTGTTGTCTCCGTCATCTGAGATGTAACCGATATTCAGCAGAACGCTTGGCATAGGCGTGTTCTCATTGATGTAATAATCTACCTGTTTGTCATTCACATACCCGTACTTCACTCCATGGTCCGTGCCGGTCCCAACGGCTTTCAGCGCTGCCAGTATGTCCCCGGCGAACCGTGTGTCTGTGGCGGGCTTTTCGTGGCCCACATAGGCCTCGATCCCGTTATAGTTACCCTCGGCATAGCCCCTGTGGAGAGTTATCATCAGATCTGCCCTGTTATTGACCGCCGTGCTTACTCTCCCGGCCTGGTCAACAAAAACATCATCGGTCCTGGTCATGTATACAGTGACTCCCTGGCTCTCCAGGTAGTCTCTGAGCTTTAAAGCTATGCTCAGCGTATCGTCCTTTTCCAGTCTCATACCGGAGGGGTCCTGCGACCCGTCGTCATCGCCGCCGTGGGCCGGGTCTATGCAGACTGTCAGGCTGATATTTCCCCTTGTGACCTTCTGCGGCGACTCAGCCGGCGCTTCCTCCTCAGGTGCGGTGGTGATGACCTTAGCTATGCTGCTGTCGTCCTTATCCGCAGCGGAAGACACAGAACTTGAAGAGGAGCTGTCCTCCTTTCCGCTGCCTTTGACCTTCCCGACGATCAGCCCGATGAGCTTGACGATCCCTACTATCAGAAGTATCAGTAAAACAAGGGCAATGATGACCCTGCCCCAGTAGACCTTGACCTTTCTCTTCTTAGGACCAGACCTTCTTGGCATTCTTCCGTAGATCTGATAAAATTCTTCATCGGTCATAAAGCATCAGCACCTCCCCTGCAAGTTTCACATACTATCTATAATTATATCACAGTGCAGTAATTTTTTCAATTCTTTTTACATACAAATAAGCGTCGATTTTTTAGACATTTTACACCAATCCATCGCCTGACCGCAAAAAGCCCGCCGTTTCGTGCCGGCGGGCCAGTTTTTATTCAGCTAAAGTCCTCTCGTCGCAGTATTCACACTCCAGCAGGCTGCCGTCGCCTCTGAAATAGTGGGGGAGATAGGTCTCTTTATGGGTTATGCAAAGGGGATTGGCACAGTTATGGTGTCTTCTTACTCTGCCTGTTATGAGCGGCGCAGGCTTGTCCCTGCCCTCCAGCATAGTCAGTATCAGCGCCATTCTTATATACATACCGTACTTTGCCTGCTTGAAATACATAGCCCTGGGATCATCGTCCACCTCTATGGCTATCTCATCGACCCTCGGCAGCGGGTGAAGCACTATCATGTCTTTCTTTGCGGCGGCCATTTTCTTGTTGTCAAGAATGTAGCACCCCTTTTGCTTTTCGTACTCTTCCCGGCTGGTGAACCTCTCCTGCTGTATCCTCGTCATGTAGAGCACGTCAAGCTCGCCTACAGCCTTGTCAAGACTGGTGACTTCCTTGAATTTATGTCCGCCGGCAGAAAAGATGTCCTTTATATAAGCCGGCAGTGCCAGCTCCGGCGTGGAGATGAGCACAAAATTCGTTCCCTTAAAGCAGCTCATGGCCTTTATCAGCGAATGAACGGTCCTTCCGTTTTTGAGGTCCCCGCATAGCCCTATGGTAAGTCCCTCCAGGGTGCCTTTCTCTTCCTTTAAGGTCAGCAGGTCCGTCAGGGTCTGGGTGGGGTGGAGATGTCCTCCGTCTCCGGCATTTATCACCGGGCAGCCTGCCGTCAGAGCCGCTGCCTTGACAGACCCGGCTACAGGGTGTCTCATTACCATTATATCCGCATAGCCTGAAACTATCTTGGTGGTATCCTTGATGTTCTCACCCTTGGCGACCGAGGAAGTCGCCGGGTTATCAAACCCGATAATAGTGCCGCCCAGTCTCAGCATAGCCGTCTGGAAGGACATCTGTGTCCTTGTTGACGGCTCATAGAACAGGGTGCCCATTATCTTCCCCTTGCAGCTTTCAGCATAAGCTTCGGGGTCTGTAAGTATCTTATGCCCTAAATCCAGGAGCTTTTCCCACCAGGACACAGGGTAGTCATTAAGGTCGATAAGGTTAAGGTTATTGTAGATATAGCTCATTTTTACCATTCCTTTCCTGACTGAAACGAATGCACCGAAACGGCGCAGGCTTTATCCTAACTATTATATCACAGTTCGACAAAAATGTAAATACTCGCATATGTTAAAAAAATATTTCCCCCTAATAACATTCAGTGTTTCAGGCTTTCTGCCAAATAAACAAATTTTCTCGCATAGATTTGTTTAAATTATCCATTGGTGGATAGCCCGAAATATGTTATACTTATGGTGTATAATTATGTGAAAGGCGGCCTTGAGTGGCCAGGTATGAAATTATGAGTGCAACCATAAAAGATGTGGCCAGAGAGGCCGGTGTATCCGTAGCAACAGTTTCAAGGGTCCTTAACGGGAACTGCAATGTTTCAGAGTATTCTGCCGACAAGGTCAACAGGGCTATAAAGAAGCTAAACTATTCACCGAATTTTCTTGGCAGGAACCTGCGAAAATGCGAGACTAACGTGATCCTCTGCATAATGCCGAGCTCGGAACATTCACTGTATTCAAAGATAATCGCCGGTATGCAGAGCTACGCTTCAAAGGTAGGCTATGACATTATCTCGGCCTCCTCCAACAACACTTCCACCGTAGAGGTAAGGCAGATGAATATGCTGTTCAACCGCACTGTTGACGGGGTGGTCCTTCTGGGTACCTCGCTGTCGGCGGAGCAGATAAACGAGCTTTCTGTGAATTACAATATCGCATTGTGCTGTGAAGGTGTCATCGGCGCAAACGTGCTGACCGTGGCGGTAAACGATGAAAAGGCCGCCTACGACGCAGTTATGAAGCTGGCCGAAAAGGGCCACCGCAGGATCGGCTTTATCGGCACCAATTCTCCCGCTATCTCTTCCACCTCCCGTGAGGTGGGCTATAAGAAGGCCCTGGAGGACAGCGGCATAGCCTATGACGAAAAGCTGGTCTATAAGGACTCTTTTGACTATGAGTGCGGGGCCGCCGCTTTTGACTATTTTCTCACCATTGAAGACAGGCCCACTGCTGTTTTCGCAGTTTCCGACCTGCTGGCCATCTCCGCTATACACCGTTCGGAGGACCTTGGCATAAGGGTGGGGAGCGATATCTCCATAATGGGTTTTGACAATATCTTTATGTGCGAGGCTATGCTGCCTACGGTTTCGACCGTTGAGCAGCCCTGCGCTGAGATGGGCGAGCTGGTCATTGCCAAGCTCATCCACAATATCCGCTCTGAAAAGGATAAGGACAACGCCTATTATACCGTTGACCACAGGCTCATAATGCGCCATTCCACCGGTGACTGAAAGAAAACTATAAAAATGCCGCAGCGTTCATTTTACGAACGCTGCGGCGTTTTCTTATTTGAAGTAATTTACACCGCTCTCAAAGATCTTCTGATCCTTTACGCCGGGAACGTTTATGCAGACGCCGCTGCCCATTCTCTCAGAGTGTCCCATCTTACCAAGAACTCTTCCGTCAGGTGATGTGATACCCTCTATAGCCTGGTACGAGGTGTTGGGATTGCAGTGGATATCGAAGGTCGGTTCGCCCTCAAAATCAACATACTGTGTAGCGATCTGGCCGTTCTGCGCCAGTCTGGCTATCTCTTCCTCGGTCGCTACAAATCTGCCCTCGCCGTGAGAAATGGCGATGGAGTGGATATCGCCCACCTGTGTGCCTGCCAGCCAGGGCGACTTGTTCGATGCTATCCTGGTATTGACCATCTTGGACTGATGCCTTGCGATAGTGTTGAAGGTAAGTGTAGGCGAGTCATCACGCATATCCACGATCTCGCCATAGGGCACAAGGCCCAGCTTTATCAGCGCCTGGAAACCGTTGCATATGCCCAGCATAAGACCGTCCCTGTTTTTGAGCAGATCGTGTATAGCATCGGTGAGCCTGGGGTTTCTCAGGAAGGAAACTATGAACTTGCCGCTGCCGTCAGGCTCGTCGCCGCCGCTGAAGCCGCCGGGCAGCATGACGATCTGTGCCTGCCTTATCCTCTGCTCCATAGCCTCGACGCTTTCCTTTATGGCAGACTCAGTGAGATTTCTCACCACGAAGATGTCAGCCTCTGCGCCGGCCCTTTCAAAGGCCCTTGCAGTATCGTATTCACAGTTGGTGCCGGGGAAAACGGGAATGAGGACCCTGGGCTTTGCTGTCTTGATGGCAGCCGACCTTCTCTCCTCAGATGTAAAGCTGTATTTCTCAGGCTTGCTCTCAGGTTCCTTCACATGAACAGGATAAACAGGCTCCAGCTTGCTCTCCCAGAGCTGCTGCAATCTGTTAAGGTCAACTGTGTAAGATGAAGTCTCTATCCTGTATTCTTCTATAGTCTCACCAATAACTCTCTCATCAGTCTCTGCGCCGTCAGCCAGCTCGATGACAAAGCTGCCGTAGCAGGCCCTGAACAGTTCCTGTGCGCTGACTTCATCGGTGAATTTAAGACCGATCTTGTTGCCGAACGACATTTTTGCCACAGCCTCAGAGATGCCGCCGTAGCTTACCGAGTAGCAGGCCAGTACCTTGCCCTCGCTGATGAGCTTTTCAACTCTCTCAAAAACATTCCTCAGGCTGTCAAATCTCACCAGTCTGTTCTCATCATACTCAGGCTTCAGGTAAATGACCTTCGAGTCGGTTTTCTTGAATTCCTGTGAGATTATCCTGTCGGTCTTTGCTGTAGAAACTGCAAAGCTTACGAGGGTAGGGGGAACGTCTATGTTCTCAAATGTGCCGGACATACTGTCCTTTCCGCCGATGGAACCGCAGCCAAGCTCGATCTGAGCTTTGTAAGCGCCCAGGAGCGCAGCCAGCGGCTTGCCCCAGCGTGAGGGAGTGTTCTGTGTCCTCTCAAAATACTCCTGGAATGTCAGCCAGCAATTCTCATAGGTACCGCCTGTTGCGATGACCTTAGAGATCGACTCCACCACTGCGGACATAGCGCCGTGATAGGGGCTGACGCTGGAAAGGAAGGGGTCAAAACCCCAGCCCATGATAGATGCGGTGGTAGTCTCACCTTTCAGCACAGGGAGCTTGGCAGCCATAGCCTGGGTAGGGGTATTCTGATACTTGCCGCCGTAGGGCATGAGTACTGTGCCTGCGCCGATGGTAGAATCAAATCTCTCCACCAGGCCCTTCTGGGAGGCAATGTTAAGGTTGGAGATCATGGCCTCCCACCTGTCTGCATTGTTCTCGCTGTTGCTCTCTTCAGCGAAAACAGGTGCAGCGACCTCTATGTCAGTGTGCTTTTCAGCACCGTTGGAATTAAGGAACTCTCTTGAAAGATCGACGATAGTCCTGCCGTTCCAGTTCATTCTCAGCCTTGGTTCCTCGGTGACTCTTGCCACCATGGTAGCCTCCAGATTTTCCTTTGCGGCCTCAGCCATGAACTTTTCCAGGTCCTCCTTAGCGATGACAACTGCCATTCTTTCCTGAGACTCTGAAATTGCCAGCTCAGTGCCGTCAAGCCCGTCATACTTCTTGGTCACCAGGTCAAGGTTTATCTGCAATCCGTCGGCCAGCTCGCCGATAGCTACCGAAACGCCGCCTGCGCCGAAGTCGTTGCAGCGCTTTATCATAGAAGTGACCTCAGGGTTTCTGAACAGTCTCTGTAGCTTTCTCTCCTCCGGGGCGTTGCCCTTCTGTACTTCTGCCCCGCAGCTCTCCAGCGAGTGGAGGTTGTGGGATTTGGAGGAGCCGGTAGCGCCGCCGCAGCCGTCACGGCCTGTCCTGCCGCCCAACAGGATAACAATATCCTCAGGCGCAGGTCTTTCACGCCTTACGTTCGATGCAGGAGCTGCACCGATCACAGCGCCTATCTCCATTCTCTTAGCCACATATCCCGGGTGATATATCTCGTTTACGTGACCGGTAGCAAGACCTATCTGGTTGCCGTAGGAGGAATAACCGTTAGCGGCCCCTACGACCAGTTTCCTCTGGGGCAGCTTGCCCTCGATGGTATCCTCAACAGGCACCAGGGGATTGCCGGCCCCGGTGACTCTCATTGCCTGATAAACATAGGACCTTCCCGACAGGGGATCTCTGATAGCGCCGCCCAGGCAGGTGGCCGCACCGCCGAAAGGCTCTATCTCCGTAGGGTGGTTGTGTGTCTCATTCTTGAACATCAGCAGCCAGTCCTCGTCAACGCCGTCAACGTCCACCTTTATCTTTACCGAGCAGGCGTTTATCTCCTCGCTTTCGTCCAGGTCTTTCAGCCTTCCCTCTGCCTTCAGCTGTTTAGCGCCGAAACAAGCCAGGTCCATCAGTGTGACGGGCTTATCGGTCCTGCCTGCATAAAGGTCCTTGCGGGCATTGATATAATCTGCAAAGGTAGCCGCAACATAGCCAGGTTCGATATTCACGTTGTCAATTGTTGTGAGGAACGTGGTGTGGCGGCAGTGGTCGGACCAGTAGGTGTCTATCATCCTTATCTCAGTTATAGTAGGATCTCTGTGCTCTCTGTCACGGAAATAGGCCTGACAGAAAGCGATGTCATCAAGGTCCATAGCAAGGCCCAGCTTTGTCAGCATCTCCTCCAGCTGTTCTCTCGAAAGCCCGATAAAGCCCTCCACAGTGTCCACCTCGGTGGGGATATCGTACTTGATATCCAGAGTCTCAAATCTGTCAAAGCTTGCCTCCCTGCTCTCTACAGGGTTTATCATGTAGTGCTTTATCTGCCCTAGTTCCTTATCAGTAAGCTCACCCGAAACTATGTATATTCTGGCGGACTTGATGGCAGGTCTTTTCCCTGCGGTGAGCAGCGAGATACACTGCGCACAGGAATCTGCCCTCTGGTCGAACTGTCCCGGAAGATACTCCACTGCAAAGGCGAACTCGTCAGCGCCCACCGCAGGCATATGGTCATAGGTCACATCAACAGCAGGCTCCGAGAACACCACCGGCACAGCCAGCCTGAAATCAGCCTCGGAAAGTCCCTCAGCGTCATAACGGTTTATGACTCTGAGACCTTTCAGCCCCTCAAGCCCCAGTGCAGACTTGATGCCGCCCAGAAGTGACTCACTTTCCACAGCGAAGTCCGGCTTTTTTTCAACATAAATTCTGTATACTGACATAACAGCAGCTCCTTTACAGATAATTTTTGACATTAAAGAACATATTCATCACGTTCCGATACACATTAATTATACAACATACGCTCCCCAATGTCAATGAATAAAATGTATAAATTGTTGTCTTTTCGTCTCTTTGCGACAAAAAAGTGCGGGCAGCCCCTGCCCGCACTTTCACTGTGATGTTTTTCAGTCGCCGAAGGAAACGCCCATATCCTTGGCGTATTTTACCAGCTGATCGTCTTCGGGGACGAACTTGGTCTTGCCGGCCACGTCTTCAAGCTTGTTTTCGGAAACGACTTCCTTTATCATAGCTACCGCATAGCCGTACTTGTCCTTTGCGATAAGCTCTGCTGCGTGAACGCCGAACTTAGTTGCGAGAACTCTGTCGTATGCCGACGGGCTGCCGCCTCTGAGCATATGCCCTGGTATGCAGACTCTCGTCTCCCTGCCGGTCATTTCCTCTATCTGTTTGGCTATCCTGGAGGTGGCGGTCGTAATGCCCAGCTCCTGTCTGTACTTTGCCCTCTCCTTTTTCTTCATTTTAGCCTCGGTCTTGTCGAAGGCGCCCTCAGCCACGGCCATGATGGAAAATCCCTTGGAATCACGTTTTTCACAGGCCTCAGCCAGCTTGTCGATGTCATAGGGTATCTCAGGGATGACTATCATGTCAGCGCCGCCTGCGATGCCGGAATAAAGTGTGAGCCAGCCGGCCTTGTTGCCCATTATCTCAGCCACCAGTATCCTCCCGTGGGAATTTGCGGTGGAGTGGAGCCTGTCGATAACGTCCGTTGCTGTGTCAACGGCAGTATGGAAACCGAAAGTAACGCTGGTGCCCCAGATATCGTTGTCGATGGTCTTTGGCAGTCCGATGACATTAAGTCCCTCAGAGGAAAGCAGATTGGCGGTCTTGTGCGTCCCGTTTCCGCCAAGAGTCAGCAGACAGTCCAGCTTTTGCTTTTTGTAGGTGGCCTTCATGGATTTTACTTTGTCCACATTGTCGTTCTCGATGACCTGCATCATCTTGAAGGGTGTCCTCTTAGTGCCGAATATGGTGCCGCCTGTGGTGAGTATGCCGGAGAAATCCGACTGCTTCATCTCCTTGCACATATCGTTGATAAGGCCATAATAGCCGTCGTTTATGCCGACTATCTCCACGTCCTCCCCGAACTTCTCATAACAGGCCTTTGCCACGCCTCTTATCGTAGCGTTGAGTCCCGGGCAGTCTCCTCCGCTGGTCAGTATGCCTATCCTTCTCTTCATAATAATCTGTCCTTTCTGTATCAGAATCTATTATCAGTATTTATCGTCGTCATCACCTGTGAAAACACTGCTGTCAGCGGCGTCATCACTGTATTCAAGACCTTCCTTCCTCAGGAAATTCATATCGTCTTCATCGTCGTCAGCTGTCCTGGTATAATCTCTGAATTTCAGTTTGCTGAGCTTGCTGAGAGGGTTCCCACCGTCTGCTCCGCCCCCGGATGAACTGCTGCTCATGAAAGGATCGTCATCATTGTCCATACCGCTGTCAAAGCTGTTTGCACTGTTCTCTTCGTCCTCAAAATCGCTCTTGTATTCATACCTGAAAGTATTCTGTCTTCCGACGCCCTCCGTGTCGAGCCTGAATCTTGCTATCATGTTCTTCAGTATCAGTGACTGGCTCGAAAGCTCCTCACTGGCCGACGCCGTGCCTACTGAGGAGGCTGTGTTGGCGGAAACTACGTCTGAGATCTGGTCAAGACCGGTATTTATCTGAGCGATAGCCACAGTCTGTGTCTCAGATTTCTCAGAGATATTGCGCACCAGACCCTGTATCTCGTTTGAGCTTTCCACGATGCTTTTAAGGGAGGCGGCAGTCTGCTCTGCGATATCCGTGCCTCTGGAAACTGCTGCGGAGGAATTCTCTATGAGCGATGCGGTCTGCTTTGCAGCGTCTGCCGAACGTGAGGCAAGTCTTCTTACCTCGTCTGCTACCACGCCAAAGCCCTTGGAGCCTTCCCTAGCGGCTTCTACCGCTGCATTGAGCGCAAGTATATTGGTCTGGAATGCGATCTCATCAATGACCTTGATTATCTTTGAGATCTCTGCTGACGAGGTGTGTATCGCATTGATGGCACTGAGCATATTTGTCATATCCTCATTGCATCTGCCGATGGACTCGGTGTTGTGCTCTACGATATGGTAAGCGTTCTTAGCGTCCTGAGCGTTCTGCTCCACCTGCACCGCTACGTCCTTCAGCGTCACTGAAAGCTCTTCAATGGCTGACGCCTGCTGGGTCGAACCCTGTGACACCGACTGTGCCGAATTCGACACCTGTACTGCACCCGTGTTCACCTGCTCCGCTGCGGTGTTTATGGAGGCGAAGGTATCGGACAGATTTTCCAGTATCTCGTTAAAGGAGTTCTTTATCTGCTGGAAATCGCCCTTGAAGGTGCCTTCCATCCTGTGACAGAGATTGCCGTCAGATATCTGCGTCAGCGCTACCGTGATAAGGTTTATGTACTGTCTGAGACACACGATAGTCTCTTCCAGCGATGAGGTCAGCACACCCAGCTCGTCCTTGGAATACCATACGTCAACAGGAGCTGAAAGGTTGCCCTGTGCCAGCTGCCTTATCCTCTTAGTTGCCGAGGTTATAGGTTTCGATATTCTGGTGGAATAAATAATGGATACCACCAGCGTGGCCAGCATCATGATCCCGCCGATGATGACGATGTAGCGCATAGCTTTGTCGCCGTTGCCGTTGAAATCGTCAATGTTCATGATATACACCAGAGTTCCGTCAAAATACTCAGTCTTCGATGAACCGTAGATGTATTTTTCACCGTCATCGTTAAAAGTTCCTGAAGTGTCGGCTTTCTCGGTAATGTTCTTTACAGCGTCGCCCATGGGCTTGGCTTTGCTGTCTTCCTCGCCCCTGGAGATAAGGTTAAGGCCGTTAGTGAGCTTTTTGGTACTGCTGTGCAGCAGCACAGTGCCGTCCCCGGCGACCAGGAAACCGTAGCCGTTGGTACCGGTGGCGCTGCTGTCCAGGATATCTGTAAAGATGTCAGCGTCGATATTAGCCCCGGCGATCAGCTTTTTGCCTTCGACCTGTACCGACTGGAGAATTGAGAAATATCTCTTCTCGCTGTTCTCATCATCTTTTCGCTCGGTCAGGTCAGTGACATAACCGCTGCCAAGAGAAAGAGCGTTGTCGATATCAGTCTTTTTCACTATCGTGGCTTTTTTCTCATCGGTGGTGTACTTTACAGTAGCGTTAGGGTTATACACCGAAAAAGATATATATTTCTTCACATTGTCGGAAAAACCGGTGGCAAGGATATCCAGCCGTTCCTTATCCTGCGTGGTATCGCTGAACTCAGACGATCTTGCGTTCTGGGAAAGGTTCTGCATATACTGCCATATGGTTATGTTGAAATTATTGGAGGACTGCATCGCCAGAGGTCTGGCAGAATTCATCAGCGTCTCCTCTGCGGTGTCGTCGATAGCTCTTATGGATACAAAGTTGAGCACGACTATTATGACAAACGCCACCGACAGCATGACTAACATCAGTTTTACCCGTATCGTTTTCATTTTTTTACCCCCAGTGAAAAGGTTCGGAAAACATTTTATATAAAAATGCAAAAAAATATTTTACCGTATATTAAAGTATATCATATTTGCACAAAATTTTCAAGTACAACAGAGAAATTTCTGCAATTTTTTTTCAGGCCGGAGCATTGACCTGCCGCCGGAGAAATAAAAACGCCTTTATCTGTCCCAAGGCATTTTTCTTAGCTTGTGAAAATATACTGTAATGACCGCTGCATCATGCTTCCGGCGGAAGAACAACGCCTTGAAAAGGGGGATATCCATGTTCGTGACCCTGAGGAAAAAAAAGCTCGTTTGCATAGCCCTTATGGCTGCCGCAGTTTTATTGTCTCTGAAATGTCTGATGCTCATCTGCGCAAGGGCAGCAGCTCCCGCCGGATCGGAGCAGCAGGGGATATACGTGCCTATAGTTCTGTATAACGGCATAGTACCGGAGGGATATCCCGCAGGCCCTGCCGATCTTACCCCCGGTCAGCTTGAGAACGACCTCCGGCTGCTCAGAGAACTTGGCTATAACACAGTTTTTGTCAACGACCTTGTCTGCTATGTCGATTACGGCGTACCTCTGCCTGAAAAGCCCGTTGTGCTCAGTTTTGAGGGCGGACCTCTTGCCTGCCGCAGTGTTTTGCAGCCTCTGCTGGAAAAATACGGCATGAGGGCCTCAGTGTCCGTTTGCGGACGTTTCACCACTGACGCCACTGAGAGCGCCGAGCCCCCCGACCCTTGCTCCTCCTGTCTGAGCTGGAGGGATATCAGAGCCATGCGGGACAGCGGCAGATTTGAGTTTTGCAGTCTGACCGACTCCATGAATGCTCTTTCTCCCCGCAGGGGCGTTCTCAGGCTTGAAAGCGAGAGCTACCAGAGCTACCGACGGGCTTTTCTGAACGACGATCAGTCCATGAAAAAGTTCTGCGAACAGAACTGCGGCTTTAAGCCCAACGTTTTTGTCTACCCCTACGGCCTTTCCGACAGGGCCTCCCGGACCCTGGTGAACGACTGCTGCTACGATGCCAGCCTTCTCATAGGGACCGGTGAGAACCTGATAACACAAGGCGAACCCTCCACTCTCTTAGGCCTTGAACGCCGCTGCCGTCCTGCTATGGTATCCTCGGAGGATTTTTTTGCAGGACTTCTTCCCGAATGTGAAAAAGATTGAAAATAATGTGATAATTTCCCTGAGACTGTTGACGGAAGGCTTGATCTGAGTTATAATTGTAAAAGATATTTCAGACCCTGCGGCAGACACAGCCTGTCAAGCAATGGGTCCTGGGGGAAGAAAAATGATGTTAAGAAAACTATTATCCTTGGCAGTGGCCTTTCTTTTCGCTGCGGCGCTGCCATGCTTTTCAGTCTCAGCCCAGCAGGGAGCTTTCATAACACTGTCTGAGGATCCCGCAGAAGGGGAGGAGCTTACTGTTACCCTGACATTTGCAGAGGAGGACAATATCGGTTACGTGTCCTCTCAGTTGTATTATGACGAGAGCTGTCTTGAATTCGTGACCGGTGACGCCGTAGGGGGCGGGGGACTGCTGAATATCAGAGCCTTCCCTGTTGAGGACCCCACAGAAGTCACCCTCAGTCTTACTTTCAGGACTCTTTCTGCCGGCTATTCAGCACTGGAGCTCAGAGATTCCTATGTGTTCTCGCCTGACGGCATCGTCCTGGATACGCCTGAGGCCACGCAGATCGTTGAAGTCTCTCTGAGCGGTGAAGTTGCGCCTGACCAGACTTCCTCCGACAGTGAGGGGATTGCTTCCCAGACAGGCTCAGAAGCGGACAGCAGCCCTGACGACAGCCTTTATCAGACGTCTGAAAGCAGCCGGGCCGATCTCTCAAAAGCCCTTCTCTCGGCGATCTATACCGATACTGGCTCCCTGGAACCTGAGTTTGCGCCGGAGATCTTTCAGTACCGAATATTCGTCGGTGCGGATACCGACAGCGTGACTCTCAGTGCCGGTGCCTATTCCGATCAAGATATGGTTTCATATTCCGGCGGCGGCCCCCTGGAGACCGGCAGCAATATCCGTACCTTTACTGTGGAAAGTCCCGACGGCAGCCGGAACGTCTATACCGTGGATATCGTCCGCAGCAGTCCGGAGGAAACAGTTGAAAAGGCAGCGGAGGAGCAGCCCGACAGCAGTACGATCTCATCGGAAAGCACTGTATCAAGCAGCTCCGCACGTGACAGCAGCACCCCCTCTGATGAGCGTGACCAGCTTAAAGACAGCCTCAACCTGGCCCTTGCCGTTACCCTCATAGTTCTTGTGGTGGCTTTGGCCATAGTCATCATGTGGATAAAGGGCAGGCACAGCAAGTCTAAAAAGAAACGCAGGGGCAAGAAGAGAAAATAATAAAACACGCAGGAAACTAAGCTCCTGCGTGTTTTTTCTTCAGATCACTCTGCACTCTCCAAAGAGGTGCTGTCAGAAATGCTGCCTTTGTCTTTACTGTAGTGTATAGGCTCCGTTTCAAGACCGGGGTCGTCAGTCTCTTCGCAGCGTGAGGTTATGTCCTCAACTATCCTCTTATATACCTGAAAGCTCTTGTCGTAATTCTCCTTGGCCTCTTTTTCGTTGAAGTCCATGGTGGCTGTGGGGTAGCGTATGGACATATGCACATCGTTGGGCATATTCTCATATTTAAGCTCCTGCGCCATGACCTCTGAATCAAAGCTG
Organism: Ruminococcus sp.; assembly: GCA_017478965.1. Lineage (GTDB taxonomy): Bacteria > Bacillota > Clostridia > Oscillospirales > Ruminococcaceae > Hominimerdicola. Next base: position 5,412 of record JAFVCV010000004.1, on the reverse strand, counting down.
AAACCTCTCTCATCAATGTATTTGTTCCCCGGGAAGATCTCCGAGAGGGTCGGGTCCATAACGCTCATGTAGGTTTCTTCGGTGTTGGAGTCCGTTATGACTATCATAGCGTCCCCCGCCTGTACCTGTGCGAAGAATTTGGAGCTGTTGGCGTTCTGCATCAGCGCATCGTCATTAGGGTTCATGGGTATGCTTATCACGTCCACATGAACATAGCCGTTTCCGTCCAGGTCATCGGTGTATTTCTCAAAGAATTCCTCCAGCTCCTGACTGCGCTGCGAAAGGTCGTTGTTAGCTATCATCATGATGGTCAGGTCCGCCCGCTCCCGCTTGATCTCGGTGTAGGTGATGTATCCGACCACAGCCACAACGAAAACGCTTATCAGGACCACCCATTTGTAATGATACCAGAAATTCTCCAGCCACTTCATGCCTGTGAGCTTTACAGCCTCCGGCTCCTTTCTCTCGCTGACGGTAGCCTCCTCTTCAGAGATGACCCCGTTTTTCAGCTGCAAAAGCTCCAGTCTTTCTCTGGCTATCTGTTTTTCTCTCTCGTGCTCGGCTTCCCGTTCACGCTTTTTTCTCTGCTCCTCAGCCTCCTGCTGTCTCTGTCTTTCCTTTCGGTTTTCTTCTATGAATTGCATCTCATAGCTGAGATCCTCTTCGTCAAGTCCCAGGTCCTCCGGGTCCTTTTTTTTCTTGTCTGCCATAGACTATCGCCTTTCCTTAAAAATAGATAATAATACTATATACTAAATTTATTTACCTGATATTAACACACTATGAACAATGCCCTTTTGCTCTATTGCCGCCTGTATTCAGGCGTACAAAAGGAGTTACGGTTTTTTATACAAAATGTCAATATACTTTTGTTAATAAATTGTATATAATAATTATAGAAACTGTATTTGAATGCAAAACAGGAGGTAAGATGTCACACAGTAAACATACCAGAAGGGGCCGGTCATATTATCTGGAAAAGTGGAACAGACCGGCAAAGAAATATGTGAATACCTGCGCTATCTGCGGAAAAAGCGGATACAGTCCTGCCGTGGAGGAGGAGAGCTTCCGTAGAACTGCTTACGGTATGGTCATAAGCAGAGAACTCAAAGCGATTCTTCCTCTGATGGAGCTTGACAGCCTTGGCAGATGTCCTGACTGTGCGGCTGTCCACGAAAAGGTCCTTGCCGACGTGCAGAAAAAAATGAGGATAACTCATGCCTGTGGGGCATGAGGAGCAATAAATATGATGTTTAAGGAGCGAGATAAAATGCTTGAAACTGTCGAACAGAAGAAAACCAAAAGGTCCTTAGCCGCCGAAGAACTCAACACAATGCGGGAGGAGCTCATCGACCTGGCCAACGCCGCAAAGGCTGCGAAAATACCTGTCATCATCACCATCGACGGCTGGTCTGCCGCCGGAAAGGGCTCGCAGATCGCCAAGCTCATAAAGTATATGGATCCCCGTTTCTATAACGTAGAGTCGATCCGGACCCCTAACAGTGTGGAAAAGCGCAAGCCATGGCTCCACAGGTACTGGCAGCGGCTGCCTAAACAGGGCGAATTCCTTATCCTTGACGGCAGCTGGTACCGTGACACGGTGAACGCTTTGATGTTCGGGGAAATAGATAAGGACGAGTATAAGCGCAGGATCAAAGATATAAATACTTTCGAGAGACAGCTTGCCGACGACGGCTATCTCATCATCAAGTTCTTCCTTCATATAAGTGAGAAGGAGCAGAAGAAAAGGCTCGATAAATTGGCCGAGTCTGAGATAACACGCTGGAGAGTCACCGAGACAGACCTTGAGAATAACCGCAATTATGAGAAATTCTTCAAGCGCTATGACAAGACACTCACCCGTACCAATACCGAATTTGCTCCCTGGCACATAGTTTCCGCCAATGATAAGACCACAGCACAGTTCACTATCATGATGACCGTGACCAACGCCATAAAGGGCGCCTGCGCCGCTAAGGAAAAGGGTGAGAAGTTCATCGAAAGGCCCGAGTTCCCCACTGCTGGATATCAGCCGGAGTCTTTCAGGCTTGTGAAGACTAAAAAGCTGGCCGATGTGGATATGGACAAGCAGCTCACTGATGAGGAATACGGCAAAAAACTTGAGAAATATCAGAACAGACTGTTCGAGCTGCAAAATATCTGCTATCAGAAGAAGATACCGGTCATCGTGGCCTATGAGGGATGGGATGCCGGCGGAAAGGGCGGCAATATCAAACGTGTTGCCTCTGCACTTGATCCCAGGGGATACGAAGTGAAGCCCATAGCTGCACCGGAGCCTTCGGAGCTTGCAAGACACTATCTCTGGCGTTTCTGGAACAGGCTGGAGAACGACGGACATTTTACCATCTTTGACCGCACCTGGTACGGCAGGGTCATGGTGGAGCCGATCGAGAAGATAACTCCCCAGTGGCGGGCCGATATGGCTTATCAGGAGATAAACGAGTTCGAGGAACAGCTCACCGAATGGGGGGCAGTTATCTGCAAGTTCTGGATAAATATTGATAAGGACGAGCAGTACCGCCGTTTCAAGGAACGTGAGAACACACCCTCCAAGCAGTGGAAGATCACCGATGAGGACTGGCGCAACCGTGAGAAGTGGGACGAGTACGAAAGAGCAGTTGACCGCATGGTAGAGCTTACTTCTACCGAATTCGCTCCGTGGACCATAGTCGAGGGCAACGACAAGAAATACGCCCGTGTAAAAGCCCTTAAAACTATCTGCAAGATGATAGAGGAAAGGCTGGAAAAGCTTAGATGACAGTAAAAAGGCCCTCGCAGACGTCTGCGGGGGCCTTTGTGTTATCGGTTTACTTAGAGATAAGAGCAAGTGTGTCTCTTGCAATGAGCAGCTCCTCATTGGTGGGAACTACATATACCTTTACCTTCGAGTCATCAGCGCTTATCTCAGTGAGCTTGCCCCTGACGTTGTTCTTTGCAGGGTCTAACTTGATGCCCATGAACTCCAGACCCTCGCAGGCTTCGAGCCTTACCTCGGGAGCGTTCTCACCGATACCGCCGGTGAACAGTACAGCGTCAACGCCGCCCATGGCAGCAGCATAGGAACCGATGTACTTCTTTATCTGATAGGTCAGCATCTCGCTGACAGCCTGCGCTCTCTCGTTGCCCTCTGCGGCAGCCTTCTGAATGTCTCTGTTGTCAGAGCCGATGCCGGAAACGCCGAGGAAACCGGACTGCTTGTTCATGTATGCTGTCATCTCGTCAGGTGTAAAGCCCTTTTTCTTAGCAACGAATTCAACAGCCGACGGGTCAACAGCGCCGCATCTTGTACCCATTACCAGACCGTCAAGAGGTGTGAAGCCCATGGATGTATCAACGCTCTTGCCGCCGTCAACAGCGGTGATGGAGGAACCGTTGCCCAGGTGACAGGAAACTATCTTCAGCTCCTCAGCAGGCTTGCCCAGGACCTTTGCCAGCTCCCCGGAAACAAATCTGTGAGAGGTGCCGTGGAAACCGTACTTTCTTACGTGCAGCTCCTCATAGCACTCGTAGGGAAGACCGAACAGGAATGCCTTTCTTGGCATGGTGGCATGGAAAGCAGTATCGAATACTACCACCTGAGGGGTGCCTTCGGGCAAAACCGCCTTGCAGGCCCTGAGAGCCAGAGCATGAGGGTGGTTATGTACAGGAGCCAGCTCTGCCAGATTGTCGATCTTGTCGATGACCTCGTCAGTGGCGAAGCAAGTCTCCTTGAATACCTCTGCGCCCTGCACTATCCTGTGGCCTACGGCGCTTATCTCAGCCATTGTGTCGATGACCTTGGTATCGCCGGAGGTAAGTACCTCTACCAGCTTCTCAAAAGCCTCCGTGTGGGTAGGGAAGTCACAGTCAGCCTCAAAGCTCCTGCCGTCGCCGGTCTTGGCGCTGACATGGCCGTCGATACCTATCCTGTCACAGTTACCCTTTGCGATAACACTTTCATCGTCCATATCCAGTAGCTGGTATTTCAGCGATGATGAACCTGCATTAACAACTAAGATCTTCATTAACAAACTCCTCTCGAATTTATTACAGAAAACGTCATTGATCTGAACATATTCCGCTCACAGAGTCATCATTCTGTCCGCTGTGAACGGTCTGCCCAAGAAAAATAAGCCGTTTTCTGTAGAATATAGCTAACGGACTTGACTTTCAGACCGTAATATCATATACTGATAGTATAACAATTTTTTGGAGAAATTTCAAGGGCTTTTTCTTAAATATACATATTGCACAATTTTTGGTCAGTTTTTTCTCTATATTGACAGGGCGGGGGAACAAAAAATGAAGATAGCTGCTGTAGTGGCTGAGTATAATCCTTTCCATAACGGCCATAGATACCATCTTGAAGAGACCCGCCGCAGAGGAGCGGACCATATCGTGGTCATCATGAGCGGCACTGCTGTGCAGAGAGGCGATATCGCAGTTTTTGATAAATATGCCCGGGCTGATATTGCCGTAAAAAACGGCGCCGACCTGGTGATCGAACTTAGCTGCCCATTTTCATGTTCCGGGGCAGAGGTCTTTGCCGGGGCGGCAGTTCAGCTCATGGCAGGACTGGGTGAGGGTGTCGTTGAGGTGCTCAGCTTTGGGTGTGAAGACGATGAGCTTGACACACTTGTTCGCTGTGCGGAGGTCTCTGAACGCTTGTCGAATTCTGACAAGGTAAAACACTTGATAGCACAGGGCCGTTCATACCCTTCATCTGTCGCCGCAGCAGCAGAAGATGATGATGTCCGAAGGACCCTGTCCTCTCCGAATAACGTCCTGGCGGTGGAGTATATAAAAGCTATCAGGAAATACGCCCCCTGGATAAGCCCATGCGCAGTGAAAAGGCACCTTTGCGCCCATGACAGCATGAAGGCAGAGAGCGATTATGCCAGCGGTTCTCTTATACGTCAGAGACTGGCAGACGGATACGATATCGCAGCCTATGTCCCGAAGGTCCCTGAGGGAAAGGGGTACTTTCTCAAAAACGCCGATAAAGTTCTGCTATACAAGATCATGACTGCCGGGGAGGAGCTTGGTTCGCTGCCGGATATGAATCCTGCCCTTCTGAACCGTTTCGCTGACCTCAGAGACAGGGGCGGTTTTGCCACTGCCGAAGAGTTCCTTGCTGTCCTGAAAAACAAGAACATCACTCTAGCCCGCCTGAGACGGTCATTGATGCACCTGGCCTTAGGAATCAGGGCTGAGGATATCCGCCCTGTGCCTTACGGCAGGATACTTGCCTTCAATAAGGCCGGCTGCGGGATACTTTCTGCTGCAAAGGAAAGGACCTTGACATTTGATACTTCCCTCGCCAGGCTTGAGAAACTGTCTCCATACAGCGCAAGAGTCTGTGAGCTGGAAACTAACGCTGTGAGGTTCCAGCAGCTCTGCACCTTGGGCAGA
>JAFVCV010000032.1 GCA_017478965.1 Ruminococcus sp. | reverse complement strand
GAGGAGCCGGGGTATTTTGCCTTATTTATCATAAAGGACTCGATATAAGAGATAAAAGCCTGAGACAGCTTTTTGCTGACTCAGGCTTTTTAATGTGATCTTGGTTATTGAATATCCTGCCGGAAGTCTTACTCTATACTAAGGAATTCCTCAGGGATATAGGAGATAACGTCCTCTATGCCCTGTCTGGTCAGCTCTGCCACATAGTTTCTGGCGATAAGGTCATCGGTGTACTCCGCATAGGGATAAACTGCGCAGTTGAACCAGGGGCTGTAGTAGTCGTAGCCCTCGAAGTGGGAAACTATGGGGATAGCCTTGACGTTCTCAAAGCTCACCGACCCAGTGGAGGGGTCTTTTATTATGGTCAGCTTGCCTATCTCTCCCACCAGAGACTTCACATCGTACATGGTGGAAATAAAGTTGCCAAGGCCGTAAAAGCAGAAAGCTCTGCCGCCGTCGGGCTTGTCGATGTACTCGCAGGTGCTGAGGGTGTGGGCCTGTGTGCCGATGATGAGGTCAGCGCCCCATTCCACCAGCTTGGGCGCCATATCGATCTGCTGCTGGTTCAGCTCGTTCATTATCTCAGTGCCGAAATGACAGCTGACCACTACCACGTCTGCGATCTTGTCGGCGGCCTCCACCTGCCGCTTGATAACGTCCTCTTCGTCCAGATAGATGACCTTGCCGGGGCCGTCCTCATCAAGGAAAAAACCGTTGGTGTGCTCCATATAACCTAAAAATGCAAAGGTGATCCCGTTTATCTCAGTGGTCTTTATGTCCTCAGCATCTGCCTCGTCACGGTAAGCGCCGTAGTGTACCACTCCCTTGCTGTCCCAGTAGTCCAGGGAGCTGATCAGCCCGTCGGCGCCGCCGTCAAGCACATGGTTGTTGCTCATGGAAAAGGCATTGAAACCCAGGTCGATGGCCTTATCGCCCACGGCGGTGGGACTGATGAAGGTCGGGTAGCTTTGCGGCTCGTAAAGGTCGGTGACAAGAGTCTCCTGGTTGAGTATAGCCAGGTCTACCCCGTTGAAATACTTTTCAACATGGGCATAGGCGTCAGTGAAATCATAATGGGTCTCGCCGCCATTCTCCCAGGCTTCCCAGTAAATATTGTCATGGATAAGGTTGTCTCCTGCGCATAGAAAAGAGACTGTGTAGCTGTAGTCGTCCTCCGGGGGGACCTCCTCCTCCGGCTCCGGGGCGGTGGTCCCTGTATCCAGCTCTTCAAGGACCGTTTCCTTGTCAACAGTGGTGATCGTGGCACTGGGCTTGTCCTTGCCGTTTTCTAAAGCGTCAGTGTCCTCCCTGCCCATGGAGGAGCAGGAGGAAAGTGCGAATATGAGTGAAAATGCTGCCGCAGCAGCCCGCAATTCTTTTTTCATAGTAGTATGCTCCTGTTAAAAACTTCAACACTCAAACAGTTTCCGATAAGACTATGATACCATATCTTGTGTTTTTTTTCAAGGAGATTTTCAAATTGTACCAATTTGTAATAAATGGAGATGGCCGCTATTGACAATTCGGGGAAGGTATGGTATGCTTTTATAAAGCGACCGAGGATAATGAGGTGAAGTCATGACGGACAGGATAGAGGTAAAGGGGACCCTGAAAAGGGGCTATGGCTGCGAGGATGTGGGAAAACAGTGCGCAAAGGCCATAAAGAAAAGCGGCCCCACTAAAAACTGGCAGTGCTATACTGATGAGAAGAGCAGCACAGTCCTGTTTGATCTGGGGGACGAGCTCAGCGAGACTATGATAATGAGATTTGACGGCAGCAGGTTGGATTGCAGTTTCACTGTGGCATTACCGCCGCCGGAAGGCAGGCACAGCAAAAAAGGTCCCTATTTTTTGCTGATGAAGATGCTTTACTCTCTGAAAAAGTATTTCAGGGAATATGAGGTCAGTGACGAACAGGGCCTGTGGGAGGATTTTCTTGAGGCTATGAAGTACGAGGCGGCCTTCTGCGAGCTGACGGAGGTTGAGATGCAAAGGGTGAAAAACGCCTACGAGGGCGGCTGCCGGGACTGTCTTGAAATGCTTGAACTATTCATGGCGGAGGATATGGGCCTTAAAAAGGGCGACACTGTCAGACAGCACCTTATCCCCCTGGGTGATGCTGTTATGGGTGAGCTTTACAGGGATTCCAGGGACTACACGGGGTATGAGCTGGAGACGTGGCTTTTCAGGACCTGCGAATACAAGGACCAGGGCAGGGTCAGCGAGATATCCTGCGGGACCGCAGAAGAGCTGGACGGGTTTTCCTTAGCACTTTCGGCCTTTGTATTTGGGGTAGAAGAGCTGTGGCCGGAGTTTTATTCCTCCTGGAACATGGGCGAGGACGACCTGAGGGCCTTCGGGGTCAAACACGCCATAATCAGAAGAATGTTCCGGCGGAAGGTCAGGGCCTTATACAAGGAGGCAGAGCCGTTTGAGAAATGCGTCCTGGCCTACAGGTTCTTCCTGTCGGCCCTGGATTACAATGGCTTTACCTTTGTAGGACCCGAAACTGAATAACAACAGCAAAGCCCGGAAAGCTCAAGCTTTCCGGGCCTTTTTACATGGCCGCTACAGTTCTGCCGGTATAGCGCCTACCCTGGTTATCTTTGTCTCATTGGAAATAAGTGACAAGAGCATACTCAGATCAAGGTAGTCGATCTGCCCGCCGGCGTCACCGTCCACATTGGCCAGGACCGCCTGCTTGTCGCTGAACTGATATTCGCCGTTTATGGCCGTGATAAGTATGTCGATATCGTCCATAGCCCACTTGCCGTCCATATTGATATCACCTATCATATAGAGCTTGCCAAGTCCGCCCTCAGTGGTGCCGTCCTTATTGACCTTCAGGGTGAAAGATGAGGCTGCGTAGCCTGCGCCGGTGGCCCAGACCGTATACTCGCCGGGTTCCAGCGAAACGCTGTAGCCATCGCTGCCGCCCTCGGCAAGGACTGACCTGTTAAGGCTGTCGATTATGTAAACGAATATGCTGTCGGAATTGACCGGGGCCTGGAAATCCATCTTGACCTCAACGGTCTGAGGTACCTCAGGCTCCGAAGAGTCGTCCGGCTGAGAAGAGCTGCTGTCCGGTGTGGAAGAACTGCTGTCAGGCTGAGACGAACTGCTGTCCGGTGTGGAAGAGCTGCTGTTAGCTACAGAAGAGCTGCTGTCCGGAGCGGAAGAGCTGCTGTTAGCTACAGAAGAACTGCTGTCCGGTGTGGAAGAGCTGCTGTCAGCTACAGAAGAACTGCTGTCCGGAGTGGAAGAGCTGCTGTCAGCTACAGAAGAACTGCTGTCCGGAGTGGAAGAGCTGCTGTCAGGCTGAGAAGAACTGCTGTCCGGTGTGGAAGAGCTGCTGTCAGCCACTGAAGAACTGCTGTCAGGCGAAGAAGAATCAGCCACAGGTATCTGAGACTTTACTATCTGGAAGTTCTTAGGAGCATCGCCGTCATAATTGCCTATACCGTGAGCGATGACGGTGGCAGTGCCTATCTCCAAATTGTTGATATATTCAAGCGTATAATCGGTACCTTCCACCAGAAGCACGCCGTTGACAGGGCTGTACAGCGAAACGGCAGGTTCCTTTTCTGTACCGTCGTAGTACTGAACAGGAATGGCGGTCTTGAAAGGCGAACCTATATCAACAGGAAGTATCTCAAAATACTCCAGGACCTGTCCGTAGAACAGGTTTTTGCCGGTTATGGTCACAGAAGCGATGCCGGCATTGATGTTGTTCCCATAGCTCAGCTCGTAGTCATCGCCCTCGGTGAGCTTGTCATCCTTATAATAAACATCGACTCTTGCCTTGCATTCCTTGCCGGTGAAGACCATCTTTTTATTGCGGACGGTTATCTCACATTCAAGAAGGTCTGCCGGGTCGTGGTCAACGATATCGAATGACGCACTGTTCTCGCCGTGGAAATAACCTATGCCCTTGACGATCACCGTGCCTGTGCCGACCTTTGTGTTGCCGGAATAGGAAACTGTATAGTCAACGCCCTCGTTAAGACGCTTACTGCCGGCATAGACCCTTATCTGGGGTCTTACCGCATAGCCGCCGTAGGTAAATGAATCTATGGGCAGCTCTATCCTTGCGGCATTGATGGAGGTAGCAGGTATCTCTTCCTGGTCAAATTCCTCTGCGCACACTGTGCAGACCTTATGTCTCAGGCCTGATGTGTACTCGGTGGCCTCCTTGTCCACTATCCAGTGGTCGCACTCATGAGCATGGATGACGTTTATAGTTATCTCGTTCTTGTAATCGGTGTTGTATACCCTCTCGCCGTTCACCGTTTCTATGGTGCCCGGGACCATATCGAAGCTGAATTCAGAAAGCCCGGTGATGGTGGCGGAAAGGCCGTTTGTGAAGAAAGTGGTGTGCTTGTTCCTCTCGCTGATGGAGCAATAGTAGAAGAATTGAAGCTCCTGTGCGAGCCTTTCGTCCATCTTGTTCTGGAGAGGGTTGTTGTATGCACTGATATGTATGGTATCTCCTACCTCTACATTATAGACCTTCTGGTCAAAGCCGTAGTCATAATCGGCCTCGTCAAGCATATCAAAATAGTTGACCTTATAGCTGATGGGGCTTTCGACGCCGTTTTTGTATATGCCTGTGACCTTGACGGTGATAGAATCGTTCTCAGGCAGTGCGCCGGGGTTGAAGATCAGGCATTTGCTGGTGCCGTAAAGAGCATTGTTCACGTCAAAATAACCGATAAGCTGGTTGGGGTCATGCTTTGAATCCTTATCGAATATCACTGTCTCTCCCAGCAGTCTTGAGGTGACTTCTATCCTGACCTTATTGCGGTCAGGGGCATCGTATTCGTCCCCAAGCGTCAGGGTATAGGCATAGCCCTTGTCCTCGTAGCCCTCGCAGTAGATGAACTCGAAGGGCATATTCTGCGGCGGCCATGCGATATAGTCTCCGGTGAAATACTGTCCGGTAACGGTGGGCCTGCTCTTGTCCCTTACATACATGGCGGTGCCGGAGCCGACATGGCCTACGCCCGTATACATCATATCCGGGTTCAGTATCCAGCGGCGGTGTCCCATCCTGTCGATATTGGAGTAGTTGGTGTCGTCCATATACCCGTTCACGACAGAACTCTGGATATTCATATATCCTATGCCGATGTTGGACTTGCCGGAAGCGTCTCTGCCTTCCTCATACATATCGTCAGGCAGTCCGGGAGGCTGCTTGGGATCGTGGCTGAGGCTGTCGGTGCCGTAAACGCTGTTCATATAAGTAACTAAGCTGGACATCTGCGCCTTGATATTATACTCTTCTTTAAGCTCCACGTCCCAGGGCAGTCCGGCCAGATATCTGGAGAAATTCACGGAATTTAGCCCCTCCTCCAGGGCGGCGCTGTCAAGGGACCCGGCGCTGTAGGGCGAGGTCACGGAATAATCCTCGATATACCCTGTAGCCTCGTGGATATCGAAGAACATTTTTTTATACATCACTCTTATCTCGTCCTGAGTATGCGAACTGAGGTCATAGGCCGAAGCCGACAGCACGCCTGCCCCTGCAGCAGCGGCACAGGCTATCAGGACGGACGCTATTTTCTTGAAAGATCTTATACTCATATATATAGCCTCCTTGAAAAGACTAAGAAAGCAGCCCGAAGTTAAAAACCACGGCTGCCAAATCACCAATCGGTGAGTTAACAGAAAAGCCGCTTATAGTTAATTCGCACTATAATTTACTTTAGTATAACATATTTTCTCTGCTTTTTCAAGAAAATTTCTTCTTACGAATATACGAATTTTCCGCTAATTAATTAGGCATTTTTACCAACCTGATGTTAATATTCCCCTATTGTGTTAAATATATTGTGTAAATCTAAGCGAAAGTTTGTTTACTTATTATGTAATATATTCATTCACGGTCTGGTTAAACCTTTGGGTATTTGTGCGAAGTGATAATTTTATGGCGTAAATCTTGAAATAAACAATAAATTCTGCTATAATAACTTCGTAAAACAAAGGACGGGTTCTGGTGTTGACGCCCGGTCCTGAGGGTTTGTTCAGATGCCGGCCGTTCATACAGCCGGAATGACTGAAAGGAAGGTTGTATATCATGGAAAATTCTAAGAAGATCACTGCAAGAACTATCGCAATGGTAATGGCTATGGCTGCCGTATTCTCTTTTGCTGCCTGCGGCGACACTGACGCTGACAGCTCCGCTGCCACCACTACCACTACTACTGCCGCTGCTGAGTCTGAGGCTGAGGAGAGCCAGGCAGAGGAGTCCGAGGCTGAGGAATCCGTTGCTGAGACTGAGGCACCTGAGGAGAGCCAGGCTGAAGAGAGTGAGGCTGAGACTGAGGCTCCTGCCGATGATGTCCCCGCAGAGTTCGACATCACCAAGGTAGCCGGCTATGACGAGAACGCAACTGAGTCTGTTATCGAGATGGACTTCTACGATGATGCCTGGGGCAATGCACTGGGCCAGGATTACATCGATGCTAGGACCTTTGACAGGGACAAGGAGCTGACTCTTACCATCGACTATGTTCTGAGCGACAGCCTGAAGGGTATGCTCGACGAGGGCGTTACCGATCTTCACAGCACTCAGATAGTTGTAGGTCCTGCTTACGCTAACGGCTGGACCAAGCTGGCAGGCACACCCGGCGACACTGTCCACGACTATCCCGAGGCTAACGTTATCGAGGAAGAGGGCAGCGACGAGTGGGTCAACGACGGCGAGAACGTTGTAAGTGTTGACGACGCTGATGTCTGGGCACCTGTATTCATCAAGAAGGACGGTTTCATAAAGATCACCGATCCTGAGATCACCCAGGTAAAGCTCACACTGACTGCTGACACTGTAAACAAGCTCATTGACAACGCTACTGCTGTTGACGATGAGGGCAATGCAGGCTGGGACGGCATCCTGTTCCAGATGGGCGGCAACCAGAAGATCATCAAGATCACTATAGATCAGGGCAATGTATTCCTGGCATCTGCTGTGAACGAGAGTATGTCATGATAAATTCTGACCGAAAAGAATAGCGAGAGCTTTGACGGACCTCCTGCGGTTTTGAGACTGTGGGAGGTCTTGCTGTGCATAGATAAGTCTGCCGGAAAAATTTTTTAAAAAAGTGAAACCTTTTTGCCATTTCGGGTGTATTATTAGCAAAGGGACCCTTAAAGGAAAGACAACAAAACATAATATCATAACAGACGGAGCGTTGGATAAAGATGACAGACGAATTATTTCTGAGATACTATGAAAAATACAGAAACAGTGTTTTTTCTGTCATATTTGGCTACGTGAAGGACCGTGATGACGCCAGTGACATTTCGCAGGAGGTCTTTATGAAGCTTTTCGGCACAAAGCAGGACTTTGAGAGCGAAGAGCACGTGAAGGCATGGCTGATAAGGGTGGGGATAAATCTCAGCAAGAACCATCTGAGAGATACCGCCAGGGCGGGACTGTCGGAGCTTGACGAGAACACCCCTGCACCTGAGAAGGAGGACATGGGCGACGTTATGGCGGCGGTCACGGAGCTGCCGGAGAAATACCGGTTACCTATACATCTGTTCTATTATGAGGAAATGAGCATCAAAGAGATAGCCCGCAGCCTGGGCCTTATGGAGGCCACCGTGAAGACCAGGCTGAACAGGGGCAGAAAAAAGCTCGAAAAGGCATTGAGAAAGGAAGGCGGATCATATGAGTATCAATACAGAATATAAGAGAGAGGTAGACAGTTTCTGTGAAAAGGCTTATACGATCAGCGGCGAGGAGGTACTTGCTATGGCAAAAAGGAATGAAATAAACAGCGGTGAGAAGATCAAGGTAAAGGGCGTCAGGAGCATGAGGACTATCGGTTTTGTTGCAGCGGCCTGCGTGGCGTTTTCGTCGGTAACGGCCTTTGCGGCAGCGGGTGCGGCAGGCTACGGACCTATGGCAGGGCTGTTCAGAGAGACTCTGCATGACGAGGTAACGGCAAGCATAGTTGATGAAGGGCATATCTATACGCCAATGATGACCGCATCTGACGGGATATTCAGGGCGGACCTGATAGCTGTTACCGGCGATGGGGCAGCTCCCAAGCTGCTGTTCGATTTTTATATCGACGACCCTGAGGTGGCTGCGGCAAACGACGAGGTAAGGCTGCTGGTCTATACCCTAGGCGAAGAGCAGTACAGAAATGAGCTGGACAAGTACGGACCCAACGAGGCCTATGGCAAGAGGGACCCTGAGATAAACAATCTCTATCACGTCAGCGTCACCGGCACACCGTTTTGGATGACCACCGGCGAGCCTTTCATAGCCGCTATCCGTCAGGTAGGGCTTGATATAGAAGGGGACTACTGGACGGAGCACGAGGTAAATATGGAATACCTTGTCACCGCTCCGGAAACAGCTTTCCGTGAGACAGTCACCAAGTATTACGGCGGCGAATATCTGGACAACGATGGGGTAAGGTACAACCTGACCATGGCGGACTTCGGCAGCTACGGCACCGACCTGTTATTCTGGTTCCAGTATCCCGGCAGCGGGGAGCCAGAGGTGTTCGAGAATGATATCCAGGAGAAGTGCCAGGAGACGGCAGACAGGTTCGTTATAGTCACCGACAAGGGCGAATACAGGATAAAAGAAGAAAACGGCGTTGGCTACTACTGCGATACCGAGGCAGAGACGGGCTTCAAGGATCGCTGCTACATGACAGCTTGCTTTGACGCTGTGGACATTGAGGGAGTTCAGTGGGCAGAGCTAAGGTTCGGGGACACTGTTATCGACCTTATCGGCAGCGGCAGCGATGACCAGGAGGAACAGGCTGAGCAGGAAGATCAGCAGGAGCAGAACGAAGGAAATGAGCAGGAGCAGACAGAAGAAGATACGCAGGATGTTAAGTCCGAACAGGAATGATATATCAGATCAGGGTGTATCCCCCATGGCGGGGGATACACTTCTTTTCTAAAAAATTTTTCAGGAACTTTTTTCTTTAAGCTAGGTTTTAGGTAGGGCTGTTATACTTTAGACAACATCAAAGAAAAGAGGTAATCCTTATGAAAAACAATAAGATAAAAGCATTAGTTATAGCAATGGCAGTTTGTATGTTCACAGCAGGGTGTAGCGCAGGTCTTGACAACACTCAGACTGCTGACGGAAATAATGCCGCAGCAGCACAGGGCACTGAGACGGCAGTGAAGGTAACTCAGGATAATGCTCAGGAAAGCGAGCAGGAGGAGAGCGCTGTTTCAGAAGAAAGCTCAGGCATCAGGGCGCAGAGCGATGAAAGCTCAGAGATAAGCTCTGACAGCGAGGCCTCGGAAAAGGCTGAGAGCAGCGAAGACAGTGAAGACAGTACGTTCACCAAGAGAGATCTTGAGCAGGAGGCTGACACAGAGGACGCTCAGTACATCACTGTGAGCGACGGGGCTGTCATCGACATCACTGAGGCCGGCACCTATGTTCTCAGCGGAAGCGCAAAGAACTGCACGGTAAGGGTCGAGACAGACAAGGAGTCCAAGGTACAGCTGGTACTGGACGGTCTGGAGATAGTTAACGATGACTTTCCGGCTATCTATGTGGTAAGCGCCGACAAGGTATTCATCACCACCGCCGGCGGCAGCACGAATACCCTTGAGGTAACAGGCAGCTTTACCGCTGACGGCGACACAAATACAGATGCGGTCATCTTTTCAAAGGACGACCTGGTACTCAACGGCCTTGGCACCTTAGAGATAGTTTCCAGTTACGGCAACGGCATAAGCTGCAAGGACGACCTGAAAGCCACCGGCGGCAGCTACGTGATAACTTCGGCCCTTGATTCCATCGAGGCCAACGACAGCATCTCCATCAGCGACGGCAGCTTTGTCATCAACTCTTCAAAGGACGGACTTCACTGCGAGAACGATGATGACGACACCTTAGGCATCATCACCATCACCGGCGGCAGCTTTGAGATCAACGCAGCCGCAGACGGCATACAGGGCACCTACCTGACAGAGATCGACGGAGGTTCCTATAACATCACCGCAGGCGAGGGCATCGAGTGTACCTATGTGCTCATTAACGACGGCGAGATCTACATCACAGCATCGGACGACGGCATAAACGCTTCCAACAAGAGCAAGTCGCAGGAAGTGGCCATCGAGATAAACGGCAGCTATCTCAACATAGTCATGGGCCAGGGCGACACTGACGCCATCGACGCCAACGGCAACATATACGTCAACGGCGGCACCATCGACATCACATCCACCGTTTCCTCCTTCGATTATGACGGCACAGCTGAATATAACGGCGGCACCATAATCATCAACGGCTCCCAGGTTGACAGCATACCTCAGTCTATGATGGGCGGCCCCGGCGGCGGCTTCGGCGGTGACATGGGCGGCTTCGGCGGCCGTATGGGCGGCAGAGGCGGCTGGCAGTAATAAAGCAAACAAAAAGGTGTCCGTAAAGGGCACCTTTTTTCACTTATCCTGTCCCCGGCGATACTGGGTGGGGGTCATGCCAAGAGTCAGCTTGAACTGCCGCATAAAGGAGTAGGCGGAACTGTAGCCGCACTTCGCCGCTATGGACTCTACGGTCATTGGCGTGGAGGTCAGCAGGCGCTTGGCAAGCTCCATGCGGCCGTTGACGATATCAGTCATGACGCTTATCCCGAACATTTTCTTATAGGCGTGCTGGAACCCGGAGCGGCTCAGTGAACATTCCCTGGCCAGGCTGTCTATAGGACCGATGCTGCCAGGGTCGGTGTATATTCGGCTGCGTATCATGCTGAGGAGCGAGTTTTTTTCCATAAAAGCGCCGTTGTTGGCGGTGCGGCCCTGATTTATGCGGCGGGAGAGCTTTATGAGCAGCAGCCGCAGATAATGCTGTTCGGCCTCCTCGTGAAAGCCCTCGGCGGAATAATGTTCATAGGTCATCAGGTGTATAAGCTGAGAGAACTCGTCCGGGTTGCCGATGGGAAGGACGGTGTCAAAGGGGATACCCAGCTCTTCAAAGACAGCTGTTTCCTCATCGGGGCAGTCTAAGAATATCCAGTCATCAATATACAGGTCCTCATAGGCACGGTAGCTGCAAGGGGTGGTGCGGTCGATGAGGAGAAAGGAGTTTTCCTCCGCCATGCAGGTCCTGCCGGAGAGAGTGACAAGGGCGGAGCTTTTAATTATCAGCAGCAGCCTTGCACCAGGCCCCTGGGGAGAGTCAAAAAGAAAGTCCCGGTCATGGACATAGTGAAAGCCGATGGAGCCTACCTTCATTTTTTCACCTCCGAAACGTCAGTCTCTTATCTCAAAGCTGCGATCCCCGATAAGAGGGAGCTTTTCGACCTTCATGCGCTCGATGGTTATGTAGGGACTTTTTTCTATCTCTATTATCACCGAGTCTATATCCTTCTCCGTTCCTTCCAGCTCGGCCTCAACGCTGAAGTCCGGAAGGTTTTTCACATAGCCCGTTACGCCGAACCTGTTTGCGGCGTGATAGGCTCTGTAGCGAAAGCCTACGCCCTGGACGCTGCCGTAAAAAACGATATGCCTGCGTATCTTTTCCATTTCTCATGCCTCCCGGTGTGCATTACGGTCCTGCGGTCCGTTTAGTATATTATATCTCATACCTGCGGACTTGTCAATAAAGCGGACTGTTAACACCCCGACGACCGGGCGCATAGTATACTTCGGTGCAGGAAAAATAACTGTAACGGAGATGATAGCTTGAAAGAACTTGAGGCAAATATCTTAGAAAAGATCTTTGAAGACGGCACCGGGTGCGATGAAGAGAACTGCCCCCTGCCCGGCGGGGCGCTGCCGAAAACACTTTCCCTTGCCATGGCCTATGTGCCTTATCAGCAGTGGGAAAAGCCCTACGAGGAAGAAGTCGGCCTCAGCAGAGGGACGGTCTTCCCAAGTCTCGACAAACCTTTTATAGGAGAGGAGGCTGTGCCTGATGCCGATGCTTAGCGAAAAGCAGACCCTGCTGAGAAAGCTGCAAAGCTGCGGCTTTGCACTTCTTGAGGCGAACCTTTACCTTGACAGCCACCCGACGTGCAGGATGGGGCTGGAATATTTCAGAAAGCACAAGCAGAGATATGAAGAGCTTGAAAAGGAATACACAGATAAATTCGGTCCTCTGAGAGCAATAGACTCCCCGGGCACCGACAAGTGGGAATGGGTAACGTCGCCGTTTCCCTGGGAAAGGGGTGAGAACTGATGTGGCAGTATGAAAAGAAACTTCAGTATCCTGTGAACATCAAAAACCCGAACCCGGCTTTAGCAAAGGTCATTGTCAGCCAGCTGGGCGGTCCGGACGGAGAGCTGGGGGCGGCGCTGAGATATCTTAACCAGCGCTATGCGGCTCCCTGCCGGGAGGTGCAGGCCATACTCAACGATATAGGCAGCGAAGAGCTGAACCACATGGAGATGATAGGTACCATACTTTATCAGCTGACCCGGAACCTTTCCATCAAAGAGATCAAGGACAGCGGCTTTGACGTTTATTTCGTTGACCACACCACCGGCGTTTACCCCATAGCGGCCTCCGGGGTACCTTTCTCGGCATCGACCTTCCAGAGCCTTGGGGATCCAATAGCGGACCTTAATGAGGACCTGGCAGCCGAGCAGAAGGCAAGGGTGACATATGACAATATCCTGCGCCTGGCAGACGACCCGGACGTCAGGGACCCCATAAAATTCCTGAGGGAAAGGGAGATAGTTCATTATCAACGCTTTGGCGAGGCAAACCGAACAATATGTAGTATGCTGATAGTGATTATAAAATGGGAAAAGCTAAAGGGTTTATGTTTTCCTTTAGCTTTTCTTTATTGTGTTTATTAACGCTTGAATTGCCTGAAGCTGTTCATCTGTCAACCCTTTGGTATCTAAAATTATGTTTGCATTTTGTGTTTGTCTGCCTAAGAGGTAATCAGTTGTGCAGCTATAGAGATATGATAACGCTAATATGTTTTCAGTGCTTGGTGTTCTTTCACCTGTTTCGTATCCGCTAACTATTGAGGGCGATATATTAAGACGGTCAGCAACTTGCTTTTGTGAAAGACCCTGTTTTGTTCGTAAATTCTTTAACTTTTCAGGTAAACCTTTTATCATAAAACGCTCCTTGTGTTCTTAATCTACACTTATTGTATAGTATTAACAAACACAATAGGAGTTATTTATTTCACTTTGAGGATTGACATAGATTGTAAATTATGATATAATTATTAATAAGTATATTGCGGAGGTGTTGTTATGAAAAGGTGTATGACATCATTGATTATATGCGCTTTTATATTATCGCTATCAAGCTGCGGAAATAAAAATGATAACGCAGATTCAAATAATTCAAGGTCACAAGTATCTGAAAGGATTGATAGCTCTGACTCTATTGTTGAAAAGAACGAGCTTTCTGATGATACTTTGAGTTTTGGTTTTTTATACCCTTCTGTTTTCAGCAATTATCTGAGTAATGGCATATTCAGATGTGGTACTGATTTTGAGGAAGGCGACTATTATATTATGTCAATTTCAGATGCTGCTACAAAGTACGGCGTATCTGACAAAAATGACAGTTTTGGAAATTATGAAGAACGAGTTATTAGAAATGTCCACATAAAGGAAGGGCAATATGTCAATCTTGACTATCTCTGCTTGCTCATTCCTGCTAAAGAATTAGATTTGACGAAGCTAAATGATTATGGTATATATCATGTTGGCGATGATATTCCAGCAGGAGAATACAAAATAGAAACTATAACTAATCATTATGAATTTGAGCAGCAGTCTATAGATGGCGTTCGTGGAGGGTATCAGATTAATGATGATTTCTTTGAAAAAGAGCCTGTAAAATGTGAAACCCTTTATAAAAGTCAATCATATTTTAATGTTGCAGACGGTCAATATTTAATTATAAATAATGCTAAATTAACGTTGATAGATGAAGCTGAATCAAATGGTGATACCAAAGAAATCACAAATGAAACCGATACTGAAAAATATTATAATTTAGCTGTTGAATTAACTTTAGATGACTGTACTGTTGATGCTTTAGGTCTTTACAAGTATAATGATTTTACATTTTTAGAAGAGGACTGTGATTTAACATTTACAAGGAGTCTACCAGCAGGAGCGTTTTACAATAAACTCGCAAAATGCTTAGTAGGTTATTATATGGGAAATTCTTGGGAAAGCTATGCACACTATATAATCGGTTATACACCAGAATCAAAAGATGAATTTGGAGCAATGATAGATGACTTAAAAGAGTTTATTATTGATGAAAGAAATATGTGGCTTGTTTTCGATGCAATTTATAATAAATTGCAAACTGTTAGTGTTGTCACTTCTGATGTAGAAGATAACAAATACACTATCGTTATATCTGATGTAACCAAATGTGCAGAGGAAATGAATATCTCTGAAGAAATGTTAGGTTATATATTAGGCGAATTACACGATGGAATGGCTGATGAAATTTCATTTGATGGTAAATCTTGTAAAATTGTATGGGTTGATTTAAAATCAAATAGAAATGAGTCTAACGCAGAAACTACTACAACAACGACTTCTCCTCCCAAAGAATTTGATACCACCTATTATTTGTTTGATTATGAACAGGAAATACAGTTGAACAGCAACATATCATTGTATTATGCACCTGATAAAGAATCAGAAGAATTATATAGCGTTAATTCAGGCACTATTCTCATTGCTATTGGTGAAATGGGTGATTGGTATGCAGTAAGATTTGATAATAAAGTCGTTTTCTGTGAAAAATCTTATGCTGCTTTTTATACTACAACAACTACTACCACTACCACAGTTACAACGGTAATGCCTGAATGGACTGAGCCTGAAACAACATGGACTGAAACGTGGGTTGAAACTAATACTGAACCAGAACTGGTATACACATACTAAATCTCTCTACTCTTTTACGGAGGTGATACTACAATGAGTTGGCTCTTAACAACAATAGCTGGTGGCATAGTTGGAAAAAATCTTATCAAAGAAGCTATGACTCCTACTCTGACCGCTGATGATTGGTTTAACAAAGAACTTGTTGATAAGGATAGATTTGAAAGTAATATACCCATGACAACAATTTGTAAATGGGCTGCTCAGGGTAGGTATAGATTTAATCCGGCACTTGCAGAAACTATTAGGGAAACATTCACTTATAAATGTAATGGATATTCTGATATTGGTGAAATGTCATATAGAATGTCTAAGCTGCTTAACAATGGCTATGCCGTAGAACTGAAGGTGATACCTGATGATTATTGGGGCATTAGAAAAACCGATTTGCAGAGATTAGATATTCTTAGAATGTTTATCAATAAGAATATAAATCGTGAGAATAAGGTAAGACTTGAAATAGTAAAATGTGAGGATAGCATAAAGTTTATACCACATAAACTATAATCAGAATTAATTGTCAGGGCTGCTGCTAATTTGCAACAGCCCTGTTTTCATGTTCAATACTTATTGCAGAAAAAAGAATAAGTCATCGTACCCGAATAACCGCCCGACTTAACACCCGACTCCATTTCACCCGAAAAATAAGCACTTGCAAAGCCGTTATCAATTTCTGTATCTTTGAAATTAGCAAGAAGCGGATTGTCGGCAGTAAGTACACCCTCTGTTCCTGATATCGTCAAATCAGCCGTAACACCTGATTTTGTCTTATGCGTAAGAGTAAGACCGCCGTTAGCGTTAAGGTTAGTTACATAGACTTGAATTTGATAGCCGCTGTCAAGGTCAGCAT
>JAFVCV010000031.1 GCA_017478965.1 Ruminococcus sp. | reverse complement strand
TGTTGGTATGCTCCTGCGGATGCACATTCAACCGCAAGGTATGGCACACCACATCAAAGGGTACGCAGTACGGGTATATGTGCTACTCGCAGATACGCAACGGAACTATACGGACAAGGCTGAAAAAGGGACTGCCCACGGAGGGTATCTGCACCTCGCAGATGATACCGGGGTGGAAGTTACAGTTCATGGCGAAGAATCTGTTCCGTGAGTTTCTGAGGAACACCGACAGGATACTTGATATTGCCGAGGAGATGCTTGAAAAGCATATCGACGACACGGAAGAAGTCGAGGACAACACCGAGATTATCGCACAGAAAAAGGCAGAGCTTGATAAACTGGAAAAGCGTCTGAACAAACTCATCTCCATGAGGGCTGACGATGAGATAACAAAAGAGCAGTTCATGAACATGAAGTCGGAAGTCGATACGCAGATAGCCTCTTTGCAGGAGCAGATATGCGAGCTTTCGCCCACGGAAAAAGTCACAGAGACAAGTGATGTTCCCGACTACAATGAGCGTATCACTCTGCTGAGGTATGCTCTTGAACGGTACACGAATTTCGACACTGATGAAGATATTCCCGAAGCAGTTATCGAAGCATTTGTAGAAAAAATAGTGGTGAATGAGAACTCCTTCGATTGGTATCTGCACTTCTCGGGCGATGACAAAACTCCTAAAACGTGCAATGTGGAGGGTGACAAAAAGCCCATAAACTCGAGCTTTTGAGCGTATCAAATGCGCCTGCGTTGGTGGAGGGCTGCACAGGCTGCAATAGCTGAAAAGAAGTAATTCAGGACCATTATATGATCGTCTGAATGGCAAAAGCTCTCACAGTTTAGGACAGTAGCGGTAAAGAAGTTTTCAAGGAAACATTGTAAGACAGGTACAGCAAGCTAAAAAATACCGAAAGGGTGCTTACAATGATCGATATGATTTAAACTTCCGACAGGGTGATATTCACGCCGCCGACTTTTCTGACGATTTTAACAAGCTCTGTATTCCCTTTGAGGATTCTCTGAGCGAGGAGCAGAGCGATGTATTTCACAAAATCCTCGACTGCGTGAGTGATACCGACGCCGGTGAGATGAGAGCTGCGTACAAGGCAGGTTTCAAGGACGGTGTGGCTTTGATGAGTGAAGTTCAGGAGTAAACATATAGATACCAATTATGGAAAAAGTCTTATCCCTGTGATACGGGGATAAGGCTTTTTCTTTTCGGGTAATAGTTTTTCATTACTGATTGAGTTTGTCTTTATTCTGTGATATAATGATAGTAAATAATTTTTTAAGCCGACCGTTACCTGAGCGATATGAATCTCGTCTATAAGGGTAAAGTGGCATCAAGGAGGTGCGCTATGGAAGATCTTCACATCATAGAGCTTTACTGGCAGAGAAATGAATCTGCAATAAATGAGAGCCAGACGAAATACGGCGGCTATTGCAGTACGATTGCAAACAATATTCTTCATTCTGCGAAGGACACAGAGGAGTGCGTCAATGACACGTGGTTTCGGGCTTGGAATACGATGCCCCCTGAAAAGCCCGGGCGATTGGCTTTGTTCTTCGGCAGGATCACACGAAACCTTGCAATAGACAAATATCGCAGGGACAGGTCGCAAAAATACGGCGGCGGACAAACGGCGTTATGCCTTGATGAACTTGGAGAATGTATCGGAGAGGACAGCCCGATAGAGGACAGGCTTGCGTTAAGGGAGCTTTTGAACAGCTTTCTATGCAGTCTCCCTGAAAAAAACAGAAACATATTTCTCCTGCGTTACTGGTACATAATGCCTGTAGCCGAGATAGAAAAACGTAATGACATATCTGAGGGAGCTGTCAAGATGATATTACAGCGTGTAAGGGACAAACTGAAAAGATATTTAGAAAAGGAAGGCGTAGGCGTATGAAAAACAAGGACATTCTTCTTGATGTGATCGGTGATACAGATGATAAGCTCGTTCCCGATCTGACAGTTAAAAAGAAAAAGAGCAGTATCTTCAAGTGGACAGCACTCGGCGGTATATGTGCGGCGGCGATAATTGCTTGTGTTTCTATACTCCCGAAAACAGGCGATGATACAATCATTCCCTCTTCTGACAAGGGCAGCGACCGTGTAATGCTCCTTGCTGCGCCAGCATATCCCGAAATGCCCCCGTATCCTGATGAGACAGCCTATCCGGATTGGGACGACTATAAGGAAGTTTATCATGCGTGGGACGAAGCACAAAAGGCACTCAGAAATCAGCCGGAGGGATATCAGGACGGTTTCAATACTTTCTTTCTGAACAGCACTCAGACATTCCTGCATAGCTCAGAAACGGACAATGTCGTTTATTCTCCGCTTAGTTTGTATATGGCACTCGGTATGACGGCGGAGATCACTGACGGAAACAGCAGACAGCAGATACTTGATGTACTTGGTCAGAGTGATATTGAAACTCTGCGTTCACACTCGAAATCGATCTGGCAGGCTAACTATAAAGACGATGGAATGGCTAAATGTATTCTTGCCAATTCACTGTGGACGAACAGTAATGCCGATTATAAGCAAGACACTGTGGACACACTTGCCGATACTTACTATTCATCTGTGTACAGCGGTGATCCTTCATCAGATGTTTACAGCAAAATGCTTCAGGATTGGCTGAACGCTCAGACCGATGGCTTGCTTACCGATTATGTTTCTGACATAAAGATGGATCCCAAAATGATACTGACACTTGCCTCTACTGTAAATTACAGCGGAAAATGGAACAATAAGTTTTCGCCTAAAATAACGCAACAGGCTGTATTTCACAGTGTCAATGGTGATGTGATATGTGACTACATGAACTCGGAGAGAGATATGGGATATTGCTGGGGAGAGCATTTTTCTTCGGTCAGCTTACAACTTGAAAACAATGGTCACATGAAGCTGATACTTCCTGATGAGGGGTATTCTCCCGATGATCTGCTAAATGATGAACAGGTCAAAAGGCATATGCTCAGTATAGGGAACTTCCCGAACAACAAGTATGTGACAGTAAAAATGTCTGTTCCGAAATTTGATGTTTCCTCAAAAATTGATCTTCGTGAAGGGCTAAGTTCGCTTGGCATTACTGATATTTTTAATGCCGATAACTCAGACTTTACTCCTCTGACAGACAGTACAGACAACATATACATTAGTCAAGCCGAACAGGATACGAGAGTCATCATTGACGAGGAAGGCTGCAAGGCGGCATCGCTGACGGTCATGAACTATATAGGAGCAGTAAAACCCGAAGGTCATGCAGAGTTCATACTGGACAGACCCTTTATCTTTGAGATAATGAGTGATACGGGACTGCCGCTGTTTGTTGGTATTGTGAATAACCCTGTTCAGTAAAACCATAGCCTATTGGCGCACTTAAAATCCGTCCCACTGGGGTCATAATCAGCATTGTGGAGCATACCACGATCTGCACATACACTGTTATTCGAGAGCTCTCCACCAGCGCTCATGATAATTCTCCGAATCATTCAGAGACATTGTCTCGCAAAGCCTGGGTGTTATGACCTCGATCCCCTTTTCCTCGCAGGCTATAGTCACACGTTCGGGCGAGTCGTCCCAGCCGTGGTCGCTGAGCACGAAGGCTCCCCAATGTATCGGCATGACCGCCTTTGCGTGAAGTGTTTCTGCGGCCAGGGCGCTTTCCTCAGGGAACATATGCCAGTAGTGCCAGTTTACGCTGTACTGACCGCTGTCGGGCATGAACAGGTCGAACTCTCCGAAGCGCTTATATATCTCCTCAAAATGTGCGCCGTAGCCTGTGTCACTGCTCTCGAATATCTGATGATATTCGTCCTTCAGGACCCACGAGCAGAAAAGTGTGGTCTGCTGATTATCAAGCGCTCTGCCGGATTTATGGTTGGCGGGAGTGCAGTATATTTCCAGCCCGTCAAGATCACAGCTCTCCCACCAGGCAAGATCTGTCACCTTGCTGTCGTCCCTGATCCAGCGGGTGATGTGCTTGTCGATACCGAGGGGGACTATGTAATGCTCCGTCTTGCTTTCCAGCGCCTTTATAGTGTCCATATCGAGATGGTCGTAATGGTCGTGAGTGATGAGCACAGCGTCTATCTCAGGCAGATCATCGACCGTGACCGACGGCTCGGTGAACCTTGCGGGACCCGCCCACTGCACAGGCGATGCACGTTTGCTGAACACAGGGTCCACCAGAATATTCTTGCCGTGCATCTGAATCAGAGAAGAAGCGTGACCCAGCCATGTTACCGTCACATCGTCGTCAGCCGCCTTTGTGAGATCGGGGGTCTCAACGGGAAGAGGGTCCTTGGGGACGGTCCCTTTTGAGGACACTCTGTTGTCAGCATTTATACCTTCAAGCTCCCACTCTGACGGATAGTTGAAATGCCTGCCGTCAAAATAGCCCTCTGCACGCTTTGCGTGATCCTTGCGGTCTTTGCTTGTGGGTCTGCCGCCAAAGGCGGGATAGACCCGCATGAAGATCAACGCAAATATGACTAATGCCAATATTATCACTGCTATTTTTATCAAAACTCTCACGACCTTGTGTTTTTTCAGAAAAGCTCTCATTTTAGATCATTTACACTCCTACATCAGATCCCGTCCGGATCTTCCCGCATTGAAGCAGAGTCTTCGTCACAGGAGCTTTTCAGATAAGAATAAAACTTCCTGTGCAGCTCCCTCATCTCATCAGGAGCTTTCATAGAATGACGATACATGAATTTATCCCCAAAGCTGCTTTTGAATGTGACTGAAAGACCGAGGGTGAGCAGCGGCGTGGGCAATATACGAAACAGTTCCATTTTTATTGGCACCAGCTTTGCTCCGCACTTTTTCAGCATACTGAAATTCCGTTTGATACGCCGTGCGGTCTTTCTCATAAGTTTCATATCACAGCCAGCTTTTTCGGGGCGGTATGTCTCATAATAAGCGTCTGCGATAGGCACCACCATTGCCAGGTGGCAGACCTGCCAGGCGTGCATATCAGAGGTTATCCGGTACGGTATTCCCGAGCGCTTGAATATCTCTGCAAGCTCCTTTGTGCGCTGTGTTTTCCTGCCGTCTGTCTCAGCAAAGGTGGTCGGCTGGATGATACGGGGTGTGAGTGCCGCATCGAGGACTTCGCCGTCAAAACCGCCGCCTGCGCCTGGAAATGCCGGGATAATTCGGTTTTTACCGCAGATTTTCTCCCATTTACCGTAGGGGTCAAGTGAATTGACCATAGTGACGATGTTCGGGCTAACATTGTCACGAAGCGCCGCAAGGACATCATAAAGCTGGTGTTCTCTGACAGTTACGAAAATGAAGTCACAGCGGTCGTTATTATTTACTTCACTGACTATCTTTACATTTGCGCACTTGATACCTCTGTCTGTTTTATACTGAAGCCCATTGGTCTTTAGCATTTCAAGACGAGCTCCCCGAGCGTAGATGCTGACGTCATAGCCTGCCTGAGCAAACAGTGCAGCATAAAGACAACCTATGACTCCAGCGCCGTATATCAATATCTTCATTTTCTTCCTCCAGGGTATTGAAAAACATAACGAAATATGATATAATCATAGTTAGATATGACTAACAGGTTTATTATATCACATTTCAGGCTATAAGTCAAACACAGTATAAAGCGGACAAAATCGCTGCTTATGAGCATAGCTGAGACCGGCAGGCAGGAAACCTGATATGTATGCCGGTGGGCAGATACATTTTGCGCCACTTACAGATAAAATGGATACCGGTCCCTTAAAATCAAGCTCAGACAACAGGAGGCAGTAATGGATAACAATTAATTCAGGAACGGAATGATCTTTGGCATAGCCGGCGCTGTGCTGACCCTGCTGGGAGATCTGCTTATAGGTGCAAACCCCGCATCGGGCATAACGACAGGCTCACAAATGGTGGATATGTTCATTGACGCCGCTGAAAATCCGAGCTGCGAATGGTCATGGGCGGGATGCTGGGTGCTGTCGGCATACCGATAACAGCGCTGGGTCATTACCAGCTTTACGAAAGGCTTTTTAAGCCACTGGAAGGGATAATGCCTTCTATATACAAGCTGGGTGTGTTCGCAGCGGCATCGGCACAGGTGCGATCAGTATAGGACATCTGTATATGTTCACGATGTTTTATGCCGATATGCCGCAGGAGTACAGAGCAGAAGGAGAGATAGAATGAACGATATAGGAATAAGCTCAAAGCTTGATATCGAAAGGATAGAGCACCTTTTCAAGATAGGCATATTTGCGGCGCTTATGGTGCTGGCCGGGGATATGCTGCTGTGCTGGGGAGTTTCCGAGCCGGGAACGGCGGGGCTTGAAGCATTTTTATCCCGCTGCATGAGCGTGTCCGATGGCCGCATATTCTGGTCGGCGGCTCTGGGACTTATGGGCATACCGCTTAAATGTCTCTGTTTTTTCGGAGTGTACCGCCTGATGGCGGAGAAGTCTTTGAAACACGCTCACGCATATCGGGCTGGCATTTTCGGTGTACTCATGCTTGGCGCATTAGTCCATGTGGTCAGCTGTGCAGCGGTATATTTCTTCAAGACCGTCAAGGCGTTATCGCCCTGGGCAGCCGAGGAGAAAACTGTACGATTTATTGGATACTTCCTGCTCCCCGCCACGGTGATATTTCTTATCTTTTTCGGCATACTCACCGGCGTACAGATCAGTGCATTTGCAAAAGAGAAAACTCCGCTGCCGAAATGGTGCTGGGTATTCACGCCGCTGTTCGGGGCGCTCCCGGCTATACTAATGAAGCTGTCGGGAGACCACGCCTTCACAAACGCCGCTGCGGCCGGCTGGATAAGCATAGGCGATCTGTGGACTTTCGGCGGACTGCTGATAATGTCAAAGAAATATCTTCACGAGACAGGAGAGGAAAAATGAGAAACACCGAACAACGCTCAAAGCTCACCGCCGCCTTTTACGCCCTGGGGGCTGCCTGTTTTTATGCGATAAACGTGCCGCTTTCAAAGCTGCTGCTCGACAGTATCCCGCCAACGGTTATGGCAGCGCTTTTGTACCTCGGCGCAGGACTTGGCGTGGGTATCATGTATCTTTTTCACTTCCCGAAAGAGCATAGGACCGAGCGTCTTTGCAGGAGCGACCTGCCCTATACCATCGGCATGGTGGTGCTTGACATCATCGCACCTATCCTTCTGATGCTGGGCATAAAGCACGGCACCTCGTCCAACGCCTCGCTGCTGGGCAATTTCGAGATAGTCGCCACAACGCTGATAGCGCTCATGCTCTTCAAGGAAAAAGTCTCAAAGCGGCTGTTCGCAGCCATAGGGCTCATCACTCTCGCAAGCGCTGTTCTGACCTTTGAGGGCAGCGGCAGCTTTGATATTTCGCTTGGGTCGTTTCTTGTGCTGGGGGCGGCTAGCTGCTGGGGTCTGGAAAACAACTGCACCCGCAGCATTTCAAATAAAAGCACCTATCAGATAGTGACGATAAAAGGGTTGTGCTCAGGCATGGGTTCGATGGTAACGGCGCTGATCGTTGGCGAAAGGCTGCCTGATCTTCGTTATATTGCCGCCGCACTTATCCTTGGATTTGTGGCTTACGGGTTGAGCATTTTTACCTATATTCGTGCGCAGAAAACACTCGGGGCGGCTAAAACGAGCGCATTTTATGCTGCCGCACCGTTTATAGGTGCGCTGCTCTCGCTTGTTCTGCTGAATGAAACGCTGTCGGCAAGCTATTTTGCAGCGCTTATGATCATGATCGTCGGCACGGCATTTGTCGTGGCAGATACCCTCGTTCGTCAGCACAGGCATGAGCATTCGCACACCTTTACTCACACCCACGACGGCAGCACGCATACACACACGATAACCCACAGTCACGTGCATGAGCATTTCGTCAGCGATGACAGACACGGTCACAGGCACACGCTTGAAGAGCTTGAAAAATATCACATTGAACACGTTTAAATGCAAAGTAAACGAGCGCAGGCTTTAGTGGACCTCGAGCCTCATCTTATCAGTAAAACAGATCAGATCTCCAAGGACCGGTAAAAATATTCGATATTCATAGAAACATTATTCAGAACAAAGGCTCGTTATCTTCCGGCGGTTTGTATCATCTGCATCATAACAAAACGTGCCAATGCTGATGAACGCAAAGCGCTCTCATTTTAGTAATACTTTCACCTCGATATCCTTCTGAACAGCATTTTTAAACGTTTCTGCGTCCTCAGGCTTTCCTGCTATGCTGCCGTAATGGATAGGTATCACAGTATGCGGCCTGATCGTATTGGCAAGCTCGGCAGCTTTCCTGGCATTCATGGTGTAAGTTCCGCCGATGGGCAAAAGGGCAATATCGCAGGAAACGCACTTGCTTTCGTCAGTCAGATCAGTATCTCCGGCAATGTAGCAGCGAGTCTGCCCAAGGGTCAGTACATATCCCACCCACTTCTTTGACCTGGGGTGAAAGGGTCTCAGAAGATTATACGCTGGCACAGTCTCGACAGATATCCCGCATATAGTATATTTATTATCGGGAAGGACGGTCATCAGTCTGTCTCCGGCGATCTTCCTGCACTTATCAGCCATCAGCTCAGGTACTGCGATAACAGTGCCGTCATTCATGACCTTATCAATATCCTCCGGTGAAAAATGGTCGTAGTGGTCGTGAGTAAGCAGGATAAGGTCGGCATCATGGCGTTCTTCATTGATCCTGAACGGATCGATGTAGATGACCTTGTCTGCGTTGATGCGGATACTGCTGTGGAACAGCACCTCGATGCTGTCTAATATCTTTTTGTCAAACATATTGCGACTCCTCTTTTCATATTTGGTTTTATCAAATTTCCTGCAATGATATCACCTGCGTTTGGCTTTAATGCTGCCATGGTGTATTGCTTTCTACGGACAATTGCCGATACATCTATCAGTTGTTCTGAATATCTTTGTTCCGGCAATGAACTGACAGAATGGCGCATATTCAGTTCCGCTCAGTTTATATCCATACACTCTGTGGGTCATCAAAAGATATGAACGGCACTTTTCATTTTCTTCTCATACAAAAATCGCATTTAGTTCCTCCCATACCCAGGGACTGTGTTCTCTCAAACGCTATACCGTCAAGGCTGCCGTAGGAATACTCGTCGCTCTTACAGAAATTAGCTGTCAGCTCAGGACAGCCAAGCTCGGAAAGAAATCTGCAGTAGGGACATTTCAGGACGTCAAAGCGGCCTTCGTTATCGGTGACAGAGACCTTCCTGCTGTTGAAGCCGCCGTTTTTGCCGAAAACATTCATCGCCATAAATATCATTATGCGGAAAAAGCGTTTTCTGAATGCAGGAAGTTTCAGGCACCTGTTGACAGCAATGCCTATTTTGCCGCAGTATTCTCTCACTGAAAGATCGATCAGCTCCATAGCAGTGTCGGGATAATGCTCCTTGAGGGTAAGATACAGAGCGGCACGCTCACAGCACTGCCCGTAGTGCATTCTGGTAAGAAGATTCAAGTCTTTATGCCGCTGCATAAAGTCAGTATAACGCTTTGACGCATCTTCTGCGGTCTTTCTGACGGTCTCTGCACTGTTCTGCGAACGCAGTGCCCGGAATGTAGGCCTGAAGACGCCGTTCGGTCTGTATGGTTTTGCGATCATGACTTTCCCTCCCTTTCGATCAGCTCTGAGATGTCGGCTCACAGGCCGAAACGTCATGCAGCTGCCGTGCCGGCATTTGCCGGCTGTATCGTATCACGCCCTGATCTCAGTATCCTTACGGAAAGATCCTAAAAAGCCGGCAGCGCATATGTAAAAAAAGATCTATACATCAAAGGCCCAGCTGTTTCAGGCAGCTTATCCAGCCCTCGGCCATTGACATATGCCCCTTGAATGACCCGTGAGAGCTGTCGAGTGTGTCACACATCAGCCCCGTAGCCTCCAGGTCACAAAGCAGTGCGCCCTCTTCCCTCACAGCCTCTCTTATGACCTGGTTGAACATTGTCAGAGGCACGCCGTAGCGGTTGGTCCTGATGGCTTCGGAAACGTCGGGACGCATGGCGATAAATGGCTGCATAAGTGTGCCGCACACTATCTTCGAGCCGGGGTATCGGCTTTTCAGTTCTCTGAGCATGAAACGGTAGGCATCATAAAAGAAATCAGTGTCCGGCTCCGGTTTTCCTGACCTGAGTGGCAGACCGTAGCCATAATCGTTAAATCCAAGGTACACCATTATCAGGTCAGGATAGCGCTCGTTGTGAAGAGCTGAGAGCCTTTCAGGTGAACAGGCTGAGGGGAACTCCCTGCCAGTCACTCTTCCCCCGGAAAAAGCCGCATTTATCAGCAGCTCCCAGCCGAATTCCGCAAGCACCCTGCCCCACCAGGTATCCTCCGGTCCTGACAGACAGTTGTATATACACTTGTTAAGATCGTAAAACACTCTGTAGCCCGGCGGGTTCATGCCCTCAAAGGTGCTTATGGAATCACCGTAGATCGAGATCAGCATATCTTAGGTCCTCCTCCCCTTTCAGAATGGCTATGGCTTTTCTGTATTTTTCTGCCCGTCTGAAATCTTCCGCTGCCGGCTCCTCTATCCTGCTCAGGTCGCTGTTATGCTCGAGGTCTGCCAGCTTGACCACCCTTGCTACGGGGTCCTGCCTTACCCTTCTCACGTAGTCAAAATAGTCCTCGCCGTCATCATGGCTCAGGACAGCGACCGCATTCACGACCCGCTCATTAAAGCCCTGTTCTCTCAGATATCCTGGAGTAAGTCCGGCGTCTTCCACGGTGTCGTGCAGAAGCGCTGCTGTCACAGTATCCTCATCCTTCATCTGTTCGGCTACGTGGAAAGGGTGGAAAACGTAAGGCACACCGTTCTTATCACACTGATCTCTGTGGGCAGTGAACATTATCCTCAGGGCCTTGTTTATCATGGGCGTATAGATCATCTCCGTCCCTCCCTGAACGCTTTATCAGCTTTTTACGACATAGAGCTTGTCGTCAAGACGTTTCTCGAATTCTGACACAGGCAGAGGCCTGTCAAAGAAAAAGCCCTGCGCAAGGTCGCAGCAGTTCTCTTTCAGAAGATCCAGCTGGTCCCGTGTCTCAACGCCCTCTGCTATGCACTCCAATCCCATCTCCTGAGCCATGGCAAGGACGTATTTGAACATGATGCGCTTTTGTCTGTCCTCGTTGTCGTCCTCGTTCGGAAGAAAACTCTTGTCTACCTTCAGAACGTCCCAGGGTATATCCTTTATGAGCGTCAGCGACGAATACCCTACACCGAAATCGTCCACTGAGGTGGAAAAGCCAGCCTCCTGCAAGCCTTTCACCACTCTTTTCAGGTCCTTGAACTCGATGTCCGATGTAGTCTCGGTCAGCTCT
This sequence comes from Ruminococcus sp., assembly GCA_017478965.1. GTDB lineage: Bacteria > Bacillota > Clostridia > Oscillospirales > Ruminococcaceae > Hominimerdicola. The sequence goes on along the minus strand of JAFVCV010000031.1, from coordinate 46,591 downwards.
ATCTCTATAAGGCCATGGGGCACACGGTATTTGTCAACTATCCTGAGAATGTGTTCAAGCAGCCCTAAGTCGGACATATGTCTCCTGGAAAAATTGATAGATATCCTGACCGGGTCTTTGCCAAGGTCTATCCACCGCCTGAGGTGCTGACAAACGTGGTCAAGGATATAGAAATCCAGATCGCATATCTCCATAGACCTTTCCAGCACAGGGATAAAGTCCCCCGGCGACACTACCTTGCCGTCATGCTGCCATCGGCACAGGGCCTCGGCGCCGGTCATGGTATAGTCCTCCATTGATATCTTTGGCTGGTAGTAGACCATGAATTCCTCATTCTCAAGAGCTTTGGGAAAGATCGTGACTATCTTTATGTTCCTGTCCCTTACGGCCAGCATAGATTCGTTGAAATGGATAACATCATGCTCGGCGCTCTCTCTGGCGATATGGGCAGCAGCGCTGATCCTGTCCATTATGTCAGAGGCCAGCTCGATATGGCTTTCATCGGTGATGGAATAGACCCCTATATTTGCAGAAACATGGACGGCCGCCCCGGTCTCGCTGTCATATACGATATCCTGTCCTAAAAGTGCATCGACGATATCCTGGGCGTTTTCGGTCTTTACCAGCATTATGAAATTATCGCTGACCAGCCTGCATATCATCTCGCCCTCATTCAGATGTGCAGCGATCTCGTTGGTAAACGCCCTCATGACATAGGTACCCCTGGTCCTGCCGAGTTTCTGATTGATGGCGGTAAACCTTTTCAGATTGAAACATATGGCAGTGTGTCCCCCCAGCTGTTCCCGCTCATGAAGAACGCCCAGATAGCGCAGATAGTACCTCAGGTTATGCACCCCTATCTCCTGGTCGAAATAGGTAAGATTATCGACTATCTTTATAAGCTTGTTGCGGTTCCTGAATGTGAACAGCAGTTTGACTATAAGATACAGTCTCTGCTTGTCCTCCTCAGACCACGGTGCGCCTTCATCGCAGCCGAAAAGTCTGAACACGACGATATTCCCCTCATTGGTAACAAACCTTTCACTAATGCTGTTTTTCCCGGCGGCGCCGTCCTCATAATAGACAGTTCTATAGCCTTTATCTATATGCTCGATGGCGGAATTCTCGTAATAGTAAGACTCTATCCTGCTAAACCTGAGCACTTTCCCCAGGGGCTCCACAGCACTGTGTATCATGTCCAGATCGGTATCGTCATGGAACATCATGATATTCAGAAAATTTTCCAGTGCTAAGGTATATTTTTCACAGTCCATATGCAGTTCTTCCTTTTCTTCGAGCCAGGCTGTCAGAGAACGTTTTCGTTCAAGAGCCGGCTGCTGTGATGTTACAGTAAACGGCAAACCGTTTCAGACTTTTTGAGCTGGCAGCTGACAGACAAAGGCTGAAAACTGTCTGTTTTACTGCTGCACATATTTCGATCCCGGGATCATAGGGAGTATCCTCTCATGGTCCAAAAAGGTCTCTTCTGAAATTATACACCATTCCGGCAAAAAATGCAATAGCAAATAGATGTTTGCGCAAATGTGTAACCTTTTTCGCATATTTCCTGATTATCATAGTGAAGAGAGAAAGGAGGCGTGACCTATGGTCGAGCATGAGAATGACCGAGAGCTGGTAGAGCTGTATCTGTCCCGGGACGAGTCGGCAGTTGAGAGGACGGAGAGGCGCTACGGAAAGCGGCTGATGGGACTTGCGAAAAGCTTTCTCAGCGATATGCGTGACGCTGAGGAATGCGTGAACGATACCTATCTGAAAGCATGGAGATCTATCCCGCCGCAGCAGCCCGAAGATCTTTTCTCTTATCTTGCAAGGCTTTGCCGATGCACCGCCTACAACATCATAGAAAAGCAGCAGACAGCAAAGCGCTCGGCACAGCTTGTGGAGCTCACTCACGAAATGGAGGAGTGCATACCCGACATGAGCCGTGATGCTTCGCCCGATGACAAGTTTATTTCAGCGCTGATAAACGAGTTTCTGGATACGCTGCCGCATGAAAAGTGCGATATGTTCGTCAAGCGGTACTGGTACGGTGAAAGCGTGGAGCAGATCGCAAAAGAAATGGGCTTCACCAAAAGCAAGGTCAAGACTGCTCTTCACAGGACGAGAGAAGAACTCAGGAGATTTTTAGACAAGAAAGGAGTACGGCCATGAACGGAAATGATATATTGAAAGCAATGAACGGACTGGACGAAAAATTCATAATGTCAGCAAGCAGGGAGCATACTGTAAGGCAGAACAGACCCAAAAAGCTGGCGGTAAAGTTAGCAGTCGGGATAGCGGCGGCGATGGCTTTTGCGATACCTGCGGGGGCATATGCCTATAATACATTTATCCACAAGGAGAACGTAGAGCATATCATCAAGAGTTCTGATGAGCTGGAAGGCCGCAAACTTATCACAAATGCGGTCACTGACGACGGCGAGCTCAGATTTACTGTGGAAACTGTGCTGTACGACGGCTGTCAGCTTTATGGTGTGCTTACAGTGGAGAACCTGACGGACAGTGGAATTAAGTATATGTCTCCCGATCGGCTGGGCTACGGGATAACGGCAGTGTATGCTGACAACGGAGAATTCATCACTAACAACTGCAACACCAGTGTTTATTTCGACGGAACGGAAAAATACGGCGAGAACCGTCAGCCTATACTTATTAACACAAGCGACGTTGATATGTCACGAGGTATCAAACTGCTGTTCCATAAGCACGGCGAGACAGATAATTATTACGGATATGGAACTCTCACAGGACAGAGAGACAATAACAATGTTCCTATCCGGTTCGACTGTGAGACAGAAATACCGGCTGATAAAAATATCAAAAGCGCAAAGCTGAAAAGTGCTGACGGCAGGACTATCACTCTTTCGGAATACGAGATATACTGTGAGCCTGCGGCATGGTCAGAGGACGATTACGATGGAGACATAGATGAAACACTTGATATCCGGTTTATAGGAGCAGATGGTGAAATGATCCCTCTTGACAGCTATTACGACCTTTGCTATATGGGAGATCATTCCTATATAACATTTAATGAGCTTCTTGATATCGACGATTACAAAGGTGTTGTAATAAAAGGAGTGGAGTATCTCAAATAATAATGCCAATAATAAAGGTCCAGCGGCTTTGAGGGTCGCTGGACCTTTGCTGTTTTATCGAATATGACTGCGGTGGGGCCGGGCTTTACTTTTCTATAGAAGTCAGCGGTATCTGCTCTAAGTCCCAGGTGCTGTCGGAGTGGATAGTGATAAGCTCCGCACCACGCTGCTTAGTCTCTTTCTCAATGCCGGGCATAGCAAGGTAGTCGATACTCATGCCATAGGTAAGCCTTATGCCCTTGTATTCGATAGACGCATTGTTGTAGTGGTCATGTCCGCAGAAAAAGCCCGATGTGCTTCCTAGCTCCAAAGCAGTATCGAACATCTTGCTCGGATAGTCCGAGCAGCATACCAGGTCGTTGGTGATGCCGCCGTGGTCGCCGGGATTCTCGCCGAAGAAGTAGGTGACTTCATCGCTGCCGTCAAGATAAAGCTCTGTAGCTGTTTTGTACTCCTGAAGGGGAATGTGGAAGAAGACCATCGAATCAACAACGTGTCCGGCTTCCTCATTCATTCGCTCTACTTCATCAGCGTACCACTCCACCTGGTCGTCATGGATATAGTCGTAGACATTTATGCCCTCGCCGGTATAGGCGTTGGAGTCAATGAGAAACAGTCCGGTATTCAGCGAACCGTCTGTATTGCGAAGTTCGATGAGCTGATTGTTTCTGCCCATGATGTCAGGCTGAACATAGGGATAAAGCAGATTTCCCGACGTTTTGTAAGACAGCGATCTGTAGACCTCGTTAAGCTCCGTTTTATTCAGTGAAGCAAGGCTCTCGGTATCATGGTTCCCATAGGTGAACGCCCAGGGGATACCGGTATTTCGCATGAACGCCGCAAACTGCTGAACGGGTGCGGAATTGTTCAGCGACATCGACATGATGCCAAGAGGAAAGCAAAGGTCGCCCGTGACGATAACAAGGTCGGGGTGGGTGTGCTCGATCTCTGCAAAGCAAGCCTTGAGCGCCTTCATATCCTTGCTGTAAGAATACAGACTTCCGCCGATATGGATATCGGTCAGATGAAGGATCTTGAAATCCTCAGTGGAGGAGGTTATGGTGTAAACGCCTGTCTGCTCGTCATATTCGATCTTGTGGGTATTATGCTCCACAACAGGCACAGAGTTTATGTAGCTCTGAGTGTACCAGGTATCACGCTGAAGTACCGTAGATCCGCTGGCGATCAGGACCGCAGCCGTCACGGCTGAAAAACGCTTGGGATTGAACACTAAGTTTCTGAATGTTACCTTTTTTCGTGCAGTCAGGTCAAGTATAATGATAATTACTGCAAAAATGATAGCTGCGCCAAAGAAGATGTTTCCGGGATAGCTGATACTCTTGCTTGCAATAACAGTGAAAAGTGTTACTCCTGTCCAGTAAACAAGAGAGAACAGAGTAATGAAGATCCCGTAATTTCTGGCTGTTTTCTTTTCCGGGAGCGCTATGCGTTTCTGTATCAGCTTATGCAGTATGAAGTTCTTGACAAACAGAAACAGCGGTATCTCGACCATTATCATGTTGGAAAAGAAATTTTCCGCAAACTCGGCAGACTTTGAATTGCCGAACACATAGAAACTCAACTCCGAGCAGACAAACACAAATGCCGCACCGATCAGAAGCGCAATGGAATTGAACAGCCGTTTGGTATACTTGTCTGACAGCGACCGCAGATAAGCAAAGGCCGCATTGTCATACTTTGTTTCACTGATCTCACGCTCTGTAGCGGTGATATCACGGATACGGCGGTAAGTCAGGGCGGCAAAAGCGGTAAACATCATGGTCACGAAGAAAAATTCCTTGTTCAGGTTCACCGCATCGTATATCACCCACGCAAGCTCAGTAAAGGCGAACATAGAGAAAAGAGCCGCCAGATATGTTCTCCGCCGCTGTTTCCAGATAAGCTTACGGGTCGGTCTAAGCTCCGCCGCATCTCCGGCATTGCGCCATGAAAGGGCCTGTTCTTCAGTATAACCGGCAAGCCGGGCCATTTTTGTCAGGCTCCCATATTCCGACAGCAAAGTGTCTGTCGCTTCGCCCTCAGACCTGTCCCTGCAAAGCTTTTCATATTTCTCTGTCAGCGATGTTTCTATTCTGGACTGTGCCTCGCTTGCTTCGGGACTGTAGGGTATATCGTCGAACAACACTTCTACGATACTTTCTATTTTTCTGTTATGTGTCTTTCCAGAGCTGTCCTTAGCCATGAACTCTCCCCCATTATCTTTTATTAGTGTAAAATAATCGCCTATGCTTATCATAGCATATCCAGGCTGACAGTGTCAAGCAGAAAAAAGACCTCTTCTCTGATCGAAGAGGTCTTTTTGAATGCGGTCTAAAGATCACTTACGCTTCTTGGAAATAACAGCAGTAGCTGCAGCAAGAACTGCAACTGCGGTAACGCCTGCTGTAGCAGCGCCGGTCTTAGGGTTGTTGTTGCTGTCCTTGGTGTTCTTCTTGTCAGCATCTATCATGGGCTGGATGACCTTCTTAGCTGCCTCGTCAAGGTCCTTCAGAGTGGTGGACTTAACATCGGTAGCAGCTCTCTTGACTTCCTTGCCGTTAGAATTATATACAATGATCTCCCAGGGAGACTTGGTGTCGTCAACGTCATAGATGTAACCGGTAGGAGCACCGTTTGCAGTAACGTCCTTGCCGTCGGTATCAACAGCCTTTACGAACTTGCCGGTGTTGTCAAAATAATAGAACACGCCCTTGAAAGGATCTCTGCCCACTACGGTGATAACTGCTTCAGCCTTGCTGTCTGCGCTGGAAGTTGCGGCGGCAGAGCTGTCAACAGTGCTGGCGTCAGACACATCAGCCTTGCTCTCAGCGGTGCTCTCTGCTGCGCTGATCGCAGAGCTGTCGGGCTGGCTCTCAGCAGCTGAACTTTCAGCGGTGCTATCGGAAACAGTGCTCTCAGCAGTGCTTTCAGCAGTGCTTTCAACTGTGCTCACATTGGAGCTGGCAGGAGTGCTCTCATCCTTGCCGATAGCCTGTACGGGGGGCTGCTTCTCATCGCTTGCAGCAGCCTGAGAGTCTGTAGGAGCAGCTGCGGACTCAGCAAAAGCAGAAACTGCGCCGAATGAACTGATAGCCATTACTGCTGCGGAAAGGGCAGCTAACGTTTTGATGTTTTTCATAAGGTCACGTCGGAGGTCTTACCTCTGATCTCCGACTACCTCCTTCCTTAAAAAAGATTTTGGGATATACACTTTCCCATAGTTCATATTATACATCATTTTTTTGAAATTGTAAAGGGGTCTAAACAAAAAAATGCTTTGTTTTTGCAGAAAAATGCCGAGCTCAGGCCAGGAATGGCCATTTTTTCCTTATGCAGGCTCATCTGATGCCAGTTCCTTCCAGGAAAAGTTTCTCAAGATACCTTGCCACATATACCCCCTCCGCTGAGGCCTGGCTGAGCGAGTGGGTGGTGCCGGAGCAGTCTCCGATTATGAAAAGGCCCTTGTGGGCTGTCTCGAAATTGCCGTCCACATCGGCCATAGAGTTATAGAACTTCACCTCTGCGCCGTAGAGCAGATTGTCGAAATTCGCCGTACCCGGCACCAGCTTATCAAGCTGATAGATCATCTCGATTATGGTGTCAAGGGTCAGCTTAGGTATAGCAAGAGCCAGATTTCCCGGCTCGGCAGCCTCCAGAGTCGGCCTGGTGAAGGACTCGGATATGCGCTTGCGGGTGCTCCGCTTATTGGCCACCAGGTCTCCGAAACGCTGGACCATCACGCCGCCGGCAAGGGCGTTGGTCAGCTTTGCGATGGCCTGACCGTAGGCGTTGCTATCATCAAAAGGCTCGGTGAAATGATGGGTGACCAGCAGGGCGAAATTGGTGTTGTCCGAGGCCAGTGCCGGGTCGTCAAAGGAATGGCCGTTGGCGGTCATTATGCCGTTCGTGTTCTCCGTCACCACATATCCGTGGCGGTTCATGCAGAAGGTACGGCAGGTGCAGCCGGTGACGGGGCTGCGGTAGATTATCTTGCTCTCATACACCTTATCGGTGATATGGTCCCAGATAAGGGCGGGACACTCGAACCTGACGCCTATATCTACCCTGTTGTCCCTCTGGCTGACGCCCAGCCCGGCGCAGATCTTCGACGCCCATGCGGAACCGCTGCGGCCGGCGGCGATGACCACCTTGCTGCTTTCATAGACCTCCTCTTCAGTAACGGTCTGCCAGCAGCTCTCCCCTGCCCTGACTATGTCCGTGACCTCTGTCTCGTAGAGTATATCCACGCTGCTGCCCACATATTCTATGATGTTGCTGAGTATCACGTAGTTTTTGTCCGTACCCAGATGCCTTACCTCGGCGTCCAGCAGATGCAGGTCGTATTTCAGGGCCTCGGCCTTGATATCGGAACCGGCGGTGGAGTACTTTTTGCAGCCGCTCCCGCCCATGTCCATATTGACCCCGTCCACATACCTCATAAGCTCCATGGACTTTTCATAGCCTAAATAGTTCTTGATATCCCCCCCGAAGGCGGTGGTGATATTGTACTTACCGTCGGAAAAGGCTCCGGCGCCTCCTGCTCCGGACATTATGGAACAGCTTTTGCAGTTTATGCACTTTTTCACCTTGTCGTTGTCGATAGGGCAGCGGCGTTTTTTTAGTTCCCTTCCCTTCTCGATAATGAGGACCCTCTGCAGGGTCTTCAGCTTTGTCAGCTCATAGGCCGCAAACAGGCCCGCAGCCCCCAGTCCCACGAAAACTATATCATACTTTTTCATATCATCAGCCCCCATTTTCACGCTTTTGCCGGCTCCGGAAGTCCAGAGCGTTTCAGTGCCACATTCATTTTATCACATTATGGAAAATTTGTAAAGAGCTGACTAAAATCAAGCGTCTGTTTTTTTATTTTTCGTGCATATCTTATCAGAAATTACAAAAATTCATAAAATAGTCCCAAAAAATTATTATTATATACGCCATTGTATGTTATGATGTAATTAATAATAAATTGAAATAGCCCGGTCATTTTATAATTCTGAGTATACGGGGAAACTGACAGCGGCACACGGTTTTTTCTGGGAAAGAAACGTCACCATGACCGGGATCTTTAAAGGGAACATATTATGAAAGGGTCGGATGGACAAAGGTCTGTGCGGAGGGGCAGTTATAAATGGACACAGCAGGGTTTGAAAAGAATTTCGAGATATTTCTTTACAGGATGTATGATACCAAGGAGACTATCTACAGCGATATCAGTCAGGCTATCGAAGGCCTTTGCTCCGTTTTGAGGATATCGAGGGTCTCGGTCAATTATTTTGAGGACAGCGCTAAGGAAGCTGAGGGGATCTGTAACGAGATAGACTACTATAACAGCGGCGCCGAATACGATGAAGAGCCGCTGAACGTAAGATTTTTCACAGGCATATCCTCGGTGGTATACTATAACGTTTACCGCACCAGAGACACTGAGCCATGGGACGCAGAGGAAAGGGAGAAGATAGGGCTGGTGCTGAAAATGCTCTTTGTCTTCAACGGCAGGACCAGGCTCATGCACATTGCTGATAAATTCACCTATAACGATGAATTCGGCTATTACAACACACGCTACTTTATGAAGAGCCTGACGGAGCTGAACGAGAACAAAAGGCTGGGAGGCATGACGGCGGTTCAGTTCAACCTCAAGCACTTTTCCACTGTCAACCAGCAGATAGGCAGGATCGCAGGAAATCTGGTAATGTACAACTTCATCACCAAGCTCAGCAAGATCATTGACGACCGGGGCGTGGTGTGCAGGATGGGCGGAGACAATTTCTGTCTCATAGCAGATTCGTCCAAGGAGGACGAGCTGCTGGAAGCGCTGACGGGGATGAGTGTGGTATATGACCAGAAGACCCGGGAAAAGATAAGGATATCGGCCACCTGCGGCGTATTGCGTATACCCGAGGGCCATGTAGCGGAGTCCGGGTCGGAGGTAATGGACAAAATAATCTCGGCGGCGCAGATAGCAAGGCAGTACAACACCCCCGACGTGATGTATTTTGACGAAGAGATAGTCAGGCGCAAGGAAAAGGCCATAAGCGTGCTGAGCCAGTTCAACGACGCCATCATAAACGAAGAGTTCAGAGTGTACTATCAGCCCAAGGTCTCCCTGGAAGATCACAGACTAAGGGGAGCAGAGGCCCTTTGCAGGTGGGTCCACGGAGGTGAGCTGATATCACCGGCGGACTTTATACCCATACTGGAGCAGGGCATGGACATTTGCAGGCTGGACTTCTATATGCTTGACCATGTATGCAAGGATATCAAAAGATGGCTCAGCGAGGGACGGGACGTGGTTAGAGTCTCGGTGAACCTTTCAAGGAAACATATGATGGATACGGAACTGGTGGAGAGGATGCTGAGGATAATCGACGGCAACCGGGTGCCCCACGAGTATCTGGAGATAGAGCTGACGGAGACCACGACGGACGTGGAGTTCAAGGACCTCAAAAGGGTCGTTACCGGCCTTCAGAAAGCCGGGATATACACCTCGGTGGACGATTTCGGCATCGGATATTCGTCACTTAACCTTATCAAGGAGATACCGTGGAAGGTGCTGAAGATAGACAGGAGCTTTCTTATCGGCGCAGAGGACGACGGCAACCGCCACAGCGTCATGTTCAGGCACGTTGTCTCCATGGCAAGGGAGATGGGCCTTGAATGTATAGCAGAGGGCGTTGAGACTGAGCAGCAGGTGCAGCTCCTGAAAGAGAGCAGCTGTGATATGGCGCAGGGATTTCTGTTCGACAGGCCACTGCCGGTGGAGGAATTCGAGAAAAGGCTCGACAGCCCCATGTATGAAAGTTACGGGACTTAGAAAAGGGTGGTAATATGAATAAGATAGGAATTTTTATGAATCTGCTGATGAGCTTTACCCTCAGTCTGGTCCTTTCTCTGGTCGGCACACTGAATTCTGGGCATTTCACTGTACCCGGGTTTCTGGTCAGCTTTCTGATAAGCATGGTCATAAGCCTTGTCGTAGGCGTTGTCATACCTATGCGCCCACTGACAGGAAAGGTAAACAAAAAGCTTGGCCTTGCTCCCGGGAGCATGAAGGAGAGAGCCATAGATTCTCTGGTCTCCGACCTTGTTTATACGCCTATAATGAGTATCGCCATGATATCCATGGCCCACGAGCAGGCTGTCAAAAACGGGGCGGACATCCCGTTTGTTCCCATGCTGTTAAGGTCGCTTTGCATAAGTCTGGCCGTCGGCTATGTGCTGATATTCGTTTTTATGCCCATTTACCTTAAACTACTGGTAAAGAAATTCGCCCCCGGCAGACCCGGCGGGCCTCAGAACAAGCCTGAGAAATAGCACAGAGCCAATATTTGTTGTTTCGGATAAACGGCAGGTCCCGGCGGCAGCTTTGCCCCGGGACCTGTGCTTTTTGCTAAGAAAATATTTGTGGTCATCTGCACCTTGACACAGGGGCAAAGACATGGTATCATATAGCAAAAGCACGGCTGTGCGTTTTTGTGTTAAGGCCGGATATTGTTGGAACGGGGTGCATATATATGAAGAAGGACACTATTTTTTACCAAAGGGCCAGGGACCTGGTATCAAAGCTAAGCAATGATGAAAAGCTACATTTGCTTTCAACTCATCACAGGGCTGCCGAGGGGGCCGGACTGGGGGAATTCTATATCGGCACTGAGGTGGCCAGGGGCTATGTGGGAAGGGAACCTTCCAGACCCTCAACGGTTTTTCCTCAGCCTGTGGGAATGGCGGCCACCTTTGACAAGGAGCTGATGGAACAGCTGGGACGCATAGCCGGCACTGAGGCCAGAGCATATTATAATAAGGATAAAAAAGGCGGCCTTTGTCTCTGGGGACCCACTGTGGATATGGTCCGTGACCCGCTCTGGGGCAGGACCGAGGAGGCCTACGGCGAGGACCCTTGCCTTGCCGGGGAGCAGAGCCGTGCCTATACCCTTGGCATGGCCGGAGAGGATAACGGCTTTTTCATGACCGTCCCTACCCTGAAGCATTTCTGCGCAAACAACAATGAAGAAGACAGGGGCAGCTGCAATGCCTATCTGCCCCTCAGGCTCAAATACGAGTACTATTACGCACCCTTTGAGTGCGCCATAAAACACGGCGGCGCCCGGAGCATAATGACCGCATATAACGAAATAAACGGTCTGCCGGGGATAATGAACCCGGAGGTAAAGACTAAGCTGAAGGACAGCTGGGGACTGTGGTTCGCAGTCAGCGACGGCGGGGACCTTTCCCAGAATCTGACCGCCCACAAGTATACCCGCAGCATGGCCGAGGCCTTCGCCCTGTCCTTAAAGGGCGGCTGCAACACTATGACCGACGGTGAGGAGATGACTGCGGCAGCAGCCGCAAAGGCCCTGGAGGAGGGACTTGTGACCTGGGAAGAAATAGACGGGGCGCTGACGGAGGTCCTTTATGCCAGGCTGAAACTTGGCCAGCTCGACAAGACCTCTTTCGACGGTATAAGCGAGAGCGTTATCGACTGCACGGCCCACCGCACGGTCAACAAGCGGGCCGCCTCAGAGCAGATGGTGCTTCTGAAGAACGACGGGATACTTCCCATAAAGCCCTACAAAGGCAAGATAGCCGTGGCGGGGCCTTTGGCGGACGATTGCCTGATGGACTGGTACACAGGCTACTGGAGCTATGAAACTACAGTTTTGCAGGGCATAAAGGCCGCTTATCCGGATTGTCAGGTCATCAGTGACAGCCTTTGGGACAGGGTGAGGATAAGGTCCTCAGCAGGCAGTTACCTGGCCCTGGAAGAGGGACGGATAGTCCTCACCGAGGACAGGGAAAAGGCTGGGATCTTCGAGCTTCAGGACTGGGGCGAGAACTGGGTGGACCTGTTCTCAGTCAGTGAAAGGAAATATGTGCGTTTTAGCGACGGTGGAGAGCTAAGGCTCCATAATAGCCGGATATTCGACTGGTTCACCAGGGAGACTTTCAATCTGCGGCCCGCAGAGGGCGGCGTCATAATAGAAGAGTATCTTCATCACAGCCGTCTTTGCACCGAAAACAACGCCTTAGGCTTTACGGACAGCCGTGCCCTTACCGACAGCGTCATCTGGCAGATCGAGACTGTGAGCGCCGGCCCTGACCGGGCAAAGGCCATTGCAGCCGAATGTGAGAACGTCATCTACTGCGTGGGCAACCACCCCACACAGGTGGCGAAGGAATGTTATGACCGCCGGACCCTTGCGCTCAATATCCAGCCGGGCATGACCGAGACGCTGTGCGCTGTCAACAGAAACACGGTGCTGATGCTGATATGCAGCTATCCCTATGCGGTTTGCAGCGAGAGCCGGGCCGCCGCAGGAGTCATCTGGTCCTCCCACGCCGGGGCAGAGCTTGGCACAGCCGCCGCAGAGGTCATAAGCGGGGCCTGTTCACCCGCAGGCCGTCTGCCCCTGACCTGGTACCGCTCCGAGCTGGAGCTGGGAGATATCATGGATTACGACATAGAGTCCAAGGGGACTACATATATGTATTTCGGCGGGAAGCCCCTTTACCCCTTCGGCTTCGGACTGAGCTACGGGAGCTTTGAGTATTCCGGACTAAGTGTAAAAGATGAGGGCGGCTCTCTGACAGCTCAGGTCAATGTAAAAAACACCTCATCGACCGACAGCGACGAAGTCGTGCAGCTGTATTTCAGAATGAAGGACAGCGCTGTGAAAAGGCCCCTGAAAAAGCTCTGCGCCTATGAAAGGGTCCATATCAGGGCCGGTGAAACTGCGGCTGTCACTCTCAGGGCAGGCAAGGATATCCTTCGGATATACGACGTAAGGCAAGGCAGGATGGCGGTCGAGGAGGGACTGTACAGCTTTTTTGCAGGCGGCAGCTCTGCGGACGAAAGGGTGAGCTGCGGGCTGTTCATAAACGGCGTGGATATAAGAAACGCCCGCAGGCCCGATCGTTTCGGGGCAGACACCTTTGAGGAAGGCAAAAGCGTCAGGATATTTTTCTCCTATCTCAATAAGCGCAGCTATGTCCGCTGCACCCATTGGTCGGGGAAGGTCAGCTACGGCGGCCTTGAACTCAGACCGGGCCGTGAGCTGAGCTTTACCGCCTCCTCGCTCAACGGTGCAAGGGCAGCTGTAATAGCCGGGGAAAGCAGGACGGAGGTGGAGATAAAGGCCTGCGACAGCTTTGAAGACATGAAGTCCTATTCCCTGACCCTGCCCGAGGGGACCGGCGGTACGGTGCTGACTTTTGAGCTGACCGAGGGGACTGGATTGCAGGATATTTCCGTTAAATGATATAGCTTAAACGTTTGAGATGGAAATATATAGCTTTATTGTGAACGAGATATAGATAAGTCAAGAAATTTATTAACAAAAACGTTTGAGAGCGGGATAAAAGATTGTGAATTCTCAACAAGTAAGTTTACAAAAAGGTTACTAATTGGTACAACCGCTTGAAGATTTTTGCAAAGTGTGCTATAATTAACTCGCAGCGAAAGGGTGAGGCTTTCGCAGACAGAGATAGAAATGTGTGACTTGAAAGGAAACAAATGGAGGAAAGGGATCATGAAGAATATGTTTAAGCGAATGTTGGCATGGCTGGCTACAGCAGCCATAGCTGTCGGTGCAGCAGGCGCTGCCTATGCTGACGGCAACGGCGACGTTAAAGCTAACGACGGTGCTGAGACTGCCTCTGTTGTCGAGGAGGCCGCAGCCCAGAGCGTTTTTACAGGCTCCGCAGACGAAAATCCTTCCACAGGCACTGCGCTTGGTCTGGGTATGATCGTTATAATGGGCGGTTCTGTGATAGTCGCAAAGAAGAAGAAGAGCTGAGTGAACAGCTGATAAGAAGAGCCTTCGGCTTATGCCGGAGGCTCTGTTTTTCATTTCATACCACCTGGAAAAGGAAAAATTTCAGATAGTCTGTTTCGGGAACGTTCAAGAGTATCGGGTGGTCCGGGGCCTGCTGGCGGGACTCTATCATTTTGAGCTGTACCCCAGCGTCCTTAGCGGCGGACAGGAGCATTTTCACAAAAAGCTCGCTTGTCATAAAATGGGAGCAGGAGCAGGTCGCAAGATAGCCGCCTCTTGGCAGCACCTTCATGGCCCGATAGTTTATCTCCTTATATCCCCTTTCGGCGCTGCCGACGGTCCTGCGGCTCTTGGTGAAGGCCGGAGGGTCAAGGATAATGAAATCATATTTTTCGTGGGATGAAGCCAGCTTTGGCAGAAGGTCAAAAACATCTGCACAGATAAAATCCATCCTGTCGTCCAGACCGTTTCTCACAGCATTGGCCCGGGCGGTATCCACTGCAAGCTGCGAAACGTCCACCGCTGTGACGTGTTCGGCACCGCCGTGAGCAGCGTTCAGGGCGAAGGAGCCAGTGTGGGTAAAGCAGTCCAGCACCCGCTTGCCCCTGGCTATTTTCGCCGCAGCAAGACGGTTGTATTTCTGATCCAGGAAGAACCCGGTCTTCTGCCCGTTGAGAACGTCTACGGTGTAGAAAATGCCGTTCTCGCAGATCTCTGCAAGCTCCCCCGGCGGCTCCGGCAAAAGATCTGATGTGTACCATTTTTTGTACTGTTCAAGGCCCTCACGCTCCCTGAGCGCCACGTCGTTGCGCTGCATTATGCCCTTGACCCTGACGCCGTCCTTTTCCAGCTCCTCGGTCAGCAGCCTGAATATCATGTCCTTCATTTTTTCCATTCCGAAGCTCATGACCTGCACGGAAAGGATATCTCCGTACCTGTCCACTGTCAGCCCCGGCAGACCGTCAGACTCTCCGTGGACCAGCCGGCAGGCGGAAAAGTCCCCGCCCATGACGGTCTTTCTGTGGTCGATGGCATAACGGAGCCTTCTGCGGAAAAAGCTCTCCCCAAAGCTCTCGTTAGCGTTGTCGGAAAGTATCCTGACCCTTATCTTGCTGTTAAGGCTTACCAGTCCCGATCCGAGATAAGAGCCTTTCATAGACAGCACGTCGGCTATAGCACCGTTTTCCACCTCCTGCGGGGCGGAAACTATCTCGTTGTCGTAGACCCAGGGGTGGCCCCCTTTAAGCGAATTCTCGCACTTCCTGCTGACCGTGAAGGCCGGGTAGCTGCGCTGTATCTTCATATCTATCTTCCTTTGCTGTTTTCAGGGCCGCTCTCAGCGGTCCTTTTTCTTTCTGCTTATGAAATCGTTGAGCCTGTCCAGGCTGGCGGCCTCCAGCTGCTTTTCCATATAGGTCTTCAGATGCTCGGCTATAGACGTCTCACTGCGCCAGGCGTACAAAAATCTGTACTTTTCTTTTTTCTCCAGTGCCGTCCTGCGCACGTGTTTTTTCAGCTCATCATAGCGAATGACCATCTCGTTTTCGGAGGCAAAGCGTTTGATCTTGTCCACCAGCCGGAAGGTCGTGATGAGGTCGATGACGAAGACCCCATAGAAAAAACCTATGACAAATGAGAAAAGCAGATTGTGTGAGAACCAGGCAAGACCCCTCAGTATCCTCGGGTGGATAAGAAAATAGTACACTGCCCCAAGGGCCGCCCAGTAAATGCTGAACCGCAGGCAGATAACGCCCTTGTAGTTAAAGCGCATATCCGTATAGTCCCATAGCTTTATGTGCATACGGATAATGAATATCTCCCCGGCGATAAGCTCTATGAGCGTCATCGCCGCCGCCATCAGCAGGAACAGTATGCCCTGCCTTAAAAACCTGTCCCCGATATCTATATACCTTTCCAGCCCTGCCATCAGGTAGAGCAGGGTCAGCCCGAAACCGTAAAGCGGCAGGTACGGCCCTGTGAGAAAGCCCGGATTGATCCAGACCCTTTCTTTATTTGAAGGCTTGAACCGCCGGTAGAACACCTCCAGGCCCCAGCCGATAACACAGCCCGCCGCAAAGAGCAGGGCCAGTATCATGAACTGATAAACTATCTCCATGCTCACATCTCCCCCGCAGCCCCGTCCGTTTCCATCAGGTCAGCGCTTTTTATACCGTAGCTTTTTCTAAGCTCCGTGAGCCGCCTGATATTTTCTGCGTCAATGGACTTCGCTCCGCCCAGAAGACGGGCAGCCAGAGAGATATGGGCCTGGTGCTCCAGAGTCTCCATTCTGAAATAAGCGGTCCTCAGGTCAGCCCCCACCGTAACAGCCCCATGGTTTGCTAAAAGCAAGCCGTCGTGACGCCTTATAAGCGGTCCCGCAGACTGCGGCACCTCATCAGTAGAAGGTGTAGCGTAAGGCGCCAGAGGCACCGTCCCCAGGCTCAGCACAGTCTCTATCACCGAGCAGTCGTCCAGAGGGATATGGGCAGCCGCAAAGCCCGTAGCTATGGGCGGGTGAGCGTGTACCACCGCCCCTATGTCCGTCCTTTCCTCATAGCAGCGCACATGGAGCTTTAGCTCGGAAGACGGCCGCCAGCCTTCATAGGGCCTTTCTAAGACATTCAGCGCACCATCGACCAGACCGATATCCCCGGCCCTTACGTCCCCCTTTGACATACCCGACGGAGTGACAAGATATAGCCCCTCGCCTACCCTGACGCTGACATTGCCGTCGTTGGCAGCCACAAAGCCTTTCTGCCACATTTTAAAGCAGACCCCGGCTATGCTCTCCTTGATCTCCTCATACAATTCTCAAAGCACCTCTTACCTTATCCTGTAATCCGCCGGGGCGGTCATTTGCAGGGTCAGGTCCAGCTCGTTTATCTTAGAGCCCGCCTCCACGGCCTGCATAACGCCGCTGTAGGTGGCGCTCAGCGCAAGCACCCTGATATTGAACTCACGTCCCGGATTGTTGTTTCTCAGATATCTTTCGCAGCCCTCACGGATATAGCCGTAATGGCGCATCTGCGTGAGGGTGAGCTCGATCGTCTCCTCGCCCCTTATCACTGTAAAGGTATCCCTGGGCCTTACGTCCAGCAGCACATAGGCATATATCTCCGGAACGAAATTCCTCAGCTCCCAGGAAAGGTCAGTGTCCCTGCCGCAAAGCTCGTATATCTTCCCGCCTGCTATCTCGTTAGTGACCTCGTCCTGTATCTCAGGCAGCACTGCGATGGTCTTCATGGCGGCTTCAATAACGTTTTCTGCCTTAGGGAAGACCTCACCCGTGCCGCCGCTGTTTCTTATAAGAAAGACGAACTGCTTTTCAGAATGGAAGGTCTGCATATCAGACCAGGTACGGACATATCCGTTTAGCAGCTCCGTCAGCCCGTCAAGTATCTGCCCGTTTACCCTGACCTCGCAGTTCTCCCTGCCGTTTACGCAGGAGGCGTAGAGCCTTACCCAGTAGTATTTCTTAGTGCCAAGATACTTCGATATCACCGGCTCGACCAGCTCCCACAGCGTTTTGGTGTTGTCCCTTTTTTCGCCTATGGAAGCCACCATAGCCACGCAGGAACGCCTGAAAACATATTCCTGTCCCTCCAGTTCGGTCTTCACTGTGTGGTCCCCCGTGCAGCCGAAAGCGGCTATGACCGACATCAGCACAACTGCGCTGAAAGTCTCGGCGCTCTGAGACAGAGCCTCCTCCTCAGAATGGCCCAGGCCTGCGCAGAACTCGATGACCGGCTCCTCAAAGTCCTCGCCGTATATACTGTAAAGGACCTCTGCGGAGAAATTCCCGTTATGTTCGTTTACCCTCTGGACATAGGCGTGTATGATGAGCTTTGGGTCAGAAAGGCTTATGCCGCCCTTTTCCTGCCTGGCTCCGTATTTTTCCGCCAGGCCCCCGCCGCCCATCAGAGTGTCGTATATCTTAGCAGCCCTTTCGTCAGAAACGGTGTTCACTCCGCTTTCGCCCTGAAAGCTCACTTCCTCCTCTTCAGGCTCCTCCGCAGGCTCAGTCTCCGCCTTCTCAGCACTGACATCGGGAGCCTTTTTCAGCTCTTCCTCTTTCGCTTTTTTCTTCTTACCGAAACCAAACATTTTCAGTCTACTTCCTTTCCGTCATTTTCTATGATCTCACAGACATACTTCCAGGGTATGTCTGCGCTCTGCCAGACTCCGTTGTCGGATATTCGGAAAACATACCCGTCCTCAGCCATCTTAGCAGTGTCTATCACCAGCACTACTGCGGCGCCGCTCCTCCTGGTGTGCCGGCTGCCCACATTGAAGGCAGTCTCAGGGTCCGCAGAAAGGTGTACATACTGCCTGCTCATATGAAGTATGCCTTCTCTTCTTATGCTTTCAAGGAACTGGCTGCCAGTGCCGTGATATAGTCTGGCCGGCGGGTCCTTTATCTGCATATCAATGACAACGTCTATGCTGTGGCCCTGGTTTGCCCTTATGCGGCTTTTATCCTCATTAAAGCTGTATCGCTGTTTATTGTTCTCCCTGACTATCCTTTCCAGCGTCTCCATATCCAGCTCATAGCCCGCAGCGCTGACCTTTTCGATCAGCTCCCGGGTATCTGCCCAGCCGCCGTTCCTGTCTATGGTAAGTCCTATCTCTTCCGGCTTATGTCTCAGGACCAGCGACAAAAACCGGCCTGTCTGAACGTCGCTCTTTTTCTGTGCCGACATTTGTCTCACTCCTTTTTCTCGTTACGGTAACTCTGAGCGCTGCCGCACTTTCCTGCAGCGGACTCTTGTGCGGACCCTGGCATTCGCCGTCACGCAAAGTTTTTTCTATCTCTGCGATAACAGGCGGACACTGTCCTTCAGGCCTTAGGGATTCACGACACCTTTTTGCAGCATGATGTTGCCGTAAGCGGCTTTCTCTCCCGTTGCCACTATGGCATAGGCTTCCCTGGCCTGCCGGTAGAACTCGAACCTTTCCAGCTCTCCTACCGTTTTCTCTCCCCTCTGGTCATACTTGGCGATAATGTTCTTGTACTCCTCCCAGATGGGCGTCTGCGTTTCATCGCCCTCAACTACTTCCATAAGCAGCACCGGCCTCTGAACATATGTGTCAAGGGGGAACAGCGTCAGTATCGCATCAAGCAGTTCCGGTATGCCATGGCCGTCGCACCGTATCACCTTGCTGTCTTTCCCCACAGACTCCGCCGGGAAATTCCCGTCCGCCAATACTATCCTGTCCGAATGGCCCATCTCGCAAAGAGTCTTCAGAAGCTCCGGCGAAATGATGGGCGGTATATTTTTGAGCATAATTACCCTCCTTATAAGTAAAATATCCAGCTATACTTCTTGATTATACCACATCTTACCGGATTTGTCAAAAAAACGCCCGGTCGGACCCGAAAAGCAAATAACAGTAAAAAAATATCGGTTTTCAAAAATAATTTATCGTTTTTCGATAAAAAAGTATTGACAAACGTTTTTGAGTGTGCTATAATGTCCTCAGCAGATGAGAAAAAGGCTCTCTGCTTCCTGCGGGAAAACAGAAAAACGGCAGGGCAAGAGAAAGGAAATTTTTCATAGGAGTGGTAAGAATGATAAACGAGATGACCGGCTGGTCTGAGATGAAGTCACTGAAGCTGTCAAGGTTCCTGGTGCTGGGAATGGAATTTCTCTGTGCGGCGCTTTTGATCTGCGTGCCGTTCATATCCAGGTGGTATGAGGAGATATCCACCGGCGTAGGCCTTGTGGATGGTAGCACCTTTGTGCCGGTATGTGTGATGCTCTATATCTGCGATGTTTTTGCCATCATCGCTGTCAATTCCCTGAGGATCCTCCTCAGAAATATCAGCGCCGGAGAAGTCTTTACAGAGACAAACAGCAGGATGCTGAGAATGATCTCCTGGTGTATAGTTTTTGCCGGAGTGACCTTTGCGGTCTTCGGCATTTGGAGATTCAGTTTCTTTTTCGCCTCGTTTTTCGCTCTGTTTTTAGGCCTTGTCATGAGGGTGCTGAAAAACGTTTTTGAAAAAGCAGTAGAGATAAAGTCGGAAAACGACTTTACTATATAGGGGGGTATCCTTATGGCTATTATAGTTAATCTTGATGTGATGATGGCTAAGAGGAAGATATCCTCCAACGAGCTGGCGGAGAAGATAGGGATAACCGCCGCCAATCTGTCAGTACTGAAGACCGGAAAGGCCAAGGCCATCAGATTTTCCACCTTAGACAAGATATGCGAGGTACTGGAATGTCAGCCGGGAGATATCCTGGAGCACGTGTAGTTTTTCTTAACAGAACGAAGGAGAGATAAAAATGGAAGAGACAAATTTCACCCAGGCCGAAAACAGCGAAGGCATACTGACCTCAGCAGGATACGTCCCTGAGACACCGGCGGTCTTCACCGGTCATGAAAAGACCGCAGCCCTTGTAACATTTCCCTTAGCTTTCGGGGCGGTCCATCTTATCCTCTGGCACACCACAGGTCTGCTGACCTCTGTGCTGTTTGCGGCGATAATAACACTGATGGTCATTTTTATGAAGAAGTCCGGCAGCGAGCTCAGAGCCGGACACAAAATGTTTGCAGCGGTGCTGTATGTTTTTTCCGCCGTTTTCACTGTCACGGCCAACAGCTTTATAAAGACCCTTGACGTTGTTTTTCTGACCCTTGGCTGCGGATATCTTCTATATCTCATCGGCTCCGGGAAAGGCTTTTTCGGCAAGGCACTGCCCTTCGAGCTGCTGAAGAGCACTGTACAGGACCCTCTGACCCATTTCTCAAAGCAGTATTCTGCGGTCAATTCCACTATGAAGGGTTCCAGAGCCGGCAGAGATATCCGAAACGGCTTTTTAGGCGCACTGCTGGCGGTGCCCCTGACGGCGGTGGTGGCAGACCTGCTCATATCGGCGGACAGAGGCATGGAGAAGATGCTCGGCCTGCTGACCACGAATCTTAACGGAGCCGGGATCTTCCGGCTCATAGTCCAGGCGATGATGGCGATACCTGCGGCAGGCTACATCTACGGTATGATGTATTCCCACCTGGCAAAGAACTGCAAGCCCCTAAACGATGAGGCCTGCGAGGAGTTTTGCAGCCGGGCAAGAAGGATAAGCCGTACCGTACTTTACACTGCGGTGACGCCGATCTGTCTGCTCTATGCCATGTTCTTTGTTTCCCAGGCAAACTATTTTCTCTCAGCTTTTCTGGGAAAGCTGCCGGAGGGCTACAGCTTTGCAGAATACGCAAGGAAAGGATTTTTCGAGCTTTTTGATATCCAGCTGATCAATGCCGGGGTCATTTTCGTCATGAATGCCTTTTCAAAAAGAGAGGAAGGCAAAAAGCCCGCCGCACTGAAGGTATACACCCTTATCATCTCCTTTTTCACACTCGTCATCACTGCCACGGCGCTGAGCAAGATGTTCCTTTACATCAGTTCCTACGGCCTTACTCAGCTGAGAGTCTACACCTCATGGTTCATGGTCCTGACAGCCCTGATGTTCGTTTTCGTCATGATAAAGCAGCTGCGGCCAGGCTTCAGAGCCATGAGAGCAGCGGCGGTGACATTTATACTTATGTTCGGTCTGCTGTGTTTTTCAAGGCCGGACGCACTTATCGCCAAATATGACCTGACCTGCTGTCGGGACACCATCACCGCCCACGATATCACTATGCTGTCTGAGATGAGCCTTGACAGCGCAGCGGTGGTCACTGACCCTCAGTACAGAGAGCTTATATACGACAAGTTTTCTTCATCAGCAGGCGGCGGTGCCAGATTTATCAGTTCACTGCGGAACGCTTCGCTCAGCGATCCCTACGCAAGGCTCAATCTTTCCGCCTATCTTATGGAAGTCAGAAAATAACAAAAAGCCCCGCCGGAACTGCTTCCGACGGGGCCTGTTGTGTATCTATATGCTGTCAGGGTCGATCTCAACGGCCCGGCCCTCTTCAAGGGACCTTTTCATGTCAATAAAGCGCTGATTGGTGCTGCCACGGAATTTTAATTCCAGGGACCGTTTTTCCAGCACGAAAGGTCCGTCCACCAGGTAGTCCACCATTCCCATCAGCTCCCGACAGAACTTGTCCTCCCTGCTTCGTTCCAGGAGCTGCTCAAAGGTAAAGCCTGTGTAGCTTATGACAGTGAGCCTTCTGCCCTTATATGCCCTTATCCTCCCTGCCAGGTCACAAAGCGCCTCGCACTGACAGAACGGCTCGCCCCCGGAGAAAGTCACTCCGTCCAGCAACGGGTCCTTTATCAGCTCTTCAAATATCCTTTGAGTATCGTCCAGCCTTCCCCCCGAAAAATCGTGGGTCTGAGGATTGTGACAGCCCTTGCAGTTATGGGGACAGCCCTGAGTGAATACAGCATACCGAAACCCGGGACCGTCCACGATGGATTCCTGCGCTATCCCGGCGATCCTGATCTGCATTTCTATTACCTGCCTTTCCTAAGCCGCTCTCTCAGGACTCCTCAGGCTTGACAGAGGCATTTTCCAGCTTTATCCTGGGTATCCTCTCATGAACAGACCTGCGGTGTTCGGCCTCAGTCCTTCCGCACCTGGGGCAGCGGTCCCCGATTATGCCGGTATAGCCGCATTCCGGGTCCCTGTCAACAGGGTGGTTGATAGAGCCGTAGCCAATGCCCACCTCTTTCATATACTTTACCACCTTCTCGAAGGCGGCCAGGTTGCCCGAAGGGTCCCCGTCCAGCTCTACATAGCTGATATGGCCGGCATTGGTCAGGGCGTGGTAGGGCGCCTCGATACTCAGCTTTTCAAATGCGTTTATCTTGTAATAAACAGGCACATGGAAGGAATTGGTATAATACTCCCTGTCCGTGACCCCGGGTATATCGCCGTAGATCTTTCTGTCCATCTTCACGAACCTGCCCGAAAGGCCCTCGGCGGGGGTCGCCAGCAGTGAGAAATTCATGCCGGTATCGGCAGTCTCCCTATCCATCCTCTCCCTCATATGGGTGATGATCTCAAGGCCTAACTTCCTTGACTCCTCGCTTTCTCCGTGATGCTTGCCCGTAAGCACCTTCAGGCACTCAGCCAGCCCTATAAAGCCCACGGACAGCGTTCCGTGCTTCAGGACCTCCCCGACGGTGTCGTCATAGGACAGCTTTTCAGAATCTATCCATACTCCCTGTCCCATAAGTAACTGGTAGTTCCTTACCCTCTTTGCTGCCTGTATCTTATACCTGTGCATCAGCTGGTCTATACATAGCTGCAATTTCTCGTCAAGGAGCTTATAGAACTCGTCGATGCTATAATGGGCCTTGATGCCCAGTCTGGGAAGATTGATAGTGGTAAAGCTCAGATTGCCCCTGCCGGTGACTATCTCTCTTTCCGGGTCGTGGGCATTGCCTATGACTCTTGTCCGGCAGCCCATATAAGCTATCTCCGTATTCGGGTCCCCCTCCTTATAATACTGTAGATTATAAGGCGCATCTATAAAGGAGAAGTTGGGGAAAAGTCTCTTGGCAGAAACACGGCAGGCCAGCTTGAAAAGGTCGTAGTTAGGCTCTCCGTGCTTGAAGTTCACGCCCTCTTTGACCTTGAATATATGGATAGGGAAAATAGGCGTCTCCCCGTTTCCAAGGCCAGCCTCCTCGGCCAGCAGGATATTCTTTATGACCATCCTGCCCTCGATGGAAGTATCGGTGCCATAATTTATCGAGCTGAAAGGCGTCTGTGCGCCGGCTCTGGAATTCATGGTGTTGAGATTATGGATAAGGGCCTCCATAGCCTGGTAGGTAGCCCTGTCAGTTTCCTTGACGGCGTTTTTGAAAGCGAAATTCTGTATGCGCTTTACGACCTTTGCGTCTGCATAGGAGATCAGCAGCTGCGCCTCCTCCTCCATATAGCCGTTGTCGTTGGCCAGAGTAGGCACCAGTCCCCTCTTTCTCAGAAAATCTGCGCACCTCTGAGCGATATCCGGGTCGTCCGGCACATCTGCAAGAAGAGCAAGCCCTCTGCGGACATTGTCTCTGTACCTGTGGCGGAAGGTCTTCTTGACGCCCTCGGCCATATCGTAGTCGAACTTAGGTATCGACTGACCGCCGTGCTGGTCGTTCTGGTTGGACTGTATAGCGATGCAGGCCAGGGCCGCATAGCTGGTGATATCGTTAGGGGTCCTCAGATAGCCGTGACCGGTGGAAAAGCCGCCCTCGAAGAGCTTGGTAAGATCTATCTGGGTGCAGGTGGTCGTAAGAGTATAGAAATCCATATCGTGGATATGTATATCCCCATTCTCATGGGCGGCTGCGTGTTCAGGCTCCAGGACATACATCTCATAGAATTCCTTTGCACCCACAGAGCCGTATTTTAGCATCGTCCCCATGGCAGTATCGCCGTCGATATTGGCGTTCTCCCTTTTCAGGTCGCTGTCCTCGGCGGACTTGAAGGTCAGGTCCTCGTATACCTTCATGAGCCTGGTATCCATCTCCCTGGCCCTGGTCCTCTCTGACCTGTAAAGTATATAGGACTTGGCCGTTGCGGCATGGCCCTCTTCGATAAGGACCTTCTCTACACAGTCCTGTATCTCCTCGACGTTAGGAGTGGTGCTGCCCCTCTGGATAAGCATATCCACGACCTTGCCCGAAAGGTCAAGGGCAGTTTCGTAATCGCTGCCGCCCACTGCCTCGGCAGCCTTATAGATGGCGTTGGCGATCTTTTCGATATTGAAGGTAACGGTGCGGCCGTCCCTTTTCTTGATCTTGACTATCATTTTTCTTCTCCTTCCACTTCTTCGTTTACCGTGCTGAATAAATTCATACAGACACAATATCTGGTATAAAACAAGCTATCAAATTCTAGTATATAGTATCTTTCGCATAAAGTCAAGGGGCTTTGCGACAAATTCGCCCCCGGACTTTTGTATGTTTTGCACAAGGCCCGCACTTACTTTTTGAGAAGAAATTACAAAGTGTAACACCTTAGGCTGTCAAGGAAAAATCCTTACAGTCCCTTTCCCTTATTTATAGGAATATCCTGACCGGAGACAGAACGGTGTGATATATTACAAATTGTAACCTTTGAGTCTCATAAAGCAAAAGGCCTTTACGGCATATTTTTCCCCATCGCACTGCTATGAAACAGCAAAAAAATATCCGCCCGCAGGCGGAGTTTCAGCTGCAAAGGACCTCTTACCCCCTCACTGGCTCTCTGAGCTGGAAGAATAATCGTGGGTGACTATCACTGTGCCGTCCTTGGTCAGCACGTCTTCAAGACTGGTCTTTATCATATACCCTGTAAACGATATCAGCAGCACGAAAAAACAGATCATCAGAGCGATATCCAGCCTGAACCGCAGCCTTCTGATATCCCTGCCGTTCATACCAAGCACCCCTTCCCAAACAGCATTGCCAAACAACTGAATATATTATACAACATTGCGTCTTTTTTTTCAAGGGGAAAATGCTCAAATTGGAAATATTTTTTCACCCGATAATAAATTAATTAAATTTTCCACAAAAGCCTGCTGCGTATTTTGTATATTTTTATGATTTTACTATTGAAATCAACGGAGCTTTGGTGTATAATATTCTTGGCATAGTCCGGCACACCGCCGGCTGGTCAGACAAAATACGGAGGTGTTGCATTATGTGTGGCATAGTGGGCTTTACCGGCTTTACCAATAGTATCGACGACCCTTCTGCCGTGCTGGGCAGGATGATGGACAGGATAAAACACAGAGGGCCTGATTCTGAGGGAAAATATGTGGACGGCGATGTGGCCATGGGTTTCAGGCGGCTTTCTATAATCGACCTCAGCGACACAGGCAGTCAGCCTATCTTCAACGAGGACAGGACAAAGGTACTGACCTTCAACGGCGAGATATACAATTATAAGGAGCTGCGTGAGGAGCTTATCAAGGCCGGCCACAGCTTTTATACCAAGACCGATTCCGAGGTGCTCATACACGGCTATGAGGAGTGGGGGCAGGACCTTTTACTCAGGCTCAGGGGAATGTTCGCCTTTGTCATCTATGATAAGAACACCGGCGAGCTTTTCGGTGCGAGAGATTTCTTCGGCATAAAGCCTTTTTACTACGCTCAGATGGGCAGCGCTTTCATGTGGGGTTCGGAGATAAAGAGCTTTCTTGACCACCCGGATTTTAAAAAGGAGCTTGACACCTCCGTGCTGGAGACTTATCTGACCTTTCAGTATTCCCCAAGCGCACAGACCTTTTTCAAGGGCGTTTTCAAGCTGCCCGCCGCCCACTGCTTTACATACAAGAACGGTGAGCTTAATGTCAGACGCTACTGGGAGATAAAGTTCAATGCTGACGAAGGCCCGGACCTGGAGGAATGGGTCAACAGGATCTCTGACACCTTCCAGGATTCGGTAGAGGTCCACAAATTTGCTGATGTTGAGGTGGGGTCTTTTCTTTCCAGCGGAGTGGATTCCAGCTATGTGGCTGCGGTGGCCGATGTGGACAAGACCTTTACGGTAGGCTTCGGTGAGGACGAAAAGTACAACGAGATAGGCTATGCCAAGGAATTCTCGAAGTATATAGGCAAAGAGAATTTCTCGGAAGTCATCTCACCCGAGGAATACTGGGGAAATCTTGAAAAGATACAGTATCATATGGACGAACCCTTAGCAGACCCGGCGGCCATAGCGCTGTTCTTTGTGTGCCGCTTAGCCTCGAGGCAGGTCAAAGCCGTGCTTTCCGGCGAGGGGGCCGACGAGATCTTCGGCGGCTACAATATTTACCACAACCCGGCGGACATGGCCTCCTATTTCAGGATACCAAGGCCGATCAGACGAGGAGTCGGCAGAGTGGCAGAAAAACTGCCCCACAAGCACGGGGTGAACTACCTCATCAGAGGTTCAAAGGATCTGGACGAGAGGTTCATCGGCAACGCATACATCTTCTCTGAGAAAGAGCGCAAGGCAATACTTAAAATAAAGACCGATGCTCCTGACGCCATGGAGATCACCAAGCCCTTTTACGACAGAGTAAGGGACCAGGACCAGGTGACGCAGATGCAGTATATAGACCTTCATCTCTGGATGACCGGCGATATCCTGCTGAAGGCTGACAAGATGTCTATGGCCCATTCTCTGGAGCTGAGGGTGCCGTTCCTTGACAGTAAGGTCATGGAGCTGGCTCAGAAGATACCCGCAAGGCACAGAGTCACTCCTGAGAACACAAAGTACGCCATGAGGATAGCTGCACTGAGGGCCTGCCCGCCCCAGACCGCCAACAAGAAAAAGCTTGGCTTCCCTGTGCCCATCAGGGTCTGGCTCAAGGAGGACAAGTATTATAACATCGTTAAGGACAGGTTCACCTCCCCCGATGCTGAAAAGTTTTTTGACTCCAGCGCCCTGGTTGCTCTGCTTGACGACCACCGTGCAGGAAGATACGACCATTCCAGAAAGATATGGACGGTTTTCACTTTCCTTATATGGTATGACGTTTATTTTAGGCAGGAAAAATAAAGACAGCCCGGTCGTTACTGACCGGGCTTTTTTGTGCTTTATCATTTCTGGTCCTGTTCTTCTATGACAAGCTCATCACCTTTACAGTAAACGTGCTTGCCTATCAGTTCCCTCAGGGCCTTTATATTCTCCAGCTCCCCGGCGAATTCCAGGTGACAGACCGACGAGGTGAGAAGATTGTAGTCGTCATAAAAGTCCTGCACGAAAACGCCGTACTTTTTCAGTATATCCTCCAGGGGCCGCCTTGCGATGTCACCCGCATTCCCGTTCTCCCCATACTCCGGCTCCTGCTCGAAGCACAGGCTGGTATAACAGGTGTCCTCCACCTTATATATGCCCTTGGCCACAGGGACGTAGAACTCATTGCAGTACTTATCAGAATAGAAATCCTTGATGTTTTTCATAACATTCCCTCACTCGGCGGTGTCCATGAGCTGAAGCGCCTTCATCAGGATAGCGACCTCCAGCCTTTTCTTCTGTATCTGGCAGGAAAGCTTGTGAGCAGCCCTGATATCGCCCTGATACATATAGTTATTGGCATTGCAGCCGCCGCTGCAATAGAACTTCGCCCAGCACTTTTTGCACTCGGGCTTGGTGTAAACGTGCGCCCTGGCGAAATCGTCCTTCATCTTCATGTCAAAGCTGCCGTCCAGTATACTGCCCATCTTATACTCGTCAATACCCACGAACTGATGGCAGGGGAAGATGTCTCCGTCCGGAGTGACGGCCACATATTCGTTGCCGCAGCCGCAGCCCCTGAGTCTCTTTATTGCGCAGGGACCCTGGTCAAGGTCCAGCATGAAATGGAAAAAGTTTATGAACCTGCCGCTCTCCCTGACCCTGGTGATCTTGTCCGCCAGGACCTCGTATTCCTTGAATATCCTCGGCAGGTCAGCCTCAGTGATGGCATAAGGCTCCGAGGGGTCCGCCATGACAGGCTCAACTGAGATCTGCTCAAAACCCAGGTCATAAAGGTGCATAACGTCCTCGGAGAAGTCCAGATTATACTTGGTGTAGGTGCCTCTGACATACCAGTCCTTGTCATTGCCACGCTTTTCCACCAGTCTCTTGAAATTCTCCGTTATCCTGTCATAACAGCCGGTGCCGTCCACCCTGACACGCATACGGTCGTTGACTTCCTTGCGCCCGTCGATAGAGAGCACAACGTTATACATTTCCTGATTTATGAAATCTATCATCTCATCGGTGAGCTTCATGCCGTTGGTGGTGGTCGTAAAGCGGAAGACCTTGTCATGTATCTTCTCCTGCTCCCTGGCGTATTTTACAGTCTCCTTCACCACATCGTAGTTCATAGACGGCTCGCCGCCGAAGAAATCCACCTCCAGGAATTTCCTGCCGTAGCTTTTTTCGATCAGAAAATCTATGGCCTTCTTAGCGATCTCCAGTGGCATATTCTTCCTTCCCACTCCATAGTCGCCGGTAGAAGCAAAGCAGTACTTGCACCTGAGATTGCAGTCATGGGAAACGTGCAGACACATGGCTTTGATGGGCGAGGCTACGCTTGCTAGGGCGAACTTCTCATAATCGTCCTCCGAAAACAGTATCTTCTCCTTATAAAGCTCCACTATCTCCTCATAGCACTCTTCTATCTCCCCCGGGTCATAGCTCCTGGAAAGCTTTTTCATGACCCCCTCGGGACACTTATCCTCAAAAGGCGGCTCTACATTATCCAGCAGATCGTAGGTCAGGTCGTCAACTATATGGACGCCGCCGCTGTTAACGTCCAGCAAAACATTATGGCCTGACAGCTTGAACTTATGTATCATAAAACTTCCCCCTTGGCCCGTAAAACGGCACTCTCGCTTTTCTTCCTTCATTTTGTCCGGTATCCCGGCGTCAGAAAACAAAAAAGGGACATAAAAATGCCCCTTGTAACGGTACGCTTATCTGCTCAAGCCTCTCTCTCGCACTTCTGGTTAGCAACGGTGCAAGAAGTCTTGCAGGCGCTCTGACATGATGCCTGGCATTTGCCGCAGCCGCCCTTGGCAGCAGTCTGTTTCAGATTAGCCTTGTTGATGGTCTTGATATGTTTCATAGAACTATCCCTCCGTATAATAAGTTAAAAATATTATACCACATTATGCCCCGGAATTTATGAATGTATAATGAACTCTCTATAAATATTTGTCGCAGTTTGTCTGACTAAGTACTTCTCAGAGCGGCCGCCTGCTGTTGACCCCGGCCACTCCCCCGACGCCGGCGCAGATAAGGGTGACAGTAAGCTTGGCAGACGGTGAAAAGCTCTCCGTGGCCTTCGAGAACAGGGCGCTCAGGACGGCGATGATGATAAAAATGAACAGCCCGCAGAGCACGCCCATCAGCAGGCCGTTTTTGCGCCTTCTTTTTGCGCTGACGTAGCCCCCGGCAAAGGCGCCGGCTCCCAGAGCGGCAGTAGACATCACCGAAAGCCCCAGGTCCTTGGTATCTATCTTTGTGATAAGAAAAGCAAAGACTGCCAGCAGCCCCCCTATGACCGGCAGAGCAGTGCCCGCCCCGGTCAGAAGGTCCCCCACTGTCCTCATCCTCCTGCTCCTGTCCGTAAGAAAACTCCTCATATTCCCGCCCTCCGATAATAGTTCTTGCTCTGTAGAAGATCTGTGCCGTTTAGTAGATTATATTACAGTCGGCGGGAAAAAATTACAAAAAAGCCGCAGAACAACTCTGCGGCTCATTATATCCGGATCAGACCTGGTCCTTCTCGGTAACGACCTTGGCGATAGCCCATTTCTTTATGCGTATCTTGCTCCTGTCGCCGCCTGTCTCGATGACTACAGTGTCCTCCTTTATCTGCGTCACCAGCCCGACGATGCCGCCGTTAGTGATGACCTCATCGCCGATCTCCAGACTGTCCCTCATCTTCTGGTCGCTCTTCTCCTGCTTTTTCTGGGGCTTATATATAAAGAAATAGAAAAACACCACCAGCAGCACCAGCGGAATTATCATCGACAGATAGCCCGCAGTAGTATTGACGCCTGTATCAGCAGCCAGAACGCTCATCAAAGATAAATAATTCATTTTGCTCTCCTCCGTACTAAAAAATCAGCCAGCATAGCTTTCAGATCACAAGCTATGAGCAACGGTACCTCAGTTTTCACACAGGCTGCCGTTCACTATAATTATAGCAGACCGGACCGCACATTGCAAGCAAAGTCAAAGAATTTTTACAAATTCTTATTCCTGATATACTCGTCGATGGCGGCAGCGGCCTTTTTGCCTGCTCCCATAGCAAGTATCACCGTAGCGGCTCCCGTAACGGCGTCGCCTCCGGCATAAACGCCCTCCTTGGTGGTGGCCTCACTGTCGTCTACGATCAGGCCGCCCCTTTTGTTGACCTCAAGGCCCGGTGTGGTGCTCCTTATCAGGGGGTTAGGCGACGTGCCGATAGCCATGATGACGGTGTCAGCCTTCAGCTCGTAATCCGATCCTTCTACAGCCACCGGGGACCTTCTTCCGCTCTCGTCCGGCTCCCCAAGCTCCATCTTCCGGCAGACCACGCTCTTCACTCTTCCCTGTTCATCGCCTAGCAGCTTGACGGGATTGTTGAGGGTCAGGAACTCGACTCCTTCCTCCATGGCGTGATGGACCTCTTCCTTACGGGCAGGGAGTTCCTCCATTGAACGCCTGTAGACTATGTATACCTTCTTGGCACCCAGCCTGAGAGCGGACCTGGCTGCGTCCATAGCCACGTTACCGCCGCCGACCACGGCCACGTTCTGCGACTTGATTATGGGAGTGGCATAGTCCTTCTTATAGGCCTTCATCAGGTTTATCCTGGTCAGATACTCATTGGCGGAATATACCCCCACAAGTCCCTCGCCCTCTATGCCCATGAACCTGGGCAGTCCTGCGCCGGAACCTACGAAAACGGCCTCATAGCCCATCTCAAACAGCTCGTCTATGGAAAGTACCTTGCCAATGACCATATTGGTCATTATATTCACGCCCTGTTTTTTAAGGCTGTCTATCTCATACTGCACTATGCTCTTGGGCAGTCTGAACTCAGGAATGCCGTACATCAGCACTCCCCCGGCAGTGTGGAAGGCCTCGAACACTGTGACCTCATAGCCCAGCTTTGAAAGGTCCCCGGCGGCAGTAAGTCCCGAGGGACCTGCTCCCACGATGGCGACCTTATGACCGTTCGGCACAGGTTTTTTAGGCTCCAGCTCCCGGCCACGCATATAGTCGGCGCAGAACCTTTCCAGCCTGCCTATGCTGACCGGCTCGCCCTTTTTGCCTCTTACGCACCTGCCCTCGCACTGGTTCTCCTGGGGACAGACTCTTCCGCAGACCGCCGGCAGTGAGTTTGTAGACTTGATGATGTCATAGGCCTCCTCGAAACGGCCCTCGGCGACCTTTGCGATGAACTCCGGTATCCTCACGCTGACGGGACAGCCGTTCATGCAGGGCCTGGACTTGCAGTTAAGGCACCTTCTGGCCTCCCTGACCGCTTTCTCCGCAGAATAGCCCAAGGTAACCTCGTCAAAATTCTTCGCCCTGACCTCCGGCTCCTGCTCAGCCACAGGGGTCTTGTTCAGCGACATATCAGCCATTTGCCCCACCTCCCATCAGTCTGCAAACGTGCTGCTTTTCAGCCTCGTAATATGTAGAATTTCTCTTCACCAGCTCGTTGAAGTCCACCTTATGGCCGTCAAAATCCGGTCCCTCGACGCAGGCATACCTTATCTTGCCGTCAACGGTGACTCTGCACCCGCCGCACATACCCGTCCCGTCTATCATGATGGGATTAAGGGAAACTATTGTCTTGATGCCGTAAGGCTTTGTGACCTGACAGACGAATTTCATCATCGGCACCGGCCCTATGGCGATCACCTCGTCAAATCTCTGCTCACTGCCGTCGATAAGCTCTTTGAGCTTGTCCGTAACAAAGCCGTGATAGCCGTATGAGCCGTCGTCCGTGCAGATATGGAGCCTGGTGGATACGGCCTTCATCTCCTCCTCCAGAATGATGATGTCCTTATTCCTGAATCCTGCGATAAGGTCCACCTCAACGCCCATACCATACAGTTTTTTCGCCTGAGGATAGGCTATAGCGCAGCCCACGCCGCCGCCGACCACTGCGACCTTCTTAGCGTTTTCCACATACTCGGTGGCGACCCCAAGGGGGCCGACAACGTCCGAGAGCATATCTCCCTCGCCATAGCGGGCAAGGTCCATGGTAGAACCGCCTATTTTCTGGAAAATTATCGTAAGTATACCCTTTTCCCTGTCATAATCAGCGATGGTGAAGGGCACCCTTTCGCTCTTCTCGTCCGCACGGATTATGACAAACTGCCCTGCTTCGGCTTTTCTGGCGATAAAGGGTGCATCTATGTCAAAAAGTATGACGCTCTCATTGAGCTGTTTTTTTCTGACTATCCTGAACAAAATCATCCCTCCGTTTTCAGTAGCTGGGGCTGCTTACACGCAGGTCCCGTTCATTACATTATACTACATAATTTCACGAATTACAAGTATCAGCGCAGTATTTTTATAAATTGTTACAAATTTTAACAGCTCTGTAACAGCTCAACGGTCCCCGCCGGCGGCTGAAAGAGCATCCTTGATAAGCTTTCTATCCTCGCCGGCCCTTTTTTCACTGCCATTTTCAGGAGCGAACAATGCGCTGAAGCCGTAAAGTGACACACCTTGACAGTTTTCGGCTCCTGTGCAGTCCCCTATCTGCCTGGCTATTATGCCGCTGTCCTCCTGAAATTCTCCGTCTGAGCTTATCTTGTAGGCCCCCAGGCCGATGCAAAGGTCCACGGTCCCGCTGCGGCACATTTCTGTCCACTCCGCAAGTGTAGAGCTAAAAGGCTTGACAGGGTCATCGTAGCCGAAATATATCTGCGGCATTATGTAGTCGCACCTCCCTTCCTCACGGCACCACAGTCCCACATCTGCGTAGAGCACATTCAGGTCGTTCCAGGTATTTCCCTGCGGAGAGATGCCCACTTTGACCTCGGGAGCGGCGGCCTTGACCTGCGAATAAATCTCCCTGCACATGAGGTCTGTGTTGTCAAGCCTGAACCTTGACAGCTCTCTTCCCCCGGACATCTTCTCAAAGCTTTCCCTGTCGAACTCCTCGTCAGTGGCGGGATAGAAATAATCGTCATAGTGTATGCCGTCCACGGGGTAGTTTTTCACTATCTCCGCCGCCCCCTCTGCGATAAGCTCTCTTACCTCAGGATAAGCCGGGTCCAGCCATAGGAAGGGACTGCCCTCGGCTGTCCTGACCTGCCCGCTGTCCTCTTTATACCACCTGGCAGTCTGATACTTTTCATCCGTCCTGCCAAGCTCGCTTTCTCCCTGCAATCTCAGCGGGTTTATCCAGGCATGGACCGAAAGGCCGTAGCTATGGGCGGTCCGGCAGAATATATCCAGGGGATCAAGGTCCCCCATAACGCTTTCCGCCGGCGGATACAGCTCCGATTTATACAGTGCGTCCCCAAAGGCTCTTACATGGAAGTAGACCGTATTGCAGCCAAGGTCCGATATCTCCTGGCAGGCCGCAGAAAACCGCCGTTCCAGCTCGTCCTCATCGTCGGTGCTGAGCATTGGAGCCAGGTCCACATAGGACAGCCAGATGCCCTTCTGAAAGCAATAGTTTATCACCTGTCGTCCCCTGTCCTCTTCAAGCTCGGTCCCAACCGGCACCACCGACGAAGCCCGCATACTCCTGAGCCTTTCCAGCTTTTCGCCTTCCTCCGCTCTTTTTACTGCCGCTCCGCAGGAGGTCATTATACCCATTGCCATTGCCATCAGCAGCATTTTTTTCATTTTACCACCCTGTCCTTTCATCTGTCAAGTTATTTTCCTTTGCATTACAGGGCATTGTCCCGCCCTATATATCATATTGACCGACAGGTCCGGATTATTCAGCCGGAGGCATTTTTTCACACAAAAAAGCGGCTCTGCCTGAACAGAGCCGCTATGATGTTATTTGTTTCAGACCTGCTTTGATCTCATGAACAGGTGAGTCATCACCGCAAAGATAAGGTCATAAGCGATGACAAGGGTCGGAGTTATCTGTGAAAAGCTTCCTATGGACATGGTAAGGAAACAGATAGCACCGCCAAGGGCGATGGAACCCATCTGAATAGCTATGCCAAGCTGAGCCGCAAGCTTTATGCGCTTTACCCCGGCAATGAGCATCGCCATAGTCTTCAACGACCCGCTGCAAAGCATGGAGGAAGAGACCCTTTCAGTCTCTCCCGCCTGCTGACGGTAGTCCTCGATGAACTCATAGGGCAGCAGTTTCATATATCCAGGGTCAACGCTGAAAAGCTTAGACAGCATATCTGCCGAAAGAAATCCGTCGGTGCATTTTATTACCATGGAGACTCCCTCCCTTTCCAGGGTGTGAAGGCTCCTGACTATGGAGGGCAGCGGAGACATCTTGATAACGAACATTGCCGAGACCACGCCGGATACTGAAAGGTAGAGCACCGAGGTATCCCTGCTGATGTATTCGTTCTCCACCGAGGCTGGAGGTATACCGTCGATCATATGCTTTTCCATATGCTCCCTGGTGCCAAGGAGCACTCTCTTGTTCTCGCACCATGCCGTCAGCCCCAGTCCGTCCTCAAAGGAGTGGTCGGATGTGGGCCGCAGCAGCTTTTCGTCCCCCTTCAGCATTTTATAAAAGGCATTGTTCATCACGCTGCCTGCGCTGCTGCAAAGGCTGGCTGCCAGGGTTATACATTCCTCCAGAGTGTTCTGGCTCAGGAGCCTGATATTGGCTATCTCTATGCTGTCCTTGGGGAAAAGCTGCTCTGCGTCAATGAGGACCGAGTTAGTGTCAGCATAGTCCTCCACGGCGCTGTAGCCAAGGATAACGCCGGAATTCTGCAAATACTTTGCGCAGCCCTTTGACACCGGCACATTGACAGCCAGCATCAGCGAAACTGATGAGCACATGGTCACTGTTCCCGAAAAGGCCGCCAGAGCCACATAGATCTTCTCCACCTTGTCCGCTGCGTTCTTGTCGAATGCGAAAGACATGAAGGCTATGATCGCCCCGGCCAGAAGTATCAGCGGCGCCGCCTTCTTGGCGAACTTATCCGTGATGTCGGGTGCATAGCTGTTCTTGATGAAATCCTCCACGAACCCGGTCTTCTGCATGGTCAGCATCTTCACCGACCTCGGGGCAACGCCGTCGCCGAACTCAGCGGCCTGCTTATCACTTACCCTATGTAAGGCATAGCGCTCAAAGTCCCCCGCAGCGTATCTGAAATTCTTCTCCGTCCTCATGACTATCATGAGCTTTCCCACAGTGTTGAAAATAAGCCCAAGTATCGCCGCCGAGATGAAGATGTGATAATGCCCGTTCCTGACAGACTCAGGCTTGAACACCATTACGATGGCGCTTATAACGCTGATAAAAATGCTCACCGCCGTTATGGAATCACAGTCCGGCTTACGCTTGAGCATATTTTTAAGGCCCTCGGTCATGACCGTGTAGGAGACCCCCAGTGCCAGCAGCCCCAGTATGACCTGTGAGAACAAAAACGCCGCCGGCGAAACAGACCTGTCAAATATCCTTATGACCGGCAGCTCCAGATCGTTCGCCACCGTGATGAGCATACTGCTTATGCCCGTGAAGAGCAGTACACATATCCTCAAAAACAGATTGTTCTTCACGTGCAGTATATCGTTAAGGACCTTTGCGGCCTCCTCGAAGCTCTCGAACTCCTTCTGTCCGTAGGCAGTCTTTGTCAGGCTGCCGGCGGCCCTGGTCTTCTTTTTTCCAAGGACGAAATTCTCCACCTTCTGTGCTCTGGCGGCCTGGAGCTTTTCCACCTCGCTGCCGCCCCTGACCTCGGGGACCGGCACACCTTTCTCAGCCTCATTCCCGGTTCCGGTCAGCCTGAAAAACTCCTCCAGGCTTTCCGCCCCCGCAGGCCCGCTCTCTTCTGCTATGACAGGCTCGCTGTCCTGCGGAGCGCTTTCTGCGTTCCTCATGTTGGCCAGGATATCCTCAGAGGTGAGCTTTTCGCCTTCCTCCCTGTCCCGGTCATCTCTGTTCATATTTGCAAGTATATCCTCAGATGTGATCTTATCGCTCATAAATTCACCCCTGCCCGATCCTGCTGCGTCTTTGTCTTACTATCTCATACATGAATATCCCCGCCGCCACCGAGGCGTTCAGGGAATTGACCTTCCCGGCCATAGGCAGGCTCAGCAGGCAGTCGCACTTCTCCTTCATGAGCCTTCCCATGCCAAAGCCCTCTGAACCGATGACAAGCCCCACAGGCCCTGTCAGGTCTGCCCCGGCATAGTCCTGGCCCTCTCCGTCGGTGCCGAAGATCCAGATGCCCCGCTTTTTCAGGTCGTCCACGGCCGCCGCCAGATTGGCCACCCTAGCCACCGGCAGATAGCTGGCCGCACCGGCAGAGGTCTTGAATACCGTATGGTTCAGTGAGGCGCTGCGTCTTTTGGGGATCATCACCCCATGGGCCCCGGCGGCCTCGGCAGTTCTTATTATCGCACCCAGGTTATGGGGATCCTCGATCTCGTCGCAAATGATTATGAAAGGGTCCTCTCCCTTAGCCTCTGCGGCGGCAAGTATATCCTCCACCTCTGCGTACTCAGCACAGGCTCCTACGGCGATGACCCCCTGATGGGACGCCCCGGCAGCCATAGCGTCAAGCTTGGCCTCCCTGACCTGCTTGACAGGTATGTCCCTTTCCCTGGCCATCCTGCATATAAGGTTCACCGAGCCCCTGGCATCGGCGTTGACAAAAATGCTGTCAATGAGCTTTCCTGCCTTCATTGCCTCGATGACCGGGTTGCGCCCTATTATCATCTCTTCGTTTTTTTCCTGTCCTGACCTTTCTTCCTGTGAGTAGGGTCTTGTTTCGTTCTTTTTCATATAGCTGTCCTCTGTTTATCTTTTTTGTCTTTTTTGATAAATGAAAATACACTATATATTATAGCACAAAAGTCCCCAAAAGCCAAGTGTCCGGACAGATTTTGTGAATTTTCTACAATTTTCAGTTCACAAGAAGGCCTGGTTATAAATTAAATACAAAAAAACCTATCAGACCTGCCAGAACGGTCCCGAAAAACAGCGCCGCTGCGGTCCTGAGGTTCTTCTCCTTCAATAGCCTTCTGCTCAGGGGCAGTTTTTCCCCCTGAGAAAGGCTCCTTGCGAAGTCAAGGGCCTGGGCTTTCAGCACAGCGCTGTCCTCGAACTGCCTCGAAGGCTCCACGAAAAGCAGTGCTTTTTCAAAGTATTCACTGTCTGTACATTTTATCTCGATGATCTGCTTGTTGATACCCTTTATCATGACTGTCATTTCCTCTTTTCCATGAAAAATAAAGCTTTTAGCCTATGTAGCAAGGTTTTCAACATCCTTATGTTGAAAAGTTGAAAACTCGTTTCGCCGCCGGTCAAAAATCAGCTCATTTGTTGAAAAACCTGTTGAAACCGTTGAAAAAGGCGGGGTTTGACCGGGTTTTCAACATTACGGGAGTTGTTGAAAATTCTTCAAAGTTCAAAAATATGTACAAGAAGAACAAGTTTTCAGGAAAAACGAAAATAATTGAGGGTAAAAAATTGTGAACGTTCTGTTAACCCTCCGTTCGACACCCTTCGCCGGATCACGCAGGTCCCGGATTTTTTCGGGTATCAGGGTGCATATGAATTTGTTAGGCCAGAAAACCGCCATAAAAGTCCAATATTTTGTACTGGCAGGATCATTTTGGTATAACCTGGGCTTTCATTTAGAGTCTGTACAAATTTCAAGACATTTATTCGGTAATAATATTTACATTTTCTGCCTTTTTTAAACGAAAAAGCGAAAACCGCCGCACACTACCTGGTGGTAAGGAATTTGATGGCCCTCTCGATGGAGTCCTTGGAATTGCCCCAGTCTGCGTCTGCGCCGGTGTTGCGGTAGTCGTACATATTGCAGTAGTGGGTGATGTCCTTTTCCAGCCCGGCTAAATATTTTTCGGTCAGCTCAGAGCAAGCCTCCCTGAACCTTTTCTGGCAATTTTTGTCCATATGGTCAGCGCAGGCCGAGGTCAGCATATCGTAGTGGGGCAAACACAGCAGCTCCTGCTGTGAGAAGAGGTCCCTGAACTCGCTCTGCTGGACGTAAAGCTCAAAAAGCGTCACCATTATCCTTGACATTCCCCACTCTATCTTATCGCAGACAAAGCAGTCGTTGTTCACGGCGGAGACCCGTTTCTGTTTAGCGTTCTTTCCCTCGAAGATGCTCTGCCTGTTAAGGACGTTCTTTTGCAGGCTCTGCAAGTGTGTTTGCAGCATCAGCGCTAAGGAAAGCCGGTTCTTGCAGTTTCGCATCTGCTCGAAATGTATCTTGCAGAAACCCTGCCTGTTAGTTTCTATCCTGACGTCCGGCTCCATCATGGCGGCGCCCATTATGTAGTCCACCGTCCTTTGTTCAAGAGTATCTCTCAGACAGCATATTGGGCAGCCGCATTTCGGCTCGAAGATCTCTGTGACGGGTATGGTAAGTATGCTCTCTCTCATAATAAACTCCTTTTTCCGGAAAATATGACCGGGGTGTTGAAAAATGTCGTTTTTTATAGTATAATATATTTTAAGGATTTTTGCAATACTTCTTTTCCCGGCCGGGGAAACTTTGATAGCAGGAGGAGACTATGGGACTGGATTACGAATATAAGGATAATGACATCATACTAAGGCAGCCCGACCTTGACCTGGAGCAGACCCTGGACTGCGGACAGGCGTTTCGCTGGGAGAAAACAGATGAAAACACCTACACCGGCGCTTTTCTGAACCGCCGCCTGACAGTCAGCTCTGAGGGTGACAGTCTGTTCAGGTTCAGAAATACCAAACCCAAGGAATTCGAGGAAGTCTGGGCGGACTATTTCGATCTTCACACTGACTACGGAGAGGTGAAAAAGCGCTTTTCTCAAGACGAGATCCTGTCAAAGGCCTGCGCCTACGCACCGGGCATAAGGATACTCCGGCAGGACCCCTGGGAGGCCCTGTCATCTTTCATTATAAGCCAGAACAACAATATCCCCCGCATCAAAGGCATTATCGGCCGGCTCTGCGAACACTACGGCGGCTACCCGGACCTGGAGGATATGGCACAGGAGACTGAGGAGAGCCTGGGATATCTGAGGGCTGGCTTCAGGGCAAAGTATCTTGTTGATGCGGTGCAGAAGATCAAAGGCGGCTCCATCAGCCTTGATCTGGTGGCGAAAATGGACATTGAGGACGCACGCCGGACCCTGCGCACCATCAAGGGAGTGGGGCCTAAGGTGGCAGAATGCGCCCTGCTTTTCGGTTTCTACCGCACCGAGGCCTTTCCCATCGACGTATGGGTAAAGCGGGTCATGGCGGCCTGGTACCCCAACGGCCTTCCGGACTGCACCAAGGGCATGGAGGGCATAGCTCAGCAGTACCTTTTCCACTACATACGCACCTCCGGTATAGAAGTCTGAACACGTTTTCCGGACATAAAAAAGCCCCGCCTTTCCCCGGCGGGGCTTATAGTTTTCGTATCAGAGTGCTGCCTTGATGGCATTGAGCAGATCGCTGTATTCCTCATATGCAGGATACTGAGGGTAGTCTTTTTTCAGCTGTTCAGTGCTTCTGAACAAAAAGCCTGCCTTGCTGGCCTTTATCATGCCCAGGTCGTTAAAGCTGTCGCCGCTGGCAATAGTCTCAAAGCCGCAGCTCTGCAAAGCCTTGACGGTGGTCAGCTTTGACGGCTCGCACCTCATCTTGTAGCCCGTTATCTCGCCATTGTCAGCCACTACCAGCTCGTTGCAGAAAATAGTAGGCATACCCAGCTTTTTCATCAGTGGCTTTGCAAACTGGGTAAAGGTGTCGCTTATGATGATGACCTGACAAAGGTCCCTGAGCTCGTCAAGGAACTCCTTAGCACCGGGCATGGGGTCGATCTTTGCGATCGTCTCCTGTATCTCTTTCAGGCCCAGGCCGTGCTCTTTCAGTATGTTTATGCGGTACTGCATGAGCTTATTGTAATCAGGCTCGTCACGGGTAGTCTTTTTCAGCTCCGGTATGCCGCTGGCCTCGGAAAAAGCTATCCATATCTCAGGCACCAGTACGCCCTCAAGGTCAAGACAAGTAACAGTCATTTTTCATTCCTCCATATCGTTTTTTTCACATATCCGGCCAGGCCGCCGGATGACCGCCACGCCCGGCACTATTTTATTATACACCGATTTGTCGTTTTTGTAAAGGGCGTTTATAAAAATTTTGCATTTTTCTTCATCAGATCCTGCAAGTCTTCGGACTGCCTGAGCCGCAGAGACTGAAAGCCGCCTTGCATCGGACTTTTGCGGCCATAGCCCCCTGTTTCTCCATTGTTGCCGGAAGAAATAAAGTTGGCGGCGGCTAACTGTCCTTGCCAAAGGCACATAAATCTGTAGGAAAGGAAAAGCTAAATTTGTGTAAAAGGATAAAAGTTTTAAAATTTTGATGAAACCTATTGTCAAACAATGAGATTTAAGGTATAATTATTAAGGTCGGTGACGAGGCTGCGAGACGCCGGCCCTGATCTTAAAGTATATTGGAGGATTGCTAACAATGGGAAGTGCTGATAAGATTTTATTCGACAACGATTCAAGAGTGGCCCCCCTGGGCATAATCGCTATGGCAGGCGCTAAGGATCTGGGAAAGAAGGTCAATGATTATCTTGTGAAATGGGCCAACGAGAAGGACTATTTCAAGGACACCTTCTTAGTCGAGGCCGATTGCCCCAGGTTTTCTTCCGGCGACGGCAAGGGACTGATAAAGCAGACCGTCAGGGGAAACGATCTGTTCATTCTCTGCGACATGGGCAACTACAGCGTAAAATACGACTATTTCGGCCACGAGAACTATATGTCACCCGACGATCATTACCAGGACCTCAAAAGGATAATCCAGGCCGCCAGCGGCAAATGCCACAGGATAAATGTGATAATGCCCTCGCTTTACGGCGGAAGACAGCACCGCAGGAACTACAGGGAGTCTCTTGACTGTGCAGTGGCTTTGCAGGAGCTTCAGGCTATGGGTGTTTCCAATGTCCTTGCCTTTGACGCCCACGACCCCAGGGTGCAGAACGCTGTGCCGCTGATGGGTTTTGACAACATTATCCCCTCCTATCAGGTATTGAAAGCCATGTTCAGATCCCTTTCAGATTTCAGACCTGACAAGCAGCACTTCATGATAGTTTCCCCTGACGAGGGCGCTATCAACAGAAATATGTACTATGCCTCCGTCCTCGGCGTTGATATGGGTATGTTCTACAAGAGAAGAGACTACTCGACCGTCGTGAACGGAAGGAACCCCATTGTTGCACACGAATATATGGGCAATGACGTCACCGGTAAGGACGTTTTCATTGCTGACGACATAATCTCTTCCGGCGAGTCCATGCTGGAGGTTGCGGCAGAGCTCAAAAAGCGCAATGCCGGTAAGATCTACTGCTATGCGACCTATGCTATCTTCACCAACGGTCTGGGGACCTTTGACAAGGCCTATGAGAACGGGGTCATCGACGGCGTTTTCGGCACCAACCTGACCTACAGGACACCTGAGCTGCTGGAAAGGAAGTGGTTCCACGAGGTAGATGTGGCCAAGTATATCGCTTACTACATCGCAGCCCTGAACCATGACGCATCTATCTCCGAGGTCATCGACCCCCATAAAAAGATATCGGTGCTTCTCGACAAGTACGATATCAAGAAAAGCTGCTGAGGACAGATAAGAAAAAAATGATAAGTCACAACGGGCGTTTATTCGCCCGTTTGCTTTATATTGAAAAAACAGGGAGTTGAGGAAATGATCTACGCTGGCATCGTGGCCGGAGGCAGGGGCACAAGACTAAGGAGTGCGGATATGCCAAAGCAGTTTCTTGAGATCGGGGGACTGCCTATAATAGTAAGGACAATCAGGGCCTTTGCCGGGGTCGGAATGATCGGACTTATATATGTCGCTGTCAATCAAGAGTGGCTCGGCTACACAGAAGAGCTTTTCAGCAGCCACGGGATAGACCCGCAGAGGGTGAAGATCATACCCGGCGGTGCGATGCGGCAGGATTCCATAATGAATATAATCTCTGCCATAGAGAAAGATAAGGGCATTGACAAGGGCGATATTTTGCTGACCCATGACGCAGTCAGGCCATTTGTGAGCCGCAGGATAATTGAGGACAATATCTCCTGTGCCTCTGAAAAGCTGTCCTGCGGGACCTATATACCCTCCGAAGACACGGTGGTGATCTCTGAGGAGGGGCTGACTGTTGACGGGGGCCTTGACCGCAGCAAGCTTTTCAGAGCGCAGACTCCCCAGAGCTTTGAGCTTTCCCATCTGAAAGACTGTATAGGCAGGCTGAAAAGCCGGGGCGATGACCTTGGGGCAATGACTGATACCTGCTCCATCATCTCCGCCTGCGGGAAGAAGGTCCACATAGTCCTAGGGGACCCTATGGACTTCAAGATAACCACAGACTATGACCTTGCGGTGGCAAGGGCGCTTTGCGAAAATTCAGACAAATAACGGGGTGAGCCTATGCAGACCATCATGATAATCGACGACGACATGAGTATCAGCGATATGCTCACAGAGGCTTTACAGGACGAGGGCTACGGGGTCATGAGGGCCTATTCCGGCACCGAGGCGCTGATGGTCCTTTCTCAGAAAAAGCCTGACCTTATACTTCTTGACCTTATGCTGCCCGGACTTTCCGGAGAGGAGCTGCTGCCAAGGATAAAGGATATCCCAGTCATAGTGGTAAGTGCAAAGGCAGATGTTTCAGACAAGGTGGAACTGCTGCTTGGCGGTGCGGCGGACTACGTTACAAAACCCTTCAATATCAGGGAGCTGACAGCCAGGATAACCGTTCAGCTCAGAAATGCCGCTTCTCAGACAGACATGGGCAGTATCACCTGCGGAGAACTGAGCCTTGACACCCTCAGCCGCACAGTCAGCGCCAGAGGACAGGAGGTCAAGCTGACCAGGACGGAATACGCCATACTTAAACTGCTTATGAAAAGGCCTGGGCAGGTGGTGGCAAAGCTGACCATACTGGAAAGCATAAGCGCCGACACCCCGGACTGCACGGAGGATTCGCTGAAAATACACGTCCACAATCTGCGAAAAAAACTAAAGGCCCTCACAGGCAGGGACCACATCGCCGCTGTCTGGGGCATAGGTTTTATGCTCTCGGAGATATCTTAACTAAATCTTTACTTTTTTCTTAACCGTTTTCTTAACTGTTTCATGCTATAATGTCTACAGAAAACAAGTCAGGAGGTATAGTCATGGAATATGTTATGAGGACCAGTGGCCTTTGCAAATACTATGAAAACTTCAAGGCGCTGAACGGTCTGAGCATGAATGTCCCCAAGGGAGCCATTTACGGGTTTGTGGGAAGAAACGGCGCAGGAAAGACAACGCTGATAAGGCTGCTGTGCGGCCTGCAGCTGCCTACGCAGGGAGAGCTGGAGCTTTACGGTATAAAGAACAGCGATAAGGCGATCTCTAAGGCAAGAGAAAGAATGGGAGCAGTGGTGGAGTCTCCATCGCTTTTCCCTGAAATGACCGCAGAGGAGAACCTGAAATATCAGTACCGGCTGCTGGGTATGCCTGACTACAATGGCATAGCAGAACTGCTGAAACTTGTGGGACTGGAGAACACAGGCAAAAAGAAGACAAAGAACTTCTCTCTTGGAATGAGACAGCGTCTTGGCATCGCCATCGCACTCTGCGGCGACCCTGACCTGCTGGTCCTGGACGAGCCTATAAACGGTCTTGACCCACAGGGCATAATCGAGGTAAGAGAGCTTATCCTGAAACTTAACCGTGAGAAAAAGATAACTATTATTATCTCCTCCCATATCCTTGACGAGCTGGCAAAGCTCGCCACTCACTATGGCTTTATCGACAACGGGCGGATAGTTCAGGAGATGAGCGCCCACGAGCTGGAGTCCTCCTGCCGCAAGAGCCTGAGAGTCACCGTCAGCAGCACTGCTGCCTTAGCAAGAGTACTGGACGGGCTGAAAATGGAATACACGGTGATAAGCGACACTGAGGCAGACATTTTCGCAAGGCCCAATATCTCCCAGCTGGTCTTTGCCCTCGCAGAGGAAAAATGTCAGCTCATTTCATGTACTGAACGTGAGGAAACGCTG
The DNA here is from genome assembly GCA_017478965.1 of Ruminococcus sp. GTDB lineage: Bacteria > Bacillota > Clostridia > Oscillospirales > Ruminococcaceae > Hominimerdicola. Next base: position 2,107 of record JAFVCV010000031.1, on the reverse strand, counting down.
GAAGGGTTCTTTATTTCACTGGTAGGAGGCGGCAGCAATGAGTAAGCTTATATTTGCAGATATACCGAGAGTTTTAAGATCGAAGATCTTTTATATAGTCCTTTTCATCACAGCCTTTATGGCGGCTGCATCTGTGCTGGTGACGTTTGCAGATACTGATAACAAGCAGATGGTCTTCCTGGTGTCCTCCAACAATCTGGCGATGTTTATTTCCATACTTATGCCAGTATTCTCCGGGGGACTTTCCATAATGCTCATATCGGGGGAGTTTTCCAGCGGCATCATACGCAACAAGTTCATAATGGGCCACAGAAGGCCAGCGGTGCTGCTGTCATGGACGGTGATATATTCACTTACCACTGTGCTGACCTATATAGTCTACGTCGGGTCATATCTTATAACGCTCAAAGCTGTGGGGACCGACCTGTCTGAGTTCGACACCGGAGTCATCGCCGTGAACTTTCTGCTGATATTCCTTTTTCTGATGAAGTTCCAGATGTTTTCTTTGCTGATGGTCTGCATCTATCCTGACGCAAAAATGTCTGTCATCACCTACTTGCTCAACAACCTCACCATGGTCCCGCTGTTACTGTTTTCCATGAACAGTGCTGACAACAAGGCAGTGAAGTTCCTTTCAAGGATATTTATTTACGGCTATATAGGCGACGGTTATTCTCTGATAACAAAGCCTGACAAGCCCTGGTTCTCGGCGGTGTGCATATTGACGCTGTCGGTGATATACATGGTACTGGCAGGTCTTTATTTTAACAAGAAGGACCTGAAATAAAACCGGAAGGATACTCAGAGAATTTGAAAAACAGCTCTTAGCCGATGCTCAACGGCAAATATGCCTGATCGGCGGGCACTGGTACAGAGCCTTATCCACGCCGTTATTATCTGACTTTGGGACCGGGGTAACGCTTACCGGGGCATTTGGGAAAATATGAAATGAGGTCGTACTATGGTCTATGTCATCATATGTGTAATGGCTGCTGTGCTAGTTCTTCTGGCCATAAAGGTCTATCTGTTAAAAAAGTCTGCCAGAGAGATAACTGCTGCCCTGGGAAGAAAGCTCAAAGATGACACAAATACAGGTCTTCGCATCTCGGGCCGTGATAAGGACATGAGGACACTGACCGCAGAACTGAACACCCAGCTCAGGGAACTGAGAAAGGAACACCTTATATACCATCAGGGAAACACGGAGCTTAAAAACGCCATCACCAATATCTCTCACGATATCCGCACTCCGCTTACAGCCATCTGCGGATATCTGGAGATGATGGAAAAGACCGGGGACCCGGAAAAACGTGCCAGATATCTGAGCATTATGAAGGACCGTACTGAGCTTTTAAAGCAGCTCACCGATGAGCTGTTCCGCTACTCGATCATTGTTTCCGAGGAGAAGGAGCTTGAGCTTTCGGAGGTCTTTATCAATCAGGTCCTCGCTGAGAGCATAAGCAGCTTCTACCCTGTCCTGTCCGAAAAGGGCATTACTCCCGTGTTAGAGATCACAGACGAGCACATCATGAGAATGGCCAACAAAGCGGCTCTGTCAAGGATCTTTTCAAATCTGATGAACAATGCAGTGAAGTACAGCGACGGGGACCTTATTATCAGACTCTCAGAAACAGGAGAGATCACCTTTTCAAACAGCGCAAAGGAGCTGTCGGCCGTGGAGGTGGAGCAGCTCTTTGACAGGTTCTATACAGTTGAGTCAGCCCGGAACTCTACCGGGCTGGGGTTGTCTATAGTCAGGACCTTAGCGCAGCGCATGGGCGCATCGGCTTCGGCAGCCTATGAAAACGGCGTTCTGACCGTAAGCATTATCTTTCCCACAAGCGGCGGTGGATCGCAGTAAGCTCTGAAGGATCACTGACGACCTGATATGAACGAACAGCCGGATATACCGACTGTTCGTTTTTTTGATATGACTGCTCTTAAATATCATATACATAAACAAAGCAAAAAGCCCGCAGATCAAAGATCTGCGGACCTCAGTGGCTCCCCCTGCCCGGCTCGAACGGGCGACAACTCGGTTAACAGCCGAGTGCTCTACCGACTGAGCTAAGGAGGAATATAATGTCGGCAACACCCTATTTTCCCG
>JAFVCV010000030.1 GCA_017478965.1 Ruminococcus sp. | reverse complement strand
AATAGGCACTGACCGTTATTACGATGTCCATGAAAAAAATACTATCGTCAACGATATCTATGACTATATCAGGGAGCAGTATATCAAGGAAAACGGCAGTCCGGAGCTGCCGACGGACGAGGAATGAAAAGGTAAGTCAGGCGTAATGGACGGAGGTAATTATGAAAAGATCTATAGCATTAATTATACTAACTGCTCTGATATTGACTTCCTGCGGCAGGGCAGAGTCCGTGGGGACAGCTGCTGACAACAGTGATGCTGCGGCACAAACTACTGCAAAAGAAACTGTGGCAAAGCCCGATCTGGACTATGTCAACGTGAGCATGGACATCGGTACGCTTGGCGCCGGAAAGGATATAAAGGACGAAGAGGTATTACAGGCTGTTGAGGATTTTTACTATGAAGTTCTCAATAACGATACACCGGGCGATCCGCCCGACGAAGAGCCCACCATAGGCGGTGATTATGTCCATATCCGTGCTCCCGAAATAGGAGAGATCTACATTCCCGATGGCGGGAGATACGTCCTCATAGGGGAGGACTATTACTATGATATGGTAAAAATACTCGATCTGAAAAATGTGCTTTTTGGATATCTGAGAGAGAAACGTCTTATGGTCTGAGAAGCTAAGGTGTCTGTGTCAGGTTTGAGACATGAAACATAATAAAACGTTCGCATATTCTTCAATACGAAAATCAGTATGACATAAAAATGATCTTGACAGACGGAGGTAGTTATTATGAAAAAATATTTAGCAATAGTTTTACTCGCTGCTCTGGCACTTTCTTCCTGCGGCACATCAGGTGCGGCCGGCAAGGCTGATGAAGAAAAGAATAACGCAGCACAGGTGAACGAGATCACTGCACAGGCTGAGTCTTCGGTACCTCAGTTCGTGGAGATAACGACTGATTATCTTCCACAGGGGTATAGGTCTGAGGACAGGGAGCTGATAATGGCTGTCGATGAGTTCTATCAGAACGTGCTCGAAAACTATCAGGTCAAGGCCCATGAACAGCCTGAGGGCTGCTCCGCTGCCGGCGACGACATGAAACTGGCCATGCCGTCAAGAAAGGATATGTATCTAGGCTTTCTTCCTGACGGCACACCCTATGTTCAGATAGGACTTGACAAGTATTATGAAGTGGAGGGCCTTTCAGAACTGCGCAGCTGTGTCAAGGAGCATCTTAAAAGTGCAGACGGGTCTTCAAAGCCTTAGTTAGTGGACTTCAGAGAAACTGTTCAATATCTCCCAGCCGGCAGCTTTCGGGCAGCGGTATGCGCATACTGACGCCTTCAGGGTCGGAAATGTATGCGGGTACTGTGGATATCGACGGCGAACACACCAGGTATATCAAGATCAATGACGAGATGTATTTCGGTGTGGAGGAGCTTGAAGATCATATTGACTTTGCCAAGGGATTTGGCATAACGGCAGGCTGATCGTTTTACAGCGCAGCCGCCTTAGATCAGGACACCCAGGCTGTCATCTGACGGCTTGAGATATAAACGAAAGGATTGTTTAACATGAGCATGAAACTGGTACTTATCCGTCACGGCGAAAGTGAATGGAACAAGGAAAACAAGTTTACCGGCTGGACCGACGTCGAGCTGAGTGAGAACGGCGTGGAGGAGGCCAAGAAGGGCGGCCGTGCGCTGAAGGAGGCCGGCTTTGACTTCGACCTTTGCTATACTTCTTATCTGAAGAGAGCTATACATACTCTCAACAACGTGCTGGCTGAGATGGACAGAGAGTGGCTGCCTGTTATCAAGAGCTGGAAGCTCAACGAGAGACATTACGGCGCTCTCCAGGGTCTGAACAAGAGCGAGACTGCCGCTAAGTACGGCGAGGATCAGGTAAAGATCTGGAGAAGATCTTTCGATATCCCTCCTATGGCTCTGACTGAGGACGATGAGAGAAATCCTGCAAAGGACCCCAAGTACAGAGATGTTGACCCCAAGGAGCTGCCTCTCCAGGAGAGCCTGAAGGACACCATCGCAAGGGCCGTTCCTTATTTCGAGGAGGAGATCAAGCCCCAGATGAAGGCCGGCAAGAGAGTTCTTATCGCTGCTCACGGCAATTCCCTCAGAGCGCTGGTAAAGTACTTTGACAACATGAGCGACGCTGATATCATCAACGAGAACATTCCTACCGCTATCCCGCTGGTATATGAGTTCGACGATGATTTCAAGGTCATCTCAAAGAATTATCTCTGCGATCCTGACGAGCTGGCTGCCAAGATGGCAGGCGTTGCTAATCAGGGCAAGGCTAAGTAATATTGCTTTTCGGCCGGCAGTGCTTTGGTGCTGCCGGCTTTTTTTGCGCTTTTTCGCTGTAAATATCTGGGATATTGCCGCCGTTTCGGCTGAAGGCCTTTACTTTTTTATTAAAATGTGGTATCATTATAGGGACCCGTAAAGAGGGGAAAAGCAGAAAAGTTCAGAAGCAAAGGAAAGCAGAAAAATGAAAAAAACAGTATTAGTCCCGATCCTGGCTGCAATGGCGGTGCTCTGCTCAGGCTGCGGCAGGGAGATAGAGGATAACAGGGAGATAAAGAGAAGTGTCACCGATGAGATGACCACCGGAGATGAGACCCTGACCGATGAGGAGACTACCGCAGAGGAAACCCTTACCACCACAGCAGTGACCACCACAACGGCAGTGACCACTACCAAAGCCACCACCACAAAGGCCGCTTCCACTACCGCTCCCAAGCCTGTGCCGAAGCCGGAGGAGGTAAATATCACCTACTATACGGATCATGAGGTCTACAGCAAGGTGCCGCTGAAGGATATGATAGTGGAGAGCAACGCTGAGCTCAAAGAACCGGACAAGCTCCTTGACACCTCGGTCTTAGGGGACCATGAGGTGAAGATAAAGTGCATTTACGATGGGGCGGAGTGTGAAAAGACACTGAATTACACCGTCAGGGACACCACGCCTCCAACGGTGCTCTATTCGGGTGAGGTCACCAATATCACCACCGGCAGCTATTTTGATATCAACAGCTGTATAGGCTACGGCGATAATTACGACAGTTCCCCTGAGATGACCTATGAGGGCTACGTGGACACCTCCGCCGAGGGGAGCTATCCGCTGACGGTATATGTTACGGATATGTTCGGCAACAGCACCAGCTGGGACATGACGGTGAACGTTTATGACTATCTGCCGGCCTCGGGTGAGGTCACTCCCAGGATAGGTTTCGGGGACTTTGTGGATACATATGCCGGGGAGGGGAGACACTTCGGCATTGATGTTTCCAGATGGCAGGGAGACATTGACTTCAATGCGGTAAAGGCCGCAGGCTGTGAGTTCGTTATAATGAGGATAGGCATTTATTCCGGCGGGGAACTGTCTATCGACAGATATTACTATAACAATATCGGGAACGCAAAGGCAGCGGGGCTGAAGGTCGGGGTGTATTTCTACAGTACCGACAATAACGAAGCGGACGTTCGTGCCCATGCAAAATGGGTGGCCGAGACCCTTGACGGCGAAGAGCTTGATTTTCCTGTGGCTTTCGACTGGGAAAATTTCGAGAATTATCAGAACTACGGCATGAGCATACACGACCTGAACTGTTTTTATCAGGACTTCAAGGAAGAACTGAAAAAGAGCGGCTATGACACCATGCTCTACGGCAGCAAGAATTACCTGGAGAATTTCTGGGAGTACCCGGACGATGAGTATGTATGGCTGGCTCACTACGTTTCAGACACTACCTATCCTGGGAAATACCGCATATGGCAGCGCTGCGGCTGGGGCCTTATCAACGGCATCTACGGCGATGTTGACCTGGATATACTTTACGAATAAAACTAAGGCCCGGAAGCTTTCTCTGCTTCCGGGCCATGCTTTTCCGGGAAAGATACCGACTGATATCCGGCGTGTTCTTCTTTTATAAAAATACATTTTCTTTGTTAATATGATGTTCTCCGTGGCCTGTTGAAAGTTCCTTAAATAAATCATAGACCGGGCCTTTGAATGTTAATCAAAGTTCCCGCAGTTGTAAAACTTCAAAAAAAGCCCCGTTTCAGCGCCTGCCAGGGTTGCAAAAATACTGAAATATGCTATAATATTATATGTGTGAAAGAGAAAAAAATATCAGCAGAGATGCGTTCGCCCGCAGATCAAAAGTAAAGACACGGATCTTCTCAAATATCCTTTCGCAGCGGTCATTAACTGCCGGTGAAAGGGGTCAGTGTGAAAATATCAGTGTCGTTTGCTGTAAAATTTCAGGATGAGGTAAGGAAATGAAAACAATGAAGGAAAACATCAACATTCTTTTTGGCGACAACAGTGAGAGGACCGCAGAGACAGTGGCCTTCCTGAGGAGAAACGGCTGCCGGGTGCAGTGTACAGAGAAGAACCCTGTGCATATCCAGCACACAGCCGGTCAGGAAAGCTTTGACGCAGCGGTGCTCTTTGGAGATACTCAGCTCCTTGACGATCTGAGGACCAGCCTGAAAAGCTGCTGTGAAGGCATAAGCGTGATAGTATGCCGCCCTGGCAGGTGCGACGGACCGGGACTTCTCAGAGAACTGAGGGGACTTGTCTGCCGTGAGGTCAGTATGGCTGAGCTTCACAGCTGCATAACAGACATTCTCAGCGGCTTTTGCCTGACGCCTAAGTACAGCGGCTACAGATACATAAGAGACGCTATCAAGCTCGCTGTGACCGCTCAGGACGTCACTCTCAGTATTTCAAAGACCATCTACCCGGAGATAGCTAAGCTCAACGGCACCACCGCCTCCGCAGTGGAAATGGGCATCAGGACCGCCCTGCATCGCTGCATACCTAAGTCGGACGATGAGAAAAAACTGGCCTATTTCGGCAGCTATGCCCTTAAAAGGGACTGGTCGCCCACTAACCGGGAGTTCATATATGTCATAGCCGATAAGCTTTCATGCGAGTTCCGCAACAGGCTCCGCTAGGATAACATCAATAAGCCGCCGCAGTCAACAGGGCTGCGGCGGCTCTCTATATCAAAGCGGCCCCGCCGCCGTTCCCCATAAGCAAAGCCCCTCTGCGGACAAGGCCGGACCTTGCCACTTCACCTATCTGCATCGGGAACGGGGCGGCTCCGCTTACATATACTATGCCCCCCGGCTTTTATAAGTGCAAAAAAACGTCTCCCGGGAAGACCCCGGAAGACGCTCGTCCTTTTAATAAAAATTGCCGCCTTGCCGTCGCATAGAAGATAAACCCGCAAAAATGCAGGGTGGGTAAAACGACCTGTATGCTCCACGCTCCCTTCGTCCGTAGACTGCACGGCAAAGCGGTGCAGGCGGGAGGTCTGCAATCTTCATACCAGAGTGCGAATCCCTTTTGATAAGTGTTGGATTTAAAATGACTATGCTTGATCGTACAAGGTAGCAATTAATAAACTGTTTCAGTCAAGGAACAAATTTGTTTCGTTCCTTTAAGCTATTTATAGTATAGCACATTTTTTATCAAATTTCAAACGGTAAACTGTACAAAATAACAGACCCTGAATTGTACATTTTAGAGAAATGGACGAACTTGAAAAACGACCGCAGATCCCGACATTTTCCGGCAGGGGCCTCAGTCGGCGTCCTCCTCTTCGTCTATGTCGAACATCTCGTTTATCCTCTTCATGAAAGCCTCGCCGACACGGTCAAAAAGCTCCTCGTCATCAATGCTCACCAGCTCGTCCTCGCCGGTCTCCTGATTGAACTCGACTTTGAGTATAACGACCTCGCCCGAGTCGTCCAGCAGCTCCTGCCCCTGGTCCTCTTCAAAATAAGGGGTAAGTGCATAATAAGTCTCACCCTCGAATTCCATGCAGTCCAGCAGCTCGAAATTCTCCTTGTTCCCTTCCTCGTCGATAAGCTCATAAAGGTCGGGGGTGTATTCGTTCATCATATCCATATCTCCTGTTTCTCCCTCCGTCAGACCACCGATAAGCAGGCTCCTGCGGCCCGCAACATTTATATTATACAACAATTTCATGTATAAGTCAAGCAGTTTCTGTAAAAGTCAAGTTAAATATAAAAATTATAAAAATGTTGAAAAAAACTATTGACAAACCACAAAAAGTGTGCTATATTATATTCAAGGAAAAGGAAAGCAGGCCGGCAGTATCCGGAAGGGTCCGCAGGGGTCTCTTAGGGTAGACTTCTGAGGCGGGTCCCCTGGCAGGGCAGGCAGCTGAGAGTTCCTTGAGCCGGAGGGCATTCAGGACAAGTCCATGCACCGCATTTTATCCCAGGCTGTGTGCCTGCCTCACCAAGCGGTCCAAACTCTGAAGTGTCCTTTAGTAAGTGGCTTTGACATGATGAAAGGAGCGAGTCCCGATGGATGTAGTTGAAAGCCTTATGAGTATTCAGGGCTCGGAGATCTCTTGATTTTTTGAGAGCACAGACCCGCACGTAAGGGGCGGCAGATCTCACAGATGTGTATGAAGGCGAAAAAGGGATCGATGGTCCGCAGGCCTAATTTACCAGTTCGTTTGTACAACTATATACTCATGAAAACCTGACAATAGAATAGCGCAGCGGTCCGCTGACAAGTATAAAGCTGTTAAGCTACAGTAAACTACAGAAAGAATGATGCTTATGATAGGCTCTGAGATCTTTGGGAAACTGAGAAGTTATCTTAACATTAAGTAGATAGGAGTGTTACCGATGCACGATTTCAATTCTTTACGAAAATAAATTGAAAGAGTGAGTCCGATGTAATATTTGTGTTCTTTCTTACTCTGATAAAAGCGTAGGGATACGTTTATATAAATTTCTTAGGTAATGGGAGTGATGCGTATGATCGTTATACGCACGGCATTTGTTGACAGGTCCCTGAATATCGTATAGACAGGAGTGAGTCCGCCAAGAAATTTATGAGTTAGGAGCTCTTTTTAGACTTTTGAACTCTGCGGTCTTTGGATGCCGCAGCTGATAATTATTTGAAAGGGGCGGTGCATTATGAAAGTTTTGATGCACACCAGGCTTTTGAACATTTAACAGATAGGAGTGAGTCCGAAGGGCAATTCAGCTTAGCTCCCGAGCTATGGGAGCATTCCGACAGTGACGTTTAACGTTAATCTTACGAAAGGCGATCAGACCAATGGCTTGATTAGTTTTTATCCGGAAAATGGGGCGGTGCGGCCGCCTACTGAAATAAACGAAAGGGTGGTGCATTATGGTAATTCTCACAATGCACGGCAGACTTCTTGATATCTGAAAGAATGGAGTGAGTCCGAAGGTTTATTCAGCTTAGCTCCCGAGCTAGGGGGGCATTCCGATACGTTAAATTCTCATGAAAGGTAAAATGACCAATGGCTTAGTATAATTATTCGGGGGGTTCCCGATACTTTGCGTAAATTTCCGGCTTGGCCGGCAGATGATGTGAGTTTTTCGAGACTATTTGAAAGGTTTGAGATCCAATGAGAAGTTAAGTTTGTTTCCGACTTAATTTTTGCGAAATGGAGCTAGTCCAATGGAAATTTAATATAGATTTACGTGTACGTTCAATTTTTGTGAGTTTCTTGAAAGGCGTGAGTCCAAAATACTGATTATATTTTTGTTAGATCATTTTGAAAAGGATGTTTTACCAATGGCTTGAATTCTTACTTTCGATCGTTATAAAGGTTTACGAAAGGAATAAGTCCAATGGCTTGTTAAATATGTTTTTCCGGCTGCCGCAGGTGTTCTGCGGCAGCTTTTGTTACTGCCCCTCAGAAATGAAAAAGCCCTGTGCTCTTACACAGGGCTTGCTTTATGACCTTGCCTGGCTTTTACTTGGCGTCTTTTTTGTCAACAAACTCACCGGTGCTGACATCGAATGCTTCGCTGGACTTCTTGGTGACGAAAATGAATACTGCTACTATGGCAGCCACGATACCGGCCACGATACCTACAACTATGCCAACGATATTCTTTTTCTTGTTAGCCTCTTTCTCCTGCTTAGCGGCCTCCTCCTGCTCAAGGATAGCAGGGTCTATCCAGTGATGGCCCTCGTCAGCACAGTTTGTGATGGTCACACCGGTGACTTTAACAGTGCCGTAGTTGGTGGAACCGAAGATTATCTTGTCTACCTTATCAAAATTGTCGCTGCCGTAGCCCTCGATCATATCGCTCCAGTTGAACTCCTCGTGGCCCTCTTCTACAACTGAGGGTACAACCTTGCCCCATACCTGGCCGTCAGGTGTGACAAGAGTGGATTCAGGGTATGACCAGCTCTGTATAATAAGCTCTACAGGATAATCTGCACTCCCCTCGGCTCTATCGCCGATGACTTCAAAATCTACCTTGACAATGCTGTTCTCGGTAATTCTGGTGGCGTCAAAAGCACCGCTGGCATATGAAAAATCCACGCTGGTGGACCAGTTGCTGGATTCCTTGGCGTCCTTACAGTCCAGCACCACATCGCCGTCTGCAAAAACAGGCATAGCCTGTAAAGCCATTATCCCGGCAGTCATCAGCCCGGCGGTCAGCCTGGAGATCATTTTCATTTTCTTCATTTTTCATTACTCCTTTTCATATCCCTATAATAGTATTCGTTTTGCAATTGATATTCTAGCACAATTTGAATTTGATGTAAAGTAGCAAAAAAGTATATTAAGTAAAAGTTCACAGTAAGTTAATTCGGCCTTTGTGGGTATTGACAAAATGCGCAAAATCGGGTATAATTTACAATAGATATTTTTTAAAAAATGTTTTAACTATTTGCGAACACTGCTTTATGGGGGAATTTTATGGTAATTATTTCTCGTATAGGTCAGTTCCTTGGCAAGGTCATTTCGGTCGTTCTTATCCTTGCGGGACTGTTTTTGCTGCTAGGCTCCGGCCGTGACGCTTTTGAGCTTTATCTCCATGGGTCAAGGACCACTGAGGAGCTGGGAGTTTGGGATATCAATGAGGGCGACATGATCGAGGCAAATATAAACTGCGTTTACATGGTGTTCGAGAGAGCCGAGGCCCCTACACAGTTCCATGGGGTCCCTGTGGGGAAGACTATTCAGAAGGTCATGGGACTTTTTATGAAGAATAAAGATGAAGAAAAAAACTATTATTACCATGTCTTTATTTTTACACAAAGACCCAATGCCTTCGGTGACACAACTATGGACGCTGTTGTCCATGCCGCTGATGAAGAGACCAGGGAAAAGCTGGATGATATCTATATGAAGACCCGGGTCTATGAGCAGAGGTACAGCGACTTTCTGGAAAATTACCGCAACGGCAAGACCGTTGAGCAGCCGAAGATAGACTGGGAACCCCTCAGGCTGGAAACGAAAGCAGTTGAGATGGACACAGAACTGCGGGACCAGATCTATGACTATCTTGGCAGCACCACCCGTGAGGACAAGATGATCACTGATGAGAAGCTGCTGGGACCTCTTCTGGAGTGCCGCAGCTATAAGACCGTCAAGGCTCAGGCCTGGGCGGGGCTGGCCCTTGTGATGGTGCCGATCATAATTACTCTTATCGGCAGGGAGAGGACGCAGAGGTATAAATCTAACAGAGAAAAATATGAGGCCGATGGACCTTCCATGAAAAAACTCATGAAGGAATACGGCAGCGCACCTGAGCCTTCTGACAAAAAGGGCGGTGTGAAGAAAGGTCACATGAAGAGGTACAGCGACAAGGCCTATGAAAAAGAGGGCAGCGCCGCCGCCGAGATGGAGGAGGCCGTTATGCCTGAGGCGGGCCTTGAAAAAAAGCCGGAAAAAAAGAACGGCAAAGGGAATAAGGGTGACAAGAAATGAGGATACTGGCTGTAGATTACGGCGACGCCAGAACGGGCATAGCCGTGTCGGATAATTCTGAGTTCCTTGCGTCCCCGGTGGAAACGGTCACTGAGTATGATGCTCAGAGACTGGCCCGGCGCATCGGAGAGATAGCCAAAGAGCAGGGCGCAGGGGAAATAGTTGTGGGACTGCCGGTAAACATGAACGGTACCTACGGACCCAGGGCTGAAAAGTGCAGGGAGTTCGGGGATATGCTCGCAGATGTAACTGGCCTGCCGGTGACTATGTGGGACGAGCGTTCGACCACCGTCACCGCCCATCAGGTACTGAACACGGTCAATGTCCGTGGCAAAAAGCGCAAGGCTGTGGTGGATACTGTGGCGGCGGTGGTGATCCTGGAAAGCTATCTGAGCTACAGAAAGGCCAGAAGGAACAGAGAAAAGTCTGAAAACTGAAACGGAGGTATGTGGAATGACTTATGATGTGCTGATAATCGGCAGCGGACCGGCAGGGCTTTCGGCTGCTGTTTATGCAAAAAGGGCCCAGATGAAGGCTGCGGTCATCGAGAAAGAATTCATGGGGACCGGTCAGATAGCCCTTACCGATGAGATAGACAATTATCTCGGTCTGCCGGGGATAAGCGGCTATGATATGGGCGAGGCCTTCCGGGGCCATGCAGAAAAGCTTGGGGTCGAGTTCATCGACGGCGAGGTGATCGGGGTCGCTAAGGACGGCGGGCTGTTCACCGTGTCCCTAGGGGACGGCACCGCTCTGGAGAGTCGGACGGTCATTTATGCCGCCGGAGCGGAGCACAGAAAGCTGGGCGTTGCTGGGGATGATCTGCCGGGCGTATCCTACTGTGCGGTCTGCGACGGTTCATTCCATAGGGGGAAGACCGTAGCGGTGGCAGGAGGCGGCGATACTGCCTTAGGTGATGCGCTATACCTCACTAAGCTTTGTGAGAAGGTCTACCTTATCCACCGCAGAGACGAGTTCAGAGCGAATAAGACTGTGCAGGAAAAGGTCAGGGAATGTGAAAAGATCGAGCTGGTGCTGAGTGCAAAAGTGAAGGAGATAAGGGGCAGCAGCAAGGTGGAGAGCATTGTGGTCGATCAGGGGGGCAGCGAGAGAGAGCTGGCTGTCAGCGGCGTTTTTACCGCCATCGGTTCGGTGCCTAACACTGCGGTCCTGGAGGGACTTTGTGAGCTTGAGGGCGGCTATATCAAGGCCGGTGAGGACGGCAGGACCAGCTGCGAGGGCCTGTTTGCTGCCGGCGACGTAAGGACCAAGTCCCTCAGACAGATAGTCACAGCAGTTTCAGACGGCGCTAACTGCGTTGATTCGGTAGAAAAATACCTTCTGGGAGAATAAAGTGAAAAGCGTTTATGCGTGGGCATAAACGCTTTTTTGTTTATAGGCTTCGCCCGTAGTCCAGTGCGGCCTTTAAAACACGGTCGCTGTCCTCGGGCAGGTGGGAAAGATAAGTGACGATAAGCTCCTTTTCGGGGAAAACTATACATTTCTGCCCCCATTTCCCGCTGATGTAAAAGCAGTCGTCCAGGGTCCAGATGAAGTAGCCGTAGCCGCCCTCTCTGTTCACGGTCTGGACTGAGGTGGCGGCGGCGGCATATCCTTCGCTGAATATCCGCTGTCCGTCAAAGCTGCCTTTGTTCATGAAGAGCTGTCCTAGCCGGCTCAGTTCCCGGACGTTCAGCTCCATGCCGGAGGCCCCGTAAAAATGGCCCGAGGGGCAGTTCGCATACACCGGGTCACGGATATCCAGTGGGTCGAAGAGCCGTGGCTTCATATAATCGTAAAGGTGCATATCTACGGCGTTTTCAAGGCAAAGGCCAAGAATGTAGGCAGTAATGTTGGAGTAGTGGAACCTAGGCTCGCCGGCGTAGTCAAATCCCTTTGGAAGCTCCGCTAAACACTGGCGCTCCCAGTTGTCTCCCTCCGGCCGGAAGGGGTAGCCGCAGACCTTCATGGACAGAAAGTCTCTGATCCTGTAGGCCTGCAAATGCAGGAGGATCCGGTGATCCTTTATCATGCCGGTCTGCTCCTTGTTCAGGTAGTGGAGAGCTGGGCGTAAAAGGTCGAACTTTTTTTCTGTGACCGCAATGCCCGCAGCCGCCGACAGGAAGGACTTCGTGGCCGAGTAAACGGGCCGCCGCTCATCGCCGCCGAAAGCAAATATCTCCTGCCCGCCCATGGTGACAAGGGCCGAGAAAACTCCGCTGTCCGGGGCGGAAACTATACTGGTAAAACTATCGTTCATATCAGCTCCTTATCAGTGACATCACCCAGGCCAAAAGCACGTAGAACAAAGGGTGTACGACCACTGTGCCCACCCACTTGAAGATAAGTGCCTTTTTCTGGATATAGGGCTTCAGGTCCTCAGTACCCGGAATGTTCCAGGCGTTGGTTTTCCCCACCCAGAACCAGTCAATGAAAAGCCTGTCGAACAGGCCGTACATCAGACCTATGAAAAGCATCTGGAACAGTCCGTCCTTAAAGCCTTCCGCACCGTTGATGCCATAGACCATAAGCGGGATCAATATTATGATCGGAATAAAAACTGCGATGCCCGACATGACAGCGTTTTTCTTTATTTTTTCTTTTGTTATAAGTCCCAGCTCCACCGCTCTTTCCTGGACTTCTTTATCGTAAAACGTCACTGATCCCACCGGGCCGTCAAAGGATATCCCTATGACGCAGGTGATGAGCATTATAAAACACATTGCCAGACCTTCGATAAAAAGTATCATTGCTTTTACCTCCTCAAAAACAGCTCCCTCTTCACACGGACGCAGAAAGGGGAGAGCTTTGTGCTGATGGATATATGATACCATATTCCCGCCAAACTTTCAAGTACTTTCATGATTTATCCATTTTATTGGACAGCAAAAACAATTGTCCGGCTGCACTTTACTTTTTTGAAAAAATATGGTATGATGGTTAGGCAAATAATTGAACAAGCGAGGTCATTTATATGGAAATAAACAAGATCCTGGCAGAGGAATTCGGACTCAGGCAGGAACAGGTGGACAATGCCGTTGCCCTTATCGACGACGATAAGACCATACCGTTTATCGCCCGCTACCGTAAGGAGCAGACCGGATCCCTGGACGACCAGGTCCTCAGAGAGCTTTTTGACAGGCTGACCTATCTGAGAAATCTTCAGAAGCGCAAGGAGGAGGTCCGCAGTGCCATCACCGGGCAGGAGAAGATGACGCAGGAGATATCTGACGCCATCGACTCCGCCATGACTCTGGTGGAGGTCGAGGACATCTACCGTCCTTTCAAGCCTAAGAGAAAGACCCGTGCCTCTGTGGCAAGGGAGAAGGGCCTTGAGCCTCTTGCGCAGCTCATTCTTTCCCAGGACCCGGCTTGCGACCCCGCCGGGGCCGCAGAGGGATATATCAGCGGGGAAAAAGGAGTTGCTGACGCCGCAGAGGCTGTAAAGGGCGCCCAGGATATCATTGCAGAGGACGTTTCCGATAATGCGGAGCTTCGCAAAAAGCTCCGTGAGGTCTATAAGAAAAAGGCGGTCCTTTCGACCGCTGCCGCCGGTGAGGACGCAAAGGACGTCTATCAGAACTATTTCGAGTATTGCGAGCCTTTGCCGACCGTGGCGGGCCACAGGGTCCTGGCCATCGACAGAGGCGTGTCCGAGGGACAGCTGAAAATGGCTATAAAGCTTTCTGAGGGCGAAGGAGCAGGCATCTGTAAGGAGATGTATGTTACCGGCAGCGGTGCCTGTGCAGATCTGGTGGCTGAGGCCTGTGAGGACAGCTTTGACAGGCTCATCGAGCCTTCGGTGGAAAGAGAGGTCTGGGCTGAAATGCTGGAGAGTGCCCAGGAGGGCGGACTGAAAAACTTCTCTTCCAACCTCAGACAGCTGCTGATGGCCCCGCCGGTCAGGGGTACAGTCACCCTCGGCCTTGATCCCGGCTATGCCCACGGCTGCAAATGTGCAGTGGTAGACCCCACCGGCAAGGTCCTTGACACCACGGTGGTCTATCTGACCAGGTCGAAAAACGAGGCGGAGAGGGCGAAGAAGGTCCTGACGGATATGATAAAGAAACACGGCGTTACCACCATCTCCATCGGCAACGGCACCGCCACCAGAGAGACTGAGACTTTTACCGCAGAGCTTATCAGGGAGCTGCCGGGGAAGGTCAGCTATATGGTGGTCAGCGAGGCAGGGGCGTCTGTATATTCAGCGTCCGAGCTGGCCGCCGCTGAGTTCCCGGAATATGACGTTTCGCTGCGTTCTGCCATCTCCATAGCCAGAAGGCTCCAGGACCCCCTGGCAGAGCTGGTGAAGATCGACCCAAAGGCTGTGGGCGTGGGCCAGTATCAGCACGATATGCCTAAGGCCCGTATGGACGAGGCGGTAAAGGGCGTTGTAGAGGACTGTGTGAACTCGGTGGGCGTGGACCTTAATACAGCATCGTTCTCCCTGCTTTCCTATATCGCCGGCATCAATTCGGCGGTGGCTAAGAACATCGTTTCCTACCGTGAGGAAAACGGCGCTTTTTCAGACCGTAAGGAGCTTATGAAGGTCAAAAAGCTCGGTGCCAAGGCCTTTGAGCAGTGCGCAGGCTTTTTAAGGGTCCCCGGCGGCAGAGAACCGCTGGATAATACGGGTATCCATCCGGAGTCCTACAAGGTTGCCAGAGCGCTTCTCGAAAAGCTGGGCATCACCCCCGCAGATATCGGAAATGCCGATAAGATAAGGACTGCCGTTGAGGGCAGGAGCCTTAATGAGCTGTCCGAGGAGCTTGGCACCGGCGTTCCCACCCTGACGGATATAGTAAAGGAGCTGGAAAAGCCAGGCCGTGACCCCCGTGACGAGCTGCCACCGCCTCTTATGCGCAGCGGCGACATCATGGAGCTGAAGGACCTGACCCCCGGTATGGAGCTTATGGGCACCGTGCGCAATGTCATCGACTTCGGCGCTTTTGTGGACATCGGCGTCCATGAGGACGGGCTGGTGCATATCTCTCAGCTCTGCGACAAATACATCAAACACCCATCTGAGGTCGTTAAGGTAAACGACGTGGTGAAGGTCTGGGTGCTGGACGTTGACCTCAAAAGGGGCAGGGTCAGCCTTACCATGAAGGACCCAAGCAAGCCTGCAGCCCCCCGGCCGCATAAGAACCCTGGCAGAAGAAAGCCTGCGCCAAAGGAGGAAAAGAAACTTTCCGACACCATCGGCAGCAATCTGGGCGGCATAACGGTCAGAAGAAGGGGCGGCAGGTAAAGGCATATAAAAGCCCTTGCCTGCGCAGTTTTAAAGGCCCGGACCGGCACGGCAGGCTATATTAAGAAATTTTTTTGCGCAAAGTGGTTGATTTTTTGCTTTTTTTATGTTATCATAGTATAAGCAAATGTGTACAGGTAAAAAATGTGCTGCGGTATATCGCAGCTGTACAGATGTTCCATTTTTAATAGTGAGGGGAATGGTAGAGTTGAAAAACAAAGTTTGCCCTTATTGCGGTAAGGAGCTTTCGCCGGAGGCAGTGCTCTGCAAGTACTGTCATAATCTGCTTATAGATGACGATGAGGACCTTGACGACAAGACTAAGGTCTTCTCAAAACAGGATATTGAGGACGCTGACAAGACAAAGCCCTTCAAGGTGCCGGATTCAAAGAACGCTATGCCTAAGAAAAAGGCTGAGCCTGTCATAAACGAGGCTCCTGCGGCTAACGACGCTTATCAGGGCGGCGCTGCTGACGAGGGCTATGACGGGGACGGCTATGACGGATATGATGATTATGACGATTACGGCGATGAGTATGAGGACGATGACCTCTACTATGATGAGGACGAAGAGTCCAAGAAGAGAATGTTCATCATCATCGCAGTCATCACAGTTGCTGTGCTGGTGGTCATCATAGGCGCTATAGTTGTAGGTATGCACCTGTTCGGCTCGGGCAGCGGGACCAAGAACAATAATTCCAAGGCGCCCGCACAGACCAGGCCTATTTCTTCTGTGATCGTCGATACCGAAGATCCTGAGCTCGGCAGCAGCTCCGAGGACGAAGAGAGTGAAGGTCAGGACCTTGCAGTGGTCGAGAGCACACCTTCCTCCGAGACGGTGAGCGAGGCCGAGAGCAGTTCTGAGGCAGGGGAGAGCGCTGACAGCTCTTCTGAGGAAGCAGAGGACAGCCAGGATAACGGCAGCGATGACAGCCAGGCTGCTGACGATACTTCTTCACAGGCCTCTGACAGCAGCGACGACGGTCCGAACTACGTGGTAGGCGCTGACGACAGCAGGAACACCGCTGTCAGCAGCACTGCACCTGAGACTTCTGAGCCTGATTCGTCTTCATCTGCCGGTGATTCTTCACAGGCAAGCGGCGGCAACTATGAGAGCCTGGCACTCTCAGCAGCCAGCGACCGTATGACCGGCGAGCTGGTAAGCTCACAGTTCAGAGAAGACGACGGCGAGTATGCTTATTACTACTTCTTCACCAATGACGGCGGAGCAGAGCACGGCTACAGTGTAGCCTATAATAAGGCATCGGGCACAGCTATCGTGGCTCAGGCTTATTAAAACAGCAAAAAAGCACAGGCGACGGCGCCTTGCCCCTCGGGGCCGGGCAGTGCCTGTGCTTATTTTTTTCTTGCATATATGAAAATAATGTGGTATAATTAGAGAGCGGGGGAGACCCGCAAAAAAGTATAGAAGGAGAATACAGGATGGGAGCTTTTGGAAAAGATCGGGGAGCGAGAAAGAGCCACCCGATATTGATCGCAGTTATCTTTTTAGGATTGGCGCTTCTGTTCATCATTACCGGAGCCAAGGACCTTTTTATGGGCAGATCGGTGAGCCTGGATGAATTTCTCAGCAGCGGGGCGGAGAAAGGCGACAGGGTAGAGGGCGTGGTGCATTACTGCGCAGGGGAATACTATGAGATCAAGCACAGCCTGAATTATCTTATCCCCACGGGCTATGAGCATTACTATATCGTCTATTCCGACGATCTCAGCACTGCGGTGACGGTCAGGTCATGGGGAAAGTTCAAGGATAAGTTCACGGGGCTGAACAATGAAGAGGGCGTGAAGATAAATGGCGTGGTCAGAGAGCTTGACCGTGAGGTCAAGAATGAGCTGGATGGGCAGCTGCCGCCGGACGGCCTGACACAGAAGGTGGAAAGATATTACTATATCGACGACCTTTCGCCCTTTTACGGTGTGCTGAAACTGTTCGAGGGCATATATACTCTGGCGGTGATGGCAGCGATAGTGGTGCTGGTAAAGCGAAACGGCGCTGTTTCAGGGCCGGTCACCGGCAAGGCTGCGGCCATAGGAGTGCTGTTGATAGTGACAAGCTATACAGTTATAATGATCCATCTGTTATCATTGATGTAGGAGGACTGAGGAATGAAATATACCGAGAAGGAAGTATTGCAGTTCGTTGAGGAGAACGACGTCAAATTTGTCAAGCTTATGTTCTGCGATATCTTCGGTTCGCTCAAAAGCATCTCTATCCCCGCAGGGGAGCTTGGCAGCACTTTCCGCAGCGGACTGTTGTTCGACGCCTCAAAGCTCAGCGGCTTTATGAATTTCTCTGTCAGCGACCTGAGACTTTTCCCGGACCCTGATACCTTGGCGCTGCTTCCGTGGAGACCTCAGCAGGGGAGGGTAGTCAGGTTCTTCTGCACTGTAAAATATCCTGACGGCACGGTCTTTGAGGGGGACGGCAGGTCATTTTTGCTCAACGCCATCGAATATGCCAAGGGAAAGGGCTATAATTTCCAGGTGGGGACCAGCTGTGAGTTTTATGTCTTTGAGAAGACCGATAACGGCAGGATAACCAAGATTCCCCACGACCATGCGGGCTACTGCGACACCGCTCCCGCAGACAAGGGGGAGAACCTGAGGAGGGATATCTGCCTGACTCTGGAGCAGATGGATATTTACCCCGAAAGCTCCCGCCACGAAAGCGGCCCGGGACAGAACGAGATAGATTTCCAGCATTCCAACGCCCTCAGGGCGGCGGACAATCTGGTGACGTTCAAGAATGTGGTAAGGTCTGTGGCGGACCGCAACGGGCTTTACGCAACCTTTATGCCGAAGCCTCTGATAGACAGACCCGGTTCCGGTCTGCATATGACGGTAAAATGCCTTAAAGGCACTGAGAATGTCTTTACACCCAGGGGGGATAAGCTGGGTGCAGAGGCCATGAGCATGACGGCTGGGATACTTAAAAGGATAAGGGAGATAACCCTGTTCCTTAATGCCACCGCAGGCTCCTATAACCGTCTGGGGCAGGAGCTGGCTCCTAAGTTTATAAGCTGGTCCCATGAGAATTTCGGCCAGCTCATCAGGGTGCCGATGGCAAGAAGCGCCGAGAACGCCATAATACTGCGCTCGCCGGACAATACCTGCAATCCCTACTTTGCCATGGGCCTGGTCATCTATGCCGCTCTGGAGGGCGCTCTGACCCATGAGGAGCTTTGCCCGCCCACTGACAAGCTCATCATGGACGGTGCAGGGCTGGAAGCTCTGCCGGAGAGCCTGGAAAAGGCAATTGAGGCTGCCGAGAACAGCGAGTTCCCGAGAGAACGCCTGCCTGAGGACCTGCTGGAGCACGTTCTGACGGTGAAAAAGCAGGAGGCCAAGGAGTATATGAACTGCGACGACAAGGAAATGTTCGAGACTGTCAGATATTTTTACACTTTGTGAAATGTGATGAGGTGATAGAGATGAGGTTCGATCTTCCGGACGAGAAGGCGAAGAGCCGGTGTATAGCTCTTGCGATCGTCTGCGGTCTGCTGTCAGCTGTGGGGACAAGAGCTGTGTATGGGCTTTATCAAAGCGCTCTGGATACGCTGATAGAGAGCAAGGGCGGACTTGTGATCGACGGGCAGAACTTTGACCCGCTGATAGATCTCAGCGCTGCGGTGCTCAACGGCGCATTGAGCGCCTTTGCACAGCTGTTTACCGCATTGGGATTTTCGCTGCTGTGCTTTTTGACGGTGCTGGTATTGAGACTGATCGCTCTGAGAAAGGTCTATCATGTGAGCAGGAGCGAGGCGGAGCTGTCTGCACTGATACTGGGGGGAGCTGCCGCTCTGGGTATGCTGGTCTCGGCGGTCCTTTGCAGGGGACAAATGCTGCGTATGCTTGCGCTTATCCATCTGCCGGGGGCTTTCATCGGGCTGATGCTCTATGTGAGCAAGCTTTTCAGGCTCACCAAAAGGCCGGGCTACGGTCATTTTGTGGAGAATACAGAGCAGGACCTCACGGACCTTTGAGAGACTGCGGGGCATAAGATCGTGTTAGGGGGGAATTTTTCTGGACAGGATATTGATAGCTGCCGGGTCTGACAAGCATATATCGGCTCTTATCGGTCAGCTGAAAGAAATTTTTCCCGGCGTAAGGTTCTCCAGCGTCACCAACGGCCGAGACGCCAGAAGGGTCATCTCCGAGCAGAATTTCGATGCGGTGATAGTGAACTGTCCTCTGCCTGATGAGATGGGCGAGGGTCTGGCCGAGTTCACCTATACATCTTCCGACGCTATGTGCGTTTTGCTGGTTAAAAATGAAAATTCCGAGGACGTGGCCGACAGGACCGAAGACTACGGTGCTATGGTCATACCAAAGCCACTGAACAGGGAGTTTTTCTACCACGCTATGAGGTTCACCGCTGCCGCCCGAAAAAGAATGTTAGGGGTGAGGAGCGAGAATATCAAGCTGCAAAAAAAGCTGGAGGAGATAAGGACAGTAAACAGGGCCAAGTCTGCCCTGATGAAATATCTGGGCTTTACTGAACAGCAGGCTCACAGGTACATCGAAAAGCAGGCCATGGATCTGAGATGCACCAAGCTGGAGGTGGCCCGTAAGGTGATACAGATGTATGAGATCTGATGGCTATAGCTGAGCTTGTCGGATTAGTATTAACAAACTATTGATAATATGTTAAATCCCGGGTTTGCTATTGCTTTTTTCCGGGAAATATTGTATAATATTAAAGGCAAATATCAAGGCTTTGATGTATGGCAGGATGGTAATAAAATGACAGGACCTTGTCAGCTGCCGGTGTCAGGGCCGAATTTATAATATGATACTGGAGGTCATAAAAATGTTAGTAAATGCTAAGGAAATGCTCGATAAGGCAAGAGCAGGCAAGTATGCAGTAGGCCAGTTCAATATCAACAACCTTGAGTGGACCAAGGCTGTGCTGCTGACCGCTCAGGAGCTGAATTCACCCGTTATCCTCGGCGTGTCTGAGGGCGCAGGCAAGTATATGTGCGGCTTTGAGACCGTGGCTGCTATGGTTGCCGCTATGGACAAGAGCTTAGGCATCACCGTTCCTGTGGCTCTGCACCTTGACCATGGCACATATGAGGGCTGCTATAAGGCAATAAAGGCCGGCTTCACCTCTATCATGTTCGACGGTTCTCACTTCCCCATTGACGAGAACGTTGCAAAAACTACTGAGCTGACCAACGCTGCTCACGGCCTGGGCCTTTCTATCGAGGCTGAGGTAGGCGCCATCGGCGGCGAAGAGGACGGCGTTATAGGCAGGGGCGAGTGCGCTGACCCTGAGGAGTGCGCAAGGATAGCTGTCCTTGGCGTTGACTTCCTGGCTGCCGGTATCGGAAATATCCACGGCGTATATCCTGATAACTGGGAGGGTCTGAGCTTTGAGACTCTGGATTCTATCAATAAGAAGATGCTTGAGTGCGTAGGCGAGATACCTCTGGTGCTCCACGGCGGCACAGGTATCCACGATGATCAGATAACCATGGCTATCTCCCTCGGCGTTGCCAAGATCAATGTTAACACCGAGTGCCAGCTGGTATTTGCTGACGCTACAAGGGGCTACATAGAGGCAGGCAAGGACAAGCAGGGCAAGGGCTTCGATCCGAGAAAGCTGCTGGCTCCTGGCTTTGAGGCTATCAAGGCTAAGGTAAAGGAGAAGATGGAGCTGTTCGGTTCTGTCGGCAAGGCTTGATATTAAAGCTAAAAGCTTAGAATAAAACAACTGCGGCTGTCCTGTGGCGGCCGCAGACTTTTATATTGCATTTATAACAGCATTTTCGCAGGGAGGAGAGCTGGTCTTGGAAATATTCAATTCACGCAGGATAGCGAATATGGGCGTTATGGCGGCACTTTACGTGGTGCTGACGCTGATGTGTGCGCCACTGGCCTATAATGATGTTCAGTTCAGACTTTCTGAGATGCTGATACTGCTGTGCTATTTCAACAAAGACCATGTGATCTCCATGACCCTGGGCTGCTTTATCGCAAATCTTTTCAGCCCCATGGGATTTATTGATGCAGGCTTCGGCACTGCGGCCACACTGATCGCTGCGCTGCTCATCTACATCACAAGGGACAAGGTGAACCTGCTGGTGGCCTCACTGTTCCCGGTGGTCACTAACGGACTTATTGTTGCGGCGGAACTGAAGATCGTAAACGGTTTTCCGTACTGGCCCTCAGCGCTGAGCGTGGCAGCAGGTGAGTTCGTCTGCGTGAGCGTCCTGGGCGTGATGATATTCATGCTGATAAGGCGCAACCGTAAGGTGATGAAACTCTTAACCTCCGGCAACAGCAGCGAGCGGTGAAAAAAATTTGAAAAAATCAAAAAAAGCACTTGACAAATGCGAATGGATATGATATAATACTATTGTTGTCTGAGAGGACAGCGAGAATAAATAAGCAGGTATGGCGGAATTGGCAGACGCGCTAGCTTCGGCTGACGTAACGACAGTGTATTTATTATGCTGAGTCAAGCCACTGCGGAAAATGTGGATCAGTATGGTAACAGTACCCACCTCGGTTTTCGGATTTGAGCCGAGTAAAAGTTTCAAATTCTTATAAGCAGGTATGGCGGAATAGGCAGACGCGCTAGCTTCAGGTGCTAGTGGGGGCAACCCCGTGGAGGTTCAAGTCCTCTTACCTGCACTACTTGAAAGCCCGTATTTACGGGCTTTTTTCTTTTGCTTTGACGGTATATTTTCTCGCCACAGTATAGCCCCCGTATCGCAAGACTATGTTCTGCGTCTGCCGAGAAAATTTGTCGAGAGTGCGTATTTTCGCAGCTTTTTTGAGTATTGCCGTTGGCGTATCACACACAGACCTTATGCGTCTGGCAAGCTAAAATATTCATATATGTAATGAGCCTCAGGTTTATCCTGAGGTTTTTGTCGTTTTTACTGTAAAGATATTTATTACACCTTGATATTTAATCCTTATTATTCGTTTATGCCAAATTCGAATTTTGTGTCCATTATAATTCCATGTAATCGAAGCTTAATTAATATATTATCTTTATTTTATTATTTATAAATTTACGATATTTTAAAGTAATATGATTGCAAAAACTATTTATTACATTTATCGTGCTATTTTTTACATTTAGCGTTTTTGGTCGAATTTTTGTGGTATAATTATAAAGACTATATGAGTTATTATTAGTTTACTATATGATGAGAAGGAGTATTACCATGAATAAGTATTTAAACGAAGAATTGATTGGAGATATTTTATTGTGTGATCCAGTTACAAGAAGAGGAAAGGAATGTCTAAAAAGAATTGGTTTAACAGTTGATGATATTAATCTTGATTTTTTTTATGATAATATCTGTGTCCAATCTCAATTTGATTCAAGTAGATCTTATGAACCAATAAAAAGTAATATAATAAGCAACCCAAAAACATTGTATTATCAGTATACTGTTGATTTTGAGGAATATAAATATGCTAAAGAGCAATTAGTTTCTTTCAATGAACGATTTATAAGTGATGTTCCTAATGAATTCCCCTTATTAATGATAGGAGTGGCTGGAAATGGAAAATCTATAGAAATTAATAGAAAAATAAGAATAAGTATTGATCAAGGGATTTCACATAAATACCAAAATATTTATATTGATTTAGAAGATTCTAAAACCAAAATTACTTATGGTAATGATTATTATTGTCCTCAAAAAAATCCACTATGGCTATTTTGCGCTAAGTTACTTGAAAGTATAATGGAGCATATTAAAGAATGCCATTTTATATGTAGTAATATTGCAACTAATTTCACTAATACTATAGAAAAGAATAATAGTGCAAATAGAACGATAGTTTCGTTATTTAATTATATTGGTCAATATACACTAGGAAATAATACAATCGAAACAAAAATATTTAATACTTTGATTGAAATGCTTGATTCTAACAACGTTGAAAAAAATATACATACTTTGCTAGAGATAATGATGTATATTTTGTATTGTACAGATATAGAATGTAAGCATTACATTGTTATCGACAACATTGAACAGTATATTAAGCTAAACAAAGCTAAGATTCAGATTCCTGATAGTGATATTTCTAAAATTTATGAATGTATAGATACTGTTATATCAAATGTTGTAGGACATTTTGACAGAATTGAACATGATCTGGCTTGGAAATCATTTAAGATTATTTTGGTTATAAGAAGAACTTCGGTAGGTATGTTGATTCCATCGATGGTTCATTCAACAATAAAATACAATCAAAACATAAGTGATATTACTGGACACTTTTTATTAACAGATATTTGGAAAAACAAAAAGAGGTATATTTGGGAGAATAAACTTAAATATATTTATACTAATCCTAAATCGACTGAATTAATAAGAATGGTTGATTTAGTAATGAACGACAATAATAATAATATAGGTATAAACTATCAATCAATTATCGCGCCTTTGATGAGTTATGGGATTAGAAGAAATGCAAGATCTCAGGCACATTCAATATATAGTACTTATGAAATGCTTTCTAATGACGATAATACTACAATTAATCTTGAGGAATTCAAAATACTAATGGGTTCAAATAGTTATTCAAATAATTCTATTCGATATATGTTTCGTAGAGCCTTATTAGAATTCCAGTTTAAATGGCCATTGGAGAGAGGAAATTGTGAAAGGTGGATGGGATTAAATATTGGCTATTTAACAAGGAACAAGGTAGTAACTTATCATGGGCGACAGATTACTGTTGAAGAAATAAGTTATTTAAGAGCAAATTGTATATCTTTAATGAGAAGAATTTTAACTTTTCTTTCTTATTCTTTTGATTCTAAGAATATGAAAGGAATTAATAGAAAGAAATCCATTATTAATATGTTCGAGACCTGTTCCTTGTATGAATTAATTAAAGGTGTATTAGTTAATCCTACAGGTAAAGATAGAATAACAGATGATGACTATTACAATCTTGCTGAAGTTCTTTTATCATTGAGTGATATGTCAAATTCAGATACACGTAGTGCACCATATATTATCATGTATATTAATAATTCCGTATTTCATAATTCACCAAATGCAAGTACTTTCTCAACTATTCTTAAACGAATTTGGGAAGCAGGAGAAAAAGAAAGTAGAGATCAGAAACCATATGATCGTTCAAATTATGGAGTTCGCATAAATGATGCTGGATATTCTTTTTTATTAAATTGGCAGGCAAGTTTTTCGTTTATAGCATCATTATATTGCTATACAATACCACCTCTATTCTTCTTAAAAGATACATTGATTATTGAATATTTAATTCAAAATGTCTATGAGTCATCTCTTAAACTGTGTAGAATGTATGAAAATGAAGCAGAATTGTTTTGTGAGCATGACGAAGATATTACAATAAAAACAGATCGGTACTTAGTAAAAATAAACGGTAAATATGTTACATATAAACAATGTATTAAGGAGTTACATACAAAGCATCTTGATTTATATCTTAAATATATTCAAAATAATTATAAAACATTAGGCTTTTCAGAAAAGAAAATGAATTATCTAACTGAAACTTACATACCAATGTATATTGATAAATATCGGAAATGGGATACAGAAGGAGACGTAGAATGTTTTTAAGTATAAATGTTTCTTTAAAAGAGATATTAGAAAATATACCAGGGTACATGGAAGAGTATTCAGTTTTTACCAGTATTATAACTGGACTAATCGCTGGATCCTTTTGGGTAAGAAAGTACCTAAAAGAAAAAAGAATTGAGGCTTTCTTTGGTTTCTATTCAAAACTTTCTTTTCTGCTGTATGTACTACAGACAGATTTGAATAAAAAACATCGATTAAATGTTAAAGAGCCAAGTATTGGAAATATTTTTACTTTGATGTATACAGAGATCTGTCGAGTAGAGATTAGCCCAACATTGTCAGATATTTTAGATGATGAGCTTCAATCATATATTAAGACTACCCAAAAAATCAAGGAACTTTTAATTTCTACTGATAGCAACGTTTATCCTTCAGGTTCAGATAGGAATGAATGGTATAGTAGTCAACGTGTTTTATATTCTTTTTGTGATTTCTTAGAAGATAATGAAAAACATCATAGGGTAAACGTTGCAAAAGACAATAATAATGTGTACAAACATATAACAAAATGCAATGAATTAATAAAGGCGATAGAGTATATTCAAGAGTCAATTGAACACATGAATTTTTAGTAGATGGGAGTCTTATCCTACTATGACAGCCAAGTGCATTTTTTGTTAATATGCAACTGTGTTTTCTTTATTATATGTTCGTCTGATAACTAAAATATTCATATTACGTAATGTGCCGCAGGAGTATCTACCCTGCGGCTTTTCCGTTTAATCATCATCGGGACTCACATAAACCGCTACCGACCCGTTCCAATTCCCGTTCATCTCAAACTCAATGTCAAGGCTCTTATCCTCGTTCTGATGGATAGTCACCTGACGCACAAGCATTCGCAGATGCGTGTCGCTGATGTGACCTTCCTCCATGATCTCTGCTATGACCTCGGAGGTCTTTTGCAGACTCTTGCGACGTTCCTTGCTCACTCGGTCAAACTCCCTGCATTCGTCAATCTTTTGGCGTAGCTCAGCTATCTGCTTTTCTCTGTCTGCAATCATCTTGTT
>JAFVCV010000029.1 GCA_017478965.1 Ruminococcus sp. | reverse complement strand
TGAACGAGGAAGAGATGGGCCGCAGGGTGCTAAAGCTCTCCGGCGGGCAGCAGCAGAGGGTGGCCATAGCAAGGGCCATATCCTTCGACCCGGGGATCATCTTAGCTGACGAGCCTACGGGCAGTCTGGATCCGGAGACCGCCGGGGAGATAATGGAGATATTCAAAGGCCTGGCCCATGAGGACGGAAAGTGCGTCATCATAGTCACCCACTCCAATGAAGTGACAGCAGCGGCGGACAGAGTGTTCCGTCTCGAAAAAAGAGAGCGGCACTGGTAAGGCCCTCATATCCATGACATATCCTCTGTGGCTGAAAACCGTCACAGAGGATAAAATATCGTCTTTAACATATGAATAGTTGTGCAAATGTACAATTGACAACCGGGAAGAAGAATGCTATAATAAAGTTAGGTTAGTTGATACTAACCTAACTTTCAGACAAAGGAGCGGCTTATATGGAAATAGAGCTTATAAAAGGCCTTTCGATACCCTTTGCCGGCACGGCCCTGGGTTCGGCCTGTGTATTTTTTATGAAAAAGGAGCTTGACCTGAGCGTCCAGAGAGCGCTGACGGGGTTTGCGGCGGGAGTCATGACGGCGGCATCGGTATGGAGCCTGCTGATACCGGCCATCGAACAGAGCCAGTCTATGGGAAAACTGGCTTTTCTGCCTGCGGCTGTGGGGTTCATGATAGGCATATTTTTCCTGCTGGCCCTTGACAGCCTGATACCTCATCTGCATATGCACAGCGAAAAGGCAGAGGGACCAAGGTCAAGGCTGAAAAAGACCACCATGCTGGTCCTGGCTGTGACTATACACAATATTCCTGAGGGAATGGCAGTCGGGGTGGTCTATGCGGGACTGCTTTTCGGGAACGCTGAGATAACGGCCACCGGGGCCATGGCCCTGGCCCTTGGCATAGCTATCCAGAACTTCCCGGAGGGCGCCATAATCTCCATGCCTCTTAAAGCCGAAGGCACAGGAAAGGGCAAAGCCTTTGCGCTGGGCGCTCTGTCCGGGGCGGTGGAGCCTGTGGGGGCGGTGCTGGTACTGGTAATGGCGGGGCTGCTCATACCTGTAATGCCCTATCTTCTGAGCTTTGCAGCCGGTGCCATGATCTACGTGGTGGTCGAGGAGCTTATACCTGAAATGAGCGAGGGCGAGCACAGCAATCTGGGTACGGTAATGTTCGCAGTGGGTTTTGTGGTGATGATGATACTGGACGTTGCCCTTGGGTGAATTCAACAACAGACTGCCTGTAAGGCACTGACGATCTGTGCATAGCTACAAAGATAGACCTTCATAGCCTGTTTACCTGCTGACAATTCTTAGAAAATAGTTTACAATAGACCTGTAGGAGCCTGTCAGATCTGGCGGGCCGGAGTCATGAACAAAAGGAGGAGCAGGGATATGGGCTATTTCAGACCCTACCGCAGGAAAGCTTATTACTACGAAACTGACCGCATGGACATCGTCCATCACTCGAATTATGTCCGCTGGCTGGAGGAGGCCAGGATAGACTTGATGGAGCAGGCTGGCTGTCCGTTTTCGGTGACGGAAAAAATGGGCATAGTATCGCCGGTGCTGAAGGTAGAGACGGAGTACCGTTACCCGGTCAGGTTCGGTGATGAATTCGAGGTCAGGAGCAGACTGATAAGCTTCAACGGCTGTAAGTTCAGCTTAGAGTATGAGATAGTGGACCTTACCACCGGGCAGATAAGCTGCCTTGCAAAAAGCTCCCACTGCTTTACGGATACTGAGTTAAGGCCAATACGGCTCAAAAAAAGATTTCCCGAGCTTTATGAGAACCTTATGAAGGCCGCAGAGAACGGCTGAGATCATAAAAAAGCACGTCAGGCTCACGGTCTGACGTGCTTTTTGCTGCTACTGGGCCTTTGCCCGCTTTTTCATGCTTTTTTCCAGATAAAGGCTGTCGTCTGCCTTATCCATAGCTGCTCTGAGGTCATAGCTGCTGGAGCATTCACATTCCAGCACGCCCATGGATATGTCGAACTTATAGGGCTTGTTCCAGTCCTGGCTGAGCCTGTTCACCAGAGCGCACTTGCTCTGGAAAATGGCCTTTGTATCGTCCCCCGGCTGGAAGGGCCTTACCGCAGCGAATTCATCGCCGCCCATACGGCCGATTATGGCCTTTTCACCCAGTACCTCCTCCAAGCACCGGGCTACCTGCCTTATGCAGACGTCGCCCTCGGCGTGGCCGTAGCTGTCGTTGACTTTTTTCAGGTCGTCCATGTCCGCATAGCAGACTATGTATCTTCCGTTCTCGCCGCCCATCAGCTCGTCCGCCGCTAAGTAAAATCCCCGGCGGTTGTAAATGCCCGTGAGCTCGTCTATCTTTGAAAGCTCCTCCAGAGCAAGGTTGCGGCTGTGTATCTCGCTGACAAGGCGGTCCTGCTTTTTAAGGATATCCAGGGTCCTGACCGCAGAACTGAGCTGGAATGTCACCAGCTCCAGCTCGTCGAAAAAGCTTTCGTCCTCCGGTTCCAGCAGGGCAAGTCCGTACTGAGTCTCGGCAGTGTAGAGCACAGCGGCTATGAAAGTATGCTGCCTTTCCGCCGCAAGATACTTGTTGGAGAACACCTCCGGGGTGCCCATGGCCTGTTCCTCCTCCGGGACCATATGCAGCTCGGCTCCGTAGCAGTAGGATTTGAAGTACCACCTGAGGTCCCCTGGCACACCGGTCCCGAAGTTATGGACCAGGGGCTGCTCAAGGGTATAAAGATAACCCGTCATGCAGCCGATGTTGCTCAGTCTTTTAAGAATGTCCGCATAGCTTTTCTGCATATCTCCCACGAACATCATGGAGTCTCTGATGAACAGGTTTTCATAGTGGGACCGCTCATGGAATTTCTGCGGGACCACGCTGCTGCTGCCGCCGACGGAGCCCAGCCCGCTGAACAGTCTGCGCACATAGGCGGCGTTTTCAGCGCTGCAATTGCGAAGCAGCCATAGACCTACATCTTCAAAGGCGGTATGCAGCCGGCTCATGGGGCCTTCGGGGCCGCCCGACCTCCTTACCAGCTCTCTCAGCTCTTCCGTGACCTGCTCCAGTCCGCTGCTGTCAACGGTCCCCCTGATGAACCTTTCCTCAAACAGGGTGAGCAGCGTTTCGATCGGGCTGTAAAGCTCTTCACACTCCCTGCTGCTGCTGGCAGTCTTACTGATATGGGTGTAGAACAGCTCCTTCAGCTGAGAAGCGGTGCAGCCCGCTATCTCTTCGGTGCTTATCTGAAATCTGGTATCCGCATAGCAGGACTCTCTTGCCACAAATCTCGTTTCCACCTTATGTCGGCTGTCCTGCTGGCCATTCACATAAGCCACTGCCTTTTCCATAGCCACTATCCCAAGCTCCACCGCATCGGCCTTGACCGAGGACAGGGGCGGGTCGAGCCTGGCCGCAAAGGGCTGATCGTCAAAGCCCACCACGGCTATCTGTTCGCCTATGGAGACGCCACGCTTTTTCAGCACCTCGTAGATGACGGACGCTATGATATCGTTCACGCAGATGACTGCGTCGATCTCAGGGCATCTGTCCAGCAGCTCCCCGATCTGCGGGCCGCAGTCATAGGAAATGTCACAGTACTGTCTAAGCTCCTCCCTGTAAACAAGACCGTTGCGCTCCAGAGAAGAGATGTAGGCGCTGAGCCGTTCTATGCACTCAAAGTTGTTTTTCTCGCCTGCCAGTATCGCAATATTCTTCCTGCCCCTGGCGGCCAGAAAATCTACCGCATCGGAAATGCCACGGCTGTTCTCAAATATAAGATAGTCATAGCCCTCTATGCGGGAAGCCACGCTCAGCACCGGCGAAGGGCCAAGACTGTCGAGAAAACGCTTTTTTTCTTCGTCGCCAAAGGCGAAGGCTATGGTGCCCACTGCGGCGATGATGTAGTCGAACTTCGCTCCTGCGGCGTAGTCAAAGAGCACGTTATACTGATATTCATAGTGAGCGTCATACTGATCGTTGATGCTCTGGATACCAAGATACTTTCCGGGGAGCACAGTCAGATCGGCCCCAAGGCGTTTTGCGGCCAGCATAGCCCCCCGGGTCACATCATTGGAGAAAATATCGGTCAGATTGGCTGCGAGCAGCCCTATGTGCGGTCTTCCGTTCATAAGCGTCCATCTCCTGCTTTATTGGTAGAGATCCGTGTTTCGGTCAGGTACGTAACTAATGTAATTATAACACAGATCTTTTATGATTTCAACATTTTTTTTGCATTTTTAAAAAACATAAAAAAGTATTGACAAGTTAACTGGTTTTAGGTAAAATAAAAACAGGCCAGGCGGGAGATCAGAGAGGGCTGTGACACTTTTATTACATTTTTCTTACACAATTGCGGAGATTTTTTCTGCCCGAAATGGTATCATTAAGTCAGGCCAGGAACAAAAGGCTTAAATACAGAACAAAGAAGGAGGCTTTCATCATGAAAGTAAACAAGGCTAACAAAATGTTATCATCAGCAGCTGCTGTGGCTGCGGCAGCTATTCTGGCGGTCATGTCGCTGACCGCCTGCGGAAAAGTGAACGAGGAGAAAACAGTATCAGTGGGGAATGCCGCTATGGCTAAGGCAGACGCTGAGACGGTAACTGACGCCGAGGACACGGAAGATGCTGAGACGACAGAAGAGGAGGACGCTGAGGACTTCGACGTTGACAACTGGATGGATAACCTGACCGATGAGGAAAGGGCAGAGCTGGAAAAACTTTATGATCGACAGGCAGAGATCTACAATGAGGTCTGGGGCGACTATGCTTATGTGTCTGATGCTGAGTATGAGAGAAGGCTGGCACCCTTCCAGGAGGAACTGGACGAGATAGAGAAGAGGATCGAGGAGCTGGAGCGCAAGGCCAATTTATACTATTCCGGCACAGACTGGTATGAAAATCTGACCAAAGAGGAGATAGCAGAGATAAACCGGCTCTATGACAGACAGTATGAGATATATGATCTTATCTACGGAGATGTTGACTCCCTGACGCAGGAGGAGTACGATGAGCGCTATGCGCCCTATGCAGAAGAGCTTGATGAGATAATAGACCGTATCTATGAGCTTGAGATGAAGAACGGCGACTACTCTGTCGAATATGAGGTACTGACCGAAGAGGAGGCAGCCGAGCTGAATGAGCTTTACAGAAAGCTGGATAATATGCCGCTGCTTAACTGCCCCAGCGAGGAGGAAGAGAAGATCTGGAAGAGGATAGAGGAGCTGGAGAAGAAGGAAGGTATGTATCCGGAGGAATATGAGGAGGACTACGGCGACCTGACCGAGGAGGAGATCGCAGAGCTTAACAGTCTCATAGCTGAACAGGAAGAGCTCTATGATAAGATCTACGGCGAATTCGTTTATCTTTCTGACGCTGAGTATGAGAGAAGATATGCTGTGTACGAGGAAGAGATCGACGCTCTGGAGGAAAAGATAGACGCTCTTTATGAGAAGACCGGGCTTTATGACTATTATGTAGAGTATGAGGGACTTTCACGGGAAGAGAACGAGGAGCTGGATAAGCTCTATGCCCGCATCGGGGAGATCGAAGAGGAGACAGTCAAGGGCGCCGACCTGCTGACCTGGGATGAATATTACGAGAGAAGAGCCCCCTTTGAGGAGGAGCTGGACAGTATTTATGAAAGGATAGATGAGCTGGAAGCCAAGATCTGCTATGAAGATGAAGACATGGCTCAGGGATAAATGCTGAGGGAGAAGAAAGAGAGACGACAGGACGAAAAAAAGCAAAACGAAAAAATTATGGCCTGAGGGTGAATGCCTGTCCCGCAAGGGACGGGCTTTTGCCGTTTATCTGGCAAAGACGGAGGTAAGGGAATGGGAAAGCTCATATACGCTGCTGACGATGAGGACGATATACTTGATGTGCTGAGGGAATTTTTGCTCAACGCCGGATTTGACGTGCGCACCTTTCATACCGGGGACCGGCTTTTTGAGGAGTTCTTAAAAAAGCCCTGCGACCTGGCGGTCCTGGATATAATGATGCCCGGAAGGGACGGGCTGACCATCTGCCGGGAGCTGAGGAAGATATCCACGGTGCCGATAGTGATACTGACTGCCAGGGAAAGCGAAACAGATCAGATAAGGGGATTTATGCTGGGCGGCGACGACTACCTGACAAAGCCTTTTTCACCCTCGCTGCTGGTGGTGAAGATAAAGGCGCTCCTGAGACGGGCGGAAATGAGCAGCCCCGTCAGGACAGAGGCTGAGTTCGGGGACATAGCGCTGTCCTCCTCGGAGCACGATGTGGTATGCGGGGGAAAGGGCATAGGCCTGACCATGACGGAGTATTCGCTCATGGAATGTCTAATAGCCCAGCCGGGCACGGCGGTGGCGAGAAACACTCTTTTAGACAGGGTATGGGGCATAGACAACGATGACATAGAGACAAGGGTCACTGACGAGACGGTCAGGAGGATAAGGCGAAAGCTGACCAAGGCAGGCAGCAGCGTGAAGATAGCCGCAGTCTGGGGCTACGGCTACAAGCTGGAGGCCGGTGATGAGTAGGATAAGATTAAGGATAGCGGCTCTGGTAGGAGGGACGGTGCTCATCACGCTGCTGCTGATACTTGCTATTTTCAACATAAACATCAGAAAGGACACCCGAAAAAAAGTGGAGGAGTCCTTCAAATATACCAGCGGCTACTGGTACGGCGATGTGAACGCACCCTATACGCCCGTGGTAATGCTGATAAACGGAGATTACCACGATAAGGAGCCGGTAGACGAATATGATGAATTCTATTACGGGACCGGCAGCGAGCTGGTGCAGTGGTGCAGGGAGCACGAGCCGGAGGGGATAGTTGAGGCGGAAATCGGAGAAAAATTTTACTATCTGAGGATGAGAAAGCTGTCAAAAACTGAGTACAGGGAGATGTTCGGCACAGCGCAGAGGGACAGCGACGGGGAGCTTATCTACTACGATCCTATGGGGGACGAGTATGATGAATATTACTATGAGGAAGACTATGAGTATTTGGAGGACTTCCTGCCAAACGAGGAAGAGCTGGGCTATGAGCTGGCCTTTCTGGATCTGAGCAGCGAGCCGGACACTATAATGCGAATGAACATATTCTTCCTGATCGCCGCCGCAGTCACCGGACTGCTGGGGAGCATCGAGGGCTATTTCATCGGGGGAAGGCTGGAGAAGGATAAGCTCTCTCAGAAACAGTTCTTCGAGAACACCTCTCACGAGCTGAAGACCCCGCTGACCTCCATAAGGGGCTATGCTGAGGGCATCGAGATGGGCATAATCACAGACTATAAAAAGACCGGGCGGGTCATAACCGCACAGACGGAGAAGATGAGCAGGCTGATCGAGGAGATACTTTACGTGGCAAAGCTGGAGAGCGGTGCGCTTACTCTTGACAAGGAATATCTGGAAATGAGCGAGTTCATTGAAAACTGTCTCATGCCCCTGGAGGGTGCGGTCATGAGCAGAGGCATAGAGGTGGGCCTGGACCTCAATAAGGATAAGGTCTTTGCGGATCCGGACAGGCTGGAGCACGCACTGACCAATCTGCTGACTAACGCACTTAAATATGCCAGGAGCCGCATTGACATAAGCTATTCTGACAAGGCGCTGAAAATACACAACGACTGCAGCAGCCTCACCAAGGAGGAACTCAAACACATCTTCGACCGCTTCCACACCGGCAAGGGCGGCAGTACCGGCATCGGACTGGCTCTCGCCAAGGAGATCATCGAGCTTCACGGCTGGACCATAAGGGCGGACAGCGAGGGGGACGGTATAACCTTTACGGTAACAGTCGGTTAAAACGGACGCCCGGGACGGAGGGGAGCAAAGCACATGAAGAAAAAGGGTCTTATGCTGGCGGGGATAGTCATAGCCGGGGCGCTGCTTGGGAGCTGCGGGCTGCATTTCTCTATCAGAGCAGGCACCGGCAGGGACCGTCAAAGGCCTTTGCCGGAGGACCTGAGAGTCAGGGACCTGGTCATCGGCAACCCGTATGGGATAGAGGAAGTCTGTATCAAGGAAAACGGCAGCGACGTTCCCTATCTGGTGCTGAGCAGGGACTATGGAGGCAGCTGTCTTCTGATGAGGAAGGAAGTGCTGGATGAGAAGATGAGGTATTCCGACGGGCCGGCTATTGTGGGGAACCTGTCGGCTTATTATCCCGGCAGCAAGATAGACAGGTTTTTGTCAGGAGAGTTTACGCAGAGGTTCAGCCAGCCGGTCCGGGAGCTTATGGTCGGGACGGACATCGAGGTCTACACCAAGGGTTCCCTATGGTGCGGCGACCTGGTGAACGGTCTGGAGACAGAAAAGATAAACCGCAGATGCTTTCTTCTGTCCTATAAAGAATGGGGAGTCAATACCCCTTACCTGGGGGAGGGGAAAAGGATAGCAGGCATAGAGGACTATCAGTCCGAGGAAAGCTGCTGGCTCAGGAGCGCTTATGTCATGGAACAGGAGATGGTCTGGATGGTCAGCAAAAGCTCGGCAAGCGGGTGGCTGGTGAGCGAAGAGTCCGGGCTAAGGCCTGTGTTCTGCGTCCCGCCTGAGACAGAGGCCGTGGAAGAGGACGGCATAGTCCGGCTGCGCTGCGAGAGCGGGTCTGAAAGTTAACAAAAATATGCTTGCGAAAATGCCGGGGATATGGTATAATAAACAGACATCACAGGCTCTTACCGGAAAGGTGGAGCGAAGGGAGAAAAGCCATGAGTTTTGAACTGCTGAAACAGGAGGGCGCTGCCAGGAGAGGGCGCTTCACTACTGTCCACGGCACTATAGAAACGCCTGTTTTCATGAACGTCGGCACAGCCGCAGCCATTAAGGGCGGAGTGTCGTCAATAGATCTTAAAACCGAGCTGAAGACCCAGGTGGAGCTTTGCAATACCTACCATCTGCACGTCCGTCCGGGAGACGGGGTGGTATATAAGATGGGGGGACTGCACAGGTTCATGAACTGGGACAAGCCCATACTTACCGACAGCGGCGGCTTCCAGGTGTTCAGCCTGGCAAAGCTCAGGAGGATAAAGGAAGAGGGCGTTTATTTCAATTCTCACGTTGACGGCAGAAAGATATTCATGGGGCCTGAGGAGAGTATGCAGATACAGTCCCATCTGGCTTCGACTATCGCCATGGCCTTTGACGAGTGTGTGGAGAACCCGGCGGAGTATAATTATTCAAAGCGCTCCTGCGAAAGGACCACCAGATGGCTGGACAGGTGCATAGAGGAGATGAAAAGGCTCAATACTCTGAAGGACACTATAAATCCACGGCAGCTGCTTTTCGGCATTAACCAGGGCTGCACCTACGACGATCTCAGGATCGAGCATATGAAAAGGATAAGAGAGCGGGAATACTGCGCAGGTTTTGCCATCGGAGGCCTGGCAGTGGGGGAGCCTACGGAGGTCATGTATCACGTCATCGAGCAGGTGGAGCCTTTTATGCCCAAGGATAAGCCCAGATACCTCATGGGGGTAGGCACTCCCTCGAATATCATCGAGGCCGTTTACCGGGGCATAGACTTCTTTGACTGCGTGATGCCCAGCAGGAATGCCCGCCACGGGACCATGTTCACCTGGTCGGGGATAGTGCATATACAGAACAAGCGCTATGAAACTGACCCAAGGCCGGTGGATACTCAGTGTGATTGCCCTTGCTGCCGGAATTTCAGCAGGGCCTATGTAAGGCACCTTTTCAAGGCGCAGGAGCAGCTTGGGGGAAGGCTGGCGGTCATGCACAATCTGTATTTTTACAATACCCTCACCGAGCGGATAAGGGAGGCTATCGACAACGGCACATTTGCTCAGTTCAGAGAAAAGTACAGCCTTCTTCTTTCTCAAAGAGCGGAGGACTGAGAAGATCAGTCAACACTATATCGGCTGCCTTTGCCCTGTTTTTGACGGGGCAGGGGCTGTTTTTTTACTGTTTATCATTTGACTGATTAATAAAAAAATGTATTTTGTATAGCGTAAAATGTCATGTAAGTTCAATGAAGGGAAATAAAAAGTCTATAGATTGTTAATCAAATGAGAGTATAATAATATAGAAAAATTTGACAGGTGTAAAAAATCCCGATTATTGTAAAAAAATGTGATATGAGTATAACAGGTATCGGGTGCGGAGGAGTGTAAGGATTTGAGAAGGCTCTGTATATTTGATCTGGACGGGACCCTGGTAAATTCGGTGGAGGACCTGGCGGATTCCACCAACGAGGCTCTGAAAAAATTCGGCTGCCCGGTCCATGAGGTCGATAAGTACAGATATTTCGTCGGCAACGGCACATTAAAGCTCATTGAAAGGGCTTTGCCCGAGGAGCTGCGGACACCGGAGATGATAAGCCGGGTACACGGCTGTTTTGCGCAGGAATATGAAAAAAGGCTCGTCAACAAGACCTGCGCCTACGAGGGCATAAAGGACGTGCTGAAAAATCTGAAGGCCAGGGGCTTTCTTCTGGCGGTGGCCTCCAATAAGCCCGACAGATTTGCAAAAGAAGTGACTCTGGGGATATTCGGTGAAGGGCTGTTCGACCGGATCTTCGGAAAAAAGGATGGGGTGCCCGTCAAGCCGGCGCCCGATATCATTTTCGGGCTGGTGGACGCTCTGGGGGCTGACCTGGCCGGGTGCATACACTGCGGTGATTCTGCGGTGGACGTGAATACGGCCCACAATGCGGGCATACCCTGCATAGGCTGTACCTGGGGTTTCAGAGAAAGGTCTGAGCTTGAGGAGGCCGGGGCAGACATGATAGCAGACAGGCCGGAGGATATCTATAAATATATGACCGTCTCAGGCTGTTAGGCCGGGGACACGGGAGGTTTTTTCTATGTGGGATTTCTATGAGCAGTTCATTGAGGAAGGTTTCGACGACAAGGGACAGCTTTGCAGTTTCAGCCTTAAACTGAAGGAGGACTTCAATTTCGGATATGACGTTATAGATGAGCTGGCAAGGCGCTGTCCTCACAAGAAGATGCTCCACTGGGTCAACGATCACGGCGGCGATGTGGAGTTCGATTATGAGCAGATGTCAAGGCTCACGAACAAGTGTGCCAATATGCTCCTTGACCACGGGGTCAAAAAAGGCGATATGGTACTGGCGGTCCTAAAAAGGCACTACGAGTTCTGGATCCTGGCCTACGGGCTGATAAAGATAGGGGCGGTGCTCATACCGGCCACCAGCCAGCTTATGCCGAAGGACTATATATACAGATTCAACGCTGCCGGGGTGAAGTATATCTGCGCCACATATTTCGATGAAGTGGCCGATAGGATCGACACTGCCTGCGGGAAGTACGACGGCATAAAGGAAAAGTTCATCTGCCGGGGCAAAAAAGACGGCTGGACAGACTTTATGGAGGAGCTGGAGAAGTATCCCGACACCTTAGAGCGGCAGGAAGTTTCAAAGGACGACTATATGCTGGCCTATTTCAGCTCCGGCACTACCGGACAGCCTAAGATGGCCATACACGCCAATGAATATGCCATGGGGTCTGTGACGACCGCAAGGTACTGGCATCATGTGGACGAGAACAGCGTCCATCTGACCGTATCCGAATCCGGCTGGGCCAAGTGTGCCTGGGGGAAGATGTTCGGTCAGCTGGTCTGCGGGGCAGAGGAATTCATATACGATATGGACAGGTTCCACCCGGAGAAGATGCTGACAGTGCTCCAGAATTATAATATAACCTCTTTCTGCGCACCGCCCACCATGTACAGGTTCTTTATCAAGGAGGGGCTGGGGAACTATGACCTTTCGGGGATAAAGTATTCCTGCATAGCGGGAGAGGCTCTGAACGCAGAGGTGTTCAACAAGTGGAAGGAATACACAGGCCTGGACCTGATGGAGGGCTTCGGTCAGTCGGAGAGCGTAGTGATAGTTGCGAATTTCTTCGGCATGAAGCCAAAGCCGGGGTCCATGGGAAAGCCCTCGCCTTTCTATGATGTGGACATCATCAGAAAGGACGGCAGCAGCTGCGGCACCGGAGAGACCGGAGAGATAATCATAAGGGCGGAACGTGGAAAGCACCCGGCCCTTTTCAGGGAGTATTACCGCAATGAGGAACTGACCGGCAACGCCTGGAGGGGCGGGGTCTACCATACCGGCGATACCGCTTACAGGGACGAGGACGGTTATTTCTGGTATGTGGGAAGGACCGACGACCTTATCAAGGCCTCGGGCTACCGCATAGGACCGTTTGAGATAGAGAGCATACTGATGGAGCACCCGGCGGTCATGGAGGTGGCAGTCACCGCAGCAGACGATGAGATAAGGGGCAAGGTGGTAAAGGCTACCATAGTCCTTTCTAAGAACTATTCGCCTTCGCAGGAGCTGGTCAAGGAGCTGCAAAACCATGTGAAGAGGTCTACGGCGCCTTATAAGTATCCCAGGATAGTGGAGTTCGTCAGCGAGCTGCCAAAGACCGACAGCGGCAAGATAAGGCGGGTGGAGATCAGAGAGAATGACCACGAGAAATACAAGGCGGCCCACGGCGGTCAGCAGTGATAAGATATTTCGTGTACGGGCCAGGCTCATTCCACAGCAGATAAGTATAATGGCGGACAGGCTGAGGCTTGTCCGCTGCTTTTTGTGCACAAGTGAAAAAAACTATTGCAAAAACGAAGGATATATGTTATTATAGTATAGAGCGGTATTTATGTCGTTTATCATATACGATGGGAGTGCGGGGATTTGCTGAAGGTCATTTTTATGAATATCATTGGGTATGATATCATCATATTCATAACGGCAGTTTTCACCGGGGTGGTCTATCATTATCTTAAACTGTCTGCGGACAGGCTTTATAAAAAGCTCCATCTTTCCATATTCGTCCCCGACGGCAGCAGGTCGCAGAAAAGTGCGGACAAGGACATCTCGGAGCTGAGAGAGACCGACGTGGTGGGAATGAGGAACCATACGGGCAAGCTCTATTCGCTGTTCGTGAACCTGACGGGGATATTCCCCCTGCTGGGTATATTGGGGACCGTCATCTCACTGCTGGGAATGGTGGCGGACACTACCAATGTCACGGGGAATTTCTACGGTGCGCTGACCAGCACCTTCTGGGGGCTGGTATTTGCCATAATCTATAAGTTTCTGGACGGAATGATCTATTCAAAGATAGAGGACAATGAGAAGAGCGTGGAGCTTTTCCTGCAAAGGAACTCACCAAAGGCAGAGGGCGGCAGCGTTTCAAAGGCCTCTCTGGAGAAGCCGGCGGCCGGCCAGAAAAGGCGGTAGGCCATGGGGAAGAGCAGAGGTATAGTCATTGAGCTGACGGCACTGCTGGACGTTATCTTCATAATGCTTTTCTGGGTCATAATAAATGTACAGGAGAGCAGCGAAACGGTGAAGGCCGAAGCACAGCAGAGGGTCGAGCAGGCCGAGAGCCAGGCCCAGGAGGAGATAGGGCAGGCAAGGGAGGAAACTGAGGAGACCCGGGAGGAGCTGGAAAAGCTCAGGGCTGAGATGCAGGAGGAGCTGGAAAGGCTTGAGAAAGAGAGGGCCGAGGCGCAGGCTCTGGCGGACAATGCCGACGCCGATGCGGTGGCAAACGAACGGGCGCTGATGGGATATGAGCAAGGCAGGCTGCTGACGCTGAACCTGAGGTATGAGGACGGCGGGAGACTGTATATCAGCGGCGGCGGGGACAGCACTTCTCAGGTGGGGCTGGAGTCGCCTAAGGATATCTATGCCACGGTCATATCCGAACTGAAGGCCGCAGGGCTAAGTACCGGGGACGTGGTCATGTGCGCCATGGTCTATGACGGGGACAAGGCCCTTTATAGGGACGTTAAAACGGTAAGGGACGCAGTGGGGCAGGTCAGCGAGACTTACAGCAATCTCTACTGCGCTTATATAAATACCAGCGGTGATAAAAACTGACGGAGGGATCTGAAATGAGTGTTGGAAAAGACGTAGAGAAGATGTACAGAGATGACGCCGAAAGGCAGAAGAAAAAGCAGAAGAAAAAGAAAGCTAACGGCGCAGTGACGCTGATACTTGTCATACTGATAATAGCTGTGCTGCTGCTGCTCATGAAGTACCTTGGGATAGGCTTCGGCGGCGGAAAGGGCGACGGCGGAGATGAGAACGGTGCGGCCGGGGACAGGACCACGGTCTCAGCGGCTGAAAACTCCGGCGAGGGCGATGTTTCCTCCGAAGAGGAGTCGGAGGCCGAGCCTAAGGAGTATGAGAACATCAAGGTCTCAGGGAGCGCCTATATTTATAAGAATAACGTTATCGAGCTTGATGAGTTCGTGGAGACCATCAGCAAGATGAATGACAATGTGATCGTCATGATAGAGGACGACAACGCTACCCAGAACGCCATGGAGGATCTCAAAAAAGCTCTGGAGGACAAGAGCAGGGAGTTCCTTATAGAGGAGAGCGGTGCTGACAGCAGTGCTGACAGTGACGCAGACAGTGCCGCTGAGAGCGCTGAATAAGTACTGAAAGGAAGAAAAATGCTTGGTATAGTATTTGAAGGCGGGGCCAGCCGCACCGTTTATTCCTGCGGGATAATGGACGCTTTGCTGGAAGAGGGGATATTTGCGGACAAGATGTTCGGGGTCTCGGCCGGTGCGGCCTTCGGGGTGAGCTACGCATCAAAGCAGATAGGGCGTAATTACCGCCTTGCCACGGAGTTCATGGGCAGGCCTGAGTATATGGGGATAAAGCATCTGCTTGATCCTGGGAACAGGAGCTATTATAACCTTTCTTACGCCTATGACGATGTTCCCAACAAGTATCTGCCCTTTGACTATGAGGCTTTCAAGGCCAATAAGGGTGAGTTCTATGCGGTGGTGACCAATGTCAGGACCGGGCAGGCAGAGTATATGAAGATCGACGGGGAGGACAGG
Organism: Ruminococcus sp.; assembly: GCA_017478965.1. Classification (GTDB taxonomy): domain Bacteria; phylum Bacillota; class Clostridia; order Oscillospirales; family Ruminococcaceae; genus Hominimerdicola. Next base: position 2,137 of record JAFVCV010000029.1, on the reverse strand, counting down.
AAGTGGAAGCTGCTCATCGCCAGCTGCGCTATGCCAATGCTGTTCCCGGAGATAGAGATAGGGGGCGAGCTGTACCTTGACGGGGGGATCGCAGACTCCATACCCTATAAAAAGGCTTTTGAAATGGGCTGCGACAAGGTAATAATAGTGCTGACCAGGCCTATGGATTACCGCAAGACCACGGACCGTACCACCCGGCTCTGCATGAGAAGGTATAAGGACCGGCCGGAGTTCGCAAGGGCTCTTGAGACAAGGGCAGAGCGATATAATCAGTGCGTCAGTGAGATACAGGATCTGAAAAAACAGGGCAAGGCCCTGGTATTCACGCCAAGGACCACCTTCGGAGTGAACCGGATCGAGGGGGACAGCAGAAAGCTGAAAATGCTCTACGACCATGGCTATAAGCACGCCCGTGCGGTCATGGGGACTGTGAAAAGATATATAGAGGGATAGGTTTGATATGAAACTCTTGACAAGTATACTGACGGCTGTGGGAATAACCGCAGCTTTCAGCACCCTGTTCGGCAACAGATATCTTTCAGTGGACAAGTACGTGACTGTGTGCCGCAGACTGCCCAAGGGGGCCAACGGTAAGAAGATAGTGCTGCTTGCGGACCTGCATAAGAAGAAGTTCGGCAGGGACTACTGCTGTCTGGCGGATTCGGTGAGGGCCTGCGAGCCGGACGTTATTATTTTTGCCGGAGACCTTTACAGCAGGAATGACAGGCACCGTGGCAGGACCCTGAAACTTATGAAAGAGCTGACGGAGATAGCGCCGGTCTATTACTCACCCGGCAACCATGAACTTTTTGACCCGGAGTATTATGCGGTGACAGTGGGCAGACTGGACGCCATGGGAGTAAGGGTGCTCAACAACGAGAGGTGCGCACTGAAATTCGGGGAAGACAGCGTGGACCTTTACGGGCTGAAACTGCCCCTGAGGTATTACATCAACAGGGACTATACCTTCCATGACCTGCCAAGGCCTTCGCAGGCTGTGCTTGAGGACCTTCTGGGCAGGCCGGACCCGGACAGATGCTCTTTGCTCATCGCCCACGACCCGCTGTTTTTCGAGGAGTATGCCCGCTGGGGAGCAGACATGGTCTTTTCGGGCCATGTCCATGGGGGACTGATTAGACTGCCTTTTCTGGGAGGTCTGCTGTCGCCGGAGAGGAAATTTTTCCCTGAATACACTAAAGGCCTTTACAGGCTCGGCACCTCTGTCATGGCACTGACATCAGGGCTGGGGAAATTCAGGTTCAACAATCCCTCTCAGGTCATGTGCCTGGAGCTTTGGAACAGGGAGAAGAAACCCCGTCACCCCAAGGGTGCGCCCTGGGATATCGGTCAGTAGGGCAGGGCTATGGTGCTGTACGGAGTCAGTGTAGGTCCTGGGGACCCGGAGGATATGACCGTAAAGGCTGTGAGGACTCTGGAAAAATGCCGGGTCATCGCAGTGCCAAGGACCGGAGGAGAGAGGAGCCTGGCGCTTTCCGTTGCGGAGAAGGCCGCAGATCTTCAGGGCAAGGAGATAGTTTTTATCGACCTTCCCATGACAAGGGACAGCGTGAAGCTTTCGGCGGCCTGGGAGAAGGCTGCCGGTGTCCTTACGGGAATTCTTGAAAGAGAAGATGCGGCCATGCTGTGCCTGGGGGATATTTCGGTCTACTCCACTTTTTCCTACATCGGGGGACTGGTGGCCGGGGCGGGCTTTGAAGTGCGGTGGTGTCCGGGGGTAAGCTCCTTCTGCGCAGGGGCGGCTGCCCTGGGGACAGAGCTGGTCAGCGGCAGCGAGGTGATGACTGTTATACCATATTCGTCACCGGAGCTTGGTCAGCTTCTTGACCGTGCGGGGACGAAAATCGTGATGAAGTCCGGCAGGAACGCCGGTAAGCTGAAAGCCCTGCTGAGAGAGAAAGGGCTGCTTGGCAGTACGGCGGCGGTGATAAACGTCGGCCTGGAGGGAGAAAAACTTCTCTTCGGTGAGGATATCCCGGAGGAGCCGGGGTATTTTGCCTTATTTATCATAAAGGACTCGATATAAGAGATAAAAGCCTGAGACAGCTTTTTGCTGACTCAGGCTTTTTAATGTGATCTTGGTTATTGAATATCCTGCCGGAAGTCTTACTCTATACTA
>JAFVCV010000028.1 GCA_017478965.1 Ruminococcus sp. | reverse complement strand
CGGTCTCCGGATCCAGACTGCCCGTAGGCTCGTCAGCTAAGATGATCCCCGGGTCGAAGGATATGGCCCTTGCTATGGCCACCCTCTGCTGCTGCCCGCCGGAGAGCTTTAGCACCCTGCGGCCCATCTCTTCCTCGTTCAGCCCGACCTTCTTCAGAAGCTCCGCCGCACGTGTCTTCTTATCACCCAGACCTTTACCGGAAATATCCATTGACAGCACCACGTTCTCCAGTGCAGTGAACTTCGGCAGAAGATTGTAGCTCTGAAAGACCACCCCCACCTTGCTGCTGCGAAGCTTATAGTCATCAAGCTCGGAGATGTCCGTCCCCTCCACAAGTATCCTGCCGCTCCTGACTCTGTCAAGGCCAGCCATCAGCGACAGCAGCGTGGTCTTGCCGCTGCCTGACCTGCCTGTCACCGCATATACCAGACCCTTTTCAAAGCTGTAGGAAAGTCCCTCGAAAACGTATTTTTTATTGTCATAGGAATAAGCGGCCCTATCAATGACCAGGGCCTTGCCGTCATTCTCAGTATTTTTCATATGCGCACCCCGTCAGTCCCTGTCAGAGAGTATTTTCAGCGGCCTGTACCTCATGACGAACAGCACCGCCGCCGCCCCCGAAATCACCGTCAGCCCCAGGCCGATGACCGCCATCTGTACCACCACGCTCCCGTCGGTGGAATAGGGTATCTCCGAGATATAATTTATCTCTCCCTCGATGTCGCCGCCCTTGGCCATCTGGCCGCTGCGGCCGAAGTTCTGCTCGACCCTGCCGCTCTGCTCCTGCGTCACAGCGATCCTGTCCTCCAGCAGTTTCGACGTCAGCGGCACCGAAGCTGCCGCCCCGGCTGCGGTCCCCACTGCGATGGAGACTGCCGTGGTAATGAATATCTCCGTCATGAACTGCATGGCCACCTTAGCCTTAGTCATTCCCACCGAGGTCAGCACGCCTATCTCATACTTGCGCTCCCTGACACTGAGAATATTCACCACCGCCAGCACGGCCGTCCCGACGATAAGCATTATCACAAGAAAGGTCCCCGCAAAGCTTTTAAGGTCGTTCAGGGGCAGCAGGCTGCTCTCGAACCCTGCCACCTCCGATGAGGTCAGCACCAGCCTGCCGCCGTCTCTTTCGGCGATCACGCTCTCGAACCTGTCGTAGTCCTCCATGGACCCCAGTATATAGCTCCCGGATACCACAGATACCGGCTCGCCTTCTTCGCTTTTTTCCCCGAAGGCCGCCAGCACCCGGTCCATGTCATTGGCGCTCATCAATATGTCGTTGGCCTCGTCCTCTGAGGTGCTGCCGCTGGCCCCCTGGGCCGAGCCGCTGTTTTTGTAAAGCCCTGCGACCTTCAGCTCTGTCTTCACTTCCTCGTCCCTGGGGTCACAGACCCAGAGACTGTCCCCAACGCTCAGCGAGTTATAAGCTGCCAGCTCTTCGGAGATAAGACATTCCGCAGTCCCCTGACCGCCCTCAAAACTGAACACGTTCCCCTCAGTCACAGTGCAGACTCCGTCAATGAAATCTCCCATGGCTCTTTCCGAGCTGTATCCCGTCAGCATCAGGTCCCCACGGCCTTTTAACATCATCGCCGGATCCTGCTGCTCCTGGGGTGCCTGCTGAGTGTCGCCCGTGGGGGTGTCGCCCATCGGCATATCCTCCGGCGTTCCCTGCTCCGGCCCGGACCGTGTCTCGCTCTCCTGCCTGCGTTTTTCCCATTCCTCCGGAGGTATGCCCTCCTCCATCATCTGCTGCAGCTCTTCCTGTGTGTAGCCCTCCGGCGGGTCCGGCATACCCGGTACTTCGCCCCCGCAGGCTGAGACCTTTATCTCCCCGTCCCCATAGCTCTGCGCACTGACTGCCTCCGCACTGACGCTGCTCCCGCTCCCGTCAGACACAGGTATCAGGCCCTCGCTGCCGTTAACTGCGGTCTTTTTCACAGAGTAAAAGTCCCTCACGCAGTCCTCCTGAGAATAGGACCTGAGAGTCTCCTCGTCAAGGCTCCCGCTGCGGCTCATGGCCTCCTGCATGGCTGCCCGGTCCCTCATGTCCACCCCTTCGGACTGGAGAGACTTCATTATATATGCCCTGTCAACTCTGATCGCTGCGGTGATGTCCATTTCCTCCATGGCCTGCTCTCTGACCTTCCCTGCGGACCGCCTGATGGAAGATGCTATACAGCAGGACGCCGCCGTAACAGTCACGATGAGAAACATCAGCACCGTCCTGCCCGGCGAACGAAGTATATTTTTCAAAGCGTTCTTCAGTATATACATCAGAAATGCCCCCAGTTTTTTTATATATGATAACATATTAATATTAAAATGTCAATCTCCGGCACCAATTTTGTTTTCCCGCCGGAAAAAGTACACAAAAAAATAGCAATTATCCCGGTTGACTTAAAGAGATGGGTGTATTATAATAATATCTGAAAAGAAACGAAAGGAAGGTACAAGAAGGATGAAAAAAGAACTCCTCAGCTTTCTGACAGCAGCGGCTGTCTTTCTGCTGTCGGGCTGCTCGCTCAGCAATACCGACAGTTCACAAAGCGGCAAAGCAAACAGCAGCTCCTCCGGCTCAGTCTCCTCCGGCGGCGGGGACAGCGAGAACAAAGGCTCCGCCGTTGCGGTCATCGACATCACCACCAACGACCAGAGCGACAAGAAAATGGACTTTGTAACAAAACCCGTAGCCGCCCATGTGTCCGAGGCTATCTCCACCTGGATGCCCGGCTATGTGGCCCCGCCGGAGCCTTACTATGAGGACTGCACAGTGACAGTCACCGGGACCGACAGCAAGGTGCAGCTGGAAAACGCCGTGGCAAAGGTGAAGGTCAGGGGCAACTGGACCACCAACTACGAAAAAAAGCCCCTGAGGATAAAGTTCGACCGAAAACAGTCCCTGCTCGGACTTAACGGCGGTGCCCAGATGAAGAACTGGGTCCTTCTGGCCTGCTATAAGGACGGCTCTATGATGAGGGACAAGAGCGCCCTTTCCATCGCAAGGGAGATACTCGGGGCCGACGGGCTTTATGCCGCCGACGCCGCATTTGTGGAGGTAAATATCAACGGACAGTACTGGGGAATGTATCTTCTCACAGAGCTTCAGCAGGTCAACGAGAACAGGGTAGATATCACCGAGCCTGAGGAGAATTATGCCGGCACTGACATCGGTTATTTTCTTGAATACGACGGCTATTATGACTATGAGGACGACCTTCAGAAATTCCATGTGGACTATAACGGCAACGCCCCCCTTGTCCCCTACGACGGCAAGGACGGCAGCGGCAGGACCATGAAGTGCCTGCCTGACGGTCCTATGGATTTCAAGAAGGATATCGGATTCACCATCAAGAGCGATATCTATTCCCAGGCCCAGCACGACTTCATAGCCTCTTACGTCAACAACGTCTATGACATCATGTATCACGCCGCCTACGACCATGAGGCCTACGAGTTCGACAGCAGCCTTTCATCTATCTCAAAGACCGACGCCATGACCCCTCAGGAGGCCGTGGAAAAGGTGGTCAACGTGGACTCCCTGGCAGATATGTACCTTATCAGCGAGCTGACCTGCGATGCTGACATCTACTGGTCCAGCTTTTTCATGGACGCAGACTTCGGTCCTTCCGGCGACGGCCGGCTGACCTTTGAGGCGCCCTGGGACTTCGACTCAGGCCTCGGGAACAAGGACCGCTGCGCTAACGGCGATGGTTTTTATGCGGCAAATATCGTCCCCGATGTTGACGGCGGGCCCATGGGCGGCGGTATGTATGAGACTATCAATCCCTGGCTGGCGGTGCTGATGTATGAGGACTGGTATCAGGACCTTATCAGGGAAAAATGGACCGCCTGCCACGACAGCGGTATACTTGAAAGCACAGTCGCCGCCATAGACAGCGATGCGCAGGACTACAAGGCTGCCTTTGACAGGAACTATCAGCGCTGGGACAATATCGTGAACAACTATTCCTTTGTGGGAGAGCTGAGCGAAGACGCCAGGGCCTGCAAGACCCATGAGGAATGCTCTAACTACCTTCGCTGGTGGCTCCAGAACAGGATAGATTTCATGAACGCCCAATGGCTTGGATAAATACATAACAAAAGCATCTTTGCGAAATATCGCAAAGATGCTTTTTTGTCAGGACAGTTCTCCCACGTCCTTAAAGAACAGCTCCTCCGCCTCTTCATAGTCCGCCGTCCCCAGTATGTAAGCTTTCATGTCGTTTTCAAAAAGGGCGTTGACGGTACTCTCATAGGCATATGGCCGGTGCCCGACAGAAACGGCAGCGGCCCCGCTGTCCTGAACTTTGAAGTAACTCTGCGGCGAACCTGCCGGGTGATCCTGCTGTGCTATTTCCTTCATGGCCGGGGCATTGTTCATGAACTGCCCGTACTCCTCGGCATACCACCGGCAGAATTCGCTGCTGCAAGCCAGCTTTCTAACTATATCCGCCGTTATCTCCGTGTTGTCCGAGACAGCGCTGGCGCCCATGAATACCCCGCCGTAATAGTAGCTCTGGGGACCTTCGCAGGCGTCCCAGTCCTCCGTCAGACCGGCGTCCATAACAAAATTTATCCCCCAGCCAGGCAGGAAGTAGCCGAAAACTCCGCCGTCCTCCTCCATGGCCTGATACCATTCACCGTACCATTTGCCGTCAGCGCTGCAGCAGCCGCCCTCGACCAGCCTTCTGCTCAGCTTTGCCCACTCCTCCATCTCCGGAGGTATCGCTGTCTCGCCGTAAGCGTCCGTCCAGGTCCGGCTCATGGCGGATATGAACACAGGGGAGATATCCTGTGCGCTGTAAACCATCTTAACACCGCTGTCCCGCATAAGATAGGCCGTGTCCTCGAAGCTCTCCCAGTCCTTCACCCACTGCTGCACCTGCTCCGGGTCGTCGGTGCCTAAGATCTCTCTGGCATACTTCTTGTTGTAAATGAACATACCCGGGTCTGCCTGAATGGCTATCGCCCTCAGCCCCCCGTCATCGCTGGTGCCTAACTGCAAAGTGTATCCGTACATATCCCTGGTATCATCCATCTCAAGGCCAAGATCGCTGTAAAAGTCCAACAGTCCGCCGCTGTCGATGATCTCTCCCATAAAATCCGGCTCCAGGAAAACAAGGTCGGGTACCGCACCGATGTTATCCTGCTCACCGCTTAGCAGCGTCCTGATGATGCTCTGATACTCTCCGTCATAGTTCGGAGCAACATTCCACTCGATCTCCACCCCGTCCCACAGCTCCTCGTCCCTGACCTCTGTGTAATAGCCGTTGAGTATCTCAGCAAACTGATCGCTGCTGGAGTAGATCACATACTTCTTTTTTGAAGATTCTCCGCTGACCTGACGGTCAAGATACTGGTAATAATCCTGTCCGTCCCCTTCGCCGTAAGAGCCGGCGCCGTCTTCCTCGGCTTCGCTCAGAGAACTTTCGTTCCAGTCCCACCGTCTCTGCCACTTCGTCACCGTAGTCCCTCTATCAGCCCTGAGCGTCATGTCGTCTCTGTCCGGGACCTGCGCCCTGTCCCGTCCGAGTGCGTATATCCCCACCCCCGACACTGCCATCAGCAGCACAGCCGCCGCTGCGATAAGCCCGTTCTTGGTCCCGTCGGGAAGTCCCCTGTTATCAGAACTGTTCTCAGAGCTGTTATCAGAGCTGCTCTCAGCCGGCACAGGCAGTTCACGCTGTTGTTTAAGCTCAGATATGGCGTCCGTATCCGGTATGACCGCCATTGGGTCGCTGCCCGACCGGCCGCCGCAGTGCCGGCAAAACTCTCCCTCTCCGCTTTCCTTGCCGCAAATAGGACATCTCATAGTCCGCCCTCCTCTCTTTTCTTCTGTGTGCGAAAAACGCAAAAGCCCTCCATCAGGAAGGCTTTTTCTCTTCTCCAGCTGTCTGAGCTGTTTTCTTCGCCCCGGCCTGCTTTTTCTTCTTTATCTTTCTGACCCGCTCCTCCAGGAAATCTGCCAGAACTGCCAGGTCAGTTTTCTTCAGCTTTTTTTCAACTGTCTCCTCATCGCCTCTGAAACTTTTCACGGTGCTGAGACTTATTTTCTTGCCCTTGTGGGTGAACGAAAGCTTCAAAAAATACCTCTTCTTCTTACCTTTGACGCCTTTTTCCTTTGCGGTGAACTTTATATCATCGAGGTCTGCTATCTTGTATTCCTCATTGTGCTTTCCGCCCCAGACTTTAAGTATCTTAGTATCTGCCCGGAACCTTTCCGACGGCTCCAGTATCACGAACACCATCAGCACCGCCAGGATGAGCACAAAGCCCATGGCTATTTTGAACACCGTAGTCAGTTCAAGAGTGAAATATACCTTGACCGCCATCAGCACCAGAAATATCATAAGTATGATACCCATGCCGTTGCCCTTTTTCACCTTGCCCTCCACCAGTTTTTTCTTATCCATTCCTCACATCTCCTATAGTTCCCGAGCATGATAAAACAAAAAAATCCCCGCTCTGTTCGAGCAAGGGATACGGCCCGTCCGGCCTTAGGACTAATGGAGCATACGGGATTCGAACCCGTGACCTCCACACTGCCAGTGTGGCGCGCTCCCAACTGCGCTAATACCCCGAACTGCTGTTTATTATATCACATCTCTCTGCTTTTGTCAAGCCCTTTTTCTCAATTACTGTCCTCCTGGCCGTTCCCGCTGTTTTCAGGCGCAATATTGTTATTCGCTCTGTAGGTGAGCGTCAGCAGGCTGTCCCCCAGGTGGACGTTTTCCACCACGATGTTCTCATGCTCGATCGTCAGGTCATAATGAGAAAAATTCCAGAATGCCCTGATGCCAAGCTTGACCAGACGGTCTGCGATCTCCTGCGTATTGGCCTTAGGTATACAAAGCACCGCCACCACCGGCTTGTTCTCCTTACAGAACTGCTCGATCTCGTCCGTATGCCTTATGGCGATGGGACCCACTGTCTCGCCGGTCAGCCTTGGGTTAACGTCGAATATCCCCGTAAGGCGGCAGCCCCTTGTCTCGAAATTTATATGCATCGCTATAGCCTTTCCCAGGTTCCCGGCGCCTATTATTATGGTCCCGAACTCCCTGTCAACGCCTAATATCTTCCCTATCTCCTCATGGAGCGACCTCACATGGTACCCATAGCCCTGCATACCGAAACCGCCGAAACAGTTAAGATCCTGCCTGATCTGAGATGCTGTCAGGTTCATCATTTCCGACAGTTCCCTTGAGGATATCCTTTCGACCTCCTGTTTCATCAGCTCGCCTAAAAACCTGTAATACCTCGGCAGTCTCTTTATGACCGAAGCTGATATCGTTCCGTTTTTTGCCATTGTCCCATGCCTCTTTTCTCTTTTGGCTACAAAGTTTGATAAATGATTAACAGGATATATTATATAACATTTCCGCTCTTTTGTCAAGCCCGCAAAAGGGTAGGCGCAGGCTTTTGTGAACAAAAAAGCCCCCGGGTCTTACCGGGGGCGTCAGTACCGTTACTTGTCAAGAAGCGCTTTCAGCCTTTCGTCAACTGCCCTGAGGAAGTCCTCAGTATTGACCTTCTTCTTGTTCTCCAGAGTGGAGAGCAGGTAAAGGTCGCCGGTCATTATGCCGTCCTCGATGGTGGCGATAGTCGCCTTTTCAAGACAGTCTGCAAAGTTCACCAGCTCAGTCAGCCCGTCCAGCTCGCCCCTCTTCCTCAATGCTCCGGTCCAGGCGAACAGAGTAGCTACAGAATTCGTGGAGGTCTCCTCGCCCTTCAGGTGCTTATAGTAGTGCCTCTGCACGGTGCCGTGGGCGGCCTCATACTCATACACCCCGTCAGGAGAAACGAGCACAGAGGTCATCATAGCAAGAGAACCGTATGCAGTAGCCACCATATCGCTCATAACGTCGCCGTCATAGTTCTTGCAGGCCCAGATATAGCCGCCGTTGGAGCGGACCACCCTAGCCACAGCGTCGTCGATGAGGGTATAGAAATACTCTATCCCTGCGGCGTCGAACTTAGACTTATACTCCTTCTCGAATATCTCAGAGAAGATATCCTTGAAGGTATGGTCATACTTCTTGGAGATAGTGTCCTTAGTGGCGAACCATACGTCCTGCCTGGTATCAAGTGCGAAATTGAACACGCTCCTTGCAAAGGATGCGATAGAGGAAGACTTATTGTGCATACCCTGGATAACTCCGTCGCATTCAAAGCTGTAGATAGTCTCCCTGCTCTCATTTCCGTCCTTATCGGTGCATACCAGCTCGGCCTTAGAGCCTGCGGGGCACTTCATCTCCACATTCTTGTATACATCGCCGTATGCGTGTCTTGCTATGGTGATAGGCTTGGTCCAGGTAGGGATATAGGGGGTGATGCCCTTGACTAAGATAGGCGTTCTGAACACCGTGCCGTCCAGCATGGCCCTGATGGTGCCGTTAGGCGACTTCCACATTTCCTTCAGGTCATACTCGGTCATTCTGGCAGCGTTAGGCGTGATGGTAGCGCACTTTACTGCCACGCCGTATTTCTTGGTGGCGTTTGCGGAATCCACAGTCACCTGGTCGTTAGTCTCGTTCCTGTGAACAAGGCCCAGGTCATAGTACTCCGACTTCAGGTCCACATATGGCAGGATCAGGATATCCTTTATCTCCTGCCAGATGATACGGGTCATCTCGTCGCCGTCCATCTCAACTATAGGTGTTTTCATCTGTATCTTTGACATTGGTTTTTCCTCCTCATGTATTCATTTTAAAACAATCTGAACAGCAGCTCTGCACCCTCCATGTCAACAGCTGCCATCAGGCCCTGCTCTGCGGCGCTCTGTGTCAAGGCAAATTTTAATATAAGCAATGCGGGCGGCAAAAGTATTATGAGCAGCATTTTTATCGCATTGACTATTATCTTTGTCTTCATCATTTTCTTGTCATACCTGTACTCGTTCATGAAACGCAGACAGATGAATACCATAAACAAGACATAGAAGACCAGCCGCACAGGCAGCGCATTCTCTATCCCTACAAGACCCGCAGCCAGCATGAAAAGTACATATACGAATATCCAGGCGGGCAGCATCAGCATCGGTATAGCCTCCGATGCAGGATAGCGCTCGGCTCCGTTGAGCTTGACAAAGGTGCCTAAAGTGCCGGTTATGGAGCCTATCAGGCAGATCTCCGCCGGGGTCGCTTTAAACGGGTGACATATGGCGGCGCCGACTAAGAATGCAAACACATATGCTACCACAGACATCAGCTGGTCAAAACTGTGATCCGGACTTTCCCCCTTAAAACCCATCGGCATCATGCTCAGCAGCATATGATCCCGTTCGGCCCTCTGGTTATCCTTCTCCTTCAGCTTTGCTATCATGTCAGCGGTCAGATCGCTCTGTTTCTGATAGCTGTAATCAACGCTGTTATAATAGCCTTCCCAGTCCTCCTTAGTTACCTCGGCCCGGTCAGAATTCTTCTTGCCGTAGCCCTTCTGAGCATTTATCCCTTCTTCGAGCCACTGCCGATATTCTTCCTCGTCCTCCGGCGACTCAGCCGTTTCGACAGGATATCTCTCCTCAGGATCGTCGTCAAAAAGTTTCTGCGTATCGTCCAGGCCGTTGAACATTTCAGGCAGTTTTCGTTTTTGCGCCATAGTCTCACCCCTTTGCACAGGGCCGATCGCTCTGTTACTGTTTATATCTTACTTTGCAAGCTGCTCCCTTGTATAATCCAGCAGACCGCCGGCAAGTATTATATCCTTGGTCCTTCCGGTCAGCTCGCAGAGCACGGGTATGACTGCGCCGGTAGACTTATTCACAACCGTCAGCTCGGTCTTGTCAGCGGAGATATCTGCCCTTACATTGGCAAGCTCGATCTCATCGCCCTGGTTTATCTTCTCATAGTCCTCTTCGTTGACGAAGGTCAGGGGCAGTATGCCGGCATTTATCAGGTTAGCTCTGTGGATCCTTGCAAAGCTCTTCACCAGCACCGCCTTGATGCCAAGGTAAAGCGGAGCCAGCGCAGCGTGTTCTCTGGAGCTGCCCTGCCCGTAGTTGGAACCGCCGACTATTATGGAAACGCCCATATTCTTAGCCCTCCTGGGGAAGTCCTCATCGCAGACCGTAAAGCAGTGCTGTGAGATGGCGGGTATATTTGACCTCAGGGGCAGTATCTTAGCGCCTGCGGGCATGATATGGTCGGTAGTGATATTGTCGCCCACTTTAAGGGATACCTGGCACCTGATGTCCTCCACCAAAGGAGCAGTCTCAGGATAGGGCTTGATATTAGGACCTCTCAGGACCTCTACGCTGTCCATATCCTTCTCGTCCACAGGGGGAACGACCATATTGTCGTTTATCTCAAAATGCTCAGGCACCTTTATCTCCGGCATCTCGCCCAGGGTCCTGGGGTCTGTGAGAACGCCTGCCAAAGCAGATGCGGCGGCAAGCTCAGGACTTACAAGATATATCTGTCCGTCCTTAGTACCGGACCTGCCAAGGAAGTTACGGTTGAAAGTCCTCAGAGAAATACCCTTTGAGTTCGGAGCCTGGCCCATGCCGATGCAGGGACCGCAGGCAGATTCCAGTATCCTTGCACCCGCAGCTATCATATCAGCCAGAGCGCCGTTCTCAGCGATCATATTGAGCACCTGCTTGGAGCCGGGAGCGATAGCCAGAGAAACGTCCGGATGCACGGTCTTGCCCTTGAGTATATGGGCCACCTTCATCATATCCACATAGGAAGAGTTTGTGCAGGAACCTATGCAGACCTGGTCTATCTTCATGCCGCTGAGCTCCTCAGCGGTCTTGATATTGTCGGGAGAATGGGGACAGGCAGCCATAGGCACCAGCTCTGACAGGTCGATATCTATGACCTCATCGTAAACAGCGTCCTCATCAGCCTTCAGCTCGGTCCATACCTCTGCCCTGTCCTGAGCCTTCAGGAAAGAGAGCGTGATATCGTCCGAGGGGAAGATAGAGGTGGTAGCGCCCAGTTCTGCGCCCATATTGGTGATGGTAGCCCTTTCAGGCACCGACAGTGTCCTTACGCCCTCGCCGCAGTACTCGATGACCTTTCCCACGCCGCCCTTCACGGACATTCTTCTCAGGACCTCCAGGATAACGTCCTTAGCGGACACCCAGGGAGAAAGCTTGCCGGTCAGGTTGACCTTGACGATATTCGGGTAGGTTATGTAATAAGCTCCGCCGCCCATAGCCACCGCAACATCAAGTCCGCCTGCGCCTATAGCTATCATGCCTATGCCGCCGCCGGTAGGAGTGTGGCTGTCAGAGCCGATAAGGGTCTTTCCGGGGATACCGAACCTTTCAAGATGTACCTGATGGCATATGCCGTTGCCGGGCCTGGAAAAATAAATGCCGTGCTTTTTGCAGACCGACCCGATAAAGCGGTGGTCGTCCGCATTCTCAAAGCCTGACTGAAGTGTATTGTGGTCGATATAGGCCACCGACCTTTCGGTCTTGACTCTCGGCACACCCATAGCCTCATACTCCAGGTAAGCCATGGTCCCGGTAGCGTCCTGAGTCAGCGTCTGATCGATCCTTATGCCGATCTCGCTGCCCTTAACGAACTCACCGTCTACCAGGTGTGCTTTAAGGATCTTTTCTGTCAATGTTAGTCCCATAGATAAAACGTCCTTTCCGTACTTAGTTTAGGATACAAACTCATACACAATATATTTTATACTAAAAACCCTATTTTGTCAAGTACGGCAGCTTTGCGCCGAAAAAAATATACAGTCAGCCGGATATTCCAAGGGATATGCGTGACATAAGCATAAGGCTTTCAGGGGAACAAACCAAAGAACAATATGAGATGCTGACCGTGTTATACAATGGAAAAAAATACTACAGTTCGTGGGCTGAGAGCAT
>JAFVCV010000027.1 GCA_017478965.1 Ruminococcus sp. | reverse complement strand
AATATGTGAAGTTTACTTCACTCTTTTGCTCCTTCAGCTGTGGTACCTTTTATAATATCACTTTTTCGCCACTTTGTCAAGTGCTTTTGCGATATTTTTTTGCCGCAGCTCCGGGTTTTTGGCGCCCCTCGCTGACAGCTTAATTATTATACCTCTTTTCGTGCTCTTTGTCAACCCCTTTTTGACATTTTATTTTTAACTAATTGTAAATAAAACAAGAATATCATTTTCGGATCGCTTTTGAAAGCGGAGCATTCGGGCCGGGTATTGACTTTTTCCGTCTTATGTGCTATAATTCATATCAGATTAATAAGAAATGAGCGTGTGTATATGAAGACGAGCGAGCTTTTCAACAACAGACCCACCCTCTCTTTTGAGGTCTTCCCGCCCAAAAGCGACACTCCCATAGAGAGTATTTACAAGACCATCGACGGTCTTGCTCCGCTGGAGCCGGATTTCATCAGCGTCACCTACGGGGCCGGAGGGAGCGGGAACAATGCGACCATTGGCATATGTGCAATGATAAAGGAAAAATACGGCATTGAGCCGGTGGCCCATCTGGCTTGTATCAATCTCACCCGGGACAAAGTCGTTTCTGAACTGGAGGAAATGAAGAAGGCCGGTATCGAAAACGTTCTCGCACTCAGAGGGGACATCAATCCCAGCATTCCACCGAAAGAAGATTTCAGGTACGCATCTGAGCTGGTAAGGCTGATAAAGAAAAACGGCGACATCAACATTCTGGGGGCCTGCTATCCGGAGGGGCATCCGGAGGCTCCTAATATAGTGGAGGACATCAGGCACCTTAAAGAAAAGGTGGACGCAGGCTGTTCGCAGCTGGTAACGCAGCTTTTTTTCGACAACGAGGACTTCTATTCCTTTAGAGAAAAGACTGCTATCGCCGGGATAAACGTCCCCATCGAGGCGGGCATAATGCCTGTGACGAACAAAAAGCAGATCGAGCGGATGGTGACGCTCTGCCATGCAAAGCTGCCGAAGAAATTCGTCACCATCATGGAGAAATACGAGCACGACCCGGTGGCCATGAGAGACGCCGGCATCGCCTACGCCGTTTCGCAGATAGTTGACCTCATCGCAAACGATGTGGACGGTATACATCTTTACACCATGAACAATCCATACATTGCGGAAAAGATCTGCACTGCGGTGAAGAGCCTGTTCCGCTCACCGGCGAAGTAAACATTTCCACCCCGGAACGGCCCGCTGCCCTTCCGGGGTGTTTGTTTGCGATCTGTCTGAAGCCCTGGCCCAGTGCGCTTTGCAGTGGTCAGCTTTATTTTTCCTCTTTGCTCACCAGGGAACCCTTTACCACCAGGATGTCCCGCCGGCGGACCTTTACGTCCTCAGAAGCGATAAGGGCCAGGTCGTTGCGGATTATAACATAGACCTTCGCATCGAAGCTGTCGCTTATCTCCCCCACGGTCATTCCTGCAAGGCCGCTTTCCCCGTCCACCAGTATCTCGCCTATCTGCTCGATATCACTGTACTTTCTGCCGGTGTTCTGCTTTTTTGTATACTGCTCAACAAAGCCGGCGCTGATGATGCCTGTGGGGATAGCCACCACGCCCACGCCTAAAAAGGCGATGAAGATCGCCATGAGCTTTCCCACGACGGTTATGGGGTAAATATCTCCGTAGCCCACCGTGAGCAGAGTTGATACGCTCCACCATATCCCCGAAAAAGCATTTTTAAATACCTCCGGCTGAGCTTTGTGCTCGGCGCTGTAGATGCCCAGAGATGAGGCTAACATCAGTACTATTATAATGAACACAGAGGAAAGTATCTGGTTGCGCTTCTCGATAAGGACGTTCACTATTATATGAAAGCTGTCATACTGGGCGTTTATTCGGAAAAGGTGAAATATCCTCACCACTCTGAGCATCCTGAAAACGATGAAACCGGACAGGTAGAAAAAGGGCAGTATGGTCAGCAGATCCACCACGCCGTCAAAGGACACCAGGAACCTGAGCCGGGCCGCCCGGGGGCTTTTCTCCGGATAAAGCAGATCGGCGGTCCATATCCTTAAAATATACTCCAGGCAGAAAAACGCCACCGTCACCCATTCCACTGCGCCGAATACCGCCGACATGGGCGCAAGCTCGTCAAAGGTGTCAAGAAACATCACTATTATATTACTGATGATCGCCGCCACGATAACGATGTCGAACAGTCTGCTGGCAAGGTCGTCCTTGGTGCCTATCTGGATAATGCTGAAGACCCGCTTTTTGTTCATCTCTGACCCTCCCCCGCTTTATTCGGTCCTGATACGATTATAGCACAGGTTTTTAAGATTGTAAAGGGGGGGACCAGCCCCTGCCGGCAGGAGCAGGAAAAGGGCTTATTCCGGCAGATAGAAGAATTTACAGAAAATTAATAAAAACACTTGACAAAGGGGTCAAGGATATGCTATAATAAATTCACCTCTTTATGAGGTCTATTTTTTTGCGCCGATTTTTCCGGAGCAGAAGAGCATAAGTTACCTCATTTCTCCGGCTCTGCGGGGAAGAACGAGGGAGGCAAGACGTATCCCGGACCGGGTCGAGGACGGGGTATGAATTTCGTCAGGAGGTGCCGAAATGAGAGTTAAGATCACACTGGCTTGTACAGAGTGTAAGCAGAGGAACTACAACACTAAGAAGAACAAGAAGAATGACCCTGACAGACTTGAGATGAACAAGTACTGCAAGTTCTGCAAAAAGCACACTCTTCACAAAGAGACCAAGTAAGCCGAAAGGAGTCGCTCATGGCTAAGGATAACGCTAAAGAGACAAAGGCTTCTAAGGACACTGAAAAGTCACAGAAGAAGAGCAATGCTAAGGCAGGCAGCGAGAAGAAAAAGGGCGGCATCAAGCAGTATTTCAAAGAGCTGAGGGCCGAGATGAAGAAGGTCGTATGGCCTACCAAAAAGCAGGTAGCCAACAACACCGGCGTAGTTCTGGTAGTGATGGCTGCGATGGGACTTTTCCTTTTTGCTGTTGACACAGGTCTGGGCGCTGCCATACAGGCACTGCTCAACATCGGCAGATGATCTGCCGCAAAGAAGGTTCTGACGACATGGGCTCAGCAGAGCCATTTGAGTTATTAATGGAGGTCTAAGCATGGCAGAAGAGGCAAGATGGTATGTTGTCCATACCTATTCGGGCTATGAGAAACAGGTAGCTCAGAATATCGAGAAGGTCGTTGAGAACCGCAAGCTCCACGAGCTTATCCCTGAGGTGAAGATACCTGTAGAGACAGTCACCGAGATAAAGTCGGGGAAAGAACGTGAGGTAGAAAAAAAGCTTTTCCCCAGCTATGTGCTGGTAAAGATGGTCCTGACGGACGATTCGTGGTATATAGTAAGAAATACCAGGGGCGTTACGGGCTTTGTGGGACCCGGATCAAAGCCGGTGCCGCTGACCGATAAAGAGGTCGAGGCCCTTGGGGTCAACACAGGCAGCGAAGGCGTTGAGATCAAGATCAAGGCCGGCGATACCGTTCAGGTCATCGGCGGTTCCTTCGACGGTTTCACAGGCGTCTGCGGAAATGTCAATACCGAGGAGAAGACGGTGGACGTCACAGTTACGATGTTCGGCCGTGAGACCACGGTGACTCTGCCGGTGACACAGGTCGTCAAAGAGGACTGAGCCGGAAAGGCAAGCGGCTTACGGAGCCGTCATTCGCAAGTGGAAGCAAAGACTTCCGAAAACGTGGGAGAGCCAATGGCTCGCCTTACCACTTAATTATGGAGGTGCGTATATATGGCACAGAAGGTAGTAGGCTATATCAAGCTACAGATCCCTGCAGGAAAGGCAACTCCTGCACCCCCGGTCGGCCCGGCACTGGGTCAGCACGGCGTCAACATCATGGCATTCACAAAGGATTTCAACGAGAGGACCAAGAACGACATCGGTCTTATAATCCCTGTTGTTATCACTGTTTATGCTGACAGATCGTTCACATTCATCACCAAGACTCCCCCTGCAGCAGTTCTTATCAAGAAGGCCTGCAAGATCGAGTCCGGTTCCGGCGTACCCAACAAGACTAAGGTAGCTACCATCACCAAGGAGCAGGTAAGACAGATCGCTGAGCAGAAGATGCCCGACCTGAACGCTGCCAGCATCGAGAGTGCTATGAGCATGATCGCCGGTACCTGCCGCTCTATGGGCGTCGTAGTTGAGGACTGAGGGGAGGAATAAAGTATGAAGCACGGTAAGAAGTATGTTGACAGTGCAAAGGCTGTTGACAAGTCTAAGCAGTACGAGGCAGCAGAGGCTCTTGGCCTGGCAGCTGCAAACGCTAAGGCTAAGTTTGACGAGACCATCGAGCTGCATATCCGTCTCGGTGTTGACTCCAGACACGCAGACCAGCAGGTAAGAGGCGCTGTTGTTCTTCCTAACGGCACCGGCAAGAAGGTAAGAGTTCTTGTATTCTGCAAGGAGGACAAGGCTGAGGCTGCAAAGGCAGCCGGCGCTGAGTATGTCGGCGGCATCGAGTTCGTTGACAAGATCCAGAAGGAAGGCTGGATGGATTTTGACGTTGTTATCGCTTCGCCTGACATGATGGGCGTTGTGGGCAGACTCGGTAAGGTACTGGGACCCAGAGGTCTTATGCCTAACCCCAAGGCCGGCACCGTTACACCTGACGTTGCAAAGGCTGTTACCGACGCTAAGGCCGGTAAGATCGAGTACCGTCTTGACAAGACCAATATCATCCACTGCCCTATCGGCAAGGCATCTTTCGGCGTAGAGAAGCTGGAGCAGAACTTCAACACTCTGGTCGATGCTGTAGTTAAGGCTAAGCCTGCCGCTGCAAAGGGTCAGTACCTGAAGAGCATCGTTGTTGCATCAACAATGGGCCCTGGCATCAAGGTAAATACTGCTAAGTACGGCAACTGATAAAAGACAAGCCCCCATCACGGGGGCTTTTTTCTGCCTGTTTTTCTACATAAAAAAGCCCCCGTAAAGGGGGCGTTTTCATTACTGGTCCTTCTTTTCGTTGAGGGTGATGCCGGGGGCGCCTGCCTGCTCGGCCTCTTTCTTCTTCCTGTATTCGATAAGGGTCTGCTTGATAGACTGGAGCATCTCCTTGGTGAAGGGCAGATTTTCGTGGAAAGGATTGATGACAAAGCCCACCACGTCAGGGGTGTTCTCGGTCAGCCCGGCCAGGTCTGCGAACTTCATGGCAAAGGGCATACTCGGCTCTTCGCTCTTCATCTTTTCAAGCTCGGTGATGTCGGTGAACACCGGGAAAAACGCCCCACGCTCCTTATGGTTGACCAGCAGGAACTTTGCGGTGTTCTTATCCTGGAACTCAACATGGTTGGACTGGTCTGCCACCAGCTCCTGGGTCTTCTCGATCTTTGCGGGAATAAGGAAGGTGCTCCTCAGAACAAGATTTATGACCTTGTTCTGGTTGTCAGAATTGAAGTTTGCCCTCATCTCGTTTATTGCCTGGATAAGTTCAGGGTTCTTCACCTGCTCCTTGATCTTTTCGCCGCCCTGCAGCTTTATGCTCTGCGTTCTTCCGCCGTTATTGTTTTCAGCCATTTCAGATCTACTCCTTTTTATACTTGATTTACTATTGTACGTTTTTGCTTATCAGAGAAAAATTACTTCTTTTCCTCCAGGTCGATGTCGATTATGAACTTGGGCCTTGACTTCGTTTCGAGATATATCTTGCCGATATATTCCCCTATGACCCCGATGGCCAGCATCTGAAGTCCGCCGATGGCCCAGACGGAAACTATCGTCGAGGCCCAGCCCCTGACGGTATCCCCTCCCGCCTTCTGCACTAAGAACACTATCAGCATTATCACCGACACTAAGAAGATGAAAAATCCTAAGAAGGTTATGAACCTTATGGGCTTTACCGAAAGGGAGGTTATCCCCTCAACGGCAAAGGATATCATCTTTTTCAGCGGATACTTTGACTCGCCGGCCACCCTCTCGTTGCGCACATAAGTGACTATATCGCTCTTGAATCCTATCATGGGGACTATCCCCCTTAAAAACAGGTTGACCTCCGGAAAGCTCTCCAGAGCTTCCACCGCCCTCCTGCTCATGAGCCGGTAATCAGCATGGTCGTAGGTTATCTCTACCCCCATATGCTCCAGTATCTTGTAATAAGCCCTTGCGGTGCTGCGCTTGAAGGCCGTGTCAGTGGCTCTCGAACTTCTCACGCCGTAGACTATATCGCAGCCCTCAGCCCGCTTGTCAAGAAATCCGTCCACCGCATTGACATCGTCCTGAAGGTCGGCGTCCATGGAAACAATTATGTCCGCATACTTCTTGGCAGTCATAAGCCCGGCCAGCAGCGCATTCTGATGGCCCTTGTTCCGGGAGAGCTTGACGCCGGTGAACCTGCTGCTCAGTCCATGGAGCTTGTCGATCAGCTCCCAGGTCTTGTCCTTCGAGCCGTCGTCCACGAACATCACCTTGCTCTCTGGGCTTATTCGCCCCGCCCCCACCAGCTCGTCCATCTTCTCGTTGAGGGCCTTGGCTGTTATGGGCAGCATCTCCTCCTCGTTATAGCACGGTATAACGATATACATTATCTCAGCCATTGCTAATACCTTCCTGTTTATCTTTCCTGTTAATCTTTCCTGTTTATCTTGCTTTGTTGAATGCAGTTCATACCGGCTCAGTAAAAGATCTCCTCAGCGTCGCCCTTTATGCCGAAAAGGGTGCAGGCGTTGCTGTTGGTGATCTCTATCACCTTCTCCACATCAAGACCCTTGACCTCAGCCATGACTTTAGCCGTCTCTGCTATCATGCTGCTGTCGCTCCTCATGCCACGGTAGGGCGGAGGCGCCATATATGGACAGTCAGTCTCTAAAAGCAGCCTTTCCATGGGAACGGCCTCGCAGGCACGCCTGGGCTTTTTAGCGTTCTTAAAGGCCAGCGCCCCGGTAAAGCCTATATACATCCCCAGCTCCACGACCTCCCTGGCCGTTTCCGCCGAGCCTGAAAAGCAGTGCATCACACCCTCCGGGCGGTACTTTTTCAGTATCTCCATGCAGTCCTCCACAGCGTCCCTGCAATGGACTATGACCGGCAGCGACTTGGTCACAGCGAACCTTATCTGGTCGGTGAAAAGCCTTATCTGCTTTTCCCTGTCGTACCCCTCATAGTGATAGTCAAGGCCTATCTCGCCCACCGCCACCAGCTTATGGACAGCGGCAGCCTGCTCATAGAGCCTTTCCAGAGTTTCCATATACCCCTCGCCTACCTCAGCCGTATTCTCCGGGTGGAAGCCGATGGAGGTGTAATAATTCTCATATCTTTTCGCCGTTTCTATGCCGAAAAGCGACGAGCGTTCGTCAGTGGCGGCGTGGACCATCTTATCCACCGGGTGGCCCTCCCCGACGAGCAGCCTGTCCAGCAGCTCATACCTGTCCTCGTCAAATGCGCTGTCATCATAATGACAGTGCGAATCAAAAATGCCGCTTATCACTTTTCACCCTTTCAGCAAAACTCTCTTTACAGCGAACGTTATCCGCCGCCATAAATACACACCTTGATTATACCACAATTCTCCGCTTTTGTAAAGACCCAAATTTTCCGGGAGAGTACGGCCGGTCTGACTTCCTGGTCATTATTGCCAAATTATTAAGATAAATAAAGACAAAATCGAAAGAAATCCTTAATTCGTTCAAATGCTTATTGACATATACAAAAAACTGTACTATAATATACCCATATAGAAAAAACTTGTGTGAACAAAACAAAGAAAAACGACAACAGACACCAAGTCCCCGGCCCCAGATAAATATACACCGGGCGGACAGAAAAAGAATATGATAACTGATGTCTGTAACATGGCCGCTGTGCGGCTGTACCGACTGCGGCGGGGCCTTTGTGCGCTGCCGGGGCTGGTCTTTTGTGCGGGCATTTTTTGTTTTGTTAAAGTTCAGACAACGGAGGATAAACTTATGTCAGTAGGAAAAAGCATCGCAAAGGCTCTTGCCGCCGTCATCGTCATCGGCGGACTAGGGGTCGGAGGCTGGTATTTATACAAAAATTACGCCGGCCCGACTTCCAGCAAGACCGAGAAAGTCTATGTGCAGAAGGTATCGAATGTGAACACAGTGACCAGTGCAGACCTTTTCACCAACAGCTTTGCCGGGGTCATCGTGGCGCAGAAGACTGTGGACGTCAAGTACGATTCCACCAAGACCATCGACGAGATCCTTGTGGCCAACGGCGACAAGGTCAAGAAGGGCGACAAGCTCCTGACCTATAACATCGAGGCTATCCAGCTGAAGATCGACTCTGATAAGCTGGAGGTGGAGAGGTTAGAGAGCGAGATAAGCTCCAACAACGACCAGATCGAGGAGCTGGAGGAGCAGAAGAAGAAGGCCAGCGAGGAGATGAAGGCCTCATACACCTCGGAGATACTTTCGCTTCAGAGCGCCAACGCCATGAACGAATACGAGATAAAGACCAAGAACGTTGAGATCTCAAAGCAGGAGAGCTCACTGAAAAACGCCTATGTTTCAGCTCCCATCGACGGCACAGTCAAGGACCTGAAGGACCCCGGCTCCACGGTGACGGAGTTTAGTTTCGGCGGCAGCGAGGACCCAGAGACCATCATGAAGATAACTGCCGAGGGCAGCTACAGGGTCAAGGGCGTTTTCAACGAGCAGAACGGCGCAGATATCTACGAAGGTGCTCCTGTCATACTCACCAGCCGTGTGGACGACACCACCTGGGCCGGCACCATCAGCGAGATAGATACCTCCCCCCAGACTGATAACAACAATATGTATTACTACTACGAATCTGACGAGCAGACCAGCTCTTCAAAATACGCTTTCTACGTGGAGCCGGAGAGCCTTGACGGCTTTATGCTCGGTCAGCATATCCTCATCGACATAGACAACGGCATCGAGGAGACACGCTCAAAGACCGGCATCTGGCTCTATTCGGATTTCCTGATGAAGGACGGTGGCAAATACTATGTATGGGCCAGAAACGGCAAGGACAGGATAGAGAAGAGATATGTGGAGGTCGGCGAGACTGACGAGGACTACGGCGACGTTCAGATACTTTCGGGCTTAGAGTCTGACGATTACATAGCCTTCCCGGCGGACTACATCGAGGAAGGACTGATGACCACCACCAACCAGAGCGACAAGGACATACCTGACAACGAACTTGGCGAGGACGGTATGTTCGGCGGCGAAGCCGGATACGAGGACGGTATGTATGAAGAGGGCGGCTACGAAGACGAAGGATCGACCTTTACCGATGAGGACGGCAACGTGTTCTACTCCGACCCTGAGGGCAACACCACTATCACAAGCCCTGACGGCGGCGTCATCATCGTTGACAGCCAGGGCAACTTCATCGCCGGCGGCGTAACTGACGAGGGCGAGCTGGAATTCTCCTACGGTGATGAGCCTGCGGATATCGGCGAAGGCGATATGGGCGGCGAAGAAGCAGCCGAAAGCGGAAAGGTCTCTTCCGAGGAGCCTGACGTTACCTTTGAGGACATCTACGGCATCTCCGAGGAGGAGTTCAACAGCATGAGCCCCGAGGAGCTGGATGCTTTCCTGAAGGCTCATTACGCTGAGCAGTAAGGAGCGGCGAAGATGGTATTTGAACTAAGGAATATTTTCAAGGACTATTTGCAGGGCAGGGAGGCCGTGCCGGTGCTGAAGGACATAACTCTCAGCGTTGACGAGGGAGAATATGTGGCCATAATGGGACCCTCCGGCTCGGGAAAATCCACGCTCATGAACATAATCGGCTGCCTGGATAAACAGACCAGGGGAGATTTCATTTTCGACGGCGCCAACATAGGCCGCTGCTCAGACAAGCAGCTTTCTGACATACGCAACCGCAAGATAGGCTTTGTTTTCCAGAACTTCAATCTGCTCCCAAGACAGAGCGCTCTTGAAAACGTTGAGCTGCCGCTGCTCTATGCGGGCGTATCAAAAAGAAAGAGAAGAGAGCTGGCCAAGGAGGCCCTGAGGACCGTGGGGCTGGAGGACAGGATGAATTTCAAGCCCACCCAGCTTTCCGGCGGACAAAAGCAGAGAGTGGCCATAGCAAGGGCAATAGTCAACAAGCCCAAGCTGCTCCTGGCCGACGAACCTACCGGCGCCCTGGATACAAAGTCCGGCGATGATGTAATGGAGCTTTTTGAGGAGCTGAACAGGGACGGGGTAACTATAGTGATGATAACCCACGAGCCTGAGATCGCAGACCATGCCGGCAGGATAATGTATATAAGGGACGGCGAGCTCCATAAGGGCGCTTTCAACAGCCGTATAAAAAATAATGAACTAAGTGAACAGGAGGAGCAGCAGTGAAAAAGTTGATAATATTTCTGCTCTGTGTGGCTATACTCGGCGGCGGCGGCTGGTTCGGCTACGACAAATACAAAACGGAAAAGGAAAACAGCATAGTGGTCGATGTGGTCCCGGTGAATCTGATGGCACAGCCAGCATCATGGTTCTCCTACACGCAGTCCGAGATGGACGGCACCATCGTAGCTGCCAACTCGCAGAGAGTCAATGTTGACACCGACAAGCTGGTCAAGGAGGTATTCGTGGAAAAGGGTCAGATGGTCAAAAAGGGCGACCCTATACTTGAATATGACATGACGGTGGTGGAGCTGGAGCTTGCACAAAAGGAAAACCAGGTGGGGCTTATCGAGCAGAAGATAAAGACCGCCAAAAGAGAAATAGAGAATATCAGAAAATACAAGCCCTCTGAGGACGCTCCCAAGGATCCGGAGATAGATTTTTCCGACTTTCCTGATTTTTCGGACTATCCGGACTTCCCTGAGGATATTGACTTCCCGGACGGGCCGGAAATGCCGCAGGACGGGCTGACGGTCATACCGGTGGAGGTTGTGAAGCCCGCCTTCGTGCCTGCCACGGGAAACGGCGGCAAGAACTCGCCCTACATCATTTTCTGCACCCCGGACACGGTGGTCAGCTCCGCATTCATGACTAAAATGCAGGCTGAGAGGAAATACGCCGAGCTGTGCGTTTACGATATGAACGGCGAGGAGCCGCAGTTTCTGTACAAGTGGATAATAAAGCCTGAGGAGATCACCGAGGCCTTCGTGCCGGAATGGACCTGCTCAAACGGCGTCACCATAGATGAGGAAGGCGGCGTTACCATTGACAGCGAGGCAAAGCTCTACGGCAAGCTGTCTTTCAAAGGCCCCACGGTAAGCATGGCGGGCGGCATAGATACAGACGAGCCGGTGATACCCGACGAGCCTGTTCCAGGGGAAGACTCTTCGGCATCGGAGAGCAGCCTGCCTGAGGAAAGCTCTTTTGAAGATGAGAGCGCCCCTGATGAAAGCACTGACGAGAGCGCTGACGAAAACGGCAGCAGCGGCAGCGACGGGGAAAGCAGCAGCCTTTCCGACGAGAGCGGCAGTTCTTCCGGCTCTGACAGCTCTGACAGCTCTTTGCCTTCGGATATAAACAGCAGCGTTCCCGACAGCAGTCCGGACAGTCTGCCGGACACCAGCGTCCCCCAGCAGGAGGAGCCTCAGCAGCAGGGCGTGAACTTTGATTTCGAGGAATACTACAACAGTCTCACCCAGAACCAGTTCACCCCGGACCCCAACAGCAACGACTACATCTACACCAGAAAGCAGATACAGAACCTGATAGTCAAACAGGAGAACGAGGTCAAGAGCCTGGAATTACAGCTAAAGCAGGCCAAGTTCGACCTGGAGACCGCAAAAAAGCGCAAGCGTGACGGCAAGGTGGTGGCTGAGATTGACGGCGTTGTCAAGAAGATAGGCAAGGCCTCTGACGGCACTGTGGAAAGCGACGTTATCCCCGGGGAGGACGAGTATGAAGAACCTACCGCCGATGACAAGGCTTTTGCGGTCATCGAGGGCGAGGGCGGTATCGAAGCCGTCTTCCTCATCAGCGAGATGAACCTGCCTAAGGTGCCGATAGGTACAAAGGTCTATGTGTCCTCCTGGGGCTCCAGCGCATCAGGGGTCGGGGAGGTCACCAAGATAGACCAGGACCCTTTCAGCTATAATAACTATATCTGGGGCGAAAATCCCACCAACTCCACTTTCATGGTACACGCAAAAATGGAGGACGGCAGCGACTTCAACATCAACGACGGCATCATGGTCTCCCTTGAACAGAATATGGGCGGGGAGGAAAGCGGCAGCAGCTCAGTGTATATGCCTATACATTATGTAAGGCAGGAGGGCGGCGACTACTACATCATGAAAGCTGACGCTGACGGTAAGCTGAAAAAGCAGTACATAAAGGTCGGGCAGGAATACGGCGGCAGGCTCATCGAAGTCAAGGGCGGCCTGAGCATGGACGACAAGATATGCTTTCCCTACGGCAAGGACGTGAAGGAAGGCGTGAAAACGCAGGATTCCACCGAAGTGAAAATGCCTGAGGGCATGGAATACTTCTATTAAGGGGGTGCTGAGATGATAGAAAATATCAGGCTTTCCTTACAGGGCATAATCTCCCACAAGATAAGGTCTTTCCTTACCATGCTGGGCATAATCATAGGCATCGCCGCCATCATTGCCATAGTTTCGACCATTCAGGGTACCAATGAACAGATAAAGAACAATCTCATCGGCGCCGGCAACAACACTGTGAACATCAAGCTCATGCAGGGCGAGGCCGAGGCGGACTTCACCTGGAGCAAGGTCCCCTCAAACATCAGGGTCATCAGCGACGACTACAAGCAGCGCATACTCGACATGAAGGAGGTCAGCAGCTGTACCCTTTACCGCACCAGGACCAATATTGAGAACCTTTACTATCTCAACAAGAGGATAGATTCCTCCTACATCTACGGCATAGACGAGGACTATTTCGAGACAATGGGATATGACATCGCCGAGGGCGTAGGTTTCAGAGACAGTATGTTCAATGACTTCTCAAAGGTGGCCATAATCGACAACACCATCGAAAGGGGCATTTTTGAGGGAGAGGACCCCATCGGCAAGAAGATAGACATAAACAACGAGCCGTTTACGGTAATAGGCGTTGCGGTGAAAAGGTCGGGCTTCGAGCCGGTAATAAACGACGTTGACGACTACTATACCTACAATCAGCGCTCCAGCGGGCTCATCTTCATACCCACCAGCTGCTGGCCCATCTGCTTCAATTATGACGAGCCGCAGAACTGCGTGGTAAGGGCAGTTGACACCAACAGCATGACCACAGCAGGCAAAAAGGCGGCGGATATCCTTAACGAGAATATCCAGAAGACTGAGACCGCAGGGGAAACTGAGGGCGTGTCCAATTCGATCGAATACAAGAGCGAGAGCCTGCTTGAGCAGGCCAAGGCTTTGCAGGACCTGTCTTCCTCCACCAACAAAATGCTCATCTGGATAGCGGGCATTTCACTTCTGGTTGGCGGCATCGGCGTTATGAACATAATGCTGGTGTCAGTTACGGAGAGGACCAGGGAGATAGGACTTAAAAAAGCTCTGGGTGCCAGAAAGAAAAGGATACTGGCGCAGTTTCTCACTGAGGCTGCGGTGCTGACCACCATGGGCGGCATCGTAGGCGTGCTGACGGGCATAGGCCTTTCAAAGGTCATCGCCAACATCGCACAGGTGCCGGTGTCCATCTCCACTCCGGCCATAGTGGTCTCCGTGGGCTTTTCCATGGTGGTGGGCATAGTTTTCGGACTTATACCCAGCATCAAGGCCGCTAACCTCAATCCTATCGACGCACTGAGATACGAATGATCTTTTCAGCCCGGCCCCTGCCAGAACAGGGGCCGGTTTTTTTGTGTATGTAAATATTAACAAATATTTTATCATGGCTTAAAATTCCCTTGACAAACCGGGGAAAATAGGTTATTATATAGGGTAGGAAAGTATGTAGAAGGGTCTGCCTCAGAGCAGACATCTGATGAAGAAAGGAAGATTTAAATGCCAGATTGTCCTACCTGTGGTCTGCCTGTGAAAGAAGGCGAGCGTTTCTGCAACGCCTGCGGCAGCAGACTGCCCCATATAGTTAAACAGTCCTTCTGTCCCGTCTGCGGAAATACCCTGCTGGAGGGGGCAAGGGTCTGCAATCTCTGCGGCACTAAGGTCGGCGGAGATGACACCACTGCCGCCGAGGTCATCGCCCAGCAGCAGGAGGCCATGAAAAATCCCTCTATGGATGAGCTTTTCGTGCCTGTTATCACTGACGAGATGTTAGGTCTGACAAATCAGCCCGTAGTGCAGGATATGCCCACTATGGATGCTGTTACCATGCCCGGCTCAAAGCCTAAGCCCAAGCCGGCTCCGGCTCCTCAGCCCAGCTACAGCGGCGGGAACATACCTATGCCCGGCCAGATGAACGCAGGAAGTTCTGTACCCACCCCCTCTGCGCCTATGCAGACCGGCGGGAACCCTTCTGTGAATATTCAGAAGACTCCTCAGGTGCCTCCCACTCCTGTGGTGAACGACACCTCTTATCAGCAGGGCTTTGCTCAGAACAGCTATCAGCAGCAGCCTCAGAACAATATGTATCAGCAGAGCAGCTATCAGCAGCCCCAGAACAATACGTATCAGCAGGGCGGCTACCAGCAGCCCCAGGCGGTCATCACACCCGAGGGCATTCAGCAGCAGCCCTATGGGCAGGCTCCGAATATGCAGCAGGGCTTTCCTCAGAGCAATATCCCCCAGGGGAATTACCAGCAGCAGCCCGCACAGCAGAAGAAGGGCCTTAACCCTGTGCAGATAATACTGATAGTCGCCATCATCGGCGTGCTCATCGCTGACTTTTTCCTGTTTGGCCTGAAAGATAAGCTCTTCGGGGGGAACAAGAACAAGGCCAAGAGCAATACCTCGATCGTTAGGATCGCTGACCTGGACGAGTAGATATTATGAATAAAAGAACCTCTGTCAAAAGGCAGAGGTTCTTTTTTATACCCGCATGGGTCATTTATTGCTCTCCAGCCACACCAGCAGGACGTTTATGTCCGCCGGGTTGACGCCGCTGATGCGGCTGGCCTGGCCTACGGACACTGGCCTTATCCTGGAAAGCTTTTCGGCGGCCTCCAGGCGCAGAGAGCCTACCTTGCTGTAGTCCATATCCTCCGGTATCCGGCGGCTCTCCAGCCTTCTCATGGCGGCCACCTGTTCGAGCTGTATCTTTATATAGCCTTCGTATTTTATTTGCAGGTCCACCTGCTCGCAGACCTCCTCCGGCAGCTCCGGTCTTTCCGGGTCCACGAAGGCCAGGCTCATGTAGCTGAGCTGGGGCCTTTTGATGAGCTGAGAAAGCTTGGTGCCGTTGGAAAGCGGGTCGGTCCCCACGCCCTCCAAAAAAGAGTTTATCTCCTCACCCGGGGCGATGTTCACCCTGTTCACCCGGTCGATCTCGGTGCGGATAAGCTCCTCCTTGTTCTTGAAGGCCTTGTACCTCTCCTCACTTATCAGACCTACCCGATAGCCTGTCTCCGTCAGTCTCAGGTCCGCATTGTCCTGCCTTAACAGCAGCCTGTATTCGCTCCTGGAGGTCAGCATCCTGTAGGGATCAGAGCAGCCCTTGGTGCAAAGATCGTCGATGAGGGTGCCGATATAGGAGCTGGCCCGGTCAAGGACCATAGGTCCTTCCCCCTTCAATTTCAGCGCCGCATTGATGCCCGCCACCAGGCCCTGGGCTGCCGCCTCCTCATAGCCAGAGGTGCCGTTGAACTGACCGGCGCCGTAAAGTCCCCCGAAGGCCTTGAACTCTAAAGTCGGCCGCAGCTCTGTGGGGTCACAGCAGTCGTATTCAATGGCATAGGCATTGCGCATTATCTCCACGTGCTCTAAGCCCTTGATAGTGTGAAGGAACTCTATCTGCACCTCCTCCGGCAGGGAGGAGCTCATGCCCTGGAGATAGAATTCATCGGTGTCAAGCCCCATAGGCTCGATGAACAGCTGATGGCGGGGCTTGTCGGAAAAGCGCATTATCTTGTCCTCGATGGAGGGACAGTACCTTGGCCCGATGGCATTTATCCGCCCGGAATATATGGGCGAAAGGTGGATATTCTCCCTGATGACCCGGTGGGTGTCCTCGTTGGTGTAGGCCACATAGCAGCAGACCTTGTTCTGCGGCTCTCCCTCCCCGGAAAAAGAGAACGGGGTTATCTTCTCATCGCCCTGCTGGATCTCCAGCCGGTCGAAATCTATGCTGCGCCGGTGGACTCTGGCCGGGGTCCCGGTCTTGAAACGCCTTACGGTCATGCCCGCCGCTTTAAGGCACTGCGTCAGCCTTTTCGCCGGCAGCACCTGGTCCGGGCCGCTCTCATAAGAGGTCGCCCCTACATGGATAACGCCGCCAAGATAGGTCCCGCTGGCTATTATGGCGGCCCTGCATATATACTCGGTCCCCAGGTGGGTCCTCACTCCCCTGACGTTTTTTTCCTCATCAAAGAGTATCTCCGTTATCTCGGCCTGTTTGAGAAAAAGCCCCTCCTGCTCCTCGACCGTCTTTTTCATGAGGGTATGGTAGGCCACTCGGTCTATCTGTGCTCTGAGACTGTGTACTGCCGGGCCTTTCCCACGGTTGAGCATACGGCTCTGTATCAGGGTCCTGTCAGCTGCCTTTCCCATCTGGCCGCCCAAAGCGTCTATCTCCCTTACCAGGTGGCCCTTGGCGGTGCCGCCTATGGAAGGATTGCAGGGCATATTGGCCAGGGCGTCAAGGCTTATGGTGAACAGGGCCGTTTTCAGCCCCAGCCTTGCCGCCGCCAGGGCCGCCTCGCAGCCGGCATGGCCTGCGCCTATGACCGCTACATCAAATCTTTCTTTTTCAATCGCCATTTTCCTCACCTTTATGTTTTCTCTTTCTAGCTTGGTCTTCGGGACTTCCGTCTGCGCCCTGAAAAGCGCAAACCGTCATCTTTGGCCGGTCTGGCGGCCGGGGGCTACTTGCCGACGCAGAATTTGCTGAACACTTCGTTCACTACCGCATCTGAGGCCCTCTCGCCTGTCAGCTCCAATAATGCCTGTGCCCCGTAGTCTATCATCACCGTCACTGCATCAAGTGTCTCGCCGGCATCAAGACTGTCTATCGCCGCCCTCAGATATCTGTCCGCACACTGCGCACATTCCTTCTGCCGCTCGTTGGCAAATATGGTGCTGTCCGGATCGTAAGCTGAAAAACTGAAAAGGCTCTCTACCGCACGCTGTACCCTCACCCTGTCCTCATCGTTCTTTGCACTCAGGGTCAGAACGTTTTCAAATCCCTCAAACGCCCCCATGTCGAGCTTAGTCTCCAGATCGCTCTTGTTAAGTATTATCAGCGTCCTCTTGCCAAGAACTGTAAGCTCATGCAAAAGCTCCCGGTCCTCTTCATCTAACGGCACCGAGGTGTCAAACACCGCCATTATCAGCATACACTCCCTCAGACGCTTTTTCGCTATCTCCACGCCTATCTTTTCCACCTTATCCTGGGTGTCCCTTATGCCCGCCGTGTCCGACAGCTTCAGTACGTATTCCCCAAGCTTGGCATTTTCCTCTATTACGTCCCTGGTGGTCCCCGCCACATCAGTCACGATGGACCGGTCAAAGCCAAGCAGCATATTCATCAGGGTGCTCTTGCCAACATTGGGCTTTCCTGCGATAACGGTGTCGATGCCGTTTTTCAGTATCATCCCGTTGTCGTAATCCTCAAGTATCCGCCCTGTGACCTCTGCGCTGTCCGATAGGCTCTTCCTCAGCGCCGGTACCTCTACCTCCGGCAGGTCCTCCTCCGGATAGTCCACCCAGGCCGCCAGCTCCCCAAGTATC
Source organism: Ruminococcus sp. (assembly GCA_017478965.1). GTDB lineage: Bacteria > Bacillota > Clostridia > Oscillospirales > Ruminococcaceae > Hominimerdicola. Next base: position 6,417 of record JAFVCV010000027.1, on the reverse strand, counting down.
TCCACCAGCCTTTTCGTCACCGCTGATATCCGCCCGAAAAGCCGGCCCTCTCTTGTAAGATTAGCCGACGCCAGGGCATATTCCCCCTGGGCACTTATGGTGTCCATGACCGCCTCGGCCTGGGTAAGGCTCAGCTTGCCGTTGAGCAAGGCACGTTTGGTGAATTCGCCCCGCTGCGCCATAACGGCCCCGTTCTCCATACAGAGCCGCAGGACCTTTTTAGTAACGAAAAGTCCCCCATGGCAGGTGATCTCGCAGACGTTCTCCCCGGTGTAGGACCTTGGCGCTCTGAACACCGTCAGCACTCCGTCGTCCACCCTTCTGCCCTTACCGTCAACGATCTCGCCGTAGGCACAGGTGTAGCCCTCCATGTCCTCAACACTTTTTCGGCTAAGGGGCCTGAAAACCTTAGCGCCTATTTTTACTGCGTTCTCCCCGCTTATCCTTATAAGGGCTATCCCGCCCTCAGCCATAGGGGTGGAAACTGCACAGATATCCTGACCTGAGAACATTTAGCATACCTCCGAAGATCATTATGTTTTTACTATACCATTATATCACTGTTGCGGGTGGTTGTCAATCAAAGCCGGCGTGACCCGTCTGAAAACAAGACCCCCCTCCCCGGGGAAATTCCCACGGAGAGGGGGTATATAGGGAAAGATAAGGATAAGCCTGTTTTACTCCGCCGGAGTCTTGTCCTTGGTCTTCTTTACACCGAGGCTCATGGTGAAAATACGGTCGCTCATGAATATCCTCAGCGCAAAGGCCAGGCAGGCTATGAGGAATATCACCTGATAGATAAGTCCGCCGTAGAACACTGTGTTGTTGCCGAACATCACATTTGCCGACGAGCAGAAGGAGTGGGTGAAGGGTATAGCGTATACCACATACCTCAGTACCGGTGAAAGAGAGTTTATGTCAAGGAACATAGAAAGCATAAAGGGTACCATCGCACCTGCCATAACAGGCATGGTAAGGGTCTGGGCGGACTTTACGTCCTGCGCAAGGATACCGAGCACCAGGGAGATGGAGAGCACGATGAGAATGGATATGAACATCTGAAGTCCAATGAGGATATACTGGCCTGCGTTAAGGGTCAGGCCCAGGTTCTCAAGCACCTGTGAGTACTCCCCGTCCCCGCCGCTGCTGAGCATGGAATCCATCATATTATGCATACCGAACATATAGGCTGCGGCCTGGGCTGCGGCCACTACTGCGGCAGCCAGCATCTTGGCAGTTATAACGCTGAGCCTTGATATAGGCGACGAGAGCAGAGTCTCTAAGGTCTTGTCTATCTTTTCTGTGCTCACTGCGTTCACCATCATGTTGGTGGACATTATGATAAGTATATACATCAGCATCGGCACCAGCATACCCTGTGCGGAACACATCTGTAAGACCAGAGTGCTGGAAATATTGTCGGACTTGCTGCCTACGATGGTAGTCTCGCTGACTTTAAGAGGCTTATCCAGGAAAGATATCTCAGCCTGGCTAAGCTTGCCGCTGGCCTGCTTTACGTTATAAACAACGTCCTTTACAGCCACGCTCAGATACTGCACGGCTATCTGGGAGCCTGTGCTCTGATTTCCCATGGCGGAAAGTGAGGTCATCTTCTGCACGAAGCGTACCTCGGCAGTCTCATTGTTGTTCACACTGTCCGTAAAGCCCTTGGGGATAATGAGCACATTCTTCACGCCGAGCCTTTTGAGCTCCTTTGCGTAGTCGTCGGACTCTAAGGTGACGGAGTTCACACTGCCCTCTTCCTTAGCCAGGTTGGCGGTCATGAACTTCACCACGTTGCGGGAGAAATCCGTGTCGTCAAGGTCGCAGAGATTTACCTCCATCATGGCCTCCGTGCCTTCCTCCATAGCCTGGCTCATGCCCTGGCCTGCCATGGAAAGTACGACGACCATAATGACCATTATAAGTATGTTCTGGAGATTGAGCATCTCCTTCAGTTCCTTTTTGAAGAGCGTCATAAATCTCATACTCTTGTCACCACCTTTTCAAATACCTCTTCCAGGTTCTTGGCACCGTATTTCTCAGTAAGCTCCCCGGCCCTGCCTGTTTCGAGCAGATGGCCCTTTGCGATTATGCCCACTCTGTCGGAGACATACTCTATCTCCAGCATATTGTGGGAGCTCAACAGAAAGCTCATGCCCTCGCCGGCAAGCTTTCTTATCATTCTTCTTATCTCCAGGGCGTTGATGATGTCAAGGCCCGAGGTAGGCTCGTCAAGAATGGCCAAAGCAGGCTTTGACATTATGGCCCTTGCCAGCAGGAGCTTTCTCTGCATACCTCTTGAATAGGACTGGATCTTGTCGTTGAGCCTGTCGCCAAGCTCGCAGATCTGACGGCCCCTTTCGGTATACTCCTCAGCCTGGCTCTTGTTGTCGGCGTAAAGCTCCGCCATGAACTTCAGGTAATCTATACCCTTCATGTTCTTGTAAGCGCCTGCCTCGTCCGGAAGATAGGTTATGTTCTTCCTGACCTTCTCCGGCTCCGTCAGTATGCTGTGGCCTGCCACTATGGCGTCGCCCTCAGTAGCCTGCAAAAGTGTGGATATCATTCTTATGGTGGTGGTCTTGCCTGCGCCGTTAGGGCCTATGAGTGCGAAGATCTCACCCTTGTGGACGTCAAAGCTGACCTTTTCCGAAGCGTAGACGCCCTTTTTATACATCTTGGACAGACCCTTGACTTCAAGGACCTTCTCCGTGCTGATGCCATTGTCCATTATCCTTACCTCCCGTTTATCATTATAGTATCTCTTTGCGGTTTTCCCTTATCGCTTTTCTGACCATCATCAGCCTTACCACCAGCGTGACGGCCACGCCGGCGATGCTCCCGCCCGACAGTCCCAGGGGGATATTCCCAAGGAACTCTCCGGCGATCACGCCGACGATCACTGCCGCCGGGTAGATGAAAAGTGAAAGGTCAGGCTTGTTTACATTGTCTTTCATTGCGCTGTCTCCTCACTCTTTGCTTCCCGTCTCTGTCTGACGGTGCTTATGTATGTCGCCGTGAACATCGGGATAATTGCTATGAGCGCCCCTCCTGTGCTGCACTCTGCGGGCTTTGTCAGCGCCGATATGAGAAGTATGGCTGCCATAGCCAGCAGCAGCACCGATGCGGCGAGCTGTATCCGTTCTCTTGTGTTCTCTTTCATTTTCTCTTCCTCTTTCCCTTGTTCTTCTTTCTTATCTCTCTGTCAGTTACGTTCGCCGTTCCTGAATACCCTTAGCCCGCAGCCAAAGATGGCCGAAAGCATTACCACCGTAAGAAACGGAAGGCTGAGCATATTCATCAGCACTGCGCAGCCGCCGCCCCACAATGTCAGCATGACCGCTGTTATCGCATCCTTTTTGTTTGTCCTGAGTTTCATAGCTGTCTCTCCTTTTCTTTATTGTTATGTATGTCTCTTTTCTTTTGTCTGATGATATCATACTCTCTTTTATGATCTTTTTCACGCATCTTATCGTGAACGGTATGATTTTTGTCGCAAACTACATATCTCTCTCATTTTTTATCTGCGACGCCCTGGTGAAAAGAACTGCTGCTGCGCTCATCATCCCTACCGTAAAGGCCCTGCTGAGTAAAAGCCCCACTGTGCCGGTGATAAACGTCATGACTCCAAGTATCCTGAGATTTCTTGCTGCTCTGATCTTCTTATCCATTATGCTCTCTCCTTTGTTTTGATGTTTCCTATCTTTCGTTCATACTGTTATAACTGTTATTGCAGCCTTAACTGTATGTATACAGTATACACAGTTATCACAGATTTGTCAATACCTCCGTGCCATCTTTGTACACCTGCACAACATAAGCTCATATTTTTATATTTCTTATATATATCCTACACAAAGCTGCCTTGAAAAAGGCCGCTTATCTGTGTATATATGCCCGCTTACTGTATATATCTGTACTGCAAAAAAACAGCCAGGGCGGCGCCCTGACTGTTTACAGTATCAGTCCATATACATCATGGTCACGGCCATGCCGTTGATGATGCCGATAAATACTCCGCTGACCACAAAGAACACCTCTATAGGGATACCCAGCAGCACCGAGACGATCCCGAAGACTATCATGAACAGCAGGGGCAGAGCTATCTGGATAAGAAATTTCTTTGCCGGCAGTGCCGGAAATCTCTGAGAGAGCCGGCGGGTCTTTGAACCGTCCCTGTCTATCAGCCTGTAAATGCCCTGTGCCGCTCCCATTGGCAGGCCTATGAGCAGTATGAGCTTTAGTATCTCCATATTCCCCCGCTCCCTTTCTTCAAAAAAACAGGCGGCTGCCACAGCCGCCCGTAATGGTCTGTTACTATGCCTATCAGAGTACTCTTACGCCTACGACGCCCTCAACGGCCTTTACAGCCTCTGCGTCTGCGCTGCCCTTTACGTTCACCATGGTGTAGCCCCAAGCCTTCTTGACAGCTGTAGCCGAATTGACCACCTCAGCGCCCACAGCAGCCTTCACAGCGTCCTCGCTGACCTCTGCCTTGTGCAGAACGCAGACCAGCTGGTCGCCGGACTTAGCCAGTTCCAGATTGGGGAAGGAAACAGAATTCCTTATCTTGCCCCTCTCGATATAGTCCATCAGCTCGTCAGCTGCCATGATCGCACAGTTGTCCTCGCTCTCAGGGGTAGATGCGCCCAGGTGAGGCAGAGTGATGATGTTCTCCTCGCCCAGACCGATATCGTCAGCGAAGTCGGTAACATACTTAGCCACCTTGCCGGCCTTGATAGCCTCAACAACAGCAGCGGTGTCCACCAGCTCGCCTCTTGCCATGTTGATAAGACGAACGCCGTCCTTCATAACAGCTATCTGCTCCTTGCCGATGCTGTTCTTTGCATCAGGGGTGAAAGGAACATGAAGGGTGATATAATCGCTGTTCTTATAGATATCGTCCTTGCTCTCCACTACCTTGACGGAGGGGTCAAGAGCCTTTGCGGCTGCATCGCTCAGATAAGGGTCAAAGCCTATTACCTTCATGCCAAGAGCAGCGGCAGCGTTGGCCACCTTTCCGCCGATAGCGCCAAGGCCGATAACGCCAAGGGTCTTGCCGAAGATCTCGGGACCTGCGAACTTAGCCTTGCCGCCCTCAACTGTCTTGGGAGCGTCCTCGGTGCCCTTCAGGGAGTTGGCCCAGGCAGCGGCCTCGGTTATCCTTCTCGAAGAAAGCAGCAGAGCGCAGATAACAAGCTCCTTAACGGCGTTGGAATTAGCGCCGGGAGTGTTGAAAACGACCACGCCGTTCTCAGCGCACTTGTCTACAGGTATATTGTTGACGCCTGCGCCGGCCCTTGCTATAGCAAGAAGGCTTGCGGGCATCTCATAATCGTGCAGCTTAGCCGACCTTACCATTATTGCGGTAGGCTCAGCGCACTCGTCCGTTACTGTATAAGCAGCCTTGTCGAACTTGTCGGTGCCGCAGGCTGCGATCTTGTTCATAGTCAGAATATTGTACATCGAGATCATTCCTTTACAAAAATATTTTATTCGGGGTCCTTCCCCTGGGGTGTGATGACGGGCCTGCCCTCCTTATCCAGCAGCGGCGTAAGCCCGCCGCTCTCACTTCTGGCATAAAAGAGATAATTCACACCGGTCTGGGTATCTATGAGCACCTCGATGCGCCCCAGCATACCGATCTCCTGTGCATAAGCTCTCTTAAACCTTTTAGGCGGTCCAGGCTTTTTTTCTCTGCCCATGTCGTCACTCCTTAAACCGGCAACAGCGCAGACCCCAAAAGCCTGCGCCATGCCCTGCTGTGTCGTTTTATTATGCGTTCTCTTCCTCGAACTTCTTCATGAATGCGACCAGCTTCTCAACGCCCTCGATAGGCATTGCGTTGTAGATGGAAGCTCTCATGCCGCCAACAGTTCTGTGGCCCTTCAGGTTCTCAAAGCCGGCAGCCTTTGCCTCGGCTACGAACTTCTTGTCAAGCTCCTCATTGCCGGTAACGAAGGGAACGTTCATCAGAGATCTGTCCTTGGCAACAACGGTGCCCTTGAAGAGCTTGCTGTTATCCAGGAAATCATAAAGGATCTTAGCCTTCTTCTCATTGTGGGCCTTCATGCCCTCCAGGCCGCCCATCTTCTTGATCCACTTGAATACCTTGCCGCAGATGTAGATGCCGTAGCAGGGAGGAGTGTTATACAGAGAATCGTTGTCAGCCTGTATCTTCCAGTCCATCATAGTGGGGCACTGCTTGAATGCAGGACCGTCAGCGATGAGGTCTTCCCTGACAATAACGATCTGTACGCCGGCAGGACCAACGTTCTTCTGAACGCCGCCGTAAACTACGCCGTACTTGCTCACATCAATAGGCTCGCTCAGGAAGCAGCTGGAATCGTCTGCTACCAGGATATGGCGCTTGGTGTTGTGCAGCTCCTTATTGTTGGTGCCGTTGTTTGTGTT
>JAFVCV010000026.1 GCA_017478965.1 Ruminococcus sp. | reverse complement strand
TCTTTCAAGTTCTGCCCCGCACGGAAAGCCAAGGCCCAGCCTTACACCTATCCTGTCTATACACTGACCGGCTTTAAGGTCTGATGACCTGCCGATCTCGCTTATCTGAAAAAGCCCATCGCCGCCCGGCCGGCACAGTAGCAGGTCCGTCGTTCCCCCGCTGACATGAAAGGCCAGAAACTCTCTCTCGCCCTCCAGCATACCCAGCTCTTCGCAGGAATAAAGCGCTGCGAGGATATGGCCCTTCTGATGGGAAGTGCGAAAAACAGGCACACCCATAGCGGCAGAAATGCTCCTCGCAGTATTCTCCCCTACAAGAAAGCATGGCATATATGACCCAGGGACTTCCCTTGGGGCATAGGAATATGCCACTGCGGTTATCTTATCATATTTTTCGTACCTTTCCTCTGCCATGGAAAAAAGCTCTTCCATAAGCTCAGGCAGTTGTCGGGTATGGTGGAACACTGCATCCGACTGCCTGAGCCCTCTTTCGCCTTCTCTTACTGGCAGCATTTCCTTACAGGAAAACACCTCACCGGAAGCGCTGTCGTAAAGAGCGCAGGAAGTAGTATAATTACTGGTATCCAGTCCCAGGAACAGCGGCATTACTTTTCTTCCTTATCCAGACTCTTGGCAAAAGAGCCCAGAACACCGTTGACAAAGGACACATCGGCATCAAAGGCATAAGTCTCCGTAAGATAGACTGCCTCGCTGATGGCAACGTTCACAGGCACCTTATCATCATAAAGAGCCTCATAGATAGCCAGCCTGAGTACCGCAAGATTTATCCTGGGTATGCGGCTGACAGCCCTTTTGTCAGAATACCTGGCTATGATAGCGTCAAGCTCCTCCTGCTTGTCCGTCACTCCCCTGACAAGAGCCTTGACCTCCTCATCAACAGGTATGATATCATCAAGTATCTGCGCACTCTCGAAGAGCTCCTCAAGTCCTTCATCGTGAAAAAGCTTCTCAAAACACAGCAAAAAAGCCGATCTTCTTATTTCTCGTCTTGCTGCCACAAAAACACATCCTTACTCAAAGTCACTATTTTATTCTTCACCGAAATGAACTCCGCACACAGTCACATTGACCTTGGCTACGGCAAGGCCCAGCATGGTCTGCACTGAACTTTTAACAGCCTCCTGAATGGCTTCGGCTGTCTCAACGGCCTTGGAACCGCTGTTAAGTATCACGCCTATAGAAACGGAAAGCACATCGTCCACCAGGCCTATCCTGATATTGCCCATGCTCTCCTGTCGGAACCAGATCTGTCTGGGCGTTTTCATCACGGGAGCTATGCCATAGACCCCGCTGACCTCCGAAACGGAATTTGAAATTATCTGTGCGATAACGTCCTGACTTATGTGCAGGCTCTTTTCGATATTTTTAGAATTATCAGCCATATTCAAACCTCCTGACAAAAAATCCTGCAAGTGATACTTGCTTTCTGGAAAATAACAGCAAAGGGCAGCCTTCTTACCTGTCCCGTCCCGCTGAAAAAGCACATCAGCCGCAGGGGACCTGGCAGAAACAGGCCGCTAATTGCTATATACACTGTTATTATAACATATTTTTTCCTTACTTACAAGTATTTTTGCAGGATTTTTTTCAGCAGTTATGTTTTTTCCCTTTTTCAGGCTACATCGAATATCCTGATGTTCTCAGCGGGAACAGTGACTTCACTCAGAAGGATATCCTTTATCTGGGCTGCCTCGCTGGCGATAAGTCCGTCATCGCCTGACTTTACGACAATGTTGGCGTTTGTGCCGTCAAGATAGCATACACAGTCTGTAAATCCGGCAGCCTTGACAAGGGATTCGATCTTTGTCTCGCTCTCCATCAGACCGGTCATCACCGCAGCCTCCTCTGCGGCTACGCTTTTTTCCTCATCAGTTGCGTCACCTCCGCCGATTATGTTTTTTAGAGTTTCCTTCGCCTCGTCTCTGGCGTTCATACGTTCTATCCTTGCCTTGGAAAAGTAATCGTCCCCATTCTCCGCAGGTGCGTCCACCAGTTCGGCCTCGCCGTAATTAATGCTCTGGGTCTTTACCTTCTCAGTGGCCCTTATCTCGCCGCCTGTACCGGCAACAGCGTAGTTTATATACACAGCTGCGCCCAGCATCAGGGTCATCCCTGCAAGGAGTATCTGTTTCTTTCCGATGATAAAGCTTGGTTTTTTCATGATATGTACCTCTTTCCTGTCAGTTCATTTTTTCAACGCATATCCGTCCCGATGAGATATTCAGGGCGGTAGATGCAGCTCTGATGATCCTTTCATTGGTCCTCACGTCCCCTCCTCCCGTGCATACTATCAGGACGCCGCTGATCTTTGGCCTGATGACCTTCTTAACAAGCGCCTGTTTTTCGCCGTTTTTTTCAATGGTGACCAGCTTGCTCTCGTATTTCTCGTCGCTCCTGTTCTCACCGTTATCGGTGTGACGGCTAAGCTCCTCGGCATAAACATACTCTGTGGTGCCTTCTACGGTTATGTATACCATGCACTCCCCCACGCCGTCTATCTCGCAGAGCATTTTTCTGAGGTCGTCTTCTGTCTGTTTTCGGAAAAGTTCTGTTTCGTCTGTGCTCACCAGCTTTTTTTCCTCCGGCTCAGAGGTCTTTTTTCTGTCAGGCATGACCTCCGACAGCATTATCAGCACCATGCCCAGGATCCCGGCGGCAACGATGAGCCTGACCCGCATGGGTGCGGCCCTGAGCTTTTCAGCCAGTCTGATCCAGATATCCTTCACTGACTTTCCACCTCCTGTGAAAACACTATCCCTATGCCGCCACCTTCGGTATCTTCTCCTAACAGCCGCTCTATCACGTCCTGCTCAGACTTCGAGTCCGAAAACACAGTCAGCTTTTCCAGAACGATCTCTCCGTTTTCGTCAAAGGCCGCCTCTGCCCTTATCCTTGCCTTTATACCATTCTTATTCAGCTTATCCTCAAAGTATTCCTCAAAGGTCTCTGCGGCAAGGGAAAGGATAGTATCGTCTACCTGTTCTGACAGCTCCAGGCTCTCGCTTTCAATTTCGGAGTCAATAGAAAAGCTCTCTATATCCAGCCTGAAACCGTCCCCGATAAAGGGCGATATGACTGCGATGACTGATATAAGGCCAGTCAGGGTCCTCAGCTGTGACTTCATACCGCCTTCAGGTGCAATGCTCTCTATGAGCCTTCCCGTCACGGACATTATGCAGAGAATGAGCAGACAATTTCTGAAAATATCCGTCAGAAACCACCTCCTGAAACGAACATTATAGCCGCAGTAGAGACAAGAAAGGCCGCAGCGGCGGTTATTATTATGCTCATGCCCAGACCGAGGACCTGGTCTAAGCCCTTCAAAAGCTCTGATACACGGCTTGCGCAGAGCATATCGTTTATGAGCCTTGCCATAAACAGGACCAGCCTCATAGCTATTATCAGAAGCAGCGGCCTCAGTGCCATGACCGCAAGGGCTATCATGCCCACTGTGCCAAGGGTGGTCCTTATCACACCCATGCCGCCCATGACAGCGGAATAAGCCTCCGAGACTGAGCCTCCGATGACGGGTATAAAGCTGGATGCGGCCAGCCTTACCGACTTTGCAGCCAGACCGTCGGCAGCTGCGCCTGTCAGTCCCTGTAAGGAGAGCACTCCAACGAATATAACGGTCACTGTAGACAGGAGCCAGACCACGGTCTTTTTTATGCCTTCAGCAGCCGCTGAAAGACGCTTATCGGTCCCCACAGCAGAAACTATTGTCAAAGCTGTCATTGAAAAAAGCAGTGGCAGCAGAAGGTTTGATGAGACAAAGCTGACCGTTTCGCACAGCAGCACCGTAGCCCCGCTGTAACAGCCCGCAGTCACAGCACGTCCTCCGGCGGCAGTCACTGCGGAAAATATAGGTATGTAGGATATCATAAATCTTTCGATCAGCTCAAGAGCATCTTTCAGTTTCTCAAATAGTTCAGATACCGAGCCGGAGACTACAGTAATGACGCTCAGCATAGCGGTCGTATCGAACAGCTCGTTAAGTCCAGGCTGGTCAGTGCAGACCGAACCGGCAACAGAGCAGATGACCGAGACTGCCGCAAGCTTGGAAAGCAGTTTGAACGGTTCGGACAGCTGTTCGGTAAAAGAAAGCAGAAGACCTGAAAAGATCTTTCTTAGATCAATACCCATGACTCCTTCGGTATCCCCGGCGGAAATACCGTTTTCTTCAAGGACCTGGTAAGTATCGCTGTCCACGGTGTCCATGAACTTTTCGTTTATCTCCTCAGTTATGCGGCTAAGATCCGGGCCTTCCTCAGACTGTGCAAAAGCAGGGACAGCTGTAAAGAAAACGGACAGCAGCAAACTGAATAACAGGGCTGTGAGTTTTTTCATCATATCCTCAGAAATTAAGCAATATCTTTATTATTTCAACGACAGCCGAGAACAGCGGCAGTGAAACCGTCAGCAGGGCTATCCTTCCGGCCAGAAGCACCTGCTCGGACAGGGTGTATTCGCCGCTGTCACGGCAAAGGCCGCTGACTATGGAGGTGAGATAGCAGATCCCAAGACCTTTTAGCAGTATCTTTACGTTCTCGGCTTCGATCCCGTTGTCAGTGAAAAGTACCCTGATATTGGAGATAACAGAGCTAAGGGAAGAGACCGAGCGGATGAGCACCAGGGCAGCCGCAGCTGTGATGAGCAGCAGCCTGAACTCAAAGGAGGTCCCTCTGAGGACGCCGGCGGCAAATACCGCAGCCAGGCAAAAGCCGGAGATAAGGAGCATATCCATCAGTATAGTCCAAGTGTGTCTTTTATGGTCTCAAACAGTCTGCCTATCTGGGAGACTATCATCATCAGCACCACTATCAGTCCCGCAAGGGTAGTCATCATAGCCTGCTCGTCCCTTTCAGCCCGTTTCAGCAGCTGATTTAGGACCGCCACGATTATGCCTATCGCTGCGATCTTGAACACCAGGTCTATCTCCATGTTCTCACCGTCCTAGTTTTTATATTATCATCAATGCCAGCATAGATCCTGCACAAAGGCCCATCACCCTGTAGAGCCTGCCGTTTTTTTCATATTTTTCCTTTGCAGCCAGATATTCGCTCTCCAGCTCCTTTTTCATCAGCCCGGTCATTGACAGCAGTGAGTCAAGGTCGGAGGAACCGAACTTTTCAAAATAGGTCTTTAACTTCAGGACAAGGTTACCTGAAAAGCCCGTGCTGTCAATGCCGTCTGCCTGAAGGACCACAGCGCCTGGGAAACGCTCACGAAGAGCGCTGAATATCTCGGCACTGTCATAGCTGCCGGAGATAAGGTAAATACTGATAAACTCAAATATCTCAGCCGACTTTTTAAGCTCCTCGCACTTTGATCTTAGCTGGGAAGACATATATGCCCCGGCGGCGGTACTTGCCGATATTATCAATATGCAGCCTGCAAAAAGGAGCATTTTCCTTCACCTGCCCTGCAAAGCTCTCTGACCTGCCGGTCCTGTATGAGAGCTACCCATTCAAAAACTCCGTTTCGCAAAAGGACGGAGATATTGCTTTTTTGATCCAGTTCTTCCAGATCATCACAATGGCAGGCCGCCACTATCTTCACACCTGACCTGATGGCATAGTCCAGAGCATTCATATCCTCAGCTGAACCTATCTCATCGCACACGATGACCTGAGGAGACATGACCCTGACTGCGGTGATCATAGCGTCATATTTAGGATAGCCGGTGAATATGTCAGTGAACCTTCCCACATCGCAGCCGGCATGGCCCTTTGAAACTGCGGCTATCTCGCTGCGCTCATCAATGAGAGAGACGGTGTACCTGCCGCCCAGAAGACGGCAAAGGTCACGCAGCAGGGTCGTTTTTCCGCTGCCGGGACTTCCGGCAGCCAAAAGACTGAAAGGCCTGCCTTCATGTATCTTTTCAAACAGTGGCAATGCGCAGCCGGGTACCTGTCTGGCTATCCTGATATTCACTGAATTAATATCCCTGACGTCCTGTATCCCATGCCCATCAGCCCCGGCGGAGGCAGTGCCGCAGAAACCCACCCGGCAGCCTCCCGGAGCTGTCATGGTGCCGTTGAGTATCTCTTTCTTGTGATTGAATACAGAATTTCTGAACAGTTTTTCTTTTACACGCTCAATATCACTGACCGTAGTCACGGTGTCTGAGCAAAGCTCTACCAGTCCCCTTCCCATAGTATTCAGTACCACGGGCCTGCCTAACCGGAGCCTTATCTCGGTAATGCCCTCCCTTATGTCTTTACTCAGCGTATATATCTGCTCACTTACCCTGTCCGGCAGCAGCTCAGCGGCTGAGTCGAGCCTGTTGTCTTGGCTGTTCATATAATCACTCCCTTTGCTTGTCCTGTTTAATCTTATGCCGCCGGCCATTGGATTATGACAACAGCCATAGCTGGGCCGTCCTCAATAATCAACAGCATATGTATCGGTGCCAGCACCAAAATTGTAAAAAATGCACAATAGGAATTTGTTGAAAAAATGCCGCAGATATGTTATAATAATCGTATCTATGATAAATTATTTTCAAGGAGACTAAAAAAATGAGAACAAATCTGACAGAGGAACAAAGGAAAGTGCTGGCTATGTCCCAGGACGTCATAAGAGAGGTCAAGAAAGTCATCATCGGTAAGGACGAGATAATCATCAAGGTCCTGCTTTCTATACTGGCTGGCGGACATATACTTATCGAAGATATCCCCGGCGTGGGAAAGACTACTCTGGCTGTGGCATTGTCAAAGGCGCTGTCGCTGGACTATAAGCGGCTGCAATTCACTCCGGACGTACTGCCCACCGATGTGACCGGTTTTTCGATACTCAACAAACAGACCCAGAAGTTTGAATACAAGGAGGGCGCTGCGCTGACAAATCTTTTCCTGGCGGATGAGATAAACAGGACTTCTTCCAAGACCCAGAGCGCACTTCTTGAGATCATGGAGGAGGGCAAGGTCACTGTAGACGGGATCACGAGAAAGGCCCCGGACCCCTACATAGTCATAGCCACTCAGAACCCCATAGGCTCCATAGGCACCCAGATGCTGCCGGAATCTCAGATGGACAGGTTCATTGTAAGACTGACTATGGGCTATCCCACTGTAGAGAGCGAGGTCATGATGCTCAAAGCTAAGCAGAGCCTTGTGCCGGTGGACTCGGTGCAGTCAGTAGTTACCGCACAGGATATCATAGACGCAAGGCATGAAGTGGAGAATATCTATGTGGCCGACCAGGTATTTGAATATATCGCCAGACTGGCTGCTGCTACCAGGGACCATATCTATATCAAAATGGGGCTTTCTCCCCGTGGCACCATCGCATTGCTGAGAATGACCAAGGCCACTGCACTGCTGAAGGGCAGGGACTATGTTATCCCGGACGATGTTATCTATGCCTTCAACGATGTGGTGCTGCACAGGATGGTATTCAATTCCAAGGCAAAGATCAACGGCATCACCGGAGAACAGGTGCTGAGAGATATCCTGGCCAGCGTGGAAGTTCCGAGAGTGAACAGATAACGGAGGTCAGCAGACAAATGCCTGTTTTATATTTAATACTGCTGCTGACGTCATACCTGTTCTATATACTTTATGAGCCGGCTTTTTCCTTCTATCTTTTCGGGTTCCTGCTGCTTACGCCGGTCGTTCTTTTCATAATGACTTTTTATACGGCCAGAAAGACCGCCGTCACCATAGCCTCAAAGCATAACGCCGCCAGCAGGTCATCAAAAATGCCACTGGTGCTGATGGTGCAGAACCGCTCGCATCTGCCTGGGGCAAATCTGCTCATTGAGATAGAGTATTATAACACCCTTGACGGACAGGTGAACCGTATGAAGATAAATACGCCTGTCTATCCTAACGAGACCCATTATCTCACCATGCACATCTCCTGCGTCCATTATGGGACCATCAGGGTCAATATAAAGAAGTGCAGGCTTTACGATATGCTCAGGTTATTCAGGATAAAGCTCAGATATCCCAAGTATGAGCAGGCAGCAAGAGAAAGCTCATTCATAATCATGCCGGACCATGTTATGCTGGAGAACAATATTGCCAATTATACAGACATGGGACTGGAGACGGACGAGTATTCCAAGCACTCCAAGGGTGACGATCCTTCGGAGATATTTGATATACACGAATACATCGAGGGCGATAAGATAAACCGTATCCACTGGAAGCTCTCGGCCAAGCAGGGCAAGACTATGGTAAAGGACTATTCGCTGCCCATTTCCAATTCCATTATCCTGATGGTGGACCTCTGCATGGTAAGCGACAAGAAAGATATCCTTTACAGCTACGATACTATAATAGAGGCCGTTGTATCCATATCGAACCATCTTATCGAGTATGAGACTCCCCACAAGGCCGTATGGTACGATGTGAAAAGAGGCGGGCTTGTCAGTCTTAACATCACTGATGAGGAGTCCCACAGGATGCTCATAAATATGCTGCTGAGGGCAAGTCTTTATAACGACAGTGACCTGTCGCTTTCCAGCTATATAAATGAAAGCGACAGATATAAATGCGGTCATCTGATGTATTTCTCCGCCTCATATTCGGAGAACGTGACGGAGCTGATGAACGACAGCGACCTGGCCTTCAAGTATTCATACATGATAGCAGCCGGCAGCAGAACGGATACCTCGGGGCTTTACGATGAATTTGCACAGATAGTCCCCATCTACCCCGGAAGGGTCGGAGAAAGCATACAGGATATATGCTTATGATAAAGAACAAGGTGACAATATGAGAAAAGAGATAAATAAAGATATGGGGCTGATAAGCGAGAACGGCGTCCTGGTGGACGGCGATATACTGCTTAAATGTGCCCATGAACATCTTTCAGGATCCTACCTGATACTTAGGATACTCATTGCTTTTACAGCGACTTTTTCAGTGGCGGCTATGTCCAACAGCTTTGTGGGGGAGCCAGAAAGGACCTCTGTGCTCTTCTTTTTCAGCCTGATAGCCACAATGACTTTCGGTATGTTCGCATCAAAATACGGCATTGTGAAATTCTGCGCTGCTGCCACAGCCATTATCTATGCCGGTTCCCTCATACTCAAACGCAAGGCCATAAAGAACGGGTTCATTATCGCAGTCTACGACTACCTGAAACTCTCAGGCATAGCCTCAGGCTCCTGGAGCACGGCGGGGCTCGGTTTCGATAAGTATGACCCGACTTTCTATTTTTACTTCTTTGCCGCACTGATACTGGTGGTATCGTTCGGGTGTGTGTTCGGCTGCATATACAGGATAGACTTCCCGGTCTTGTTTATTTTTACCTTTCCGCTCTTTGAGATCGGTATGTATCAGGGAATGGAGGCTCCTACCTTCTCAGTACTTGGATTGGTAGTGAGCTGGGTCACGATACTGGCTATGCACATTATAAACCATACGACCAATAAAGCCGGCAGGAAGAACACCTTTGCAGTACATGAGAGGAGCAAGACCTTCTTCTTCACCTCACAGGCGGCTAAATCACAGTTCTATACGGTCTATATCGCCTTTGTCAGCATCATCACAGCTGCGGTGTTTCTCGGGGTAGTGCTGTTCTCAGGACTGACCGGATTTGTAAGGCCTGAGTCCTTCACTCAGAAAAGGCTCAATCTGCACCATGCTATGACAAGCTTTGACCTGAATAATGTGGACGAATTCTTTTCAGACCTGAGCGGCGGTTCTAACCTGTATGGGGTAAACACCGTGGGCGGCACCAACGGCGGAGTTCTCGGTACCAGCAACGGCATAAGCTTTAACGGTGTCACCGCACTGAAGGTGACTTCGTCGAAATTCAATTACCCTATGTATATCAGGGGCTATATGGGCGGACAATATGAGAACAATTGCTGGAATCCTCTGGAAAATGACAAGGAAATAGAAGAGATAACCGAACAGTTCGCAGAGATAGGATGTTTTGCGCAGGACTATGATTACATCTACGTAGACTCCTCCAGGTATTACACCGGCTCACAGCTGGACATAATGGACATTACTGTCAAGGGAGCCTGCCCGAAATTCATCTATGCCCCTTATGCAGCAATATACTCCGGATCCCCTGACCTGTCAAAGCTAGGCGAGAAGTTAAAGCCCCATCAGGACGATTATGTCAGGGTCAGCAAATCTGAGACAAGCTACAGTGTGGTCTACTGGAATTTCGGGAACTCCAGCTGGAGCGGCAGAGTCCGTGACCTCAGGTCCACAGAGGCTGACTACACCAGCAAGACCCGCAAGGTGATGAACGCTTATTATGACTACGTCTGCGACAATTATCTCTACTCAGTAAAGCTGGACTCGCTGGACAAGGTATACGATGAAATAGTCGAGACTTATCTGGACGGAGACCCTTACGGCAGCAGCTATTATGATATCGTTTCGGCCATCGCTGATTATTTCGACAGCAATTACACGTATGACCTCAACCCCGGGGCCACGCCAAAGGACAGGGATTTCATTGACTATTTCCTGACAGAGCAGAAGAAAGGCTATTGCAGCTATTTTGCTACAGTCGGTACTCAGCTCATGAGAAAATTCGGATATCCTGCCAGGTATACTGAGGGGTATATGGTACTTCCCTCTCAGCAGGGCGAACCGATGAGTGACGGCAGATATGAGGTGAATGTTCCTGACAAGTGCGCACACGCCTGGACCGAGGTCTTCATAGAGGGTGCAGGCTGGGTCCCGGCTGAGTTCACACCCGGCTATAATAACGATAATCCTAACCTCAGTGACAAGGAGAAGAACATTGAAAAAACGGTAACGACCACCACCACGACTACAGCTGCGGATGAAAGCTCCAAGAAGGAAAACACCGGGAGCAGCTCCAGCAAGTCTGAGAATTCAAAGGCTCCTAGCAATTCATCGAAGTCAGCGGTAAGCAGCAGCGATACTGACAGCAGCAGCTCCAGAGCAGCTGGGATAGGTGTAGTCGGCAGCAGCTCCGAGGGCGGAGGTGCAGGCGGGACAGTATCTCCTATGGTCAAGACACTTATCATCACCCTTATCACCGTAGCCTTGGGTGCGGCGGCAGTAATTGTTAACCGCAGGCACAAGCTGAAGGTCATGGAGGATAGATGCACACAGAAGGACCTTAATAAAAGAGCCGCTGAGATATATAAGTATACTCTGAGATATCTTTCTCTGCTCGACATCGAGGTCAACAGGAACATTACCGACCTTCAGCAGTGCGATGAGCTGCTGGAAAAGTGTCACAGCAAGATGATAACCGAGATAGATGACAAGCTGGTAGACCTGGCTCTGATAACCGTAAAGGCCATGATGAGCAGCAGCGGCATCACCGAGGAAGAGGCTGAGAAGGCCGCTGCGATAATGGAGCACATCTCACAGCAGGTGGTAGGATCCTCACTTAATCAGCTGAAGATGGTCTCGGCAAAGTATTTATACTGTCTATATTGATATGAAAGGATAGATGAGCAATGACTAACAATAAGAAGGTCAAGAACAAGTACGGCAATCCTCAGAAGAACATCGAGGCAAGAAAAGCCGCCGAAGCAGCTGCCAGAGAAGTCGAAACTGCCATGATACAGCAGAAAAAAGCCGCTGACAAGCCTCTCATCATGAGGATACTGGTCCTTGCTGTGGCTGTGGTCATGATACTGGGCGTCGTTGTAGGCGCAGCTATGGGGTTCTGATAATGGTAAATATAGGAAACAGCTGGGACAGGGTCCTTGGCGAGGAGTTCAGGAAGCCCTACTATCTTAAACTGAGAGAATTTTTGAAAAGCGAATATGCGTCAAAGACTGTGTACCCTAATATGTACGATATCTTCAATGCTCTGAAATACACTGCCTATGAGGACGTTAAAGCAGTTATCATAGGACAGGACCCTTACCACGGCCCCGGACAGGCACATGGACTGTGTTTTTCGGTCAAGGCAGGAGTTCCGGCTCCGCCTTCTCTGGTCAATATATTCAAGGAACTGCAAAACGATCTTGGCATAGCGCCACCGGATAACGGCGAGCTGACGGACTGGGCCAGGCAGGGAGTACTGCTGCTCAACGCTGTTCTGACTGTCAGGGCGGGCGCAGCAAATTCCCACAAGGGAATGGGCTGGGAGCAGCTTACGGATGAGATAATAAGAAAGCTTGACCAAAGGGATAAGCCCATCGCCTTTATCCTCTGGGGTGCAAACGCCAGGGCCAAAGCCCCCCTGATAACCAACCCTATCCACGGGATATTCACAGCCGCACATCCTTCGCCGCTGTCAGCTTATAACGGCTTTTTTGGGTGCAGGCACTTCTCAAAGGTCAACGATTTCTTGCAGCATAACGGCATCGAGCCCATCGACTGGAGGATAAGCAGCAAGTAAAATGATCATCCTAAGCTCATGTAAGACAGTAATAAAACGTAATATGAAACGAAAAGTCCCCGGCCTGATGACCGGGGACTTATTAATATGTATGACAGATCATTTGCTGTACTTGTCCAGGATATGAGTAAAATCGAAGGTAGCGAAATAATCCGCAGGAGTCTCAGCACGTCGGATCAGCTGAACATCACCGTCCTCCTTCAGAAGGAGTTCAGCAGAACGCAGCTTGCCGTTGTAGTTATAGCCCATGGAAAAACCGTGTGCGCCGGTGTCGTGGATACACAGGATATCCCCTATCTCGATCTCCGGCAGCATCCTGTCGATGGCAAACTTATCATTGTTCTCACAAAGACCTCCGGTGACGTCATACTTATGGTCACAGGGAGAGTTCTCCTTGCCAAGAACAGTGATGTGGTGATAAGCGCCGTACATAGCCGGCCTCATAAGATTGCAGGCGCAGGCGTCACAGCCGATATATTCCTTATAGATGTGTTTCTGATGGGTACAGGTAGTGATGAGCTGACCGTAGGGAGCCAGCATATATCTGCCCAGCTCAGTGAAGATCGCTACATCACCCATGCCATTAGGAACAAGTATCTCGTCGAAGGCCTTGTGTACGCCCTCGCCTATAGCGAAAATGTCGTTCTGCGGCTTATCCGGCACATAGGATATTCCCACACCGCCGGAAAGGTTGATGAACTTGATGTCAGCCCCGGTCTTCTCCTTCAGTTCTACTGCGAGTTCAAAAAGTATCCTTGCAAGGGCGGGATAATACTCGTTTGAAACGGTGTTTGACGCTAAGAAAGCGTGGATGCCGAAACGCTTGGCGCCCTTCTCTTTAAGGATCCTGAAGCCCTCGATGAGCTGCTCCTTGGTAAAGCCGTACTTGGCGTCACCGGGAGTATCCATTATCTGGCTCTCGATAGCAAAATCTCCGCCGGGATTATAGCGGCAGAAAATAGTCTCAGGTATGCCGCAGAGCTTGTCAAGATATTCGATATGGGTAAAGTCATCGAGATTGATATAAGCCCCAAGCTCCTTTGCTTTCAGGAAATCCTCCCTGGGGGTAACGTTGGAAGAGAACATGATATCGCCTTTCCCGAAATCACAGCATTCGCTCATCATAAGCTCAGTCAGCGACGAGCAGTCAACGCCGCAGCCCTCCTCCTGAAGTATCTTGAGTATGTAGGGATTCGGGGTAGCCTTCACAGCGAAGAACTCTTTAAAGCCCTTGTTCCAGCTAAAGGCCTTGTAAAGGTCCCTGGCATTCTCTCTTATGCCCTTTTCGTCATAGATATGGAAAGGCGTGGGATAAGTCTTGATGATCTCCTGGGCCTTTTCCTTGGTAAGCATTGGTTTTTTCATTGATATCACCCTTTTCTGAAAATAAAAAAATACATATATATAATAACATTTTTCCCTCATTAAGTCAAGTATTTTGCAGATATTTGCTTTTTTTGACAGAGGTTCAAAATTTTTGCGGTATTCTATTGACAAAAGGCGAAAAAAGTGATATCATTATACGTGGGCTAAGCATTGAGATAACTGTTAAGAGGCTTTCTCGGTGCTGAACGAGGACAATGTACGGTCTGAGGGACTCTATGCAAGAGCCCCTCTTTTCTGTTGTAAAGCCCTTATCAGGCCAATATGATGAAGACTATAGAAGGAATTGAAAGATGAGTACTAAAATTGGATTTGACAACGAAAAGTATCTGAGAACACAGTCTGAGCATATCAGGGAGCGCATCTCTAAGTTCGGCGATAAGCTTTATCTGGAGTTCGGCGGCAAGCTTTATGACGACTTTCATGCTTCCAGAGTCCTGCCGGGTTTCAAGCCCGACAGTAAACTGCAAATGCTTTTGCAGTTAAAGGACGATGCAGAGATAGTCATTGTCATCAATGCCGGGGACATCGAGAAAAACAAGATCAGGGGCGACCTGGGGATAACCTATGATGTTGACGTTATCAGGCTTTACAACATTTTCAACAAGATAGGCCTTTATGTCAGCTCGGTGGTGCTGACCCAGTATGAGGGGCAGCGTTCTGCCGATGCGTTTCAGAAGAGGCTGGAGACTCTTGGCATAAAGGTCTACCATCACTATAAGATACAGGGATATCCCTCGGATCTGCAGCTCATCATGAGCGACCAGGGCTATGGAAAAAACGACTACATAGAGACTACCAGAAGGCTGGTGGTCATCACTGCTCCCGGTCCGGGCAGCGGCAAGATGGCGACCTGTCTGTCTCAGCTTTATCATGAACACAAGCGTGGCATTAATGCGGGCTATGCAAAGTTCGAGACTTTCCCGATATGGAATATCCCGCTTAAACACCCCGTCAATCTGGCTTACGAGGCTGCTACCTCTGATCTCAACGATGTAAATATGATCGACCCTTTCCATCTGGAAGCCTATGGCAAGACTACGGTCAATTACAACAGAGATGTGGAGATCTTCCCGGTACTCAACGCAATGTTCGGCATGATCTTAGGAGAGTCGCCCTACAAATCTCCCACTGACATGGGCGTCAATATGGCAGGTAACTGCATAATCGACGATGAAGTCGTGAAGGAGGCTGCAAGGGCAGAGATAATAAGACGCTATTACAATGCACTTTGCGGAAGAAAGAAGGGACTGACCTCAGAGGACGAGGTCTATAAGCTGGAGCTTCTGATGAAGCAGGCTGGCGTTACCATAGCTGACAGGAAGGTGGTCGCTGCCGCACTGGCCAAGGAGGAGGAGACAGGTGATGCTGCGGCTGCTATGGAGCTGCCTGACGGGACGATCATTACGGGCAAGACCTCCGATCTGCTCGGCTCATGTTCGGCTCTGGTGCTCAACGCATTAAAGCACTTCGGCAACATAGACGACGATATCCTGCTGATGTCGCCCCATGTTATTGAGCCTATCCAGGACCTGAAGATAAACCATCTTGGCAATATCAATCCCAGGATCCATACTGACGAGACACTGATAGCACTTTCGATATGCGCAACCACTGACAAGAACGCCAAGTGTGCAATGGAACAGCTTGAAAAGCTCCGTGGCTGCGAGGCTCACTCTACAGTCATTCTCAGTGCGGTAGACGAGAGGATATTCAAACGCCTTGGAATAAATCTGACCTGCGAACCAAAGTTCGGGTCCTAAGGCCGGACGGGCCGTTAGATAAGCCTGTTGATGAGCTGAAATAAAGAAAAGATCTGTTTGACGGCGTTCATAGTTGGGAGGCTTTCAGATTTGTTGGATTTAGAGCCGATTGGCTGGATAAGGACCGATTTCCCCACAAAATTCGGAATACCGAGACAAAGCGGACTTGTCGGCGAGCTTTCAGGAACTGTGGTCTTTGCACCGCAGTTCAGGGACCCTCAGGCATTGAAGGGCCTAGACGGATTCAGTCACCTCTGGCTCATCTGGGAATTCTCTGAAAACAAACGTGACAACTGGTCTCCTACGGTCCGTCCTCCAAGGCTTGGGGGCAATAAGCGAGTAGGGGTCTTCGCTACCCGTTCGCCATTCCGGCCTAACCCAATAGGCCTTTCCTGCGTAAGGCTGAAGGAGATACGCAGGACTGAAGATCTCGGGACGGTGCTGATAGTTTCCGGAGCCGACCTTATGGACTGCACTCCCATACTGGACATCAAGCCATATCTTCCCTTGACCGACTGTCATACGGATGCAGTCGGAGGCTTTGCCAGTGATGTTGAAAGATACAGTCTTGAAGTTGTTTTCCCGGAAAAGCTCATGGGAGTTTTGCCTGAGGACAAGCAGGAGGCTCTTATCAAGCTCCTGTCTCAGGATCCCAGGCCGCATTATCACAATGATCCTGAGAGAGTCTACGGTTTTGGGTTCAGCGGCTTTGAAGTCAAGTTCAGGGTCTCAGACGGCAAGGTCTTTGTTGTCGGTCTGATAAAACAAGGTGAATAATAAGAGCCGAAAGCGAAATGCTTTCGGCTCTGTTTTTTACTTAGTGTCTTTTATGACTTCTTTCAGGCCGCTTGCCAGACCTGCGATACCCTGTATCTCACTGGGTATGATGATCTTGGTAGCTTTACCGTCAGCAGCCTTCGCAAAGGCTTCCAGGCTCTTGAGCTGGAGGACAGCTTCGTTAGGATTAGCTGTGTTCAGCTTTACGATACTGTCAGCCAATGCCCTCTGCACCATCTCGATGGCCTGAGCCTCACCTTCAGCCTCAAGTATCTTCTGCTCTTTCACAGCGTCCGCACGGAGTATCATACTCTGTTTTTCAGCCTCGGCGGCAAGTATCTGAGATTCCTTATCGGCCTGCGCCCTAAGTATCTTAGACTCCTTTTCACCCTCGGCCACCAGTATCTGAGACTTCTTCTCGGCCTCTGCCTGTATGACTTTCTCACGTCTTTCACGGTCAGCCTTCATCTGCTTTTCCATGGCGTCCTGTATCTCCCTCGGGGGAAGGATGTTTTTAAGCTCTACTCGCTGTACCTTTATGCCCCACCTGTCGGTGGCCTCGTCCAGTATAGCGGTGATCCTTGTATTGATGATATCTCTCGAAGTGAGCGTAGCCTCCAGGTCAAGGTCGCCGACTATGTTACGAAGAGTAGTGGCAGTCAGGTTCTCGATAGCGGAAATAGGCCTTTCAACGCCGTATGTAAACTGCATAGCGTCAGTTATCTGAAAGAACACTACCGTATCTATCTGCATCGTAACGTTATCCTTGGTGATAACGGACTGCGGCTTGAAGTCCACCACCTGCTCCTTTATGGAGACTCTCTTGGCTATCCTGTCCACAAACGGCCACTTCATGTGCATACCGCTGCCCCAGCAGGTATTGAACTTGCCCAGGCGCTCAATTACATAAACATACGCCTGCGGAACTATCTTGATGTTGCTTACGCACAGGATTATCAGTACTATGATGACCCCGAAAACTATATACCATGGATTCATTATCAGCCCTCCGGTCTAATTATATTTGTTGGTAACTTTTACTTGTTGTTGTCGCTCACTATGAGCTTTGCTCCCGAGACCTGCACCACCGTAACTGTACTGCCGTTAGATATCGGTCTCCCGTCCACGCTCCTGGCAGACCAGTCGGTGCCGTTGAGCTTTACACGGCCCTTGTTAACAGTGTTGTCTATACCTTCTATGACCACCGCCGTCTGACCGACGTCCAGCTCATAGTTGGTAGGCACGGTCTTTTTCTGCACCCTCTTCGCCAGAGGTCTGGTGACCAGCAGCAGCACGATGGACCCCACCACGAATGCAGCCAGCTGGACTACGAAGGGCGCTTTTGCTATTGCAAAGAACATAGCTATGATAGATGCGACAGCGAACCATATACTGAACAGCCCCGCACCGTTAGCGACCTCTACCACAACAAAAAACACAAAGGCAACAGCCCACATTACGATATAAGTCGTTCCAGTCACGACAGTTCAACTCCTTTCTTCCTTTGATAGCCTCGTTATATTATTTCTACTGAGCACCGCCCGCTGCCATTCACCGGGACATTTCAGCTCACATACATCATACCATATTTTTTTACATTTTACAAGTACTTTGATAAAATTTCTGCTTACAAATAATGACGTTTTGTGAACAAAACGGATGCAGAAATATCAATATTCAGGAAAAAAGTATATTTCAGCAAATACGGTAAAAAAGTCGGTCCTCAGAACCCTTCGGCCTTACGCTGCTTTCTGACGGCTATCCTTTTGACAGCTCCCTCCCACTCGGCCTTCTCCGTAATGCTCTCAGGGGTCAGACCGTATTCGATGGGCTTTGGCCTGCCATCATCGTCAACATGGACACAGGTAAGATAAGCATGATTTATCGCTCTTCTTATCCCAGTATCCTTCTCCTCCACATAGGTATCGACCCTGACCTCCATAGATGTCCTTCCTACATAGGTGACCTTAGCGATAAGTACAAGGATATCGTTGATGAATGCCCCATGCTTAAATTTCAGGCTGTCCACCATCAGAGTCACCGCATTGCCGCCGCAGTGCCTCATAGCGGCTACCCCGGCAGCCTCATCTATCCACTCCATCAGCCTGCCGCCGAAAAGCCTGTTCTGTCCGTTGATGTCACGGTACTGGATAAGCTTTGTTATCTCCGTCAGCGAATCTGCCGTCTTTTTATTTCCTTTTGAATATACCACAGTATCCCTCTTTATATACCACAGTATCCCTCTTTCCGAATGGTCCCTGAGATCATTTCATGTAGATCTCCTCGATAATGCCCACATATCCCGCATGGTAGTCACCGGCAGAATAATTCTGAGCATCAAGTTCCTTATCAATAAAACTTTCGCTGTTCAAAGACTGAACATAAGCTTTCCTGCACACGAAAATAAGCGAGGCTTCACCAAATGCAGCAGTTTTTTCATCAGTTATTGGTGTCAAGCCGGTTTCCTTGACTTTATCGACATCTTTTCCGCTGTGAGAACCGCAGTAAGAAAGCGCCTTTTTATACTCCTGTTCAAAGATAGATACTGTAAAGTATTCCTCCTTGTCAAGAAAAGTTTTTGTGTGTCTCTGTGGCCTTACCACCGTGATAAAGCAGGGCTTGCCCCACATAACGCCGCCAAATCCCCATGAGGCCGTCATGGTGTTAAAGCCGTCCTTATTGCCCGCCGTCAGAAGGAACCATTCCTTCCCTATCTTAGTGAACGGGTCAAATCCTATGGTCCCAATGTCCGCCGGGTCGATCTTTTTAAAACCTTCAAAACTCATAACTTATACCGCCTTTCCTATACAAGCATATCGTTATATATACATTATACACCAGAGCGGCAAAAAATGCAACCGTTTTGTAATTGCTTTTTTTAAGAATATATGGTATAATAACTTTATATTGGGACGATATGCTGTGTTTTTAGCCGGATCGTTCGGGGCATATACAGTATATTATCTCGGATTATTCATAATATGCTGTATATTATTGAGAATATGCACAGTAAATGTTAATATTCTGTATATTTTGAACTTGTTATGCAAAAAGCACTTGACAAATGCTTATTTAGGTGTATAATATATCTTGTCTGATATATTAAGGGGAGACTGAAGCGTTATCTTTCTTGCCGGAGGGTAAGTCAGAAATACGGAGGTCTGCCATATTTTAGAATTTGTTTGGAGGAAGTTATAATGGCAAAAGAAATCAAAAAGGTCGTACTCGCTTATTCCGGCGGACTTGATACTTCTATCATCATTCCGTGGCTGAAGGAGAACTATAACAATTGCGAAGTTATAGCAGTTTCCGGCGATGTTGGCCAGGGTACTGAACTTGACGGTCTGGAAGAGAAGGCTATCAAGACCGGCGCATCCAAGCTCTACATTGAGGACCTGACTGAGGAGTTCATCACTGATTATGTATATCCTACCGTTCAGGCAGGTGCAGTTTATGAGAACCAGTACCTTCTTGGCACCTCCTTTGCAAGACCCATAATCGCAAAGAGGATAGCTGAGATCGCTTTGAAGGAAGGCGCCGACGCTATCTGCCACGGCTGCACCGGCAAGGGCAACGACCAGGTAAGATTTGAGCTGGCTATCAAGGCTTTTGCTCCTGATATGCAGATCATCGCTCCCTGGAGGATCTGGGACATCAAGTCAAGAGACCAGGAGATCGACTATGCTGAGGCGCACAACATTCCTCTTAAAATAAACAGGGAGACTAATTATTCCAAGGATAAGAACCTGTGGCATCTTTCCCATGAAGGTCTTGACCTTGAGGATCCTGCCAACGAGCCTCAGTATGAAAAGCCCGGGTTCCTTGAGCTGGGCGTTTCACCCCTGCAGGCACCTGATAAGCCCACCTATGTGACTATACATTTCGAGAAGGGCATACCCACCGCTGTGGACGGCGTTGAGATGGGCGGCAAGGCTCTGGTCAGCAAGCTCAACGAGCTTGGCGGCGCCAACGGCATAGGCCTGGCTGACCTGGTGGAGAACAGACTGGTCGGCATGAAGTCCAGGGGCGTTTATGAGACTCCCGGCGGAACTATCCTTTATAAGGCACATGAGGTGCTGGAGACTATCACCGTTGATAAAGAAACTGCAAGAATGAAGTCGTATATCGGCATCAAGTTCGCTGATATCGTATACAACGGCCAGTGGTTCACACCGCTCAGGGAAGCACTGAGCGCTTTCGTTACCGAGACACAGAAGACTGTTACCGGCGACGTCAAGTTAAAGCTCTATAAGGGCAATATCATCAATGCAGGCGTTACTTCGCCCTATACACTGTATGACGAAGAGGTTGCTACATTCGATGAGGACAATGTTTACAACCAGGCAGATTCCGCAGGATTTATCAATCTGTTCGGCCTGCCCATCAAGGTAAGGGCAAAACTGGAGCAGAAGAGAAATTCCGGCAAATAAAACAATTGCGCTGTATTAAGCTTTAGGGAGGTTTTTAATATGTCAGACACATCCAGCATTTTTGAACCCGGTTTTGATAAGAAGGTAGAGATCTCATATGACAACCTGCCGAACTCAACGTTTGATGACGTAAACCTCGGCGGAGCAAGATTCAATAACGTCAGCCTTAAAAACGCTACCTTCGAGGACGTTAATATGGACGAAGCCAAGTTCGACAATATCAGCATGAAGGCAAGCAACTTCACTGATATATATATGGTCAATTCCAGATTTCTCGGGGTCAACATCAGTAATTCCAGATTTGGTTGTTCCATCATGAACAATGTGGAGTTCAAAAATCCCGATCTAAAGAACTCTCAGTTCGTTCACTGTGACCTTACGGGCGTTGAGATAAGCGACTGCAAGATCGACGGTCTGAAGATCAACGGTATAGATATCCAGAAACTTCTGGAACAGCATGAGAAGGAATAGGGCCTGGATCTCAGTGCCTCAGGAAAGTGCAGTATCGGGCAGGATAGCTCATTCGTTGGGCTATTTTGCCCCTATATGTTTATACTGCACTCTTCTGCCGATAATATCATTGCCGGCAGAACAGTGTAGTTTAGATATTCTGAATAATATAAAGACAGAAAAAGGACGGTTTTACGATGGCGAATAAGATGTGGGCAGGAAGGTTTACGAAGGAGATAGATGAGAGGGTCAACGATTTCAACTCATCTATATCCTTTGACGCCAGGATGTACAGGCAGGATATAGAAGGTTCCATGGCGCACGCTGCCATGCTGGGCGAGTGCGGGATAATCGACATTGATGAGAGCAAGAAAATAATCGAGGGACTTAAAGGCATACTTGCCGATATAGACAGCGGCAAGCTACAATTTGACCCAACAGCCGAGGACGTTCATATGTTTGTGGAGGCCGAACTTACCGCAAGACTGGGCGACACCGGAAAAAGGCTCCATACAGCCCGGTCGAGGAACGATCAGGTGGCGCTGGACATCAGGATGAATTTAAAGGCGGAGACTGTGGAGATAATCGCTCTGGTGAAGGAACTGGAGAACACCATAGTTTCAATGGCTGAAAAACATCTTGACACAGTGATGCCCGGATATACCCATATGCAGAGGGCGCAGCCGATCACCTTTGCCCATCACCTGATGGCATATGCCAATATGCTGCTGCGAGATCTGGGAAGACTTGAGGACTGTTATAAGAGAATGAACGTTATGCCCCTTGGCAGCGGTGCTCTTGCTTCTACCACCTACCCTATCGACAGGCAGAGAGTCTGCGAACTGCTCGGGTTCGATGAAGTCACTCAGAATTCTCTGGACGGCGTATCTGACAGGGATTTCTGCATAGAGCTGACTTCGGCCATCTCAGTGCTGATGATGCACCTTTCAAGGTTCTCCGAGGAAATAATAATGTGGTGCTCATGGGAGTTCAAGTTCATTGAACTCGATGATGCCTATGCAACAGGTTCTTCCATAATGCCCCAGAAGAAAAATCCTGACGTTACCGAACTTATCAGAGGAAAGACAGGCAGAGTCTACGGTGACCTGAATACGCTTCTGGTCATGATGAAGGGCATCCCCCTGGCTTATAATAAGGATATGCAGGAGGACAAGGAGGCTGTCTTTGATGCAGTTGATACTGTAAAGCTCTGTCTCAGGACTTTTATCCCTATGCTGAGCACCATGACGGTACTGAAAGATAATATGAGAAACGCTGCCGCAAAGGGCTTTATAAACGCCACCGACTGCGCAGATTACCTGGTAAAGAAGGGTATGCCTTTCAGAGACGCTTACAAGATAACCGGCACACTGGTCCATATCTGCATCGAAAAGGGCTGCACTCTGGAGACACTGCCCCTGGAGGAATACAAAAAACTTACTGAGAATTTCGATGAGGACGTATATGAAGCCATCAGGCTGGAGACCTGCGTTATGCAGAGGAAGGCTGTGGGAGGACCTGCGCCTGAATCGGTGAAGAGCCAGATAGAATATGTTAAAGCAAAAATATGAAAAACTGATCGGCGGTCCGGTGGGCCATGCTGTGCTGACCTTTCTTGTATGGTTCGCAGGAATGAACCTGCTGGTGCTGCTGGTAGATAAGCTGTGGAGCACCGGGTTCTCGCTGATGTTTTGTTTTGGCTTTATATACCCAGTGGGGACTTTTATTTTGTTTTTCAGGATAGGCAGGCGCCACGGCGGACTGTGGTATTTTGCAGCGGCCGTTATAGCAGCCTGTGTGCTGGAATTTCTGCTGTACCGGACCTACAGGATAATCGTTCCTAACATGATAGTCCTGACAGTGCTGACGCTGTTGTTCGGCTGCGGCATCGGCAGCTGCTTTGCGGATAAGGACGCTTTGCAGAAAGCGAAGGAACAGAGAAGACTTAAACGAATGCACGAGGACGAGAATTACGTGAGCATACTCAGCAGTGACATCAGCAATAAAAAGAAATGAGCGGGAAGTGTTTAAATGGACAAGTATAAAGTTTTCATAGACGGCAAGGCCGGTACTACTGGTCTTAAAATATACGAGAGATTAGGCAGCAGAGAGGATATCGAGATACTGCTGATAGATGAGGACAAGCGCAAGGACAATGACGAGAGAGCAAGGCTAATTAACAGCTCTGATGTGGTGTTCCTGTGCCTGCCGGACGATGCCGCAAAAGAGGCAGTGGGGCTTTGCACCAACGACAGGGTGAGGATCATCGACGCCTCCACCGCACATAGGACTGCCCCGGGCTGGGACTACGGCTTTCCTGAGCTTTCCGAAAAACACAGGGAGAACATAAGGAAGTCCAGAAGAGTGGCTAACCCCGGGTGCTATGCCAGCGGATTCATCTCTCTGGTCTATCCCCTGGTACAGGCCGGCGTTCTGCCGGAGGACTATCCCCTGACCTGTCATGCAGTTTCGGGCTACAGCGGCGGCGGCAACAAGATGATAGCTGCCATCGAGGGTCCTGAAAAGACTAAGGAGATGTGCTCGCCGAGACAGTATGCCTTAGGGCAGAAACACAAGCATCTGCCTGAGATGCAGAAGATAACAGGGCTAAAATATGCTCCAATGTTCAACCCTATAGTTGACGATTATTTCAGCGGCATGGTCGTGTCAGTACCCCTTATCACCAGATGTCTGACAAAGAACTATGGTCTTAACGATATCTATGAGATTATGGCGGCTCACTATGCCGGACAGCACTTTGTCAAAGTCATGGGACCGGGAGACACTGAGTCCATTAAAGACGGATTTTTAGCGGCCAATACTCTGGCTGACACCAATAATATGCAGATATTCGTTCTTGGGAACGACGAACAGGTCCTGCTGGCATCACGCTTTGACAACCTTGGGAAAGGTGCCAGCGGAGCCGCAGTTCAGTGTATGAATATCATGCTGGGAATAGATGAAAGATGCGGACTTGAATGATATGAAGTAAAAGG
The DNA here is from genome assembly GCA_017478965.1 of Ruminococcus sp. Classification (GTDB taxonomy): domain Bacteria; phylum Bacillota; class Clostridia; order Oscillospirales; family Ruminococcaceae; genus Hominimerdicola. The sequence continues at coordinate 95,752 of JAFVCV010000026.1, read as the reverse complement.
AAAATGATATGAAAAGAACCGTAATATCCTTATTAGCTTTATGCTCGGTAATGGGGCTTTCCTCCTGCGGCCACCTTGGCCCGGAGGAGAATTCCGGCATGAGCAGCAAAAAGACCACTTCATCAACAACGACCTCTGTGCCGGTATCGACACTTTCTGAAGAAGATATGGAAAAGGCGGAAAGCGTTTATGTTTTTGAGGGCGGCCTGGCAGTCACCGACCGCTGGGAGAACACGCAGCCAGCCGAGCTCGATCTCAGTGCTGACACCGATGAGCTCATCGCTGCGATGACCCTGGAGCAGAAAATAGGTCAGATGTTCATTGTCAGACCCGATGCTCTGGAGACAGCCTTCTCCCCTGCCACTGTCAGTGACGACAGCCTTGGCGGTGTTACCTATCTTGACGATATGATGAAGGAGGCAATGGCTAAGTATCACCTGGGAGGGATCGTGTTCTATGACAAGAACATTTCAGGACCCGAGCAGCTGAAGACCGTCATAAGCGATATGCAGCAGGAAAGTACTGTTCCGATGTTCATGGCGATTGACGAACAGTGTGGAGACAATGCCAGGGTCGCAACGACCGTTGGCTTTGATGTGGCTATGTTCGGAAATGCTTATGACATAGGAGAGGCTGGAGATGCGCAGGCCGCCGGGGCCATGGGCAGGACCATCGGTTCTTATCTCAAAGAGCTGGGCTTTAATCTCGACCTTGGGGTTGTGGCCGACCTTTCGGAGGATGAGAGCGGTTTCAGCAGGAACTTTTCTTCAAACGCAAGCGAAGTCACCGATATGGTCACTGCACAGATAGAAGGCCTTCACGAAAGCGGTATGATATGCGCTGTAAAGCACTTCCCCGGCGGAAGGGAATATGATGAGCCGCTTAACGCTTTCCCCGAGATCGGCAGCAGCTGGCAGGACCTGGTGGAATGGGACCTGATTCCATTTGACAGAACAATGAGCAGTGCGGACATGGTCATGGTCGGTCATGTCAAGCTTCCGCTGATACTGAATTCTGACGTGCCGGCGTCAATGTCAGAGGATATCATAAACGGCAGACTTAGGACAGATTATCTGTTTGACGGGGTCGTCATCACTGCGCCCATGTCGGATCCGGCAGTAAGAGATGGCTATGAGAGCGACAAAGCCGCCGTTGAAGCCGTGAAAGCCGGGGCAGATGTCATTCTTGCTCCCTTCGATCTTGATAAGGCCTATGAGGGGCTGTTATCGGCGGTGGAAAACGGTGAGATAAGCGAGAAAAGGATAGATCAGAGCCTGAGAAGGATAATAGAGCTGAAAAAGAAAAACGGCATCATTCCTTCCGCTAAGGGCTGACATAAGGAGTATGGATATGAAAAAAATAAACATGGTCAAATACGACGGCTATAGGTATATCGAGGGCGGTGTCTGCGCCGCAAAGGGGTTTAAAGCCAACGGACTTTACAGCGGCATCAAAAAAGCAATGGACGCCGCACTGACGCCGGACGGAAACGAAAGTCCCCTGTCAAACGACAAGCCGGACCTTTGTCTGGTAGCGGCAGATGTGATGTGCAATGCAGCGGCTGTTTTCACACAGAACAAAGTCAAGGGCGCACCAGTCACCCTTTCACAGAAGCATCTGAAAGCCACCGGCGGTAAGGCGAAGGGTTTCATACTTAATTCCAAGAATGCTAATACCTGCAATGCAGACGGTGAGGAAAAGGCTGCTGAAATGTGCAGACTGGCGGCTGAGAAGCTGGGCATCAGGACCGAAGAGATGCTCATAGCACAGACCGGCGTCATTGGACAGATAATGCCTATCCAGCCCGTAAGAGACCATATCAACGAGCTTTATGATGGTCTGTCCTACGATGGCAACGAAAAGGCCGCTATCGCTATTATGACCACTGATACAGTGAAGAAAGAAGTCGCAGTAGAGTTTGAGATAGGGGGGAAGACCTGCCGTATGGGCGGCATGGGCAAAGGCAGCGGCATGATACACCCCAACATGGCCACTACACTTAACGTCATCACTACTGACTGCGCTGTCAGTGCTGAAATGCTGCAAAAGGCCCTTGACGAAGTCGTAAAGATAACCTACAACTGCCTTTCAGTAGACGGCGACCAGAGCACTAACGATACCTGTGCAGTGATGGCTGACGGGCTGGCCGGGAACGATGAGATAGTTTCCGAGGGCGGGGACTTTGAGAAGTTCAGGCAGGCTCTTTTCATAATAATGAGCAATATAACTAAAATGCTTGCCAAGGACGGCGAGGGCGCAACTAAGCTGCTGGAGTGTCAGGTCAGCGGCGCTGAGGACCAGGAGCAGGCTATAATCATAGCAAAGAGCGTGATCTGTTCTCCGCTTTTCAAATGCGCTATGTTCGGCGCAGACGCAAACTGGGGCCGTATACTCTGCGCAGTGGGCTATGCCGACGCACAGTTCGATATAAACAAAGTCGATGTAAAGCTATCGTCAAGGGCAGGAGAGGTCCACGTTTGTCATAACGGCGCAGGGATCCCATTCTCTGAGGAAGACGCCAAGAAGGTGCTCGGAGAGGACGAGATATTTATTATCGTATCCGTGGGAGACGGCGAAGGACGAGCAGCTGCCTGGGGATGCGACCTAAGTTATGATTATGTAAAGATAAACGGAGATTACAGGAGCTGATAAGTCTTTTCAGTCACAGGCCCCGGCGGGGCCATATACTATAAAAAGGAAGATGTAAAATGGAAATGTCAAACACTGTCAGGAGCCAGATACTGAGCGATGCTCTGCCGTACATACAGAAATACCACAACAAGGTCGTCGTTGTGAAATACGGCGGGAACGCAATGACAAATGCGGAGCTCAAAGAGGCTGTTATGAGCGATATAGTACTTCTCAGTGAGGTAGGCATCAAGGTCGTGCTCGTACACGGCGGCGGACCTGAGATAAATGCTATGCTTAAAAGAGTGGGCATAGAGAGCAAGTTCATAAACGGCCTGAGATACACCGACAAGGAAACCATGGATATAGTCAAGATGGTCCTTTGCGGTAAGCTCAATAAAGAACTGGTCTCTGCATTGCAGCTCCACGGGGGGAGCGCTCTGGGACTATGCGGCTGCGATGCAAGAATGATAGTGGCAGAGAAAATGGAGGGCGAGGTCGATTACGGCTATGTAGGTGAGATCAGAAAAGTCACTACTAAGCCCATCATCGACGCCATCAACAACGGATATGTTCCAATCATTTCCACCGTGGGCGTAGGAGATGACGGTCAGGCTTACAATATCAACGCCGACACCGCCGCATCAAGGATAGCCTCCTGCCTGAGAGCTGAAAAGCTCATACTTATGACCGATATAGTGGGACTGCTCAAAGACAAGGACGACGACAGCACACTTATACCTCAGGTCAATGTAAGCGAGGTGCCTTTCCTTAAAAAGTCGGGCATTATCAGCGGAGGCATGATACCTAAGATAGACTGCTGCGTGGAGGCTGTCAGACGGGGCGTCAAGAGGACCTCCATAATCGACGGCAGAGTGCCGCACTCTATCCTTATAGAGCTGCTTACAAGCGAGGGCATCGGCACTCAGTTCAACTGATGACAGTGACAACAAAGATATGAAAGGAAAATGTAAGATGGATACCATAGAACAGTTCAACGAACACGTAATGCCCACCTACGGCCGTTACGACGTTGTTATAGAAAAAGGGCAGGAGCATACTGCCGTTGACGAGAACGGTAAGGAATACATAGACTTCGGATCAGGCATCGGGACAAACAGCCTTGGGTTCTGCGACGAAGAATGGGTAAAGGCTGTCTGCGAGCAGGCACATAAAGTACAGCACACGTCAAACTATTACTATACCAAGGTCCAGGCTGATTTTGCCAAAAAGCTCTGCGAGACTACCGGCTACAGCAAGATGTTCTTTGGAAATTCCGGCGCCGAGGCCAACGAATGCGCTATCAAGCTGGCAAGGAAATACAGTTTTGACAAATACGGCAAAGAGGCTGAAAGGAATATAATAATCACTCTGGTCAACAGCTTTCACGGCAGGACCATTGCTACCCTTTCCGCCACAGGTCAGGATGTGTTCCACAACTATTTCTTTCCCTTTGTGCCTGGGTTTGTTAATGTAAAGGCCAACGACATCGAGGACCTGAAAAGGGTGCTTTCTGAAAACGAGAACAGGGTCTGCGCCGTGATGTTCGAGTGCATTCAGGGCGAAGGCGGCGTTATCGCACTGGAAAAGAGCTTTATTGAAGCTATTTTCCAGGAATGTGAGAAGAGGGATATCCTCACTATCTGCGATGAGGTGCAGACAGGCGTCGGCAGGACGGGGAAATTCTTAGCCTGCGAGAATTTCGGCGTGAAGCCTGATATCGTGACCCTTGCGAAGGGTCTGGCCGGCGGTATACCTATAGGCGTATGTCTTGCTGACGAAAAATGCAAGGACGTACTGACAAAGGGCACTCACGGTTCTACCTTCGGCGGCAACCCTCTGGCCTGTGCAGGAGGCATCGCAGTGCTTGATAAAGTTGCGGACGAAAAATTTCTTGATGAGGTAGTGCAGAAGGGCTATCATATCTGGCAAAGGCTGATAAACGATCCCGAGGTCACAGGCATAAGCGGTCTGGGTCTTATGATGGGCATAAGTTTTAAGACCAAGAAAGCCGCTGATGTCTGCAAAGCCTGCCTGGACAACGGGCTGCTGGTCCTGACCGCCAAGGAAAAACTCAGGTTCCTTCCTCCGCTCAATATCACCTATGAGGAGATAGACAGGGGCCTTGACATACTTGAAAAGATACTTGCACAATAAGCTTGACAAATGCGGAGCAAAGTTGTATAATTAACGTATTCTTCCCTCATCGGGATATAGGGAAATCATTATGATATGGAGGCAGATTAGTATGAAACATCTTCTTAAAATGCTGGACCTGTCAAAGGAAGAGATCATTGATATCCTCAACCTGGCTGACCAGCTGAAGTACGAAAACAAAAACGGTATCGAACACAAGCTGCTGAAGGGCAAGACCCTCGGCATGATATTCCAGAAATCCTCTACACGCACAAGAGTTTCTTTTGAGACAGGTATGTATCAGCTGGGCGGGCAGGCGCTTTTCCTGTCCAACCGTGATCTTCAGATAGGCAGGGGTGAGCCGGTGCAGGATACGGCAAGAGTTCTTTCCAGGTATCTCGACGGCATAATGATAAGGACCTTTGAGCAGAAGGAGGTCGAGGACCTGGCGAAGTTCGGGTCGATACCGATAATAAACGGCCTTACCGATCTCTGTCACCCATGTCAGGTGCTGGCCGACCTTATGACTATAAGAGAGTTCAAAGGCCAGTTCGAGGGACTGAAAATGTGCTACATCGGCGATGGGAACAATATGGCAAATTCACTTATAGTAGGCGGATTAAAGGTGGGTATGGAAGTATCTGTCGCCTGCCCCGACGATTATCAGCCTGATGCTGAGGTGCTGGAATTCACAAAGCAGTATGCAGGTAAGTTCAGCATGACCAATATCCCTATCGATGCCGCTAAGGACGCTGACGTACTGTTTACAGACGTCTGGACCTCCATGGGCGAAGAGGCTGAGACAGAGAAGAGAAAGATCGCCTTTGCAGGTTATCAGATAAATGATGAGATAATGGCGGCTGCCAAGCCTGACGCTATGGTACAGCACTGCCTGCCTGCCCACCGTGAGGAAGAGATAACCGAAAAGGTATTTGAGGCCCATGTAAATGAGATATTTGAAGAGGCCGAGAACAGGCTCCATGCTCAGAAGGCCGTTATGGTCAAGGTAATGGGCGGCGAGAAGTGAAGTAGACCACAAAGCCCCCAAAACAATATGAGCGGTGCGGATATAGAAGCACCGGCGACTATGATGAAAGACTTATACTGCGGGCTATAGCAGCAAAATGCAGATACTTCCATAGGAGGTATCTGCATTTTTGTGCTATATCAGATCTCTATTATAGTAATGGATCCGCTGCTTTAGCAGCAGAACGGGGTATCACCCGCCTTGTAGGTCGGGATCTTTTAAGAATCAGTCATTGATAAATAGTACAAATTATTGTACATTAGTCAATAATATAAAAGTCCTGAAAAAGGAATGAAAACAGCCCGCCGTTCCAGCAAAGTGCAAAACGGTAAGCTGTTATTTTAATGTCACAGGGCGATCGCATTCGGCAGTATGACCTCGGCGGTAAAATGCTTTTCATCAAAGGAAAATTCAGCCTTGCCACTATTTTTCTCGGCACATTCTTTTACGTTCATGACGCCGAAACCGTGGTTGCGCTTATTGGGCTTTGAGGTAACAAGTTTGCTGGCCCTTAGCTGGATAGGCTCATTTATGCCGTTTACCACCGTTATCATAAGGCTTGCGCCTGCGGCGGCAATGCGTACACCGACATTTCCCGTTTCGCATTTTGCTGCGGCGGTGAAAGCATTGTCGAGTATATTCGAGAAGATAACGCATATGTCCATATCCGAAATATTCATTTCGGCTGGAAGATGCCCCTGCCAGTCCAGTCTGACATTGTTATAGCGGTTCATCAGGTCGCTTGTTATGGCATTTACCAGGTCATTGCCTGTAGAAACAGTAGGAGTCAGTTTTTCGGTCTTGTTTTCGATGCTTGAAAGATACTCTCCCACTTCATCATATTTCCCCTCGTTCAGCAGGGTCTTCATGCACAGCACATGATTGTTTATGTCGTGGCGGAATTTTCTGGTATCGTTTTCTCTTGCCAGCATACCCTCATAGTAGGCCTTCTGGGATTCCTTGATCTTTTCGTTCACATGATTGCTGGATTCGTAATACTTTTTTAAAGCGTTGGTATGTATGATAACAGCAATAAGAATTATTATCGCCGCTGCAAGCAGCATGAACGGGGAAATGCCGTCACTGACAAAAGGTCCGATTTTTCCGGAGACTCCTAAAACATACATTACTATTACAGAAAGAGAAAGAATGAAAAAATACAGGCTGTTGCTTTCTCTCAGATCTATCTTATTTTCACCTTTTCTTTTTCTCATATATACGATGATAAAGGTGACGAGCGTATAGAAGACCAAAGAAATGAACATGGTCGTGTAATGTATAACTGTGTCCATATCCGCTTCATGGTATGTTATCCCCAGGATATCCGCCGCTGCTGTCATAAAAATATCATCGAACAACAAGATACAACAGTAAACAGCAAAGCTGACTAGCAGCTTTTTCCTGCCATCTAAAGCCAGGGAAACAGTTATCACATTTGTCATAAGGTACAGTAAATGCACCAAAGCCTGCGCCCCTATGTTATTCTTTGTCAGTCGGAACGCCAGTATGTATGCTGCTGTAAATGCCGCCGCTGCCAGAGGTGCTTTGCAGTCCTTTTTGGGTCTGTAGCCGAATATGCCGGTTTCGATAACGAACAGCTTTACAAAATCAAATATATAGCTAATTATCAATTTCAATACCTGCCGCCTCCTAAACTATGCGGGCATTTTTTCTAACATGGTCAAGATAGGCTTCCTTGAAAGCAGAAAGGTTCCTGCGGCTGACGGTCAAAGGTTTTTTCTGACCTATCAGCGTGACCTCGGCGCCCTCTATCCTTGCGACCTGCGCCAGCGATACGATATAGGATTTATGTATCTTGAAAAACGGCTGTCCCGAAAGCTCTTCTTCCCATTGCTTGAGCTGTTTCTTGCTGTCGTAGACATTCCCTGCATTGTCATAGATGTAGGTACCGTCGCCATAGGCTTCGATGTAAAGCACATCTGCCGACCTCACCTCATATATCCTGCCCCGCTGCTCTATTATCAGCTTGTTCTGGGCAGAAAGCTCCTTTTCAGCCTCACTCATGGCTTCATCAAGTTCCTTTTCGTCCACAGGCTTTGACAGAAAGCGAAATGCCTTGACCTTGAAAGCGTCCCGCATAAACTCCTCATGGCTGGTCAGAAATATCATCAGGGACGAAACGCCTTTCTCTCTCAGCCTTGCGGCAGTTTCCATACCGTCGAGATCGGGCATCTCTATATCTAAAAAGATCATATCGAAACTCTCTTTTGAGCTGATAAGTTCCCTGCCGCCGGAAAATTCAGTCATCTTTATTTCCCCCGAACGGGCAGCGAGCTTCTGCCGCAAAAGGCTTCGCATATGCTTTTCATCATCGCATATAGCTATTTTCATCAGTGATCTCCTCCGTTTGATATTATATCATGTTTTTAAAATAATGTAAAGTCAAACGCAGAAATTTCATTTTGAGATAATGACCGCTTGACCGAACTAAAATACCGTTCAGCCGCTTTGAAATGCCGTTCACCGTTAGATCGTTGATTGTCGTGAAGAAAAGTGGTATAACATAGTCACAGCAAAAAAACACGAAAGGATAGATGAAGATGAAAAGATCAATGCTGACGATAAGAGACCTGGTGATAGCACTGGTGTTGTATGTGCTGCCATTGGGGATAGGAATGGCGGTGAATTTTTTGGTGAAAGGAAATATCGAGTTTACATTTAGGTACCTTACTATGGTGTTGTTAGGTGCGGGAGGGATCTTAACGCTGCTGGCCTTCAGAAAGTGGGGCGATGTGGAGATACCCAAAGAAAGCAAAGCACCTGCAAAGCTATATGTGTGGTATGTGCTGTTCGGAGCGATAAGTGCGCTGCTGCCAATGATGTTCTTGCTGCACAACGCCCCGGATGAGGAGATCTCTTTTGACCTTATGAAACAGATAGACGCAGTATTCTTTGCACCGTTTGCAGAGGAGGTCCTCTGCCGCTGCCTTATGACTCACATTATAAAGCGTGGTTCAAACACGAAGGCGATCTGCATTATCACAGCTGTCCTGACAGCTGTCCTCTGGACCATACCTCACTGCTATGGTACGCTCACCTCTGCCCGTGTCTTCTTCACAGGTTTGGCAGCAAGTATGGTCTACCAAAAGACAGGCAGCCTCAAACTGTGCATATTTGAACACGCAGCAAACAATATCTGCGTAACGGTAGTAATGCTCATAGGCAGATCTTACACCAGCCCTCTGCCGCTGGCGATAACTATGATCGCAGCGGTCATCATCACCGCAGGGTTCACTTATGAAATGGCAAAGCTTTTCAGAAAAGACAAAAAGACTGAAATAAGAGCAGTTCCAGTAATACAGTAAAGGAGAGATATTATGAAAAATTATAAAAGCGCCGTGGGATACGGTATATTGATGATACTCATAGGTATGCTGCCTATGGTAGGAGACGTTATCATAGGCATGGTCAACAGATCGCTCGAAGCTTATTTTGTACCGATATGCTATCTGATGGGCGGAATGCTCTGTGTTCTTGCTGACAAAAAGCTGCTGAAGCTCGACACCGGCAGCTGTTTCAGAAAACCCCAGCTTCTTACCCTTGCACTGATAATCATAGCGGGGCTTGGCTGGTCGCTGGCTGACGTATTCCTTGCAAACCGACAGACCTTCGAGAACAACGAATTTGTTCCTACATTCAAAGAAATATACACTATGGCAGCAACTGTATTTATATCACCCGTTGCAGAAGAGCTCATCTTCCGTCTGAGTGTAATGACCATTCTTCTCATAGCCGCAGGCAAAAGCGGCTTGAAAAAGGTGCTGGCTATCCTTATCTCCTGCCTGCCCTGGGTAGGGATCCACTTCCCCAGAACGGCCGCCCGTCTTGCAGACCTTGTTATTGTGGGAATCGTTATAAGCCTGATATATATGTTCTCCAAGAACATTGTTTACTGCCTGGCATTCCATATTTCAGCAAACATCATGACCGTGCTGACAGTCCCTGTTGCCAAGCAGCTGCTCGCTAACAGCTACCTGATGTATGTTGGTATCGCAATAGTTATTATCTGCCTGCCTGCTGCGCTGGTAAGACTGCACCGCAAGGGCAAGTGCGAATCATTTCAGCCAATGTCCTCATTACTGACTGCATGACCATTAAAACAAGATATGACAAAAAGAGAAAGGCTGCGTGACCACTTGGTCATGCAGCCTTATATTCAAAAGTCCGTCTTATGTTCCGGGACTGCTTTTATGCGTCCAGAATACCTCTTATCCCCTTTTCTCTGTAGACTCTTCTATAATACTCCAGCTCCTCTGAGATAAGGCCGTCTATGACCTTCATACCAAGTAGTTCTACCGGCGCCTTGTCATCGGTCAGGATATTGCCCTTGCTTTCGTACTCTTCCAGATTATCGAAGATATACTCCATTAGGTTTTTCAGGTCCGGGTCATCAAGAGAGTCAGATCTGCTTTTAAAACGGTCAAGCATATCCTGGTCGTTTGAAGCAAAAAGCTCACGGTTAGTAGTGTGCCTTACTGGGATGGTAAAGACCTGGCTGAAAACTGAGGAAATAGTATCACCAAGATAATCATTGATACTGCCGGGCTGGTCGGAGTGCATATTCATGTTGACCACCATGACCCCATCAGGCTTTAAGCTGCTCCTAACAAGCTCAAAAAACTCAACGGAGGACATCTGAAAAGGGATAGTTATATCCTGATATGCGTCCACCATTATGACGTCGTACTTCTCAAGCTCACCGCTTTTTATCTGTTTTTGCAGACCCTGGAGATAGGCACGTCCATCATAGGTCGTTACCTTTATATCACTGTCAAGCTCAAAATATTCGTGGGCAAGGTCGGTTATCTTTTCGTCGATCTCAACGCCTTCGGCCGAACCGAGCTCAGGAAAGAATTCCCGGCATTCCTTAGCATAGGTGCCTGTACCCATACCCAGGATCAGGATATCGCTGCTTTCGCCGCCGCCGGACATGAGTGGAGCGGCAAGGGCAGTATCGTAGTAAAGACCCGAAAGCCCGCCCTGCTTCATATAGACCGACTGTATCCCAAAAAGTACGTTTGTTGAAAGGGCCACCTGTCTGTCGTCCTCCTTGACCTGGAGATAATTATAGACCGATTCTCCCTCATATGCCAGTGATTTTTCCCAGAAAGCAAAGCCCAAAGAGGTGCTCACCGCACAGCAGATCACGAACAGCACTGTACATACCGCCATTCTTACCCTGCATCTTCCGCAGGAGATAAAGTATATCAGCCCCAGTACCAGAAGTATACCCGAGAAGATGAGAAACGTCACCGAAGTTCCCACGGCAGGGATAGTGATAAAGGTAGGCGCAAATGTACCGATAATACTGCCGACAGTGTTGAAAGCGCCGAGAGTTCCAACGGTCTTACCGTTATCCTCAAGACTGTCTGTGGTATATTTGACCAGGGAGGGCGTAACAGTGCCAAGCAGGAACAGAGGGTAAACAAATATTATCATGCAGGCCAGAAAAGCCGCCCAGATAAGAAAATTGGTGCTGATGGTCACTACCAGCAGCGCAGAAACAAGAGCAATGACCAGCTTTCCCACAAAAGGAATAGCCGCTATCCAAACTGCTGAGAACAGCACCCTTTTGTAAAGCTTGTCCGGGTCCGGGTCCTTATCGGCGTTTTTTCCGCCATAATAGTTACCGAGGGCCATGGCTATCATTATTGTGCCGATGATTATAGTCCAAACGATCTGTGACGAACTGAAATAAGGAGCCAGAAGTCTGCTGGCTCCAAGCTCGACCGCCATTACCGACATACCTGAAAAGAACTCAGTAAGATAAAGATAAATCTTACTGTTCAGTATGCCCTTGCTCCTTGTTTCGGCCGGAGCAGAAAGACCGGTATCCTTTTTATCCATATTATCCATAGCATTTCCTTTCACACGCCCGACAAAGTCCGCTGCCGGGGAAGATCACACAAGAGTATTTTACCATATTATTTCCTTCAAGTCAATAATATATCATAAAACAGGCATAAAACAGACCATTCCCCCCACCTTTCGGCGAGGGGAAGAATAATTTATTATAGCCTACCTTACCTTGTACATTTCATCTTTATAAAACATTATCTTATCATTTTTCTCAGCACTGCGAAGTACTGTTATCACATTATACACATCAGGAAACGGTGACACCATGCCAATACAAGCTGCCCCAAACATCAGTCCGTTCAATACCCTGAACTCTGCCGGACTGATGATAAAGACCGCCAGCGGGATAAGTCCCAGAATAAACGGAACAAGACACATAATAATAAACCTTGATCTTTTTAAAGGATATGAGGCCAGGGCCACAAAAGTAAGCTTTCCTTTCAGTTTCCCTACCGTTACGATCGCTTCTTCCGGGTAAACAGCAGCGTGAAGCAGCTCATGAACAAATATAAGACAAAAACCAAGAAGGAAACCGGCGATCAGCGATACGGGAGAAAAAACTACTTCCCTCGCAGAAACTGTCTTTATAAACATTGCCGCTGTCATGAAAAAGCACAATAAGACTGCGATGGGGGAAGCTTTCTTCATCATCTCATCTGTGGTCCGGGGCGTTTTTATTCTCACAGCTCCGGTTGGCAGCTCCCTGGTCTGAAACTCATCAATATCATCTATTGAAAAATTGATCTGTATCATACTATTGTATCTCAGAATTCAGTTCTGCTTTCTCACTACGGCGTATTCATCGTCCAGCTTATAGTAGGGACAGGCGTAATGAGGTTCGTTATAAAATCTGTACATTTCATCCTCATCCAAGCTCACCATGCACATATAGCATTCCTCTTCATCGTCAAAAACGTAATTCACACAGCTTTCGCAGGCGCCTGACTTGTTTTTGTTCTTTCCCATTCTGCCCTACCTCCGGTCTTGCATACTACCTGATGACCTTTTTCAGTACATCGTCCACACAGCACAGAGAACGGTAAAGCTCGGCCATCTCCTCGTCTGTGACCACTGAGAACCTGTTTAAAAGTTCTCCCCTGATCTCAGCCTTCATCTTTGTGAGAAATACTTCCGCCTCCGGCGTCAGTGAGATATTGACTATCCTGCGGTTCTGAGGGTCGTGGGCCCTTTCTACAAGTCCTTTCCCCACCAGCTGCGCTACCGCACGGGTAGCCTGCTCATTAGAGGTGTTTATCCGGGAGGCCAGGTTCGACATCGTCAGACTGCCGCAAACGGACAGAGACAGCAATATGATCTGCTGGGTCCGGGTGATATTGTATTTCTTCTTATCAAAAGTATCAAATACCAGCTTTCTGCTCAGCGGATAGATCTCATAAAAAGCCAGCAGGCACTTTGTACGGATATCAGTCTGTTCTTCCATGATCTCGCCTCCGATATATCATCTTTGGATAATTATACCATATCATGAGGATTTATTCAATAGCAGATCATATCAATATTTGATTTTATCAACCATTACTTTTGTGGAATTTTTCTGACCTGACCGCACAAAAAAGCTCTCCCCACATCATACCTGCCCCGGTCACTTGATCCAACAAGTCGGACATCAGTATTAGTATGTGAGGAGAGCCTTCGTTTATGTCAGTTTTATACGCATTTTTCCACAAGCTCCCGCAGCTCACTGTAGCCATCAGCAAGTCCGTGGGCGTCCATGAACTCCAGTATCTCTGAGAAGGTAAACACAACGCCCTGTTCCGAGCCTTTTAAAGCCCGGGCGAACATTGCCGCAGAGACAGCAGCGACCATGTTTGAGGACATTTCGTCCGCTGGCCTATAGGCCGTTGCATTCACTTCGCTTTCTATGAGCCTGCTCTCGTCTTCATCAGCTTTTTTATATCTCACCGAAACGGTCATCAGCCTATCCTGTGCATTTCCAAGTCCATCCAGTTCCTGTCCCTGGTCGTCATGTGTCATGCTCCCTTCGGGTATTATCTCGTAAAGCACTGTTACCTGCTGCCCGGCACCAACATCTCCGGCGTCCTTGGAGTCGTCCTCAAAATCCTTGTCTTCAAGGAGCCTGTTCTCATATCCGACCAGTCTGTAAAACGCCACTGTCTCAGGGTCGAATTCGACCTGGACTTTTATATCCTTTGCAACAGTGAAAAGAGTCCCGTTCATTTCAGACACAAGCACTCTTCTCGCCTCGTCAACACTGTCGATATAGGCATAGTTGCCGTTGCCGTTATCTGCGATAGCCTCCAGCTTGTTGTCCTTATAATTGCCGGTACCGAAACCAAGTACAGACAGGAATATGCCCTTATCCCGCTTTTCTTCGATAAGACCTACCAGACCTTCTTCTGTGGAAACTCCCACGTTCAGGTCGCCGTCAGTAGCAAGAATGACTCTGTTGTTGCCGCCCTCTATGAAATATCTCTCAGCCAGCTCATAGGCTGTATTGATACCGGCTGCTCCTGCCGTAGAGCCGCCCGCTGTGAGCGAATCAAGACACTCCTTTATCCTGTCATAGTTGGCTCCGTTCTCACCCTCCAGGACCACCTTGTCCGCTCCGGCATATGTCACTATGGATATCCTGTCATTCTGTCCGAGATTTTCAGAGAGCAGAGAAAATGCCTGACGGACCAGCGGCAGCTTATCCTCACTCTCCATGGAACCGCTGACGTCGATCAGAAAAACTATATTCGAGTCGATATCCCTTACCTCTGTTTCCTCGGCCTGAAGACCTATCATCATAAGCTTTGCCTCATCGTTCCAGGGACAGTCGGTAAGCTCTGCGCTTATACCGATCTTTTCGCCGTCCTCCGGCTGGGGATAAGCATATTTGAAATAGTTGATGAATTCCTCAGTCCTGACAGCATCAGGGTCAACAGCCGTGCCGTTGTTTATCATTCTTCTGACATTGGTATAAGATGCTGTATCCACATCAGTTGAAAAAGTCGATAGCGGATTTTCGCTGACGCTCTTGAATTCATTCTCATTATAATGGGAGTATTCTTCCATATCAGGCTCCCACTCAGCCATGTCCATAGTCAAGCCATAAAAGCCGCCATCCTCGTTTTCGGCACGGATATCCCCGCCGTTGTCGTAGGTTACACCGTCCCGGTCATCTCTCATTGCACTTTTGCCTGACCTTGCCTCATCGCCGCTGTCGGCGCTGCCGCAGGAGGCAAGTATGCTCACGGCTGTCATCACCGCACACAATACCATAGCTGTCCTTCTTTTTCTGTTGTTCATACATATGCCTTCTTTCTTTGATAAATGGAGCATATTTGTCTGTGCTGCTCCTGTTTTTTATTCTTCTGTGATCGCAATGATCTTTTCCACTGCTTCAGGGTCAAATGTCATAACGCTGCCCCCGTCTATCTGGATAAGATAACCGTCGTCCGCCGACCCGGCAGCTGAGATATACCATACCCCGTTCATAACTTTATCGCCAACGGCCACATCAGTCTCTTCCCTGAATTCAAAGCCTACAAAAAACGAACCGTCGCCTATCTGATACTTTTTGTAATCTATGAAATTGGTATTCTGAGCAGACCCAAGAGTCTCTTCCTTGCCAAGTTCGCTCAGTATGATCCTGACTATCCTGTCAGCCTGCTCATCACTGAGCATTCCCTGACCGCCATAATTGTCAAAGCTTTTTCCTTTGCAGAAGCCCGACAGTCCCACACTGTAAAGTTCTCCCTCCGGCAGTAGAGACACGCTCTCCTGAATATTGGCAGGCTCTGTTTCGTACTCGGTTTCAGGCTCTTCTTCAGTTGTGCCATCAACACTGCCCTTGATAACAGTTCCGGTAAGGTCGATGAGCCTGTCAACATATTCCTTGTCAAATTCGTAAAGCAGACCTGTGTAGCTGCCATCGTCTACTGCGAACAAATACCCTTCACCGTCGCTTACCACGATGATGGAGCTGCCCTCAACGATCGTATTCCCTACTCGGAATTCCCTGGTATCCTCAAATTTCAGCCATGTCATAAAGCCCTTGGTTTCCAGGGCGTTCATATCTATAAGACCTATATTGCTGTCAACTGCCAGCAGCTCCGTGCCCTCCTTTGCGGCGCCCTCCAGAATGATCCTGCCAGCCTCATAACGCTGCTCCCAGGAATCGGTATGGCCGTCGATATAAAGTTCAAAGCCGAAAGGCACCGAGAGGATATCGTCAATATAGGCGTCAAGATCAGCGTCCTCTGCGGCGGTAGTCTCCTCTTCCTCCACAGAGATATCCTCCTCCCCTGTGGTGATCTCCTGCGTCTCGGCGGCAGAACTGTTTAAGTCCACATTAACAGTATTGCCTTGTCCAGCCGGCTCTTCGATCTTTCCGCAGGATGCAAGGGCCAGAACTGCTGTGATGATGACTGCAAAACTACGTATCTTCATTTTTATGACCTCCGTTGTTCTTTTATTTTATTCGTTCTGCCAGCTGTCAAGGAGCTTTTGCAGATCGTTTTGTCCGCAGTATCTCATGCGGTCATAGTAATTGTCGTTCACGCTGAGTTCTTCCTTCTCAAGGTCCTGTGAGCCTTCATAAAGGCTCTTCCAGCCGTTCTGAAAAACGACTCCTCCGTCAAGGGTAAGTTCGATCTGCGGAGCGTTCTCAAAAACCAGGGACCAGGTACCTTCATCGTATGACAGCGGAATGAAATACTCTCTGTTCTCCTGAAGGATATAGGGAGTGGTGCTGTTAAGGGTTATGGAAGTTTCCTGAGCTGTGCCGGACTTATCGTAGATAGCATTGACTTCAAGGACATAGCTGCCGCCCTCTGATGTCAGTTTGGCCTCCTGTACAGTGATGTCTGCAAAATAATCAGTCTTTTCCAGCACATCGTCCTCCACGAAGTACTCGTCTCCCTTGGACGCATATTCACGGACATAGGCTATGCTGGGAGTAGGACTCAGTTTCAGCTCGCTGTAGCTCAGCCGGACAGTCTTGACGCTGTCAGTCCGTGGGATCTCTTCGGCCATGTCTTCGCTTTCCATGAACTGTTCTTCAATGTCAGGAACTTCGGTATCGCCGGCAGCCTCTTCATTATGCACATTATTTACTTCTTCCGACTCAAAGTCAGTCCTGTCGTCCTCGTTTTCAGTCTGGGGAGCGGCCTCCTGGGTGTTTTCCTTGACCGTTACATCGTTGACCGTACTGTCTTTGGCACTTTGCTTGATGTCAGAGCCGGTATTTGCGAACATTCTTGCCCCGGCCACCACCAGGATGAGCGCAGCGGCAGCACCGGCTATCTTAAATCCTGTGCCGGACTTTTTTATCTCCTGTCTCTTCTTTTCATATCCAGTTTCAGTGCTTTTATTTTCCTTTTCATCTATACTGCTTTCTATCCTTGCCCAGAGCTTATCCATGTCAGGCGCAGTATTGTCGAGATGTTTCAGATATTCATTTCTTATATCAGCCATTGATACTGCCCTCCTTTACATTTTTTCTTAGCTTGGATAAAGCCTGCCGATATTTCCAAGTCACAGTACCAAGGGGCCTGCCGATGACCTTGCTTATCTCGGCAAAAGTCATCTCAAAGCCCAAGTGCATATTGACTATCTCTTTTTCATCTGCACTCAGACTGTCAAGAGCCGTCCTGAAATTGACCTCCCCGACCACCTGTTCATCGACCCGGAAGTCATCAGCTTTTTCTTCATGATAGACCTCATCGTCATCAATGCTGTAGCTTTCGTGTTTCCGTTTTCTGAGAAAGTCGATGGCCATATTTCTCGCCATGACTGTAAGATAGCGCCTGTGACCTGTTCCGGACCGGTACTGCGCCGCACTCTCCCAAAGTTTCAGAAAAAGATCCGACGTAAGGTCCTCAGCGTCCTGAGGACTTTTCACTATAGAGAGCATCTGTTGATAGATGAGCCTGCCATAGCTGTCGTAGATCGTTCTGAGACCGTTTTTGTCCTTCTGGAGGATCAGGGATATACTTAGGTCAAATTCCTGATCGGTCAAGTTTCTCATCACCCTTCGACATAATATATACGTTCTGCCGCCATAGATTTATGGCAGCATTTTCACTAATTTTGAGCCTTTGCATTTAGTAAATACTAACAATTCCAACTTCTGAACATCTTATTATCCAGAACCTTTTCTATTATAACATATCCGTTCAGATTTTGCAATCTGATTATCATGTCATCAGATGATTTTTGACAAAGGACCAGGCTCACAAAATGAATTATCAGGTAAGATGACCTATTAGCATTGACTAACCAATATAAAAATGGTATAATTAACGGAGATATATGACATAATAACATGACCCGGCCCGTTTGTACCCTGTTATCGGGTACAGTTAAGCATTAACCGGGAACATGAAAAAACGAAAGGACAGGTATAATGATATGAGCGAAGAATGTACACACGACTGCGGCAGCTGTTCGGTTGACTGTGAGTCACGCAGCGGCGGGATCCCTAAGGCAATGCCCCACTATATGTCACATATCAAAAAGGTCATTGCTGTTGTCAGCGGCAAGGGCGGCGTGGGTAAATCCATGGTGACTTCGATGCTGGCGGTAAACTCTCAGAGAAAGGGATTGAGCACAGCTGTGCTCGATGCAGACATCACCGGGCCCTCCATACCCAAGATCTTCGGTATCAAGGAGAAGGCTACCGGCTCCGAGGACTGCATTTTCCCATGCAGGACAGTGAACGACACGGCGATCATGTCGATCAATCTTCTTATGGAAGACGAGACTGATCCCGTCATCTGGCGTGGCCCGGTCATTGCCGGCACAGTTACACAGTTCTGGACCGATGTGGCCTGGGGCGAGGTGGACTATATGTTCATTGATATGCCTCCCGGAACGGGCGATGTGCCGCTGACAGTGTTCCAGTCCCTGCCGGTAGACGGTATAATCGTTGTCACCACTCCGCAGGACATGGTGAAAATGATAGTCGAAAAGGCCGTAAAAATGGCCGAAGCCATGAATATACCCATAATAGGCATTGTGGAAAACATGAGCTATCTGAAATGCCCCGACTGCGGCAAGGAGATAAAGCTTTTCGGTGAGAGCCATGTTGACGAGATAGCCGCTGAGCACGGACTGAGGGTAATAGCCAAGCTGCCTATCCAGCCGCAGGTAGCCGAGCTTTGTGATAAGGGCGGCATTGAATTTATCGAGGACGATCTTCTCATGAAGGCAGATGCGGTGTTCGGCCAATGACAGTATAAACGACAAGCCCAGAGCCTAAGACTGATACCAAATATAAAAGTTTTGCCCCGAAGCGTTTCAAGGCGCTTCGGGGCATTGTATCAATTTGCCTGCTCAGATAAATCAGAGTTTACTCCAGTATTATGTGAAATAACCATTGCACAAACAAATGCAATGGATACCAGACATAGAAAAAGTACTTAGAAAATAAAGGTAAATGCCCTTTCTTTCCGTTATAGAAAAAGGTGATGACAACTCCCGCACTCCATATAGGTAACAAGTAATGTAAATAATCCGATAATGCTGGGATATTTCTGACCATTACGCAATCAACAGCAAACATAAAAACAGTATATGCTATGAACCTTAGAAGAGGTTTTTGGCGGAGCAGAGCAAAGAGCAGCATTATCATTATCCCACTGACTTTCCATTCGCAGTTCAGCAGCCAGCTCACTGCCATCAATGCAGCAATTGTCAGGAGACGCAGCGGCAGTTTCCACTCACAATGCATGACTATCAGCGCACAAAGACCTAAAAACAGTGTCATGATGACATTCCATTGCAGGAACAGATTATAAAGTGTCAGCCCTCCCGGATATGTCAGCGAATAAGGTATCTGCGTGATAACTGCAAAAATCAGAAGCCGTATTGCGTACTTTGTTTTCGATTTGGTATAGTGAAACCCTTCCGCTATAAAAAAGAAAAACACAGGGGGAGCAAAATATTCTGCCACAACCAAAAACTTAAACAAAGACCTTGAAGGAATAATATTTTTATAAATATCCAGTGACCAATGTCCGAGTGTCATTAACACTAAGGCAATATATTTGAGCAAGTCACGATCAATGAACTGCAAAGCAAACTTTTTGTCCAGCAGTTTACGGTCAAGGTCCGAAAGATACGATACTTTTTTAACTTTTCCTGATTCTGTTTTCATAAATCACCTTTAGATCCCCTTTTTTGTCAGTAACAATTATAGCACAACATTGCTGCACTGTCAATAGAAAAGCCATAGTAATTCTGACTTCAGATCAGAAATACTATGGCTCAATACTTCAATATGAGTACCGTTCCTATGCTATGGGGCTGTTATTTTTCCTGTCAGAACTTCTTCTTGATAATGGCGCAGCTCAGGGGAGCCAGCTGGATATTCAGTCCGTAATTATAGGACCTCATATCGCCATTGAGGCAATTTGAACCTGCATAGATATCCTGATCGGAATTGAGCAGTTCGTAATAATCGCCGTTTTCCTCGACCCTGAGAAAATACCTCTGGCTGATGCCGGAAAAATTGAACACCATATATATCCCCCGGCCATATTTGTCCTTACGGCAGAAGGAATAGACAGATTGATCGTTGTTATTTGCATCTATCCATCGGAAAAAGCTGGAATTATAATCATTCTCATAAAGGGCCGGTTCGCTGAGATAGATATGATGGAGTTTTTTCAGATACTGATGAACAGAATCGTGGGCCGGATAGGTCAGCAGATTCCACCCAAGCTCCTTGTCCGGGCGCCATTCCATATACTCAGCGATCTCATTGCCCATAAAATTCAGCTTTTTGCCCGGGTGGCCAAACTGAAACGTATAAAGGACCTTTACCGTAGCTATCTTTTCCTCATGTTTACCAAAGCACTTATCGAGCATGGTCTGCTTTCCGTGGACCACCTCGTCGTGAGAATATGGAAGGATATAAAGATTGTTGTAGTAATAGCTCATGGAGAAAGTCATTTTGTTGTGATGGGCACGGCGCTCATAGGGCGGGGTCTTGACATAGTTTATGGTGTCGTGCATAAAACCTAAGTCCCACTTATAGTCAAAACCCAGGCCGCCAAACTCAACAGGTGCAGTGACCTTCTCATAATCAGTGGAATCCTCCGCAAAAAGCATGACCTCAGGGTGGCGCTTTTGTATGGCATAGTTGGTGTTTTTAAGGAACCAGATGCCGGAGTCATTAATGGGAGCATCCTTCCTGCCGTGCTTATAGATAAGGTTAGCCACAGCGTCCATTCTAATGCCGTCTACATGGTATTTCTCTATCCAGAAATTAACAGCAGACTTCACAAAGCTCAGTACATGGGGCTTTGAATAATCGAACAGCGCAGTCCCCCACTCTGAGAACCTTTCGCTCTCTCTGTCGCTCTCAAAAAGAAAACCGCCGTCATAGATATGAAGAGCGTAAAAATCCGTAACAAAATGTACCGGCACGAAATCCAGTATCACCCCTATGCCATTCTCATGGCAGGCATCTATGAACCTCATCAGACCCTCCGGTTCGCCGTAACGTGAGGTAGCGGCGAAATAACCTGTGACCTGATATCCCCAGGACCCGTCGAAAGGGTATTCGGTCAGGGGCATCAGCTCGATATGAGTATATCCCATATCCTTCACATAGGGAATGAGCTTGTCCGTCATCTCATCATAGCTGTACAGCCTGCCGTCGTCCTCCGGGTCGTCATACTTGACCCTCCAGGAGCCAAAGTGGACCTCATAGATGTTCATGGGCTTGTCATAGCACTTGTCCCGTCTGTTCAGCCATTCTCTGTCCTTCCACTTATATCTGTCCACATCGTAGACTCTGGAAGCATTCAGGGGCCTGACCTCACTGTAAAAGGCGAAGGGGTCCGAACGGTAATGCTTTTGCAGGGCCTGAGTGGTAATAATAAACTGATAGATGTCACCTTGCTTTACGTCCGGAAGCGTAGTCTTCCAGATACCCCTCTCGTCCCTGTCCATACTGAACTCGCCGCCGTTTAACATAAGCACCACGTTCTTTGCATTCGGGGCATACGTGGCGAACCTTACCCCGCCCTTGCAAAAATGCGCCCCGAAATATTCATATGCTGTCATGCTCTGCCCCTGCAGGAACTCATCAGCAATCATAGATCACCACTCCCTGATAAATATTTACTAAAATAACTTGAAATTTTTTTCAATTGTGATATAATTATATCATAACATAATGCGATTGAAAGGAAAATATCTGATGTCCAGTTCGACCATAACAAAAGCTGCCCTTTGCGATGCTCTGAAAGAGCTTTGCAGGCAGAAGGATTTTGAAAAAATATCTATCTCAGATATTACAGGCGCCTGCGGACTTAACCGTCAATCCTTCTACTACCATTTTCAGGATAAAGAGGAGCTGCTCTCCTACATATATTTCAATGAGCTTTTCAAGAACATCACCCGTGGCGTGAACTACGACAACTGGTACGAAAGGCTGGAGGGCTTTCTTGAAAATATGCAGAAAGACAAGAAGTTCTACTCCAACACTCTTCGCAGCAATGAGAAGATATTTGAAAGATACCTCTTCCAGAGTATGCACAGGATGTTTCTGAGATTTTTCTACCATGCCGTCGCCAACACCAGAAAGCGCAGCGACAAGGCAAAATTTTTCGCTGATTTCTATTCCCACGGTTTTTGCGGGATAATCATCGACTGGGCTGCTGCCGGCATGAAGGATTCGCCCCACACAGTCATGCTGCAAATGAAAGAGCTGGCCTTCGAGAATGTCAACATCGGCAAGGGCTTTATCGAAAATCTGTAATGAAAACTATGTGTCTTCCCCCGCTTTTGCGGAGGGAGACACTGTTTTTTCAGATCCCGTTCACGTAGCTGATAAACCTTTCAAATGCTCTTCTTCCCTTTTCGTCTCTCTTATAGACCCCGGCGTGTTCAAGGACCTTTGAGAACACCCGGCCTATCTCCAGTTTCAGGATATCCGTAACGTTTTCAGCATTGATATCATGGTCCTTTTTCAGCTCCTCGGCCCAGTCGGCGTGTTTGGCAAGCTCGCTGTCCGCCCTTATATCTGCGCCGCTCACAAGGGCATCGCCAAGCCTTTCCATCTCACCTTTCAGTCTGGAGGGCAGCACTGCCAGACCCATGACCTCGATAAGGCCGATATTCTCTTTCTTTATATGATGCAGCTCCCCATGGGGATGATAAACTCCCAGAGGGTGCTCAGGAGTCGTGATATTATTTCTCAGCACCAGGTCCAGCTCATAGTTGCCGTCACGCATACGGGCTATGGGAGTTATGGTGTTATGCTTTTCGCCGTCTGTCTCAGCAAAGATAAATGCCTCTTCGTCAGTATAGCCACGCCATTTTTCAAGTATCCTGTCAGCCAGCTCCACCACGGACTTTCTGTCGCCGCAATTGAGCCTTATAACTGACATCGGCCACTTAACTATACCGGCGCTCACATTCTCAAAGCCCTTGAAAACAAGCTTTTTCTCTACCTCTGCCTTCGCCATGGGGAACTCATAATGCCCCCCCTGGAAATGCTCATGGGAAAGTATGGAACCGCCAACGATGGGCAGGTCTGCATTCGAGCCTATAAAATA
Organism: Ruminococcus sp.; assembly: GCA_017478965.1. Classification (GTDB taxonomy): domain Bacteria; phylum Bacillota; class Clostridia; order Oscillospirales; family Ruminococcaceae; genus Hominimerdicola. Next base: position 72,544 of record JAFVCV010000026.1, on the reverse strand, counting down.
GTGAGGGAACTGCTCCACAAAGTCAAAAAGCTTTTCAAAAGCGCTCTTGTCGATGACCATTGGGGTATGTTTTTTGTTGAAAACTATGCAGTGCTCATTATAATATACATAGGGCGAGTATTGCAGCCCCCACCGGCTGCCGCCGATATCCACCCCGATGACCCTGTGATTCTGTCTTGCAGGAGAATTGACTCTGCCTGCATAGCCCACATTTTCATAGCAGAGCAGGCACCTGGGATAACCGCTCTGCCTTGCCAGTTTAGCCGCAGCAATGGCCTTGGGGTCCTTTTCAGGCTTTGAGAGATTTATTGTAATATCCAGCTCACCGAACTCAGTCTCAGCCTTCCAGCGGACGTCCTTAGCTATCCTGTAACGCCTGATGTAGTCGCTGTCGCCGGAAAGCTTATAGAAATAGTCCGTAGCCTCTCTGGGAGACACACTGTATTTTTCGGCAAAGGCTCTGTCCACCTCAGATGGCCTTGGGGTCAGCAGCCCCATGAGTTTAGTGTCGAAAAGGTCCCTGTATACCACTGTATCCTCACAAAGCCCCTTTTCACAGGCATAGTCAAGCAGCTCTCTCAGGGTGCTCTCCAGGTCAACGTTCTCAAAGCTGTCCTCCGGTTCGTTGTATTCATCCAGCCCCAGACATTCCAGTATCCTGTTCACTGTGTATACACAGTCGCTTTCCTCTATCAGACCCTTCTCCAGTCCATAGGCTACAAGCTTTTTGATGCTCTTATCTATCATAGTATCTCCCCTGTCCGGCCGCATTAAACGGCCTGTATGAAAAAATAATGCCGATGACTACTTATATTATATTATAAAAATGACCCAAAGTCAACACTTTATAAAAGGCCAAAAGTGAATAAAATGTTAAAGTCCCTGAACAGTACTTGACAAAGATGAAAATATATAATATAATTAACTATAGTAATTTTGAATATGCTTAATGGCGTTGAGAGGAAAAAAAGCAGGAAAGATGTTTTTCAGAGAGCTGCCGGGTGGTGAGAGACAGTATACATTTCGTGCCATAACTCGTCCTTGAGCCGATAAAGTGAAAGCCTGTTCCTGTTTGTTGAAGGAACGCCAGTAGCTTTATCCGGGGTTCTCCCGTTACAGAGATACGCATTGTCAGATGCTGATAAATTGCGAATGAGGGATACGGTGTGAGCTGTATCTGAATCGGAGTGGTAACACGGGTATTATGCTCGTCTCTTTTTTAAGGGACGGGCTTATTTGATTTTTATGACCTTGGATAAACGGTACAGAAAGTATGAATGGTGAAAAAGAGACGCTGTTTCAGGAGCGTTGTTCGGAATTCAGAAAAATAGGGACTGTCAGCCGGGCATATTTTTTCATAAGCAGCCTCTGTAGTGCTGCGCTCATCTATCAGCTGTTTTTGTATATAATGCTTTCGGCTCCGGCGATAACGGTAGTTGTCATACTTCTGCTTATCGCCAGGGAATGCGCTGCGGTCTTTATCCACGGCTGTAAAGGCAGTATCACAGCGGCAGTCATGACCATAGCAGCGGCAGTACTACTTTTGTATTTCAAAGCTCTTGAAACTCAGTCCGGTATGCTGCTGGCAGTTTCTGCCGGTGCGCATATCATGAGATGCAGATGGGCTGCTGCGGCAGACAGGGTCAGCAGGCTCTACGGCGCTCTGGGGTTCGGCGGTCTTCTTCTGTCTATGGAACTTGAGAAGGACCCGGAGCTTTGCAAAAGTGTTATAGAAAGCTACGAGAACGTGAGCAGAGAGACGGTGGTCAGTCTGTGCCTTAAAGAAGAGCAGCTGCCGATGGCCATGACGATAGTCAAGAACGGTGCGCTGCTGCTGGCAGTCTCAGGACTGTGTATCGCAGCGGGAGCGCTGAGTATGGACAAAAGTCTTTCTAGGGCTTTAAGACCGGACAGCATAAGTGCTGAGGACAGCGGGAATGTCATAAGAGCAGTGGTAGATAAGGTATATTACCAGTCGGGAGCAGCCATAGATGACAGCATCGAGGATTCTTACTGGTGCAGGATAAACGAACAGTGCCTTATGGTCACGGTGAGCGGCACAGACAATAAGCTGAGGTTTTTCAGCCTTTACAACGCCTTCAACGACAACGACCCATATGGCATGGCTGATCTTAAGACCTATGAGAAAAAACCGGAGCCTATAGACATCTTCTGCCGGGTATGTAAAGTGAGCAGCTATGACCGGACGGCCCCGGATCTAAAGCTCCTGGAGAGAAACGTCAGAGATATTGATGTCACAGCAGAGGACGGCTTCTATTTAGAGTTGATCGACCGGGCGAAGATAAAAAATAAGATAGTTCCCTGGCTCACTGCCGGAGCGATAGGTGCGGCAGCGGCAGCGGCGTACTATTTTTATCTGCTAAAAAGCGCAGAAGAGATAAGGTCATTAAAGTAAACTATAAAGCAATAATAGATCAAGGAGGATATTGTTATGAAAAACGCAGCAAAGTATTCGAGAGGATATTATATGCCCCCTGTGAAATGTATGAAGTGGGCGGATAAGGAGTATGTGGACCATGCACCTGCATGGTGCTCTGTTGACCTGAGAGACGGCAACCAGGCTCTTATCATACCTATGAACTTAGAGGAAAAGCTGGAGTTCTTCAAGAAACTGGTAGAGATAGGTTTCAAGGAGATCGAGATAGGCTTCCCTGCGGCCTCAGAGACGGAATATGAGTTCTGCCGGACTCTGATCGAGAAGGACATGATACCCGATGATGTTACCATACAGGTGCTCACTCAGAGCAGAGAACATATCATCAAGAAGACCTTTGAAGCCATAGAGGGCGCTAAGAATGCAGTGGTGCATCTTTACAATTCCACCTCAGTGGCACAGCGTGAGCAGGTGTTCAGGAAATCCAAGGAGGAGATCATCAAGATAGCTACCACAGGAGCAGAGCTTTGCAATGAGTATAAGAAAAACGCCAAGGGAAACATCGTTTTCGAGTACTCCCCCGAGAGCTTTACCGGAACTGAGCCTGAGTTCGCTCTTGAGATATGCAACGCAGTCATAGACATCTGGAAACCTACTCCTGAGTGCAAGGTCATCATCAATCTGCCTGTCACTGTCGAAATGTCCCTGCCCCACGTTTATGCTCAGCAGGTCGAGTATATGTGCGGGAACCTCCACAACAGAGAAAACATAATAGTTTCGCTCCATCCCCACAACGACAGGGGCACAGGCATAGCCGACACTGAGCTGGGCCTGCTGGCCGGCGCTGACAGAGTCGAAGGCACCTGCTTCGGCAACGGTGAGAGGACCGGCAACGTTGACATCGTTACTCTTGCGCTCAATATGTACACCCACGGCGTTGACCCTGAGCTTGATTTCTCAGACCTCCCCACTCTCATAGAGCTTTATGAGAGAGTGACAAGAATGAGAGTCTATGAGAGACAGCCCTATTCCGGCCAGCTGGTATATGCTGCATTCTCCGGCTCACATCAGGACGCTATCGCAAAGGGTATGAACTACCGCAAGGAGACCGGCGAAGACCGTTGGACCTGCCCGTATCTGCCTATTGATCCGCATGATGTGGGAAGAGAATACGAAGGCGACGTTATAAGGATAAATTCTCAGTCCGGCAAGGGCGGCATAGGTTATATCCTCCAGCAGCAGTACGGATATGACCTGCCTAAGAAGATGAGAGAGGATTTCGGCTACAAGGTAAAGGACGTTTCAGACAAGGCCCACAAGGAGCTGATGCCAAGCGAGGTACACTCCATATTCAAGGAGAATTATCTGAACATCACCGAGCCTGTGGACGTGGTTGAGGCTCACTACGTACAGAAATCTGACAACACCATAGGAGCCGCCGTGACGGCAGTTATCAGAGGTGAAAAGGTCCAGTGCAGCGCTGACGGAAACGGCAGACTTGACGCAGTGGCTAACGCACTGATGGCGCAGCTCGGCACCGAGTTCAATGTAGACACCTACACCGAACACGCACTGGAGAGAAAGACCACCTCCGAGGCTTGCTCGTATGTGGGGATCACCTGCGGCGGCAAGCTGTTCTGGGGCGTGGGAAGACATTCCGATATCATAGTTTCCTCCGTAAGAGCACTGGTGTCGGCTATAAACAACGCACTGAAATAACATACACAAATGCCCGGAGCGGACGATAAGCTCCGGGCATTGTTTTATTATGTCTGCACTGGAAAACTAAAAGCCACCCTATTGGGTGGCTTCAAGCTTGTGTAAAAATTTTGGAGAGGATGAAACGAGCTAAGAGTAATTTCTTAGTGTTTACATTCTTTTCTTTCTCTGTTCTACGATTATTATTATAATGCAAAATGCGAATATTTACAAGAACAGATATATTACATATAGCTACGATTTTATTACAAATAATTTCAATTTGTAACAATTAAGACAAAGACCTAGCTGGCGCCGTACTCACTGCGGTAGGCTTTCATCTTGTCAAGGTAGTCCATGCCCTCCACTATGCCGTCCTCAATGGCCTTGATTATATCGTTGATGTTTACAATGGAATATACCTTCACACCATAGTCCCTGTAAGCCTGTCCCACTGCGGAAAGCTCGGAATTAAGAGCTTTTTCCATTCTGTCAACTGTGATGACCATGCCGGTGACATCTACGTCTGCGGCAGACTTCAGCTTTGGCATCGACTCGCCCAGGGCCTTGCCGGAGGTCATTACATCGTCGATGATTACCACCTTCTCGCCGTCGGTCAGTTTCTTACCAACAAACATACCGCCCTCGCCATGATCCTTGGCCTCCTTGCGGTCAAAGCAATATGAAACGTCGATCCCGAACTTATTGCTCAATGCTACCACGGCGGAAACTGCCAGAGGTATACCCTTATAGGCAGGACCGAAAAGGGTCTCAACGGGTATCTTGTTATCAACTATACACTCAGCGTAGTATTCGCCAAGCTTTGCAAGCTGAGCACCGGTCTTATAGTTGCCGCAGTTGATGAAATAGGGCGCCTTTCTGCCGCTTTTGAGAGTAAAGTCCCCGAAGGTGAGAACGCCGCTCTCGACCATGAATCTGATAAATTCTTCCTTGTAGGTCATAATGATCGTCCTTTCAGAGTTATGATACCATTATTATATCACATTCCGCTCCGATTGTAAAGACCTTGCTCAGTTAACCTTTGAAGTGACTATATAGCCGCCGCAGTTATCCCGGGAGATCTCAACTGTGCTTTTCTCAGGGACCATGACCTTATCGGAGACTGTTCGGGTCAGTATATAGTCTCCATAGCTGTAGTATTTCCCTTCCTCCAGACTGTCAAGATACTCTTCGAGAGTCATGCCCGATGAGGTAATGATCTTCGAGTGCGGCAGGCCGACATATCTGTAGTGCCACGGCTCATATTCTATACCCGTTATACCCTCCTTTGCGGGAGGATATCTCATTATAAAGCCATACTGAGAACAGTTGTCAGCCAGATACCTTCCGCCCTCGCATCTGAGGATCGAACCGCCGGCATAGCCTGTGAAATACAGATCAAGGGCAAGACCGGTCTGGTGCTCGCTGCAGCCGGAGGGCATGGCTGTGGCGCTCCCCTGCTCCTCATTGATCTGCTGCTGTTCCTGTTCTGTGCGGTAGGAAGACATGACCCATAGCTCATGACCGGTATCATCGGTTATCGCCTTTGACATGGCTGAGTAGTCAGCGGCGGCTCTTTCATTCATGAGTACCCCCGTGCCTTTATAGTCGGCCAGACTTTTTTCAAACTCCTCCTGGTCCGTGATCGGGTGGTCCTTATTTACCAGGATCAGGTCGTCGTTTATCTCGAAGTCCCTCAGGTCTATTTCTTTCATTTCAAGCTGAGAAGGACTCACTTCCTTCACCTTTATCCCTGAACTGACCTCGCTCAGGGCCATTCTGACGCCATAGCGGATATCGGGCCTCAATGCCCCGACGACCGACAGAAAAGCGGCCGCACTAAATATGACCGCCGCCAGAACTGCCGCCAGCCTTTTATTCTTTCTCCTCATTTGCGTTGTCCTCTTTCTTATTTCACTCATTCTGCCTGACCGGCTCAAAGCCGGTCAGACGGGGTCTTTCTCCGTATTCTCTTCTGTCTCTTTATCGTCATTCTCTTCTATATCCATTGATACTATCGCTTTGAACATATCTCCGTCAAGCTCTATACTGAACTCACCTCCGCAGGCCTCGGTAAAGCTCTTAGCTATGGAAAGCCCCAGGCCGCTTCCGCCGTCTGTCCTGGACTTGTCGCCTCTTACAAATCTTTCCACTATCTCTCCGGCAGTAAAATCTATGGGGTATGAGGAAACGTTCCGTGAGGTAAAGAATATCCGTCCGTCCTTTCTGTAAACATCAAGGAATATTCTGGAACCCTCCAGAGAGTACTTCACAGCGTTGTCGATGATGTTCTGGAATACCCTGTACATTTTTGGTCCGTCCGCCATTACGAAGGCGCTCTGCTCTGATACAGTGACCTTTATGGTCTTGCCGCAGCTGCTGAGCTTGTCGTCCATATCAGCGATACTCTGGTTGAACAGCATAACCAGGTCCAGCCTTTCAAGCGAAACGTCTATGCCGCTGGTGGCCTTTGCAAGGCTGAAAACGTCTGCTACTATGCTTTTGAGTTTCTGGGACTTGTTATCCAGCACGGTCACATATGCCCTGGCTTCATCGTCAAGATCGCATTTTTTCAGCAGGTCGATATAGCTTATAATGGAGGTCAGCGGGGTCTTCAGGTCGTGGGAAACATTAGCTACCAGCTCTATCTTCATTCTTTCTGATCTTAACTGCTCCTCCACTGAGGTCTTTATCCGCTCATCTACGGTGCCAAGGGCCTGGATCTCAGGGTAGATATCTGAATTTTCGGATACATTTTCATCAAATGCCTCGCCGTTCCTCAGTGCCCTAATCCTGCGGCTGAGCTTGCCTAGCTGCAGCACGGCTATCAGGTTCTTTATCTCACAAATCAGGAACACTGCTGCCATGAGAACGCAGATCAAGGCGCCAAGCTCATCATGAAGACCTCCTGCCATCACCAGCAGGATAGCTGTTACTGCTATGCCAAAGGCGGCTAAGTTAGTGATGATCTTGCGGGCCATTCGTTCACTGAGGGTCATTCTGAGCCGTCTTTCTCTCATATGGATGCCCAGAGCCGACTGACGGTATCTGTTGACCCAGCGTTTTACCAGACCGGGCATTACCATGGAACTGAAAAGCTTTCTGGCAGCCGCTGTAAGGAGGAGCCTGTGACCTGAGTAAACTCCAAGGAATGTGCTGACTAAGAGAACGACAGTGAAAAACACTACATACGTTCTGCTTGCTCCCGAGATCTCACTGCTGTAGCGTGTGCTTATGCCCACCGCCATTATCATTATAGAAAAGAACACTGATGCAAAATGTATCTCGGGAGGTATTTTGATGCCGTTCTCGCCTACGCCCTCTGCAATGCCGGCATATATTGAAGCTATCGACAGATAGATAAGGACTGCCAGAGCCAGCAGCGCACATAGCTTGCACACTGTCCTATAGGTACTGTAAGACTCATAATTTTTAAGATGCACAGCCTGTGCCTGAACGAATTTGTCCGTTTTGGGACTAATGAAAACAGTTATGCCGCTGTCCTCACCTTTATAGGCTTGATAGTCGTCCAGCTCCTCTAAGCGGTACTCAGCATAACCGACGTCGCCATCAAAATACACTACGTTTGCGTCATGCTCTGAATAATACTCATCGGATACTATGGCCGATTCTACATAGCCGTTTCGGGCCGTCCTGCCATTCTGGGTATTCTGAGGGTAGGTATAGAACTGTATGGCGCCGTTGTTGCCGAAATAGTAGATATATCTTCCGTAGTTGTCGCTGTACCAGCATCCTATTGGGAGAAAATTACCAGGATAGCTCTCTGAGACATTGCTCTCTCCGAAAATGTCCACCTTGCCGTCTATCGGAGTTACATAGCTGTAATAATGGACCGTGCTGGAGGATACCATATCTGAGGTGATGGTGTTGTTCTGCCTGAGAAGATATGAGCCGTATCTCCCCTCCATCAGTTTCACGCGCTGTTTCTGGTCAGTATTGGACAGAATATCCGAGTCCGTGATATTGGTTATAAAAGCAATATCCTGCGCATCACTGCCGCTTTCGGTGAACGTTTCAACAGTCTCCTCTGCGGTAGTTTCCTCATCTGTAGTCAGCACGTCCCCGATCATGTACTCCCCGGCTGAGACAGAGCCTTTATCAAAGGAAACGTAGTAGTTGAAAAGGTCTGATACCGGCACTATCCCGTCCTCGGTCTTTTTGTACTTATAGCCGTTATAGTCCATATAATTAAAAAAGTCGCTGAGTACGTTCTTGTTGCCTGTATACACCATATCCTCATCTGTGTTTGCCAGATAACAGGCAGAGATTATGCAGAGCTGCTCATAGGTGTCCATCAGCTCTTTTCTGTATTCATACGTTTCATAATAATTCGGGTTATTTTCTGCCACTCCGCCAAGCTCTATAGCTGCCCCCAGACAGAATACCGACACAGTTGACAATACAGCCGCGGTAAACACTGAAAACAGTCTCAGGGGCTTTGCAAAAAACTTATCTGCCTTTCTCGATCTTGTATCCAATTCCCCACACCACCTTTAAATATCTCGGTTCCTTCGGATCTATCTCTATCTTTTCCCTGATGTGTCTGATATGGACCATTACTGTGTTCTCCACCGCATACGCATCTTCGTTCCACACCTTCCTGTATATCTCTTCTGCTGAAAATACTCTGCCGGCATTTTCCATAAGGAATTCAAGTATTTTCAGTTCAGTGGCGGTGAGCTTAACAGGCTCGCCCTCAGCAGTGAGGGTCTTGGCCTGCTTATCCAGCACCAGACCGCCTATAGTGATAACATCCGTTTTGCCCGCCGTATCCGCAGCGCCAAGCTGGAGATAACGGCGGAGATTGCTCCTTACTCTTGCTACAAGCTCCATGGGATTATAGGGCTTTGTTATGTAATCGTCCGCACCCATGGAAAGCCCCAGTATCTTGTCGGAGTCCTCCGACTTGGCCGACAGCACGATGACGGGTATATTCTTTTTCTCTCTTATCTTCATCAGTGCTGAAAGCCCGTCGAGACGAGGCATCATTATATCTATCAGTATCAGCTGGATATCGTTCTCGCCAAGCTTTTCCAGAGCATCTATACCGTCATAGGCCTTTACGGTATGATATCCCTCAAGCTCAAGCACTTTCGCTATAGCTGCTACTATGTCTCTGTCATCGTCAACGACAAGTATACTGGGGGTGTTGTCTTTCATTTGTTCTGCATCCTTTCCTTTGATGTAATTATGATATAACACAATACTTAAAATCAGGCTGATATAATTCTTAAAAATACCTTAAATCCTCCGCCGGAATATAAAGCGGCGCCTGGCACGGCGCTACTTCATACCCGGCAGGCCTCAGACTTAATTATAGCACATTTTATTTTGCATTACAAGTTGACGAACGGATAAAAATGGTATATAATATAAAGAAAAGGAAAACTGAAAGGATGGGAAGTATGAGATACAGATACTGTCCTATGTGCGGTTCTGAGCTTGGAGAACAGCTTGCCGGCGACGAAGGCATGGTCCCGTACTGCGAAAAATGCAAAAAGCTATGGTTCGACACTTTCAGCTGCTGCTCTATAGTGCTGGTGGCTGACGAATTTGATGAGATAGCTCTGCTGAGACAGGATTATATGTCCGACAAATACTCCACCTTTGTCTCCGGATACATAAAGCCCGGAGAGACAGCTGAGGAAACTGCATACAGAGAGGTCCGGGAAGAGATCGGGGTCGAGCTTCTGTCACTGGAGAGCTGCGGGACCTTCTGGTTTGAAAAGCTGGGACTGCTGATGCACGGGTTCATCGGACGGGCAAAGAAGTGTGAGCTGATACTTTCCAGCGAGGTGGACGATGCGCAGTGGACAAAACCGGAGGATGTCATAAAGACCATATTCCCTGACTCCCCAGGGAATGCTGCGTTTGCCTTATACAGGATATATATGGAAAGACTTGGGAAAAAGATCTGAAAGGAAAGTAAAAATGGAAGACCTGAAACAGTTTTTGATGCAGTCAGACACACTTGTAATATTCCGCAGACTGCGGGAAGATACAGTGATATCGGCGCTGCTGGATACACTTGACCACATCGACAGCGGCCGCAACGAAGACGCACTTCGGTCATACGGCAAGCTTTTATCCGCACTTTATCCGACTACCGAGGACCTTACGGAATACATCACAAAGGCCATTCTGGAGGACGAGAATCTTTATGTGCTGAGAAAGGGCGAAGGTAAAAAGACCGGCCTGAAGCTGGAGGCTTGTTTGGCCTGCGAGCTGGCTTTTTTTGAGGAACTGGCAAAGACGCCATGCAGCTTTATCACCGGCAGACTGGACTACGACGGTTTCCTGCCGGAATACGATATCGACGAGGATGCAGATCTGTCCAAAATATATGCTGACAGGCTCCATGCCATCAGTGAGATAGGTTACGGGGTCTACTCGAAGTTCCATGTATTCATGGTAGAAAACGGCAGACTGAAGCCGGTAGAATACCCGGACAGCATCCGTCTCAGTCAGCTTCACGGATATGAGAACGAACGGGAGAGGGTCATCGCCAACACGCTTGCTTTGCTGGACGGGAAACCTGCCAACAACGTTCTGCTATACGGAGACTGCGGAACAGGCAAGTCCTCTACAGTAAAGGCCATAGCTAACGAATATGCCTCCAGAGGACTGAGACTCATAGAGCTGAAAAAGAAACAGCTCCACGAGATACCGTCCATAGTGGAGACCATAAGCCGCAACCCGCTGAAATTCATAGTGTTCATAGACGATCTTTCCTTTACTGAGGACGATAACGATTATGCGGCACTAAAAGCCATACTGGAGGGCAGTGTGGCATCGACGGCCTCTAATCTGGCTATCTATGCTACTTCCAACCGACGTCACCTGGTCCGTGAGACGTTCACATCGAGAAAGGGCGATGAGATACATTTCAGAGATACGGTCCAGGAGCTTTTGTCTCTTTCTGACAGGTTCGGACTTACCGTGACCTTCCAGCAGCCTGACAAGAAGCTTTACCTTGACCTGGTGGACAGGCTGGCTGAGGACTACGGGGTGGATATTCCCCTGCCTGAGCTGGAGGCAAAGGCAGAGAGCTTTGCCTTGCGCCGTGGAGGAAGGTCCCCAAGGACAGCAAAGCAGTTCATCGAGCTGATAAAAGGCTCGGTAAACTGCTGACATAACAAAAGCATAAGTCCGCAGAACAATCCATCAATTGTTCTGCGGACTTTATTTTACCTCAGTCCTGAGTGTTTTCCTTTATCATTTCCCTGAACTCATCCTCGCTGATTATCTTTATACCTAAAGACTGGGCCTTGGTCAGCTTGCTGCCGGCTTCCTCGCCTGCCAGGACATAACTGGTCTTTTTGGAAACGGAGCCGCTGGCCTTGCCGCCGAATTTCTCTATTATGGACTTGGCCTCATCACGTTTCATGGTCGGAAGGGTGCCGGTCAGCACAAAGGTCAGACCAGCGAAACGGTCGTCAGCGGCAGCTTTTTCATAGCTGGTATTTACGCCATGGTCCCTGAGCCTTTGGATAAGGGAAAGCATATGCTCCTCATGAAATGCAGAATAAACGCTCTGTGCCATGATGTCCCCGAAGCCGTCTATGTCGGCTATCTCCTCAGCCGATGCGGACATGATAGCGTCAAGGTCCCCGAACCTGTCGCAAAGAAGCTTTGCTGAGGCGCTGCCAATGTTCCTGATACCCAGGCCGAATATCAATCTGTCCAATGGATTGGACTTAGATCTTTCTATGGCAGAAATAAGATTGCCGGCGGACTTCTCCTTGAAATTTTCCAGCTCCATCAGCTTACCGGCACTCAGGCTGTAAAGGTCATCAACTGAGTAGATCAGCTTGTTGTCCAGAAGGGCTTTTACTATCTGCGGACCAAGGCCGTCGATATCCATAGCTCCTTTGGAAGCAAAATGGACTATGCTGCGGAAGATCTGCGCAGGACATTCCACGTTCGGACAGCGTACCGCTGCCTCATCATCAGATCTTACCAGCCTGCTTCCGCAGATGGGGCAGAGGTCCGGCAGAGAAAAGCTGCCTGTGCTGTGCTTTTCCACGGAGCCAAGGACCTCGGGAATGATGTCTCCGGCTTTTCTGACCTTTATGACGTCACCGATATTGATGTTCTTTTCATTGATAAGGTCCTGGTTATGGAGGGTAGCTCTTGACACCTGGGTACCGGCAAGGAACACCGGCTCAAAGACAGCCACCGGAGTAACGGCCCCTGTCCGGCCCACATTAAGCTCGATATCGAGAAGAGTGGTGGTCTTTTCCTCCGGCGGGAACTTATAGGCCACTGCCCATTTCGGCACCTTGGTGGTAGAACCAAGTACCTGCCGCTGGGCGAAGCTGTCCACCTTGATGACCACTCCGTCGATATCAAAAGGCAGGTCAAAACGTTTTTTGCCTATGTCCTCTATTTTTTCAATGATCTCATCTGCGGTGGAGACTACCTTGTAGTCGGGAATGGTCTTGAAGCCTAATTCCTTGAGATACTTCAGCGACTCATCATGGCCAGTCAGCTCCCTGCCCTCAATCTGCTGAACATTGAAAACAAAGATATCGAGCTTTCTCCTGGCAGCTATGCGGGGGTCCTTCTGTCTAAGGGAACCGGCGGCGGCGTTTCTGGGGTTTTTGAAGGGAGTCTCGTCATTGTCTTCCTGCTCCTTCACCAGTTCAAGAAATACATTCCTTGGCATATAGACCTCGCCTCTTACCTCCAGCAAGGGCAGTTCACCGCCGATAGAGATAGGTATTGAGCGGACGGTCTTCAGGTTCTCCGTAACGTTCTCACCTACAAAGCCGTCGCCCCTGGTGGAACCGACTGTCAGCACGCCGTTCTGATACTCCAATGAAACGGAAAGTCCGTCTATCTTAGGTTCAACGGTGAAGACCGGTGAGGTCACTGTCTGTTTCACGGTATCAACGAATTTTCTGACCTCCTCAAATGAAAAAACGTCCTGGAGGGAACCCATCTGCACCTTATGCTCTACCTTCTCAAAACCCGACACAGGCTCGCCGCCAACACGCTGAGTAGGCGAATCTGGTCTTATCAGCGAGGGATACTGCTCCTCCAGCTTTCTAAGCTCCAGCTGGAGCATATCATACTCATAGTCGCTTATCTCGTTGCGGTCTTCAACATAGTAAAGGCGGGCATGGTATCCCAGCAGCTCTACCAGCTCATCAATGCGCTTTTTAGCTTCATTCTCGTTCATTTCTTTTACCTCGTCAATAATTTAGAGTCGTTAACTGCCTCTCTACAGACAATTATAGCACAAAGCAGAATATTTTACAATAGTCACGTGGAAAAATAAGTACATGGGACATCTCCCACCACAAGAGTCTCACAGACGGGCAGTTCGTAGGAGCTTTCGGTGTCGATATACTTATCAGGAAGAACTGCTCTTATACGGACAGTGATAAGTATTTTCATACGAAGAAGGGTCTGGTTTATGCCGGCGCTCTCCACTTCACAGACAGGGATAGTCTCAGCCACGCCAAGCTGAGTGACATCAATTGAGATACTGCTGCCCTTGCCGGAAAGCAATGTGCTGCCCATAAGGGTGCCAATGGGGATACTGATGCCATGCTGGCTGAGTTTATCAAGCTCCTCCTCTATCTTCTCAGAAAGCAGCAGACACAGCCGCTCAGTTACTGCCGGGTCGGCACGAACAGAGGTAACTGAGCCTTTGCTGTCTTTTTCAATAACATAATAATCAGCGCCGTCTATCTCTTCAGCAGCCGAAGCGGCGGCAGATACCATGACCGCCCTGGCTGTCTCACGGCATTTATACTCAGTTATCTCGTCAATATGTTCATTCAGCTCATGGATAAAGACGGCAGTTAAAAAAAGGATAATAGCTGCCCCAGCAAGCAGCAGGTATGAAAGCCTGCATTTCAGGCTTTTTCTGTATACGCTCATAAAAACACCCCTAACTATACTATTAAAAATACAGCAGGGGTGTGATGGCCTTGTCAGAGATATGGTCTTAGTTCTGCGCTGAGACTCTCTTCGATACCGATTAGCTCCTTTGCCAGGTCTTTGGAGTTCTCATCAGCGGCCTGATACTGATTAAGATAACGGGACAGGGACTTTATGCCCATATTACAGCCGTCGATCATGCTTTCTGCAACTGCGCTGTCGGCGTTCTCAATGGCAAGCTTGAACTCGGTCTTTACCTTGCTCATGACCTTAGCCATGACGGGCGGCTCCTTACCGCTGTCGGAATACTCATGGAGAAATGACACAAGCCTGCCGCCAACTGCTTCATGGCGCTCCTTGCTGTTTTCAAGGAGCTGTCTGAGTTTATCGCTCTGGACATATTTCATAGAGTCATCTATCGAGGAAACGCCCATTTTTATCCCACTGTCACATTCTCTCAAAAGCTTTATCGTATCGCTTTCGATCATAGTACTGCACCTCCAAATAGTTTTATAGATACAGTATGGGCAGAAAGGCCACGGATATTCAAAAAAAAGCCCGGAAACGAAAATCATCTCCGGGCAAAGTGATATGGTCTTGCTTACTTTGACTTAACAGCAGCCTCAGCCTTGGCAATGATATTGTCAGCACAAAGGCCAAACTGCCTGAGAAGGTCAACAGCAGGTCCGGAATGACCGAACTCGTCATTGACGCCGATCTTGACCAGCTTAGTGGGACAGTTCTGAGACAGAACATCAGCAACAGTAGAGCCAAGTCCCCCGATGATGCTATGCTCCTCGACTGTCAGGACCAGGCCGCACCTGGCAGCGTTCTTGATTATGATCTCCTCATCTATAGGCTTTATAGTATGGATATTGATAACAGCGGCATCAATGCCCTTATCAGCCAGGACTTTAGCGGCTTCGATAGCCTCGGCCACCATAAGGCCTGTAGCGAAAATGGCGATATCCTTGCCCTCTCTTATCTGTACGCCCTTGCCAAGCTCAAACTTATAGGTATCTGGGTCATTGAAGACCGGAGCGGCAAGTCTGCCGAAATGCATATAAACAGGTCCCTGATGAAGGATAGCGGCTTCAACCGCTGCCCGGGCCTCAACATCGTCCGCAGGATTGATAACGGTCATGCCGGGGATAGTCCTCATAAGAGCGATATCCTCATTGCACTGATGGGTAGCTCCGTCCTCACCAACTGATATGCCTGCATGGGTTGCGCCTATCTTCACATTGAGGTGAGGATAGCCGATGGAATTTCTCACCTGCTCGAAGGCTCTGCCGGCGGCGAACATCGCAAAGGTTGAGGCGAAGGGTATCTTGCCGGTGGCGGCAATACCTGCGGCCACGCTCATCATATTCGATTCAGCTATACCGCAGTCAAAAAATCTGTCAGGGAATTTCTTCTTAAAAATGCCCGTCTTGGTAGCGGCAGCCAGGTCAGCGTCCAGCACAACGAGGTCCTTATACTTATCACCAAGCTCAGTCAGCGCATTGCCATAGCTCTCTCTGGTAGCGATCTTCTTTACATCAGCCATTTCCATCAGCCCTCCAATTCTTTCAATCTGGCATTCAGCTCTTCCACAGCCTGAGCATACTGTTCAGCGTTAGGAGCGGTGCCGTGCCAGCCCACATTGTTCTCCATAAACGAAACGCCCTTGCCCTTTACGCTCTTCATAACGATAACAGAGGGCTTGCCCTTGGTGTTTGAAGCCTCTTCAAATGCCTTTTCAAGGGAGTCAAAATCATGGGCATCTGCCTCGATGACATTAAGGCCGAAGGCCCTGAACTTATCGGTTATGGGATAGGGCGACATAACATCGCTGATCTTGCCGTCGATCTGAAGACCGTTGTTATCTACTATCATGGTGAGATTATCCAGCTTATAGTGGGCAGAGAACATCGAAGCCTCCCAGACCTGTCCCTCCTGTATCTCGCCGTCTCCCAGGATAGTATACACTCTGTAGGGAGCCTCGGATATCTTGCCGGAAAGGGCCATTCCGCAGGCAACGGAAACACCCTGGCCCAGGGAGCCTGAGGACATATCCACACCGGGTATAGTTATGCAGGGATGGCCCTGGAGCATAGCACCGATATGTCTGAGACTTTTAAGCTCGTCAGCCGGAAAAAAGCCCCTCTGAGCGAGAGTAGAATAAAGAGCGGGCGCAGTATGGCCCTTGGAAAGGACAAGTCTGTCCCTGTCCGCAGCGTCAGGGTCCTTAGGGTCTACCTTCATTTCAGCGAAATAAAGATAGGTCAGCACATCGGCTATCGAAAGCGAGCCGCCCGGGTGGCCGGACCTGGCATTGTAAACGCCCTCGATGATACCGAGACGCACCTTACACGCTGTGATCTCAAGCTGTTTTTTTGTTGTAGCGTCCATAGATAAAACCTCCGTTTATAAAATATCAAGTTTCTTGTATATATATCTGACAGCTGCCGCTGCTGCGTCCTCCTCGCAGCTCTCTTTGAGCACGACGCCGCAGACCTCCTTGACCTCATCCACTGCATTTGAGGGACAGATGGCAACATCAGCAGCTTTGAGCATCTCGATGTCGTTATTATAGTCCCCCATGGCCACAAAAGTAAAGTCTTCCATATGGCAGACCTCACGCATCTTACTCAGAGCAAAGCCCTTTGAAATATCAGTAGGAAGTATCTCATAGTACTCCTTGCTGGACCGGACGAAATCCACGCCTGTCCAGTTATGTGACTTGACATAATTCATAAGCCTTTCCATCTTCTCCGGCTCGATGGCGAAGAGGACTTTATACCAGTTCTCAGGTATCTCGCTGATATCACATATGACCGGATCCACCTTGCATATAACATTGTGTGCGGCCTCCATAGGGGTCATCTGAGGGACATAGACCTTGTCAAGTGTGAGCACTTCACAGCCAACGTCAGGATTATCCCTGAGTATCTGAGCGGTTATCTCTCGGGTATACGAGGGCACAAAAACATCATATATCTGCTTTTTGTTGTTCAGATCATAGATCATACCGCCGTTGCACATTATTATGGGACAATTCACACTGACAGAATTAAAATACTGTCCGGCAGCCTGGATAGCTCTTCCGGTTGCGATGGAGAATTTCCCGCCACGGCTCTGCAGATCGTTTACAGCAGCCACAGAAGCCTGTCCAGGTATCTTGCTTGACGGCAAAAAAGTGCCGTCCATATCTGTTATCAAAAGTACTTTGCTTATATCCTCAAACATGAAAGCTATCCTTTCATCAGATGTTCCATTATCCTGGTAAAATAATCCGGCAGCTGGCTGTCAAACTCCATATATCCGCAGGTATCGGGGTGTGTAAAGCCAAGCAGCTTGGCATGAAGGCACTGTCCTTCCAGACCTTTAAAAGGTTTACCGTATACATCGTCTCCCAGTACCGGGTGGCCAAGGTAAGCGCTGTGGACCCTGATCTGATGGGTCCTGCCGGTCTCAAGTCTGAATTTTAAATACGAATACTGCCCGAACTCCTCCAGGACCTCATAGTGAGTCACAGCCTCCTTGGAATTCACAGCAGTGACACACATCTTTTTTCTGTCAAACTTGCTCCTGCCGATGGGAGCATCTACAGTGCCTGATCTTTCCCTGAAACGTCCCACGCATATGGCCCGGTATTCACGTTTGAAGCTGTGAGACTTTATCTGTTCGGCCAGAAAATTATGGGCCTTATCAGTTTTTGCGACCATCAGAAGGCCGCTGGTATTTTTATCGATCCTATGGACGATGCCCGGCCTGATAACGCCGTTAATGGACGACAGCCGGCCTTTGCAGTGATACAGCAAGGCATTGACCAGGGTCCCGTCAGGGTTGCCGGCTGCGGGGTGTACGACCATGCCCTTTGGTTTATTGACGACAAGAAGACTGCTGTCCTCGTAGACGATATCTATAGGGATATCCTGAGGCTCGACACAAAGCTCCTTAGGCTCCGGCACAAAAACACAGACATCATCGCCATCTCTTAGCTTATAATTCTTGCTGACTTCTGAACCGTTGACTCTTACGCCGCCCTCTTCAAGGAGTTTCTGTACGGCGGAACGGGTCAGTTCGGCACAGCTCTGGGTCACAAACTTGTCAACTCTGATTCCGGCGGACTCCGGTCCGGCTTTAAACTCCAGCTCAGCCATACTACGTTTTCTTCCTGCCGAATTTAAGCCACAGCACGACCGCAGTAATGATGACGGCCACGGCCACAGCAGCAATAATAACGATCTTTTTGTTCAGCCTTTTCTTCTCAGGCTGTTCCTCACTTCCGTCAATAGCGTCAGGCTCCGAGCCATACTCGTTTAAGTCTCTATCAAGTAAATCATCTTGACATTTTTCAACTTCTTTATTTTGTTGGCTTTTGCTGTCAAGTTCTTTTTCTTTACTTTGTTTGTGGTCGCCGATGATAATAGAAACGCAGAAAAGTACAGCGCCAATGACTATGCAAATATCAGCAAAATTGAATACCGGGAAGTTTATAGGCTCGAACTTGATATAGTCGATGACCTCTTTCAGCCTCACTCTGTCGATAAGGTTCCCGGCACCGCCGGCTATTATCATAGCTAAAGATATGATCTCCAGTTTAGAGTCATTGCGTATCTTATACATATAGAATATACCCAGACCGCAGACCACCAGCGGCAGCAGCACCAGAAACCAGGTTTTCCCTGCCATTATGCTCCAGGCAGCGCCTGTATTTCTTATATGTGTCAAGCTGAATATCTTTACGCTGCCG
The DNA here is from genome assembly GCA_017478965.1 of Ruminococcus sp. Classification (GTDB taxonomy): domain Bacteria; phylum Bacillota; class Clostridia; order Oscillospirales; family Ruminococcaceae; genus Hominimerdicola. The sequence continues at coordinate 53,798 of JAFVCV010000026.1, read as the reverse complement.
ATCTTGATGACCTCTATTACTTCATGGAGATCTATCCTGCTGTTGACGGCGATCTTTAACACCTGATCTATTACTATCAGCACTGCTGACAGGACCAAAGCGACTACGAACATCCTGCACCTGCCCCTTAAAACTCACACTAAAAGGCTCTGCAGATAAATACAGAGCCTCATCAAAAGACCGTTAGTTGTTTTTACCAAATCTGAGTTCGCCGTTCACGTTATTCAAAGCAGCGCCCTCCATACCGTTATTCAGTACCTTGTCTATCTCGTCATTCGACACCGGAGCACCTGTGTCTCCGGAGATATCCTCTACCAGGTCCTTCTCCTCCTCGGGATAGTCCTCATCATAATCCTCATCAAAGGACTCCTCATATTCCTCCAGCTCCTCATCGGTCAGAGTTGGCAGCTGCATAATAAGCTTGATCTGCTCGTTGTAAAGACCGGTCAGATTTGCCTTGAAGTATGTTACCTCAGCTCTGAGATCGTCATAAGCGGCTTTTTCATCATCATAAGCTGCTCTCAGGGCCGATATTTTCTTCTCAGTGATCTCGGTGTTCTCCTTGATAAGTGCTGCACAGCGCTCCTTATGCTCCCTGACAATCTTCTCACACTCAGATGCACTCTGCTCAGCAAGTTTCATCTGCTCGCTCTTGGCACTCTCGATCATATTATTGGCCTTTACCTTTGCGTCGGCAATGATCTTATTTGCCTCTTTCTGTGCTGAAAGCAGCGCCTGCTTGATAGCGTCCTCGTCCTCACGGTAAGCGTTCACCTTATCGACCAGCTTTGAGATCTTCTCATCGCTCTCCTGATTGTCCTTATACAGCTCAGCATAGTCAGCAGCCAGCTGCGACAAAAATCTATCGACCTCTGCCTGGCTGTAGCCGTTCCTTTCAGTCTCAAAAGTCTTGTTCTTGATACTATTTGGTGATATCATAATAATAGCCTCCTATATATATTTGCTGATCGTTATATGTATCCTGTCCTTGCCGGTCTTACCGTTGACGGATCTGAAAATGAATTTCCCGTACCCCCGAACAGAGAACACATCGCCTTCCTGCAGCAGTCTCTTCGGCTGGTCCGCTTTCATATGTCCGACCTCGGCTGAACCGCTCTTTATCAGCGCTGCGGCTTTCTCACGGGAAATCCTAAGTCCCAGTGAAAGGATACTGTCAAATCTCAAAGATGCCACGGTCCCCGTGATCTCTTTGAAACTTTCAGTCACTGCCAGGTCAGGGTCAAATCCTTCGCTGCTCTTAACGCCTGTCCTGCCTACCCTTGTCACTGACAGGACATCGGCGAGTACAGTATCGACTACGAAAATACAGCTCTTCCCTTCTCCCACCAGGATATCGCCAACACAGCTGCGGTCGATCTTCAGTCCCATAAGTGAACCGAGTATGTCCCTGTGGCTGAGCCTGTCCTCCCTGCGGTATGTAAAGGTAACGGCCTTTATAGGAATGTCCTCCCTCTCAGGCCTGCCGTACTCCGGGTAGACACAGAGCACCTTTCTTTCAGCTCCTTCTCTCCCGCCCCACAGCTGATAGTCTTCAAACTTCACAGAAGCCATGACCTTTGTGCAAAGTACCTGCTGTCTTTCGTCAAGAAAGAACGAAAACTTTCTTACGTACTTCTCCTGAGCCATTTCAGACCAGTCGAGAAACTTATTGAGCAGTATCCTGTCTTCATCAGTGATATCGTGGAGAAAAGAGAGCTCCCTCTTCCTCATCAGAAACTATAACCGTTATTTTCCAGCTCAGACAGCAGATCCTTGCCGTCAAAATGAACGTTCTTAGCCATTATGGCGAAGGTCTTCTGAGCCATCATCTTGATCTGAGCCTTGTTGGCATAGGCAACGCCGGACAGGAAATCAAGTATCCTCTTTGCGTCCTCGCTCTTCACCATCTCAAGATTGAGTATAACGGTCTTATATGCGTTTATATCATCGCCTATATTCTTTACCTCAGTAAAATCCACAGGTCTGGCAAGTACTATCTGCAAGGTGTGCATTTCGTCCATTGTTCTCTCATCCTCTCTGTAATCGTTATATGCCGGCTTGGGAGAGGCTTTCGTCTCTTCCTTCTTCTTGGTCACTGTTGGACCGAAGGTCCTTGAAAAGCCGTCGTTCCTCGCTGTGCTGTCGTTTCTGGAAAAGCTTTCCGCTCTGGCAAAGCCTTCATTTCTTGAAAAACTGTCGCTGCTCCTGCCGAACTCGGCCGCATGGTCATCATTATCTCTCCGGCGGCTGTAGGACCCTGCAAAGCTGTTCTCGCTGGCAGCCTGCCTGAACTCCAGCTCGTCCTTCCTGGAATTGCGGAATGAGGACGGTTCGCTGTACTCTTCACGATAATCTACTTCTTCGGAGTAATCTTCACCGATAAAAATATTTTTCAGCCCTTGCAGTATCCTGTTCATTCCCTACCCCTCCAAATAATTTCTGGCCCCGAACATTTTAGTACCTATCCTGACCAGGTTAGAACCGTGCTTGATGGCCATTTCGTAATCCCCGGACATACCCATCGACAGTATATCCATAGAAACACCTTTTATATTTTTCTCTTTAAGCTCCTGAAAGAGCATATTCATCCGCTCAAATACATCTTCACCACAGCCTATAGGCGGTATAGCCATAAGCCCCTTGACCGCCACGTTCTCCAGCTCAGCCGTCTGGCAGATAAGCTCGTCCAACTCACCTGTACTGATGCCGCTCTTTGAAGCTTCGTCCCCGATATTTATTTCTATGAGCACATTCATTACTCTGCCGTTCTTAGCGGCCAGCCTGTCTATCTCTTTAGCCAGCTTAAAACTGTCCACAGACTGGATCAGCGAAACATCGTTGATGATATACTTGACCTTGTTGGTCTGAAGCCGCCCTATGAACTGCACCTCTGCGGCCTTATCGTAAGCGTCCTTCTTAGAAAGGAACTCCTGCACCCTGTTCTCGCCTAACAGAGTGATCCCCTGTGCGACGGCGACATTGACTTTCTCCGGGGGCACCGTCTTGGTAACAGCCATTATCCTTACATCGTCGCTGCTGCTACGGTACTTAGCCTTTGCGTTTTCAACATTATAACATATTTCCTTGATATTTTCAAGGACCTGACGAAATTCATCATTCATCTGAGGTCCTGCTGTCTGGTCCACTGAGATCTTGCACATCTTTATTAGATACCACCTCTAAAAGAATTTGGTCGTAGAGCAGCAGGCAGTCCTCATCGGAGGTGTTCTCCGAAAGCACGAAGTCGTCGCCCTCGTAGATCACATTTACTTTCTTGAAGGACACATCCTTGCCCAGCATTACATATACGCCCTTCTGCTCGCCCTTGAAACGCAATGCGCTCCTCGGGACCTTTATACCCTGGAATTTATCAAAGATGAGCTTTGCAGAAAGGACTCTCGATTCGACCAGAGCCTCGTCCAGCCTGTCGCAGCTCAGGACCACCATGACCTTCTCGCCGTCCCCCAGCTCCTGCACCTTTTCCACTTTGCAGTTATATATATCCCCGGATGTATTGAGCATCAGATCTACCTTAGCATCATCACTGACCCTGGAGTCCTTCTTGACAACGCCTACGATCTTGCAGCTGTAGCTGTCAAAGGTCTTGCCTATTGCGTTGGCTGGCGGGGTAACATTGCCCTTGATTATGCTGTTTATCTTCTCCTCCGTGAGTCCGGAAATGGAATCGGTGGTAAGTATATCCTCATAGCCATCGGCATAGGAAACAAAATACCCGGTCTTGTCCGCCTTTATAACATCCTTAGGCGCAGAGGCCCGGCTTTTCAGAGAATCCCTCTCGGACTTCAGAGCGCTTATGCCTGCATCATAGTCCACAGCCTTGCCCGTGATGACATTGTAAACGTTGGTCGAATACGTCAGCGCCGATTTTACAGAAGCCAGCTTTTCATAGTCACGCTCATCTATACAGTTGAGCATCTGACTGTAGCTGCCCTGTATACTGGAAAGCAGCGTCTCCGGCTCAATATAGGCCGTAGTGCCAGGGTTCTGCGACTTTTCCAGCAGTTCTATCTCCGCATCTATAGCATTTATCCTGTCCCTGACCTGAATGGCCTCCTCTGATGAATAGACCTCAGCGATGGTATTGTTCACCGAGACCTTGCTGCCGTCCGCATACTTGAAATCCAGCACTCCGGTTCCGTTATAGGTCACCACTTTCTCGTCCCTGACGACCACGCCGTCAAACATGATATCCTCATTGACGGTGGCAAGCACAGCCTCCTCAGTATCATGACGGTCATGAAGGAGGGTATATACCTGAGTACAGATAGTTGTTACCAGCAAAACAGAGACCAGCGCCGCAAGTATCTTTACGGTCAGTGAATTCATTTAAGCATACTTCCTTTTAGTTTTCACTCTTGTTATTTGCGGCGTCCATAATGTTTATCATACGGTCCGGCACGATAGTAGAGATAGCGTGCTTATATACCACGTTCTGCTTGCCCTCGCAGTCGAGAATGACCACATAGCTGTCAAAACCTCTTACTATACCCTTGAACTGATAGCCGTTCATCAGTATGAACTTCACCATGACCTGCTCCTTCCTGGCCTGGTTCAGAAAAACATCCTGAAGATTAATATTTTTATTCATAACAGAACACTCCTTAATTAATGATCGATGATTTTTAAACAAAGTGAATACATTACATCACTTTATATTATAACACATTATTTCAGATTTGGCTACTATATTTTTGACATTTTCAGCAATTTTTTTCAAATCGTCAAATTTATCAATTTTCACCCATGAAATCTTGTCAACTCGCCTAAACCAGGTCAGCTGTCTTTTGGCATAATGGCGAGTCTCAAGCTTGATTTTTTCTAAACACTCCGAAAGCTCAGCACGGCCCTCAAAGTAAGGGATAAGTTCCTTATAGCCAATGGCCTGTGCAGCGGTAGACAGCCCTCCCCTCTCATAGACCTCACGGCACTCCTCCACCATGCCTTTTTCAGCCATGATATCGACTCTCCGATCGATCCTGTCGTAAAGGAACTGTCTGTTCTCAGCGTCAAGCCCGATGATACAGCTGTTATAGGGACTCTCCTCCCTCCGACTGTTTGCCTTGTGCTCAGAAAGTCTGACCCCGGTGAGTTCATAGACCTCTAAGGCCCTTATGACCCTTGGCAGGTTGTTCTCATGGACCTTTTCAGCAGTCTCAGGGTCTATCTCCATGAGTTTTTCCCACAGCGCACGATTACCGCATCTTTCAGCCTCCTCCTCAAGCCTGCTCCTTATCTTCTTATCGCTGCCGGTATCATCGAAAATGATATTGTCAACAAGAGAGCTGATATAAAGCCCCGTCCCCCCGCATACTACAGGGAGCTTTCCCCTGGCGTGGATCTCCCTTATGATCCCGGCGGCCATTCTCACATAGTCCGCCACACTGAAAGGTGTACCAGGGTCAAGAAAGTCAATAAGATGGTGAGGTATGCCCTTCATCTCTTCCGGGGTCGGCTTGGCGGTGGCGATATTGAGTCCCCTATAGATCTGCATAGAGTCTCCCGAGACTACTTCGCCCCCATAGTACTTCGCCATCTCGACTGCCAGGGCGGTCTTGCCGGAGGCGGTAGGGCCGGCGATGACCAGCAGCGGTATTTTACTTTTGTCCAAACGATCACCTCACTAGACCAGGCGTCTGAACTGTCTTTCGATGTCTTTTTTGGTCAGCCTTATCATAACAGGTCTGCCGTGGGGACAATAACGGGTCTTATCGTTATCGTAGACCGCATTCATCAGTGCCTGAAGCTCGATAAGGGTATTGTCGTCGTTGGCCTTGATAGCAGCCTTACAGGCAAGAGAATGATAAAGGTCGTCAAATATCTCCACCTGAGGGTCATGCTTATTTTGCAGCAGATTTCTCGCCAGCTCAATGACGGCCTCGGTGGGATTATTGTCCCCTAAGATTATAGGCACTCCCTTGACAGCCACTGTGGGCGCCACGTCAGGTTCTATCTCAAAGCCAAGGGGCCTGATCTTGTCTATCCCCGCTGACAGAGCATCATATTCATCATAAGAAAGCATTATCATTATAGGCTCCAGAAGCATCTGAGTTTCCAGCTGCTGGGTGTCGCCCTTTATTTTTTCAAATATATACCGTTCATGAGCGGCGTGTTTGTCCATCAGCAGCATTTCATCTCCGCACTGGGCCACCACGTAGGTCTTGAAAAGCTCACCCACAACTATGGGCTTTGGTTTATCCTTTTCGGGCTTTACCTCTTCCACCACTGAGCGTATAAAGCTGCGGCGGCTTATGAACTGGAAATCGCTTTTGCCAAAGGGCTCAGGTTCATCGGGGATAGGTATCTCGCTGACGGCCTTATTGATCTCCTCCACCGTCACCTTCTTAGTTTCAGGAGAGGTCGGTGCTGGGGCCGCCGGCTCTTCAAGAGACGCCAGAAACAGATCTTCGCCGGACTTCCTGTCCTCTTCGCTGATCGGCAGATTTTCGACTTTTTCCAGCCTTGGTCCCGGTCTGAAGCTCCGGGGCGCCATAGGCTCCTGTTCAGGCAAGGGCGGCAGGGGCGGTATTTCAGTCTTTTTTTCCACACCCGCAGCATTCCGGTCCACCGAAGAGCTGACCCCTGCTAAACTATCCTCAGTACCGAACCTCATCTGTACACTGTTATCCTCCGGAGGGAAGTCATACAGCTCGTGTTCAGTAAAATTTTTCTTCTTATCTAAAACTATCTCGCCTGGCTGGTCCTTTTCCATCAGCGAATTTTTCACTGCAAAGAACACTGCCTCATGGATAAGCTTTTCGTCCGAGAACCTAACCTCTATCTTGGTAGGGTGAACATTTACGTCCACTGTGTTCGGCGGCACATCTATATAAAGCACACAGGCCGGGAATTTCCCAACCATGATATTATTTCGGTAGGCCTCCTCCAGGGCGTCAGCGCAGGCTTTGGACCTTACGTAGCGCTTATTGACAAAGAAATTCTGAAACTTTCTGTTCGGCCTTGATTCGATAGGCTTTACGGTATAACCGTAGATGTGAATGCCCTCGTAGGTGTAGTCCACCTCCATAAGGCTGCCTGCGAACTCTCTTCCGAATACTGAATAGACAGCGGAGTATATCTTCCCGTCCCCGGCGGTGATAAGGTCCGCCTTATTGTCTCTGATGAATTTAAAAGAGATATCCGGGTGGGATATGGCCAGCTTACTGACCAGGTCGGCTGCATAATTGGCCTCGGTAGAGTCCTTTTTCAGAAATTTCAGCCTGGCGGGCACGTTATAGAAAATATCCCTCACCACAAACGTAGTGCCGTCAGGGCAGCCGCACTGCTCGCTGAGCTTTTCCTGTGCGCCCTCTATGGCATAATGGGTCCCAAGCCTGTCCCCAATTCTCTTAGTCAGCACATCTACCTTTGCTACAGCGCAGATAGAGGCTAGGGCCTCTCCTCTGAAACCTAAGGTCATGATACTGTCCAGGTCGCCCCTATTGACTATCTTGCTGGTGGCGTGCCTCAGAAAAGCGGTAGGAAGATCCTCCGGGGCAATGCCCTTACCGTTGTCTGTGACTCTGATATAGGTCCTGCCGCCGTTTTTTATCTCAACGGTGATAACATTGGAGCCTGCGTCTATGGCATTCTCCAGCAGTTCCTTGATTATGGAGGAGGGCCTGTCAATGACCTCGCCGGCTGCTATAAGCTCGGAGACCTCCTTGCTCAATACTCTTATCTCTGACATTTATTATTCCTAACTATCTGACTGCACAGTCTCAAACATATCTGAGCAGGTCCCTGACAAAATCTCTCAGCTCCTCATCGTTCATCTCGTCGATATTGGTCTTTCTGAGCTTGTCAGAAATGATGCTGTCGCTGATCCGGTCGAAAGATATCTGCTCACGGTCCTTCTTGTCGTTCTCTGCGGCATTGCGCATAGCCTCCTGCTCCATATCAGCAAGAAGGGATTTGGCCCTGCCGATTATCTTATTGGGCAGGCCCGCCAGCTTTGCAACTTCGATGCCGTAGCTCTCGTCGGCGCCGCCCCTCACTATCTTTCTTAAAAATTTGATATTGTCACCCTGTCTCTTGACAGCTACAGAGTAGTTCTTCACACCGGTTAGCTCGTCCTCCAGACTTATCAGCTCATGATAATGGGTCGCAAACAGGGTCTTGCAGCCTAAGGACTTTGAGGTGGAGATATACTCCGAGACTGCCCTCGCTATGGAAATGCCGTCAAAGGTGGAGGTACCTCTCCCCACCTCGTCAAGGATAACAAGACTGTTGGGGGTGGCGTGCTTGACGATGTCTGCCACCTCGCTCATCTCCACCATAAATGTAGACTGTCCGGCGGTCAGATCGTCTGATGCCCCTATTCTGGTGAATATCTGGTCCACAACGGAGATCTTAGCCCGGTCTGCCGGAACGAAACAGCCTATCTGGGCCATCAGGGTAATGAGGGCAACCTGCCTCATATAGGTAGACTTGCCGGACATATTAGGTCCGGTTATGACGGCCATGCGGTTTGCGGTAACATCAAGATATGTGTCATTGGGTACGAACACTTCGTCCTTCTGCATCAGCTCCACCACCGGGTGACGGCCGTTCTTGATTTCGATAATGCCGTCGATGGCAATCTCAGGCTTGGTATAGTTGTTCTTTATAGCCGCTGTGGCATAGGAACACAGCACATCAATCTCAGCCACAGCGGTAGCAGTCTCCTGCACCAGTCTCAGCTGGGTAGCGATAAAGTCCCTGACCTCAGTGAATATCTCCTGCTCCAGAGAGATTATCTTATCACTTGCTCCCAGAATGGTATTCTCTGCGACCTTCAGTTCATCGGTTATGAACCTTTCGCAGTTGGCTAAAGTCTGCTTTCTGACATAGCTGTCCGGCACCAGGCTATAGTAGGCCTTTGTTACCTCGATATAATATCCGAACACACGGTTATAGCCTATTTTCAGATTTTTTATGCCGGTCTTTTCCCTCTCCCTGCTCTCGATGTCGTCGATTATGCCTTTGCCGCCGGCGATGATGTTTCTAAGCCCGTCCAGCTGTTCGCTGAAACCGTCCTTGATGACGCCGCCGTCCTTGACATTAGCGGGCGGCTCATCGACTATGGCGTTCTCGATAAGATTCGACACAGCCTCCAGGGTAGATATCCTGCCGGTGCAGTTTACGATGAGCTTCGATGAGAACCGGTTCAGCTGTTCTTTAAGCCCGGGCAGTTTCAGCGCAGTCAGGGAAAGCGACCTGAGGTCCCTGGGACTGGCTGTCTTATACATGACTCTGGTCATGAGCCTTTCCAGATCATAGACACCGCCGAGTATCTCCTTTATCTCCCCTAATGCCACCGGATCCTCAGTGAACTGCTCCACTGCATTGAGCCTGTCCATTATTTTCAGCGGATTTACCAGGGGCTGTTCAAGCCAGGCTTTGAGCATACGCCCTCCCATAGAAGTGCGTGTATTGTTGATGACCCACAGAAGTGAGCCTTTTTTCTGCTTGTTTCTCAGAGTCTCCGTAAGCTCTAAGTTCCGTCTTGCGGTATAACCTATGGTCATGATGGGGTCGGCATCATGCTTGGTTATAGCAGAGAACCTTCCCACCAGGGCCTTCTGAGTATCATGGATATAGGCAAACAGTCCGCACAGAGCATAGGCGCCCAGGCTGCCGCTCTTTATATCAAGTGACTCCAGGCTGTTCACAGAGAACTGCTTGAGCACCTCCTGCGTATGTATCTCAGGCGAAAAATCCTTCTCGTCCAGCAGCTGTACGCTTGTCTTTATGCGTTCCCTGATGAACCTCGATATCTCCTTGTTTGAAAGGATAGCGTCGTTTATAAGTATCTCCGACGGAGAGAACCGTGAAAGCTCATTTATGGCACTGTTAGCGGTATCCTTTCCCTCGAACTCGAAAAGATGGACTTCGCCTGTGGAGATATCAGCCAGGCAAAGGGCAGCCTGTTTTAGCTGCATATAGAATGAGCAGATATAGTTGTTGTCAGTTTCGTCAAGCATACTGCTCTCGATCAGTGTGCCCGGAGTGACGACCCTTATCACCTCTCTTGGCACTATGCCTTTGCACAGCGCCGGGTCCATGGTCTGCTCGCAGATGGCCACCATATAGCCCTTTTCTATGAGCCGTTTGAGATAGATCTCACAGGCATGATGAGGAACGCCGCACATTGGCGCCCTCTCCTCCAGTCCGCAGTCTCTCCCCGTAAGGGTCAGCTCCAGTTCCTTTGAAACGGTGACTGCGTCATCAAAAAACATCTCATAAAAATCGCCCAGTCTGTAAAACAGTATGTGGTTCTTATACTTTTTCTTGACCTCCAGATACTGTTTCATCATGGGAGACAGCTTTTCTTCGTCTATATCTTCCAGTCTCACAAACGTCCTGCCTTCCTATATGAAAAACCGTTCTCTTCCCGGATCAGCCGCAGCCGCCGCAGGTCGCACAGCTGCCGGAACAGCTGGCCGGGGGCGTTGCGTCGCAGGTGGCCGGGTCCTCGCCGTTAGAGGCCATTTGCAGGATATAGTTCACCGACTTCATCAGTGCGTCGAACTCGCCCTTGGCCTCATAGAAGGCCTTCATCTTAGGCATTGCCATGATCTCGTCATAAAGCTCGTGTATCTCACGGTCCAGCTCGGTTATCTTATCTGCATTCTTATCAGGCAGACGCATCTCCATGCTCAGCTCAGAGCGTTTCTGGTTGAACTTCCCTACTGCGTTCTGCACCTCTGTATCGGTGTCGTTATCCTCCACCGCCTTCATGAATTTTATATACCTCTCGTCCTGCTGGATAGCCTTACCCAGCTCTCTGGTCATTTCGATAACGTTCATCTTATACCTCCTGTGGTCATTCTATTACCTCGCCCTCCAGGGCCCAGTTCATAGTTTTCACAATGCGGACCCTCGTGAACTGTCCTATGTATTTCTTATCCGCCCTGACCTCGACGATGATATTCTCATCGGTCTTGCCGGTAAGATAGTCGCTGCCTGTTCTGCCTGGGCCTTCTATAAGGACCTCCTTCTCCTTGCCGAGAAACTTAGCGAACCTTGCAGAAGTTATCTCCCTCTGCTCCAACAGCAGCTCTCTGAGCCAGAGACCCTTCTGCTTATCACTGATACTGTCCTCCATCTTGGCGGCGGGAGTTCCGCTGCGCCTTGAATAAACAAAGGAATATATGTTGTTATAGCCCACCCTTTTTATTATATCCTTAGTCTGACAGAACTCTTCATAGCTTTCCCCGGGGAAACCTACTATAAGGTCCGTAGTAAAGCTGAAATCGGGCCGTTTTGAACGGGCGTAGTCTATTATGGACATATACTTCTCAACGGTATAGCTGCGGTTCATCTTTTTGAGTATCCTGTCGCTGCCTGCCTGGACCGGCAGGTGCAGGTGGGTGCAGACCTTTTCACATTCAAGTATAGCGTCTATCAGCTCCTTCGTGGCATCCTTGGGGTGGCTGGACATAAATCTTATCCTGAACTTGCCGGGGATCTCATTGATGGCTCTTAACAGCTCCGGGAAACCGTAGGCATAGGAATTGACATTCTGTCCTAAAAGAGTTATCTCCTTATACCCCTGTTCCACCAGACCACTTACCTCGCTGATGACGGCCTCGGGCTTTCTGCTGCGCTCTCTTCCCCTGACATACGGAACTATGCAGTAGGTGCAGAAATTATTGCAGCCGTACATGACAGGCACGAAGGCCCTGAGCTTGTCCTCACGGAGCTGCTTCATATCCTCGTCTATCTCCGTGCAGGTGTCGTCCTGATTGAACACCCTCCTGCCCTCGGAGATCACCTTCCAGAGCATTTCATATATCTCGCCGTAGGCAAAGGTCCCAAAGACCAGATCCACCTGCTTATATGACTCCTTTATCTTCTCGGCAACGTGCTTCTCCTGTGCCATGCAGCCACAGATGCCGATAACAAGGTCGCGGCGCTGCTCCTTCAGCTTTTTGAGATCGCCAATATTTCCAAAGACCCTGTCCTCTGCGTTCTCACGGACAGCGCAGGTGTTGAGCAGTATGAGCTGTGCCTTTTCAGGCTCATCTGTGAAGGCATATCCTGCCGAACTGAGCATATTCTTTATCTTCTCCCCGTCGCTGACATTCTGCTGGCAGCCATAGGAATGGACGAAGGCCAGGGGTCTTGCACCCTGCTTTAACTCACGTTCCTTTGTCCACTTCTGTAAGCTGGCCAAGGCCCGGGTCTTATCTGTTCCAGCTGAGAAAGCTGTGTTGATGCTGTTGTTTTCCGCCATCGGTATCCCCATTTCTTAAATGATATAAAATCCAAAACACCAATACTATTTTATTATATAACTTTTTCCCAGATTTGTCAATAATAAATATATGAACGAACAGTCATTTACGGCTTTTGTGTAAATTTATACTAATGACGGCCACAAAATAAGGTATCGGCCTTAACAAAAAAGCTCCCGGAGGACCGGGAGCTTTCGGCTCTTCACTGATTTTGTCCGTTATCGTCTGATGAAATACGGGCGCAGTTGTCCTCAAGTCCTCTGGGGAAGAACTCGTTGGTTGGAAAGTCTATCTTCTCAAACATCTCGCAGGGACTGCCGCTGCTGGAAGTGCATTCCTTGCCGGGAACACAGTAGTCATAGACAGGGACCATCAGCGGAACGGGCCTTGACAGGGAAATTATTGCGAAAATACCCACGGTGATGAGAACGCTGTTGGTGCCTGCATCGTCAGTGACCAGCTTGGTGTCAAGACACATGGGCTGTACAAGAGACAGAGTCGCTGTAGGCAGAGTGCAGGGAGCATTGCAGCAGCCGCAGCCAGTGGTCGGTGACTCCAATACGGGTGTACTTCCGTCAGAGACAAAGCGCATGGTGCCGCCGTCGCTGCCGTAAAGAATGACCTTCTTTGTAAAAGATGCCCTGCCGTAGCCCACTGTAGGCGGCGTATTCTCTCCGTCGAAGATCTCTGTCTGCGCCCTGAAATTATAGGTGCAGTCTACCGAATAAAAGCCCTGGTTGAAGGCCACCGGAGAAATGGAGAAGTTCACATCCGTAACGTCTATGGACTGGGTCTTGATGTAGGCGGCCTGGTCGATAAGTTCCTGAACGTCTGCGTCAAATGTAAAAGCCAGGTCTTCCAGGCAGTCCTGGGAGCTGCATGAATCATAGACCCTCATGGCGTCTATGCAGATGGCGTCTTTGAAATTATTGCCGGGCCTGATGGTGTTTTCACTCATAGTTTTTTCCTCCTGTAGATAGATTTGGCCTTGCCGTGCCGACCGAACGGTCATGACAACGCCGGAAGTTTTTTACCTTTCTTCTCTACATCATATTCAGAGGAAGAAAAATTTGTGCAGACAAAACAAAATATTTCGTCTGAGAAGATCAAACGGATCATTTTAAAGCCTTTAGCTTAAAATAGTTCCAGACGGTATCCCAAAAATAAAAGCTCTCAAAAAAGAGAGCTTTCATTATATCAAGTATTCTTATCCACTGTCTTGAACTGTTTGAGGTTCCCTATCTTCTCGTTCCTCTCATCAAGGACCTTCTCAACGTCAGACCAGTCAAGGCCCTGATTGACTGCAAGGACCATAACGTGGTATAGCAGATCGTTATCTCGTTTTTCAGCTCGTCATTGTCGCCGTTCTTGGCGGCGATTATAGTTTCGGCGGCCTCTTCTCCTACTTTCTTGCATATCTTGTCAACACCCTGCTGATAAAGATAACAGGTATAGCTCTTCTCCGGAGCCTCGCCCTTGTCGAACTGCTCCTTACGGGCTTTAAGGACCGCAAATATCTCTTCATACACCGTCATTTATTCTTCCTCCTCATTATATATCTCGTTGAAAAAACAGCTGTATGACCCGGTATGGCAGGCCGCTCCGGTCTGCTCAACGTTTACAAGCAGCGTATCGTCATCGCAGTCGCCGTAGATCGAGATGACCTTCTGCAAATGACCGCTGGTAGCGCCCTTGTTCCAGTACTCCTGCCTCGACCTGCTCCAGAACCAGGTATAGCCCGTCTCCAGAGTGCGTTTAAGGCTCTCTTTATTCATATATGCAAGCATCAGTACGGTCTTTGTATTGACCTCGTAGCATATAGCCGGGATAAGCTCGCTTTTGACAAAAAATCTATCCAGGTCGTTTATATTGATCTTAATTTTGCTCATATTCTTCTCCTCTGTGCTTTGGAGACCTTTATGCTGCCCCGAACTGCTCCTCGTCTCCCCAATTCCATTGGCCGCCGGTGTCCCTGCGCTTTCTTGCCCTTCTGGGGGATCCGGCTGCTCACTCTGTGCTGCCAGGACCTGGCGACGGTCTCTTTCATAGCTGCTGCGCTCTCGAGATCGTTATTTATCACAATTATCGGCACTGCCTCACGATTATCCCCTTGCTCTTGCAGTCCTCCTTGACCTGAGAAACTGTAAGCTCTCTGAAATGGAACAGGCTTGCGGCAAGCGCAGCCGAACAGTCAGTTTTTAAAAAGGCCTCTGCAAAATCCCCCAGCTTACCGGCGCCGCCGGAGGCTATAACCGGGATCTTCACAGCGTCTACCACAGCTTTGAGCATAGGAAGGTCAAAACCGCCCCTTACGCCGTCGGTGTCAATGGAATTGAGACAGATCTCCCCGGCGCCAAGCTGTTCGCACTTTTTTACCCAGTCGATCAGGTCAAGTTTCATATCTATCCTGCCGCCGTTGATAAATACTGTCCATTTATCAGGACCGATAGCCTTCGCATCGACGCCGACACAGATACACTGACTGCCGAAGATATCAGCACCCTCCCTGATAAGCGACGGGTTCTGTACGGCCTGTGAATTGACGCTGACCTTATCGGCCCCGGCCCTCAGAGTCTCCCTTATATCGTCCACGGTCTTGATGCCGCCGCCAACTGTCAGAGGCACAAATACCCTCTTAGCGGTCTCTCTCACCACATCCAGCATGACTCCCCTGCCCTCATGGGAAGCGGTTATGTCATAAAAAACTATCTCATCGGCGCCCTGCTTATCATACTCGGCAGCACATTCCACCGGGTCGCCTACTTCCTTTATACCCTCGAAATTCACGCCCTTGACTACTTTGCCGTCCCTGACGTCAAGACAGGGGATTATCCTTTTAGCAAGCATGATCGTCCTCCAGAATTCTCATTTTCCGGCTCATTTTATAAGCCCTGCGAAATTGCTGAGTATTTTCAGCCCGGTCTCTCCGCTCTTTTCCGGGTGGAACTGACAGCCGAAGACATTTTTGCCGTTGCCGACCACTGCGGGGACCTTTGAGCCGTACTGGCAGTAAGCCATCAATGCACCGTCGCCACAGAAAGCTTTATAGCTATGGACAAAATAAACATACTCTTCACTGCCCAGTCCGTCAAACAGCGGACACGGGTGATTGTACTCCAGCTTGTTCCAGCCCATATGCGGTATCACCAGCCCCGGCTCGTTTATCTTGTCCACATAACCGTCTACAAGCCCCAGGCCCTTACACTCCTCAAACTCATAACTTTTCTCAAAAAGCAGCTGCATACCGAGACAGATGCCTAAAAACGGTTTCCGGGCAGCTTCCTGCTTTATCACCTCCACCAGGCCGCTGAGCTTTAACATATTCATAGCCCATGGAAAGGCACCCACACCGGGCAGTATCAGCGCATCAGCGCTCCTCAGGTCCTCCGCCTTATCGGTGAGCCTGCTTTCAAAGCCCAGGTGGTCAAGAGCGTTTTTTACCGAAAAAATATTACCTGCGCCGTAGTCGATGACAGCTATCATTTAAAGCACTCCTTTAGTGGAAAGTACGCCCTTGCCGGTCAGAGTAACTGCGTCCTTCAGAGCGTGGGCAACGGCCTTGAAGATGGCCTCGCAGATATGATGATCGTTCTTGCCGTATTCCTCTCTGATATGGAGAGTAATGCCGGAATTGAATGCAAAGGCCCTGAAAAACTCCTCTGCAAGGCAAGTATCGAAATTGCCTATCCTGTCGTCGTGGAACTCCGCATTGAAGACTAGGAACGGTCTGCCGCTTATATCAAGTGAGCAGAACGCCAGGGATTCGTCCATTGGGACATAGGCAGAACCGTATCTGGCTATGCCTCCCTTATCGCCAAGAGCTTCAGCGAAGGCCTTTCCGATGCAGATGCCCGTATCCTCGACCGAATGATGACCGTCCACATAGAGATCACCCTTGCACTTTACGCTCAGGTCGATGCCGCTGTGTACGCCAAAGGCAGTCAGCATATGGTCAAAGAAACCGATACCGGTATCTACATCGACCTTGCCGCTGCCGTCAAGGTCCAGTTTTACAGATATGTCAGTCTCTTTGGTCTTTCTGTTTATCTCAGCAGTTCTCATTATTACCACCTCGGTCATTATTTTACTACCTATTATCATAAGTGTTCCTGTAACAGATCAGCGTATCGTCCAGCTTATCAAAGCCCCGCTCTTGCAGATACATCTGCAAAGCAGCCTTATTCGCTCCGCCTTTGTCACCGTAGGGAAAGCGAAACGGTCTGTACCTCCGCTCCTCCCCGGCACTGGCGTATAATCTGTCAAGGACTTCCTCACACCTTTCGATCTCAGCCCTGCACTCTTCAAAAGTGAGCTTTGAGAAAAAAGGGTGTGAATAGCTGTGGTTGCCCGCTATCATGCCGTGGCTGATAGCATAAAGAGCATTATCAAAATACCGCTCGGTCCTTTCGCCCCAGGCAAACATAATTGCCTGTATCCCCTTCTCGTTGAGGTGATCAACTATCGCAGGGGTGTTTTCCGATGCAATATCGTCTATGGTAAGTATTGCAGTTTTCAGATCATAACCCCTGACTAATTGCATATCCTATAGCCCTCATGCGCATCGCAGAGCAAGGGCTTTAAGCGAGTGTTCTTATCCTTTCCGGCGTCTGCGAGCTGCGTGAATGCGTAGTACCTGGCGGAGGAATACAGTATCCCACGGTAAAAGCTTTCTCCGGGTCTTTCATCGCCTAAAATACCAAGAGTCACAAGGAATATCATCTTCCAGGTGCGCAGCTGTGAGGTATATACCTCATATCTTTTACTGCCGCCTCTTATTATTACCCGATTGCTGACGTTCATATTAATCGCAGCCTCGGCAAAGGCTTCGGGTATGAAAGAGAAAAGTTCAAAGGCCAGATCGTCGTCATGGCACAGTTCCCTAATCTCCTGCTCTGCCCTGAGCTTTGCGGCGGAAGAATCTATCTTCCCCATGATGTGGATAGCCTTGTCACACAGTACTCTCAGCTGCTCGTCGGTATACTTTGGCTCGGCATAAGTGCTTTCGCTCTGCTCAAACAGCTCATATTGCACCGCTCTGAGGACCGTACCCTTCTGACTCAGGGGCCTGAGCCGGTCATTGAGCACATCGCTCAGCTCAACATAGGGCGAACCGTTCACCCAGACCTGTGAACTTATCCTCCCCTCAGTCATCACAGTCTCCAGCCTGACCCAATTGTATTTCTCATGACCTAAGAAACCGCACAGATCATCCCCTAGTATCTGCATAAGATCTATCTTTTGAGATGTTTCCTGTCCAAACCTCAGTATATGGGACCTCTCTGAACAGCAATAGATATGTTCTGAGCCGTCAAAGCTGTTTCTGAGCCTGGGCACAAGCCTGTCTCTCAGTCCGTCGATCATGGCTCTGACTGCTGTTGTCAATATATCTGCGATGATAAAGCAGATCAATTCCTGTCTGCTGCCAGCGGCCTCTGCACGCTCGATCTCAGTAAGGCCGTATCTTGTACACCTTATCATCACCACAGCTTCCCCATGCAATACAGACCCTTCCTGGCGAACGTCCGCCCTGCCGAGACTTACCTCGACGTCCAGGCTGTCATAGAAGACTACGGTGCCTTCTTTACGGCTGCCGTCAATATTCCGGGCTATGGCGCCCATTATCATTTCCGCAGGGGCGGACCAGAGGTCCTGCCCGCCGTTTATTTGATTGGCCATGGCTGCGCCCTCCTGATAGTTCTCTTTTTATTCAAACCTTACCTTTATAGCATTGGCGTGAGCGGTAAGTCCTTCCTTCTCCGCCACAAGAACTATATCGTCCTTGGCCTTTCTCAGTGCATCCTCTGTGTAGTAGATAAAGCTTGATTTTTTCTCAAAGCTGTTAACGCCCAGGGGCGAGAAAAATCTGGCTGTCCCGCTGGTAGGGAGGACGTGATTGGGTCCGGCATAGTAGTCCCCGAGAGGTTCAGAGGCATAGCTGCCAAGGAACACTGAGCCGGCGTTATCCAGCCTGCCCACATATTCCAGCGGGTCCTCAAAAAGCACCTCCAGGTGCTCAGGGGCGAACTTGTTGGCCATATCCACAGCCTGGTCCTTAGTCTCGCATATAAGGGCAGCGCCGTAGTTTTCCAGTGAAGACCTGATAATGTCCCTTCTCTCCAGATATTTCATCTGCCTCTCAAATTCATCCATCACCTCATCAGCCAGCTTTTCACTGGTGGTGACCAGTATAGCAGAGGCCAGTTTATCATGCTCTGCCTGAGACATCAGGTCGGCAGCAACGAACTTCGGGTCGGCACTTTCATCAGCCATGACCAGTACCTCGCTGGGTCCTGCCACCATATCTATATCCACCACGCCATAAAGCATTTTCTTAGCCGTAGCCACATAGATATTGCCGGGGCCGACTATCTTATCGACCTTGGGTATCTCCTCTGTGCCATAGGCCAGGGCAGCGATAGCCTGTGCGCCGCCTGCCATGAATATCCTGTCAACACCGCACAGCCCCGCAGCAACCAGGATATCCTTATTGGGAGTTCCGTCCTTCAGAGGAGGAGTGACCATGATTATCTCCCTTACCCCTGCTATCTTGGCAGGCACTGCGTTCATCAGCACAGAAGAAGGATAGGCTGCGGTGCCGCCGGGGACATAGAGTCCTACCCTGTCAAGTCCCCTGACCTTCTGCCCTAAGATACACCCGTCGGCTCTGGTATTTACAAAGCTCTGGCTCTTCTGTCTCTGGTGAAAGTCGGTTATGTTCTCTATAGAATTCAGCAGGGCCTCAACAAATCTTGGGTCCGCCTCGGTCACCGCATCGTTTATTACATCCCTGGGCACCTCATAGTACTGAGGGAGCTTGCCGTCAAACTTTTCGGTATAAGCCTTTACTGCGCTGTCGCCGCCTTTTCTGACAGTCTCGATTATCTCGCCCACCACGGCGGATATCTTCTTGTCAGTCTCGCCGTTGCGCTCTTCCAGCTGCTTGAAGAACTCTACCTCGTCCTTACCGTTGACGATTATCTTTTTTATGATAGCCATATCGCATTTCCTTTCGTTATCTTCATATCTGTCAGTTCACAGATTTTTCTCCACCAGTCTCACAAAGTTCTCGATCTCTGCCTGTCTCATCTTCATGCTGACAGTGTTCACGATCAGCCTTGCGGAGATCGGGCATATGTCCTCTATGACCTCCAGGCCGTTTTCTTTGAGGGTGGTGCCTGTCTCAACTATATCCACGATGCCGTCTGCCAGTTCCAGCAGCGGAGCCAGTTCAACCGAGCCTTCTATCTTGATTATCTCAACGTCCATGCCCTTGCTCTCAAAATGCTTACGGGTGATGTTGGGATACTTGGTGGCAACGGTCTTGACGCTGTAACCGCCGTAAAATGTAGAGCCTTTCTTGGTGGCCAGGGCAAATCTGCACCTGCCGAAGCCCAGGTCCATAAGCTCGTAGAACTTTCCCTGCATCTCCTGAATGGTGTCCTTCCCCACAACGCCCATATCACACACGCCGTGCTCAACATAAGTAATGACGTCGTTGGCCTTGGCAAGTACCACTTCTAAATTGCCGTCCGGAACGGGAAGTATGAGCTTTCTGCCCTTTTCCCTGATGGCAGTGCAGTCAAAGCCTATCTTTTCCAGCAGTCCGACCGTATCCTTCTCCAGTCTGCCCTTGGTGAGAGCTATCCTCAGAGGTTTGTTCATTATCGGTATTCTCCTTTCGCCCTGAACTCAGACCTGTTCCTCAGTGATATCGCTGCCTACCCTTATGACCTTTCCGATACCCTTGCTCTTTGCATAGGCCACAGTCTCTTCGTAGGTATTGAACAGCGAATGTTCGACCTTAGCGCCGCCTCTGACCAGTTTCTGTGCGTGGGCCATAGCCTCGACCACATATCCCTTATCACCGAAGATCAGCGCATCTACAGGCTTGCTAACAGGACTTTCGCCTATCCTTTCCAGATGCCTTGCCACGGAGTCCACATTGACGCCGAAGCCGACAGCCGGCAGATCCTTGCCGAAAGAACCGATGAGATTATCGTATCTCCCGCCCTTGAGGACAGACTGGCCGACCTCGCTAAGATAACCCTTGAAAACTATCCCGGTGTAGTAATCCGTATGGCTCACTATGCCCAGGTCAACGCTTATCTTCCCCTCATAACCTAAGCATGACAGCCGGTCATAGACTTCTCTGAGGTTATAGAGAATTCCCGTTATCTTATCGTTTGCGTAGATATCGCTGGCCTTATCAAGGACCTCCACGCCGCCGAACAGACTGGGCAGCTGTTTGAGGGCGCCGGTTATCTCGTTGTTCCCGATCTCGTCAAGAAGATCGTTAAGAGCGGGATAATTCTTGGAGGAAATGAGCATCCTTATCTCCTCCACCGTGTCCTCGTCTAAGTCAAGCTGGGCCACCAGCTCTTTGAAATAGCCTATATGACCTATCTCCAGCCTGAAATTTTCTTTATCAAAACTTGCCAGGGCCTCCACTGCCGTACAAAGCACCTCCAGGTCAGCCCGCTTATGGTTCTCTCCGCCGATAAGCTCGATACCGGCCTGGACTACCTCATCGCTCCTGCCCTTTAAGAGAGCGTTGTTCGAGTAAACGCTCTGGATATAGTAGAGCCGAAGAGGAGTAGCAGCCTCTTTGAGCCTTGTGGCTGTTA
The DNA here is from genome assembly GCA_017478965.1 of Ruminococcus sp. Classification (GTDB taxonomy): domain Bacteria; phylum Bacillota; class Clostridia; order Oscillospirales; family Ruminococcaceae; genus Hominimerdicola. The sequence continues at coordinate 32,935 of JAFVCV010000026.1, read as the reverse complement.
GTCTTGCTATAGGGATCGTAGTATCCGGTCTCAGCACTATGAGCCTGCCCTTGGAGTCGGTGAGCTTATAAAGGCTCTCCTGTCTGAAATTCCTTGTGCTGCCGCTGAAAGCGTCATAGAACTCTATACCGGGCGTCACGACCTCGCTGTAGCCAAAGCCCTTGAATAGGTCCGCTAAGGTCTTCTCCACCTTGCGCCTGGCAAGGCAGTCTTCAAAGAGCAGATCTCTCGTGCCCTCGGGAGTGATCAGGTCATATCTTTTCATATCGCTCTGTCCTTTACAATTTTTTTACATGGCTATGTAAAAGCGCTGCGGATCATAAAAGTCCGCTTTAACTTAGTAAACTGCTAACATAGTATCATGTTATCAACATAATACATTTTATCATATTGACGAAAATTTGTCAACCGATTTGTGCATAAATACAAAGATATTTTGTAAATATTCCATTAAGTTTTTATTACTTAACATTTTAAAAGTCCATCAGAAATTGAACAGAGAAATCTGGTTCGACTTAGGCATATCGCCAAAGGCGCCTATCCTCTCCAGAGTCTCCACCACGGACTTTGAGATACCGCTTTGCTGTTGGAATTCCTCTATGGAGATGAAGTCGTCCTTCTGTGCTTTTTCAAAAATATTCATAGCTGCGCTGGTACCGATGCCCTTGATAGAACAGAAGGGCATACGCAGCTTACCGTCCTCGATACGGTAGATAAAGGCATGGGACTTGTGGATATCTATGGGAAGGAACTCGTATCCTCTTGTCAGCATTTCATTGATTATCATCAGCATATCAAGAACATCTTCGTCCTTTTTGGAGATCTTGTCCTTGGGCAGCTCACGCAGTTCCTTTATCTTGTTTCTTACCATATATATGCCCTTAGAGGCTGTTTCAGCGTCAAAGTCCTCACCTCTTACGGTAAAGAAGGTGGCATAGAACGCCAGAGGCTCATGGACCTTGAACCAGCAGAGCCTTATAGCCGCTGTGACATAGGCGGCGGCATGAGCCTTTGGGAACATATACTTTATTTTGAGACAGCTGTCGATATACCACTCAGGCACCCCATGGTCACGCATATCCTGTTTCATCTCGTCTGTCAGCAGCTTAGGCGCCTTTCCCTTACGGGTTATCTCCATTATCTTGAATGCCAGCTTAGGCTCAAGACCGTGATGGAGCAGATAGACCATGATCGAGTCACGGGTACCAATTACCTGAGAGATATCACAGGTGCCGTTAGCGATAAGCTCCTGTGCGTTGCCCAGCCAGACGTCAGTACCGTGAGAAAGTCCGGATATCTGCAAAAGGTCTGAAAAATTCTTAGGCTTACAATCCATCAGCATACCTCTTACAAAGGTAGTGCCCATCTCAGGTATGCCAAGGGTCCCTGTCTGGCAGAGTATATCCTCCTCCTTGACCCCGAGGGCCTCGGGAGAGGTGAAAAGGGAATACACCGCAGGGTCCGACATGGGACACTGGGTGATATCCATATCTGTAAAATCCTCCAGATACTTATACATGGTCGGCACATCGTGGCCCAGCTCGTCAAGTTTCAGTATGGTATCGTGGAGAGAATTGAAGTCAAAGTGAGTAGTGACCATATCGCTCTCAAACTTATCCGCCGGGTGCTGCACCGGAGTAAAGTCGTAAACGTCATAGTCTCCTGGAATGACCACCATGCCGCCGGGGTGCTGTGAGGTCGAGCGCTTGACATCTATACAGCCGTTGACCAGACGCTGTATCTCAGCCGGATTAGCGGTCTTGCTGCGCTTTTCCAGATATTTCATAACATAGCCGTAGGCGGTCTTATCCGCCACGGTCAGTACTGTTCCGGCCTTGAACACCTTGTCCTCACCGAAAAGCACTTCGGTATATCTATGGGCCTTGCCCTGATAGTCGCCGGAAAAGTTAAGGTCGATATCAGGCGCCTTATCGCCGTCGAAGCCAAGAAAGGTCTCAAAAGGTATATCATGCCCGTCACGGTGCATATCGTTCCCGCACTCCGGACACTGTTTCGGCGGCAGATCAAAACCTGAGCCGTATTCGCCCTTGGTAAAAAATTCACTGTGGTGGCATTTTCGGCATATATAGTGGGGTACCAGAGGATTTACCTCCGATATACCCGACATGGAGGCCACAAATGAGGAACCGACGGAACCACGGGAGCCGACCTGATAGCCATTCTCGTTGGAATTTGCGACCAGTTTCTGTGAGATCATATAGAGCACGGCAAAGCCGTGTTTTATGATCGAGTCCAGCTCTCTTTTAAGTCTGTTATAGACCAGCTCTGGGATATGGTCCTTGAAATAGCCGTCCACCTTGAAGTTTTTGTCTTTTCTTATCTCCTCACTGTCGGGGACCTCTATAGACATAGGGTCGCAGTCGCCGTAAAGACTGCAGGCCTTTCTCCAGCAGATGGTCTGAAGTTCATATACCGCACCCTCAATGAACGGCGTATAAGTACCGTTTGGGAAGGCTTTCAGGTCGCTGTCGATAAGGTCAGCCACTGCGTTGGTATTGGTTATGACGACCTCTCTTGCCTTCTCTTCACCGAGATAGGAAAGCTCGTCAAGCATCTGATCGGTGGTCTTCAGATAAAGAGGCGCCTGATTATCGCAGTCAGTAAAGCCCATGGAATCCTGGATTATCGCCCTGAACTTAGCATCGTCCTTATTGAGAAAATGCACATCGCCGGTGGCACAGACCGGTTTGCCCAGTTCCTCACCGAGCCTGACGATAAAGCGGTTTATATCCTTGACGTCCTCTACTGTCCTTATCCTGTCATAGGGAGGACGCTCGGTGGTCAGCATGAACATATTGTTGCCGTCGGGCTGTATTTCCAGATAGTCATAAAAGCTGGCTATCTGCCTGATGTACTCATGGCTCTTGCCCTCCAGGTAGGCCTGTATCACCTCGCCCCTTTCGCAGGCACTGCCGAGTATAAGTCCCTCTCTGTACTTTATGAGCTCTGATTTCGGGATCCTTGGCCGGCGCTTGAAGTATTTCAGATTTGAGTCTGAGATGAGCCTGTAGAGGTTTTTTAGCCCAGTATTATTTCTCACAAGGATTATCTGGTGAAAAACGTCCTTACTGTCCCTGACTTCGCTGTCGTCAGCCAGAAGACCGTTGAGCATATCGACGGTGATGAGCAGCTGCGGGTACTGTTCAAACAGCATTGCGCAGAGTTTTATAAATATCTTTGCCAGTACCTCCGCATCGTCGCAGCCACGGTGGTGGTGGAAATCCCCCAGGCCGAAATGCTCGGCCACAAAATTCAGCTTATGTTTTTTGAGCTGCGGGAGCATTATCTGAGACATGGGCACAGTATCTATGCTGCTGAAACGGTATTTTATGCCCTGTCTTTCAGCAGCAGCGGCAATAAAGCCGGTGTCAAAATTGGCATTATGAGCCACAAAGCAGGGACAATCTCCGCAGAATTTTATGAACTGCTCCAGGGCAGCCTTCTCGTCAGGTGCGCCCTTGACCATATCGTCAGTGATGCTTGTAAGCTCAGTGATGAACTCTGATATCGGCACTCCGGGATCCACGAAGGTGTCAAAGCTGTCCACTATCTCCAGGCCCCTGAGCTTCACAGCTCCTATCTCGATCATACGGTCGTTCTTGTGGTCGGTACCGGTAGTCTCCAGGTCAAAAACGATCAGCTCGTCCGTCAGCTCACGGCTGTCAACGCCCTTGAAGACCTTAACATCGTTATTGACCTCATATGCTTCGCATCCGTAGATTATCTTGAACTTACCGCCCTCGCCCCGTATGTCCCTGCACTTATTGCCGGCGGCAGGAAAGCCCTGTACAACGTCGTGGTCAGTTATAGCCAGAGCCTTGTGGCCCCATTTATAAGCCTTTGCAACCAGTTTTTCCGGTGCGGCCAGAGCGTCCATCAGCGACATATTGGTATGGCAGTGGAGCTCGACTCTCTTCTCATCGCTGTTGTCCTTCTCTTCCTCACGCTTTACGACCATCATATCCTCTGCCATAAGGTAGATCTTATGATTGAAGTCGTCCTCCTCGATCTTTCCCCTTACCAGGATAGTCTTACCCTTTTTCAGATGCTCCAGCATTGATTCCAGCTGCGCTCTGGTGAGCTTGACATATTTGCCGGTCTTTACGGAGCCGATGAGCTTTATGGTATAGGAAGAAGAATAGTCGGTGAAATAGACCTCCGCAATGAGCAGGCCGCTCCTCTTTTCATCGACCACCACGTCAAATATATCTCCCCACACCGTTACAACATCGCTGAAGTTCTCAAGCTCTGCGCTGTCGTTAGGGAGATTTGCCATTGTATAGACCCTGGTGTCGGAATTGATAGGTCCGCCCTTGATGACCAGAGCGTCCTCACAGAGCAGAGAGAACCTGGTGAAGTCTACGCTTACCTTGCGAAATTCTTTAGCCTGGGTCTCCTGACCCTGCTTATTCTCCTTTTTCTCCGCAGCGGCTGACAGGTCGGGCATTGGGATAGACCTTAAAAACTCCTCCTGCTCTTTTCTGTGCTCCTCCATATCTGTCATGAGCTTGCCTGTGAACTCGATCCCAGCAGAGACAGAAAAAAGCTCCCCCACCGTGGCAGCAAAGGCAGAGTCGATGCCCGCCTTTTTCATCAGCTCATAGCCGCCGTGTCTGAGCACCACAGTGAACTTGCCGTCCTTATACTCCGCCTCGGAATTTTCCAGAAAGCCGTTAACAAAGGGGAACCTGCTTTTGAGGAACTTGCATATATCACCGAAATAGCTGTCGTCCAGCAGGTCCGGCGTGAATTTCGGGACCAGTCTGAAGCTGTCGGCGCCAAGGGCCTTGCGCATATCAGAGCCAAAAGTCTCGATAGTATCATAGCCCACCAGAGCATCAAAAGCCGTATAGCACTCGATCTCCTTCAGATTTTCCGAAAACACCAGCTGAAGTATCCTGCCGTTTTCGATGGCGGCAGGTATCAGCTTTTTATAGTCCTCAAAATATTCCCCGATCTTATATGTATTCATCAAATCTTCCTTTAATCTGTAAACTCAGAGCTTGTCTATCTCACCAACAAGTGCCTCCAGGGCCTTGTCCTCCGAAACGGTGAAGAGCTTTTTGCCCTTGCTGAAGATGACCGCACGGCCGTCGCCGCCGGCTATGCCGATATCGGCCTCCCCGGCCTCGCCAATACCGTTGACCACACAGCCCATAACGGCCACCTTGATATCCTTGTCGATATCCTTAGTGACCTCCTCGACCTTCTTAGCAAGGCCTATCAGGTCTATCTTGGTCCTGCCGCAGGTCGGACAGGAAACGATCTGCACTCCCCTGCCTCTGCCGATGGCTTTGAGGATATCCTTAGCTGCATAGACCTCCTTCACAGGCTCGTCAGTCAAAGATACCCTGATAGTCTCGCCTATGCCGTCAGTTAGCAGAGAGCCTATGCCGATGGCGGATTTTATTATGCCCATGCGCTCGGTGCCGGCCTCAGTAACTCCCAGATGCAGAGGATAGCTGCACTCCTGAGAAAGCTTTCGGTAGGCTTGTATCATAGTACTCACATCTGAGGATTTGATAGAGATAACGATGTCCCCAAAATCGCACTGTTCCAATATCTTCACATGACCCATGGCGCTTTCGACCAGTGCGTCAGCGCAGGGTCTGCCGTATTTTGCCAGTATATCCTTTTCAAGGGAGCCGCCGTTGACGCCTATCCTTATAGGTATCTTCTTCTCGGTGCATTTTTTCACCACAGCCCTGACTCTGTCCATATCACCGATATTTCCCGGATTTATCCGTATTTTGTCTATACCGGCGTCTGCGGCAGCCAGGGCGAGCCTATAGTCAAAATGGATATCGGCCACCAGGGGTATGCTTATCTTTTCCTTGATGGCCGGGATAAGGGCGACAGCAGCCATATCCGGCACAGCTGCCCTGACTATCTCACAGCCAGCTTTTTCAAGCTCCTCTGCCTGCCTGACTGAGCCTTCTATATCGCTTGCGGGAACGTTCAGCATAGACTGGATATATATATGCTCCCCGTCAAGTGTTAGCCCGCCTATCTTTACAGGTCTGACTTTTCTCATGATATTCTGCCTCCCGGTCATCTGAGTTTAGTGATATCACTGACTGTTACTACCAGCATCAGCACAAGCAGCGCAGCCATGCCAACTGTATGGACAAGGCCTTCCTTTTCCGGCGGCACAGGCTTTCCTCTGATAGCCTCCACCACCAGGAACACGAACCTGCCCCCGTCCAGTGCAGGCAGCGGCAGTAGATTGAACACGCCCACATTTATTGAGATAAAGGCCGCCAGGGACATTACAGTATCTATCAGTGAGGACCAGTCGATCTTGCCGGTCTGTTCGTCCCTCTCACTTTCGATAACGTCCCCTATGGAGTCAACTATGCCCACGGGTCCGCTCATATCCTTGATGGAATACTTGCCCCTTATTATATCCCCAAGTGAAATATAGATGAGCCTTGCATCTGTAGCTGTCTGTTTGAAGGCCTGAGATATAACGGACAGCGGAGTTATCCTCCCCGGCTCCACCCAGAAGTCATAGTGTATGCTCTGGGAGCCGTCCTCAAGGGTAGTCATGGACAGCTTTACATCTTTCAGGCTGACCCTTTCTCCGTTTCGCTCGACCACCATATCATAAACTGCGTCCTCATCGTTGACGAACTTATAGGACATATCCATGGAGGTAAATATCCTCATGCCGTTGATAGCCAGGACCTTATCCCCCACCTCAAGGCCGGTCTTATGGCTCAGTGCGTCCTCCTCGAATTTGGATATAGTAGTGGTGGTTATGGCGTCAGATGCGGCTGTCTGTATCGCAAGAAGCGTCACGCCAAGGACCATGTTCATAAACACGCCAGCCAGAATTATTATCATTCTCCGCCACACCGGCTTGTTCACCAGGGCACGGCTGTCCTCGCTCTCGGAGTCTTCACCCTCCATGGCACAGTAGCCGCCCAAGGGCAACACTCTCAGCGAATAGGTAGTCTCGCCCTTCTTTTTCTTGAAAATGGCAGGACCCATGCCTATAGAGAACTCGTTGACCTTGACGCCGTTAGTCTTTGCTGCAATGAAATGGCCCAGCTCATGAATGGTTATGATAAGGCCAAAAACGATTATCGCTACGATTATGCTCATCAATATCGCCTTTCTATGATTCTTTCTTCTACATAGCTCCTGGCAGCCCTATCGGCGCACAGGATATCCTCTACGGATAATATCTCTTTATTCTCTGTTTTTTCCAGTACCTCAGTGACCAGCTCGCCGATCCCGAGAAAGCTTATCCTGCCGGACAGGAATGCAGCTACAGCAGCTTCGTTTGCGCCGTTGACTGCGGCTGGGAGGATCCCCCCGGCAGTGACCGCCCTTATGCAGGCTTTAAGGCACTTGAAAGTCTCAAAGTCGGGTTTGGCGAATGTCAGCCTGCCATAATCCGTCAGAGACAGATGCTTAACAGAGCAGTCCGTTCTCAGAGGATACAGCAGAGCATACTGTATAGGTATCTTCATGTCCGGCACACCGAGCTGGGCGATGACGGAATTGTCGCAATACTCCACAGCCGAATGGATAACGCTCTCCCTATGGACCACGATCTCTATCTGCTCAGGAGACAGATCGAAAAGCCACATGGCTTCAATGAATTCCAGGCCCTTATTCATCAGTGTAGCAGAATCAATGGTGATTTTATTGCCCATCGACCAGTTAGGGTGTTTAAGAGCCTGTTCAGCGGAAACGTTTTTCAGTTCGTCATAGGTCCTGCCGAAGAAGGGTCCACCGGAGGCGGTAAGGATTATGCTCTTGATCTTATTCATGCTGTTGCCCTGTAATGACTGGAAGATCGCCGAGTGTTCGCTGTCAACAGGATAGATCTTGACGCCCTTCTCCCTGGCTCTTTCAATGACAAGCTTACCTCCTGCGACAAGAGTCTCTTTATTGGCCAGAGCGATGTCAGTGCCGTGATCTATAGCGGCCAGTGTCGGCACAAGTCCCACCATGCCCACAACTGAATTGAGCATGATATCTACTCCGTCGAGCCTGGCTATCTCTTTAAGTCCCTCCATTCCGGTAAGGATCTTCACATCAGTATCCTTCAGCATTTCTTTCAGTTCATCAGCTTTATCATCTCTGAATATGCAGGCATACTCAGCTCCGAACTCTTTTACCTGCTCGCTGAGTAGTTTTGTATTGGAATGAGCGGCCAGGGCTTTCACACCGATCTCATGCTCCCTGGCCACCTCCAATGCCTGGGTGCCGATAGATCCGGTGGAACCAAGGACCGTAATAGTTTTCATCATTGGTACTCCCTCTCACATCTGTCTTTGGCAAACATATCTACTAATAACGTTCAAAAGGGGTAAGCTCAAAAGCCTGCCCCTGTGAAAAAATTTTTACTTTATGATAAGCCCCTGGGAGATCAGGTAATACATGAACGGCACGACCAGAAGTGCGCTGTCGAACCTGTCCATGACGCCCCCATGGCCCGGCATAAGATCGCCATAGTCTTTTATGCCCGTCTGCCTTTTTATCATAGAGGCAGTAAGATCCCCAACCAGACCTACCAGAGCACAGAGCATACCGGCGATGAACACAACGATATAGTTCACCGAAAGACCCTTGATGATAAGGTCGAAGATCAGGCTGACGATAAGCATTATCACGCCGTTGGTGATGACTCCCCCCACAAGGCCCTCTATGGTCTTATTCGGGCTTATCTCAGGCCAGGGGTGATGTACCTCCCTGCCGGACTTTTTGAGAAAGGTCCCCACAAAATAGGCGCCGCTGTCTGCAAGCCACGCCCCGCACAGGGTTATGACGGCTAAGAAGACCTGGGCCTTGCCCTTATCCTTATCCGGCACTGCGCTGACCACACGGTCGTCCTGCACCAGCCTCAGCAGCACCCCGAAGGAATAGGTTATGAGCACAGTCATTCCGACCATGCCGAAAAACTGAGTATAGTTCAGCTTTTTGTGGTCCCTCAGATAGAGTATGCACATCGTCACCACAAAAATACCGAAATAAAGCCTGTAGCTGAGAAAATAAAGAGTACCCAGCCTGTAAAAAAAGAATGGCATCAATGCATCGACCCCTGCGAAAACAATGCAGGCAAGGGTCTGGTGTCTGAACTTATCAAGCTTAACAGCCTTCAGTATCTCATAGACAGCAGTGGCTGAGATAAAGCCTATCAGCAGGTTCAGAACTATGGTCTTATGCAGCACCAGTGCCAGTATCGCTATGACAAGAGCCACAGCAGCCGAAATAATTCGGGTCGTCATATCCTTAAATTCCTCCGAATCTTCTGTTTCTTTCGCAAAAATCCAAAATGGCCCGGTCGAAATCCCCGTTCTTGAAATCAGGCCAGAGTACATTGGAGTAATAGAACTCGGCATAAGCCGCCTGCCATATCATGAAATTCGACAGTCTCTGCTCTCCGCTTGGCCTTATGACCAGGTCAAGAGGCGGTATCTCCTGGGTGTAGAGGTTTTGCTCTATAAGCTCCTCTGTTATATCCTCCGGATCGATCTCTCCCCCTCTGACCATCTGCGCTAAGTTCCTGACGCAATGGCATATCTCTGCACGGCCGCCGTAGTTTATAGCCAGAACAAGTGTCATCGCATCGAAGTCCTTTGAGGTCTCCTCCACATTGGCCATCTTGGCCTGGAGAGAGGGTCTAAGCACTGACCTGTCCCCTATGAACCTGATGCGGATATTCTCCTCGATAAAATCATTGACCTCGTCAAGATACTTATCGAAAAGGTCCATTATAGCTTCGACCTCGTCCTGGGGCCTTTTCCAGTTCTCCGTAGAGAATGCGTAGTAGGTCAGATAATCTATCCCCACCGCCTTGGCGTGTTTTGTGATGGAGCGAAAATTCTTGGCACCCTCTCTGTGACCGAACTTCCTCGGCAGACCCCTTTTCTTCGCCCATCTGCCGTTTCCGTCCATTATCACTCCCACATGGCAGGGAGGGATGATATCCTCACCCAGACAGCTGACTTTTCGTGACATAAGCAGTTATACCTCTCAATGCAGTAAATGATAAAGCAAATACAAAGCGGTGCTCAGATAGCCAGTACTTCCTTTTCCTTATCGGCTACGTGGCCGTCGATCTCCTTGACAAACTTGTCGGTGAGTTTCTGGATATCCTCCTCGCCGTCCTTCTGCTCGTCCTCAGTTATCTCGTTGTTCTTTTTCTTGGCTTTGATTTTTTCTATTGCGTCCCTTCTTATAGAACGCACAGCGACCTTGCACTCCTCGCCAAGCTTCTTGACCTCTTTAACGATCTCCTTACGCCTGTCTTCGGTGAGCTGCGGGAATATCAATCTTATTACCTGCCCGTCGTTCTGGGGGTTGATGCCGATATCGGAGGCCTGGATAGCCTTTTCTATAGACTTCAGAGTGCTCTTGTCCCAGGGGGTTATGACCAGTATCCTGGCCTCGGCCACGGAGATAGCGGCCATCTGGCTTATAGGCGTAGGGGTGCCCCAGTAGTCTACTCTGATCTTATCAAGTACAGCGGCATTGGCTCTGCCTGCTCTTATGGCTGCGAAATCCGACAGCAGCACATTAACGGATTTCTCCATTTTTTCCTTAGCTTTGTTTTTGATCTCTTTCATCACACGTTCTTCCTTTCGTTTATGATATGGGGCATCATTCAACTATGGTGCCGATATCCTTGCCCATGCAGGCGTCATAGATATTGTCAGGTCTTGCCAGGTCAAATACCAGCACAGGTATATTATTGTCCTTACAGAGTGCGGCCGCAGTAGAATCCATTACCTGTAGATCCTTCTCCAGGACCTCAGTAAAAGTGAGTTTGTCGTACTTCACGGCATCAGGGAACTTATGAGGGTCCTTATCGTAAACGCCGTCCACCATCGTAGCCTTAAAGAATATGTCCGCCTCGATCTCGGCAGCTCTCAGAGCGGCAGCGGTATCGGTGGAGAAGAAAGGGTTGCCGGTCCCGCAGCCGAAGATGCAGACCCTGCCCTTTTCAAAATGTCTCATGGCCTTGTTCCTGATATACGGCTCAGCCACCTGGGGCATTGAGATAGCGGTCTGAACTCTTACCTCCATACCGCATTCCTCCAGGCCGTCTGCAACGGCAAGAGCATTCATGGCAGTAGCCAGCATACCTATGTGGTCAGCCCTGGTCCTGTCCATACCGCCGCTGGAACGTCCCCTCCAGAAATTGCCGCCGCCCACGACTATGCCGACCTCGACACCGGCGTCAACACACTTCTTGATACTCCTACCGAATGACCTGATTATCTCATAATCCAGGCCTATTTTCTTCTCGCCGGCAAGAGCTTCGCCGCTGAGCTTGAGCAATATCATTTTATATTTGGCACTCATGAAAAACACTCCTTTTATGACACATATGGATCTTTCCTTTATCAAAGATCATCATTCATATTAAAAGTATACAATATTTCCGTCAACTTGTAAAGTCATTTTCAAAAAATTTCTCAAAAAAATTGCGAAGACTTCACCCTTTGTTCTGTCTTCGCAATCTCACCGCTTATCCTTTCAGCACCTTAACAAAGAAGTTTCTCTTCCTGGGACCGTCAAATTCTGCGAAATAGATACCCTGCCAGGTGCCAAGGAGCAGGGAACCGTCCTCAATAATGACCGTTTCAGAGGCACCGACGCAGCTGCTTTTAAGATGAGCGGCAGAATTGCCCTCCATATGTAAAAACTGCGGGCGGTCCGGATAGGTCTTGTCCAGGGCGAACATAAGATCCGTCTGAACGTCCGGGTCGGCGTTCTCATTTATAGTTATGGCGGCGGTGGTATGGGGGCAGAAGACCACGGCTATGCCATCGCTGACCCCTGATCCCATAACGGCCTGCCTGACGTAGCTGGTAATATTATACAGTCCCTCTTTCCCGGTATTGATACTGAATTTCTTTACCATGTTCTCACCCTCAATGCAGAAAGTCGCTCTCGGTCTCGTTCTTGGCAGGTCTTCCCATAAGGTTTTTTATGGTGTCTGCCACAGGCGAGCCATTGAAAAGCACGTTTGCAAGCTGCTCGGTTATGGGCATCTCTACGCCCATCTTCTTTGCCAGCTCATAGGCGTTCTTGGTGCAGATATAGCCCTCGACCGTGCCTACCTGGCGGACGGCCTCTTCGGGGTCAACGCCCTTCCCGATAAGTATGCCGGCTCTTCTGTTACGGCTGTGCATAGAGCAGCAGGTGACGATAAGGTCCCCTATGCCGCTGAGTCCGGCAAAAGTGCTGACCTCAGCGCCCATAGCAACGCCCAGCCTGGTGATCTCCCTTATACCTCTTGTCATAAGGGCGGCCTTGGTATTGTCACCCAGGCCCAGGCCGTCGCAGACGCCCGCAGCCAGGGCAATGACATTCTTGAGTGAGCCGCCTATCTCGCACCCCATAACATCATCGTTCACATATACTCTGAAAGTATTGTTGGAGAGTGTATTCTGGATATAATAGGCAGCTTCCCTGTCCTCGCAGGCGGTGCAGACAGTGGTGGGTATGCCCCTTGCCACCTCTTCAGCGTGGGAGGGTCCTGTCAGCACGGCGACGGTATTGTCGGGAAAGCACTCCTTACATACCTGCGACATGGTCTTGAGACTGCCGCCCTCAAGTCCCTTTGCAGTGTTGACGATGATCGTCTTTTTATCCATAAAAGGGGCCGCTTCTTCACAGACGCTCCTCAAAAAGCCGGAGGGTATGCCGATTATGACAAGGTCCTTATCCCTGACTTCAGAGATGTCGTTGGTGAGCCTGATAGTCTTATTGACCAGGACCCCGGGCAGCTTGCTTTTCAGCTCTCCCGTCCTTTTGATAGTATCCAGCTCGTCCTGGAACTTACTCCACACAGTTACATTATGCCCCGCATTGTCGCACATTATCGCCAGGGACAGACCAAATCCTCCTGAGCCGAGGATAGTGATATTTGCCATTGTTCATACCTCCTTTAAGTATTGCCTTTCATGACAAAGCATTAATTTTCTTTTTTCTTCCCGAATTTATTCTCTGTCCCGTTCATCAGCCTTTTGATATTGGGTCTGTGAAGGAACACTATGAGAGCGCAGATAAGTATGCCGACCACCGTGTTCGGAATGACCGCATGATCGCCGTTATAGACGAACTTCTGTAAGATAAAGGTAAAGGTAGGATAGGCCACGGACGCAAATATAGAGCCTACCGAAACATACTTCGTTATGGCCAGAAGTATGGCGAAGACCGTTACAGAAAGCAGGCAGGTCAGCGGGTCGATGGCCAGAAGAGTGGTAGCCGCCAGCAATACTCCCTTTCCGCCGTGAAAGCCATAAAACACCGGAAAGCAATGTCCCAGCATGACGCACAGCCCGGCCAGGTAGCCTATAAAATGAGGGTCCCCGAAAAAGACCGTATCAAACACATAATGACACACTGTCCGGCAGACCGCCACAGCGATAACGCCCTTTGCCAGATCGCAGAGCAGGGTCGCAAGAGCCGGGCCTTTGCCGTAGACTCTCAGAACGTTTGTCAGCCCGGCGTTGTTGCTGCCGGACTTTCTGATGTCCTCCCCCTTCCAGAGCCTGCAAACGATGATAGCAGAATTAAGGCTGCCGATAAGATAAGAAAAAATGACTGTAAAAGCAACTGCTATGATATGGTTCAAGTTCTTTCCCCCTAAAACTGTCACTTGACGTCCTCACGGTCACGTTCTCTCACCTTCATGACTATGGGAGTACCGTTAAGGTCAAATGTTTCTCTGATCTGATTTTCAATATATCTCTGATAAGAAAAATGATAAAGCTCCGCCCTGTTCACAAAAGATACGAAGGTAGGCGGATTTGTGGAGACCTGGGTAATGTAGTAGATCTTCAGTCTCCTGCCCTTATCGGAGGGCGGCTGTACTCTCTGGGTAGCGTATGCAAGTACCTCATTGAGCCTGCCGGTAGGTATCCTTATGGAATTCTGCTGATAAACATATTTTATAGTCTCAAAGAGCTTATCCATGCGAAGTCCGGTCTTTGCGGAAACAAAAACGAAGGGCACATAGCTCATAAAGCTGAAATCGTCCTCCAGTTTTTTCCTGAACTCGTTCATGGTCTTGCCGTCCTTTTCAACAGCGTCCCACTTATTAACAGCTACCACGCAGGCCTTGCCCTTCTCATGGGCATATCCGGCGACCTTAGAGTCCTGCTCGGTAAAACCTACAGTTGCGTCAATGACGATGACCGCTACGTCCGCTCTGTCAACGGCCATATATGCCCTCAGCACCGAATACTTCTCCACGCTCTCCAGGACCTTTGACTTGCGCCTGATCCCGGCAGTGTCGATAAAAACAAATCTTCCGTACTGATTTTCCACTGTGGTATCAGTAGAGTCTCTGGTAGTTCCGGCAATGTCGGAGACTATGACCCTCTCCTCCCCGCAGACACGGTTTATGAGCGAGGATTTGCCCACATTCGGTTTGCCGATGACGGCTGCCTTGATAGCCTCCTCATCGTTCTCCTCATCGCTGATATCGGGCAGATATTTGATGACCTCATCCAGCATATCGCCTGTGCCGTGACCATGGACCGAAGACACCGGGAACGGTTCCCCCAGGCCCAGATTATAGAACTCATAAAGCTCCATAGGGACTTCTCCCACATTATCCACCTTATTGACGCAAAGGACCACAGGCTTGCCTGACTTCATCAGCATCTGGGCCACCTCCATATCGTTGGCGGTGACACCGGAACGGATATCGGTCACAAGTATGATAACATGGGCCGAGGTAATGGCCAGCTCTGACTGCCTTCTCATCTGGGAGAGGATAACATCGTTTGAATCGGGTTCGATACCGCCGGTATCCACCAGCATGAATTCCCTCCCCAGCCATTCACATTTGCCGTAGATTCGATCTCTTGTGACGCCGGGGGTATCCTCGACGATGGACAGCCTCTGCCCTATGAGCTTATTGAACAGTGTAGATTTTCCCACATTAGGTCTTCCCACCACTGCTACTACAGGAAGGACCATTTTCATCAACTCCTTACTACAGTGTGCTTACAGCCACGCTCTCTGAAAAAGCCCGCTTGTAAACACGCCATTCTCTTTCACTAACTATGATACCACAAAACCAGCCAAAAATCAACCGTCAAGGCAAAAATAAAGGCAGAGAAGGATAGCTTTCCCCTCTGCCTTAGTAGCCTGGTCAAAACGCAGCCGGACTATCAGTCAGCGATCTTGATAACTTCAACGCCCTTATAATAACCGCAATTCTTGCATACTCTGTGAGGTGAAGTAAGTTCACCGCAGTTAGAACACTTGCTCAGTGCAGGTGCTTTCAGTTTCCAGACTGCTGAACGTCTCTTATCACGTCTCGCCTTGGAGACTTTCCTCTTTGGTACTGCCATCTTGGCACCTCCTCTTCGGTAATATCATGATATTATATCAATACTCTGATATCATACTGACTATATCACTATTACATATTATTTCTGCTGCCCTCTGCTTGGATCAGAACAGCCGCAGCCGCCCTCATTCAGATCATGACCGCACACAGGACAAAGTCCCTTACAGTCCTCCTTACAAAGTATCTTCGTAGGGAGACTCAGCACAAGATCTGCCAAGGCAAGCTCGTTGAGGTCAAGTACATCTCTCTCACACACGACATATTCGTCATAGTCATACTCATCACTCTCCAGTCCTCTGACAAGAGTGTGACTGAAAGACGGTCCTACCGTTCTTTCAAATTCCTTCAGACATCTGTCGCAGGTGAGACTGAGGGTGGTGACGGTATCGAACATCAGAGTCACTATGCCCGCCCGGTTCTGCACCCTGCCATGTACCTTGATCGGCGCCGTGAATACATAAGACTGATACTCACCGATCTCTTCCGGAGAAATAAGATAGTCTATATCTTTATACTCACCCTCGATATCGAAAAGTTCTCTCAAATGTAATATCATAGCACACCTCAAACACCACAAATTCCATTATAGTCCGAAATCCGTGATTTGTCAATAGTTTTTAAAAATTATTCGCAAAAATTTAAAATTTATCAATTCTTTACTTGATAAAAGCCTTTACCTTAGCGGGCAGCTCATCAACGTCAGCAGATACAGTGAAAACGATATTGACCTCCTTGCAAAGGATAGCGATGCTCTCGATCATTGCGCCGAACTCTTCATAGTCCCTGCCGCCGATCTTGAGGATACCGTCAACAAATACCTCCTGTATGTCGTGATTGCCGGCCAGAAGGCCTGCAACAAAGCCATAGAACTTATCATAGCTTGTGATGCCATAGGCCTCAGCATCTACAAGTCTCACGCTGTGGGGTATATCATAAGTAAGCTTCATGCCTCTCTCGATACAAACCACGTTGCCGGTAGCCTTTTCAGCAGCCTTTACGATAGAATCAACAAGCACCTTAGTTTTGCCTGTGCCCTTTTTACCGGGGATAAGATTGATCATAATTAACTCTCCATTCTGCTTAACAGCATTTATTTTAAACGGCAGGGCGGAGCAGAAAACACCGCCGCCGCAGATCCCATTTTTTATCAGCCCAGCTTTGCCTCCAGGGCAGCCTTCTGGCTCTCGTAGCCAGGCTTTCCGAGAAGAGCGAACATATTCTTCTTATAGCTCTCAACGCCCGGCTGATTGAAGGGGTTGACGCCCAGCATATAACCGGATATCGCACAGGCTTTCTCAAAGAAATAGATAAGCTCGCCAAGGTTCTCTTCGTCGATCCTGTCAACGTCGATGACTATGTTTGGCACACCGCCCTCGGTATGTGCAAGGATAGTACCTTCAAAAGCCTTCTGGTTGACAACAGACATATTCTGGTTAGCCAGGAAATTCAGGCCGTCCCTGTTCTCAGCGTCCTCCTCCAGGAAAAAGTCCTGCTTTGGGGTCTTGATGTTCACAACGGTCTCGAACATTATATTGGAGCCGTCCTGAATGAACTGACCTAAGGAGTGCAGGTCGGTAGAGAAGGTAGCGGCTGACGGGAATATACCCTTTCCATCCTTACCCTCGCTCTCACCGAAGAGCTGCTTGAACCATTCACCCATCAGTGTGAAGGCGGGGTCATAGGACACCAGCATCTCAACGCCAAGGCCCTTCCTGTAAAGGATATTCCTTATAGCAGCATACTTATAGCAATCGTTGCCGTCGTCGGCGGAATACTTTTTCTCACCGGTCTGAGCACCTGCCATGAGCTTGTCTATATCACAGCCTGCAACAGCGATAGGCAGCAGACCCACAGCTGTCAGCACGGAAAACCTGCCGCCAACGTCATCAGGAACAACGAACGTTTCATAGCCCATCTCGTCAGACAGCTCCTTCAGAGTGCCCCTGGCCTTGTCTGTGGTGGCAAATATCCTTTCCTTAGCCTCGTCCTTACCATACTTTTCTTCCAGGAGCTTCTTGAAGACCCTGAAAGCCAGAGCAGGCTCGGTGGTAGTGCCGGACTTTGAGATAACGTTCACACAGATATCTCTTCCCTCGCAGATAGACAGCACCTCGTTAAGATAGGTCGCACTGATATTGTTACCAACGAAATAGATATCAGGCGTATCCTTTTTGAGAGCATTATAAAAGGGCGACTTCAGCAGTTCGATAGCAGCCCTGGCCCCCAGATAGGAACCGCCGATACCGATAACGATGAGCACGTCGGCCTTTGCCTTTATCTTTTCGGCTGCGGCCTTTATCCTTGCAAACTCCTCCTTGTCATAATTAGTAGGGAGATCGGTCCAGCCTAAGAAATCATTCCCAAGACCGTCCTTAGCCGTCAGAGTATTATGGGCGGCAGTGACCGCAGGAGCTATCGCTTTATACTCATGCTCGCTGATGAAACCCTCGAGATATTTGGTTCTAAGAGTAAGTGACATAATTATCAGCCTTTCTGTTTTTATTTCTTGATTTATTATACAATATTTTTTCGGACTTTGCAAGCACTTTCAAACCGACTTATCACTTTTGTGCATATCTTACAAACCGTACATTTAAAAACTCAGCAGATTATACACAAGTTTCAAAAAACCGCAGCGGAAATTCATTTTCTCCACATCTTCTGCTGCCCTTATGGACAGACTGTAAAGCACCTCATCATTGGAACGGCAGACCACTGTTCCCACTACGGTGCCTTTTTTTACAGGAGCCTGCAAGACTTCGGTCTTTTTGAACTCTATCTCTGCCTTCGCAGTGGAGCCTTTTGAAACTACTATGGGCCGAAGTTCATCGGCAGTGAGCCTGACTGTATCCCTGACTCCGCCGGCAACCGGGATCGGCGCTGTCCATTCCTCATCTGCAATAGGGCGGAAAACGGAAAAGTGCTCAAAACTCAGGTCCAGCATTTTTTTACATATCTGTGTGCAGCTATCCTGGGTATCGCAGCCTAAGGCCACGACGGCCACTGTCATGCCGCCCCTTTCGGCTGCGGCCGCTGCGCACTCGCCAGTGCCATCGTTATAGCACTCTTTCAGGCCCCTGATGCCTTTATATGTCCTGACCAGCCGGTTGCGGTTCACCAGTTGCGCTTTTCCTTCCCTTACCTGATCCATCCAGCAGGTAACAAACGGCGTCAGCAGCTCATGCCTGACAAGCTCCGCTGAGATCAGCGCAATTTCAGCGGCATTCGACACCGTGTTCTCTTCCAGACCGCAGCAGTCGGAAAAATGCGTAGCTTTCAGACCAAGCTCCATACAGCGGGAATTTGCCTGTTCGACGAAGCTCTCTTCGCTGCCGGAAAGATACTCGGCCAGGGCGGTGCAGGCGTCATTAGCATTGCTTACGGTCACGGCTTTAAGAGCCTCCTCAAAGCTTATCTTTTCACCACGCTCCAGCCAGACGGAGATGCCGCCCTTCGAGCCGGCGTTATCGGAAACGGTGATAAGGTCGTCAATTTTTGCCCCGCCGTTTTCAAGGGACTCTGCTGCGAAAAGCAGGGTCATGAGCTTGGCCAGATGTCCCATAGGCATCTGCTCAGTGGCAGCCTTTTCATAAAGCATCTTCCCCGAACCGCACTCGATGACTGCCAGCCCGGCCACTGGCATAGCCTCCAGCATCGCATATATCTCATCGTCTTTTTCAATTTCGCCCGCTGCTCCTGCCGCAGAAGAAACAGCCACCGCAGCTGCCGCAAGAAAGCCCAGCAGCCTTTTAAAAATTTTCATATTTCCGCCCCCTTTGTACAAGGTATTCGCACCTGGCCGGAAATATGATAAGACCGCAGCGGCGCCTTGTCCCGCTGCGGTCAGCAATTCTTTATCAGCCTATGAGCCAGTCATACATTTCCTGGTATTTGCTCGCAGAAGCCTGCCAGGAGAAGTCCTTGGCCATGGCCTGCTTGATAATACCGTTCCACTCGTCACGCCTGTCAACATAGATATAGTGGGCGAACATCACAGTATTGTACATCTCATGAGCGTTGTAATTCGCAAAGCTGAACCCTGTGCCGGTCTTATCAAACTGATTATAGGGCTGTACAGTGTCCCTCAGGCCGCCTGTCTCACGGACGATAGGCAGTGTGCCGTATCTCAGGGACATGAGCTGTGAAAGACCGCACGGCTCGAACAGCGACGGCATAAGGAAAGCGTCGCAGGATGCGTATATCTTATGGGACATAGCCTCGCTGTAATAGATATTGGCCGACACCTTGTCCGGGAACTTCCATGCGAAATACCTGAACATATCCTCATACTTCTGCTCGCCGGTGCCAAGGACCACTATCTGTATATCCTGCTGACAGAGCCTTTCCATCATATAGGCTATAAGGTCAAAGCCCTTCTGGTCGGTGAGCCTGCTTACAATGCCTATCATGAACTTATCATCGTTCCTGGTCAGACCAAGCTCCTCCTGCAAGGCTCTCTTGTTCTCTATCTTCTTCTCAAGAACGTTTTCAATATTGTAGTTAGCGGTTATCATCTTGTCAGTCGCCGGGTCATACTCTCCGTAATCTATACCGTTGACGATCCCCCTGAGGTCGTTTTTCCTTGCCCTCATAAGACCGTCCAGACCCTCGCCGTAGAATTCGGTCTTTATCTCCTCCGCATAAGAATCTGAAACTGTGGTGATAGCGTCCGCATATACCAGGCCGCCTTTGAGCATATTCCCGTCAACGTCCTTGAGGAGCTTATCGTAGGTCATATAGTAGGAAGAAAGTCCGGACAGCCCCATAAACCTTGCGGCATTGTCATTGCCCTGGAATTTCAGGTTATGGATAGTCATGACAGTCTTTATGCCACGGAAGAACTCGCCCCCCTGGAAACTGTCATGAAGATATACGGGAATCAGGCCGGTCTGCCAGTCGTGACAGTGGATGATATCGGGCCTGAAATCTATGACGGGCAGGGCAGAGAGCACTGCTCTGTCAAAATACATGAACTTTTCGATATCCCAATGCCAGTCGCCGTAGGGCTTATCCCCTGTAAAGTAATACTCATTGTCAACGAAATAAAAGGTCACGCCCTCATAGACCGTCTTCAATATGCCCACATACTGGCTCCTTCCGGCGAAATCCATGTAGAAATGGGTCACATACTCCATCATGTCCTTCCACTTCTGGGCCATGCAGGAATATTTTGGCAGTATCACACGGACGTCGTAATACTTCTTATCAAAACACTTCGGCAAAGAGCCGACAACGTCAGCCAACCCGCCGGTCTTGATAAAAGGGACCACCTCAGATGATGCAAACAAGATCTTTTTCATAGCAATATTTCCTTCCTGACATTTTTTAGTCTGAAAAATTACACAAACTACCTACTAATACTATAGCACATTTTGTGTTAATCGTCAACAGCAAAATAATGATTTTTTGAAGATTTTTAAAAATTCTCCTCAACATAGTACCGTATAACTTCCCTTTTCTCAGGCAGAGACAGAATTACCTGACAGAGCAGTCCCTGGATCGTTTCTTTACATCGGCGTTCCACAAAAAAACAGCCCGTTTTTCTGCGGGCTGAGTACTTATCCGGTCTTTATCATGGGCTGGATCTGGGTCCCTTTAAGGGCAAGGGCTATGGTCTGTTCTATTTTTGTGAAGTCGGCCACAATGGAATTGGGTTTATTTGCGGGACTGTCCTGGGAATAAGGAACGAAATAGTAGTTCCTGTAATTTTGCAGGGCGCCGATATTTTTAGCGCTGGCCGAAAGAGCGTCGTTGGTGGAAACAGCTATCACCACAGGCCTGAGGTTCCTCAGGTGGCTTTTGACAGCCAGAGCTGCCGGGGTATCATAGATGCCCAGGCTGAGCTTGGCAAGGGTGGTGGCGGTGCAGGGAGCCACTGCCATTATGTCGCACATATCTTTAGGGCCTATGGGCTCAGCGTCTTCCAGAGTTGCGATGACCTTTCGGCCGGACAGCTTCTCAAATCTCTCTATATTCTCTTTGGCAGTGCCGAAACGGGTGCTCAGACCGGCGGCGTTGAATGACATGACCGGGATAAGCTCTGCACCGAGAGCAGCGAGCCTTTCAGCGGCCTGAAAACTCTTTTCAAATGTGCAGAAGGAACCGGTCATCACATAGCCTATCCTTATACCTTTAAACGATGTTTTTTCTGACATCGGTCTCTCCCCTTTCTCTGAGGATATCTATGACCGTTTCTGCTATATATCTGCCTGCGGAGCCTGGGCTGACCTTACCGGGCAGACCAAGAGCATGGACAGTCATAAGACCAAGCCGTTCAGCGGCAGTAAAGTCTATGCCGCCCGGCTTTGATGAGATGTCGATGAAAAGGGAGCTTTTACGAGCATATCCAAGGACCTTGGCGTCAAATATCATAGCAGGCACGGTGTTTATTATTATCATATGGTCTTTCAGCTTTTCGGGAAGTTCTCTCATGGGGCAGGTCCCGTAGCCCTCGCATTCTGCGGCGGTCAGGACCTCATTCCTTCTGGCGCAGACGGTGCATAGCGCTCCGGCAGCCTTGAAAAGCCGTGCGCAGGCTCTGGCAGTCCGGCCAAAGCCGGTTATAAGGACAGTACTGCCGAAGATATCAAAGTCGGTATTCTCTATGGCACAAAGCAGGGTCCCCTCGGCGGTGGGGATACAGTTTTTCAGCACCAGGTCCTCTCTGTCGAAATAGTCTGTCGCTGTAAAGCCACGGGCGCTGAAAAACGAATAATGCTCCGGTCTGAGAGTCCCCCCAAGGACAAGGGCGCCGTCAGACAGCATATTTATAAGCTCATCAAAGCTGACCTTACCTACAGAAGTCTGCACACTGAGATCACTGTCTCTCATTATGGGGAGGATAAGAACATCTGCACCGATGCGTTCTCCGGGCGTTGCCTCACAGGCGTCCGTCATAGGGACACCTATGGTCCTGACCGTGCCGGACCATCCAAGCTCCCTGCACATATAGCCCTGTCTCTTATCGCCGCCCACACACAGAAATACCGTTTTCCTCATGCAGATACCTCCCGAAATAAACTGTATTATATCTTATGAACATGACCCGCTTATTGACACAGCAGGACCGTTTTGCACGGTACTGCCGGCGAAGGTGGGGTGTAAAATATCAGTGTTAAAATTTGTTTAAAATCACGAAATATTTTTTTAGTAATACTATTGATATTTTCGGTGAAATAATATATAATTAATTTATGCGATTGTGCGTTTTTGTGAATATTAACAAAACTCGCATCCCTCGCAAAAATATAAAGACGCAAGTCACAGATAGGAGCGAATTGAATTGAAAAAATTTGACGGTACGAAGATCAAAAATATAGCCATTGCCGGGCACGCCGGTTCAGGCAAGACCTCACTGGCAGAGGCACTGTTATATAAGAGCGGAGCTGTTGACAGATTAGGAAAGGTCCTTGACGGCACCACTGTTTCAGACTACACAGCAGAAGAGATAAAGAGAAAGACTTCCGTTTACACTTCACTGGCAAGTATGGAGGTCGGTGAATATAAAGTAAATCTACTTGATACACCTGGTCTGTTCGATTATGAGAGCGGCATGATAGAGGGCATTTTTGCCAGCGGCTGTGTGATGATAACCGTTTCAGCAAAATCCGGTGTCAAGGTCGGCACCCACAAGGCCTATGACTGCGCAAAGAAGTACGGCAAGCCCACTATGTTCGTTGTTACAAAGCTTGACGACGACAACGCCAACTTCAATAACGTGCTGACTGAGCTGAAGGCTGAGTTCGGTTCTACAGTTTGCCCGGTAGTCGTTCCGGTCATCGCTGACAGAAAGATAGTGTCGTATATAAACCTCATCGAGATGAAGGCTTATAAATATGAGAACGGCAAGGCTGTGGAGACCGATATGCCTACGGCTGAGGTATCTGAGAAGATGGAATACAGGATAGACGGTCTTATCGAGGCCGTTTCTGAAGCCGTTGCAGAGACTGATGAGGAGCTGTTCGAGAAGTTCTTTTCCGGAGAGGCTTTCACCCAGAAGGAGCTTATTGACGGCATTCACAAGGGCATGAATTCAGGCATAATCACTCCCGTCACCTGCGTATCTTCCACCGATCTTTCCGGCGTAGATATGCTGCTGAAGGAGATAGATCTTCTTCTGCCGGCGCCTTCTGAGAAGGACGCACTTGTTGGCGAGACAGCCGGCGGCGACGCCGTTGAAGTGGCCTGCAATGAGAGCGACCCTCTGGCAGGATTCGTATTCAAGACAGTTGCAGACCCCTTTGTTGGCAAAATGTCATTCATAAAAGTATTTGCAGGAAAGCTCTCCCCCAATAAGGAAGTTGTCAATGCAACCACGGGCAGCACTGAGAAAGTCGGCAAGCTCGTTACGCTTATGGGCAAGAAACAGACTGATGTGAGCGAGGCAGGAGCAGGCGACATAGTTGTCGCAGTGAAGATGAATGTCAATACCAATGACACCGTATGCGATGCGGGAAGAGTCGTAAAGCTGCCCACCATCGAGTTCCCCAAGCCTACCCATAAGGTCGCCGTAAAGGCTAAGAAGCAGGGAGACGAGAGCAAGATATCCGCCGCTATCGGCAGGATACTCGAAGAAGACCTTACCCTTTCCTATGAGCTGGATCCTTCCACCAACGAGATGATACTCAGCACCTTAGGCGGTCTGCATCTTGATTCTGTTGTGGGAAGGCTCAAGGATACCTTCGGCGTTGACGTTGATGTTCAGACTCCTAAGATATCTTACAGAGAGACTATCCGCAAGAAGGTCAAGGTGCAGGGCAGACACAAGAAACAGAGCGGCGGCCACGGCCAGTACGGCGATGTGTGGATAGAGTTCGAGCCTTGCGTATCAGACGAGCTGGTATTTGAAGAGAAGGTATTCGGCGGCGCAGTTCCCAAGAACTTCTTCCCGGCTGTTGAGAAAGGATTGCAGGAGAGCGTCAAGAAGGGCGTCCTGGCTGGGTTCCCTGTAGTGGGCCTGAAGGCAATACTGGTAGACGGCTCTTACCACCCGGTAGACTCTTCTGAGATGGCCTTTAAGATGGCTGCGTCCATCGCTTACAAGGAGGGTCTGAGACAGGCTGAGCCTATTTTGCTCGAACCTATCGGTGCGCTCAACGTTCTCGTCCCTGATGACAATACCGGCGATATGATGGGCGAGCTGAACAAGAGAAGAGGCAGAGTCCTTGGCATGAATCCATCAGAAAAGAAGGGGCTGACCGAAATAGTTGCCGAGGTACCCATGGCTGAGATGCAGGACTTCACCCTTACTCTCAGGCAGATGACCCAGGGCAGAGGTACTTTCACCTTTGAGAAGGTCAGATACGAACCGCTGCCGTCAAACCTGGTGGCTGACGTTATCGCAAAGAACAGCACTATAGAATAAAACAAATAATAATCCCGAAAGCAGAGCGATCTGTTTTCGGGATCTTTTTATTTACTAACAGTTTTTTTCAAGACAACAGAGGTCCTTATGCCAGGTCCTAAAACAGCTGTTCCTGCCCACTTCAGGCGAATGATATGAAGTTCGTGCCGAGGTCTCCTTTCATTTGATATAAAAAGAGGAACGGCCCGGACCGTTCCTCTTTAATGCCCTTTTAAGTATGACTATGCTGATATCAGCCGCTGGTGGGGATAAATCTTCTGATAGCACCGGCCAGATTGCTGATAGGCATGGTCTGAAGCCAGATATGGCCCGGACCGGTGACTCTGGTGTTGAACAGACCCTCGCCGCCGAACAGAACGTTCTTTACACCTGAAACGGTCTCGATGTCTATGGAACAGGAAGCTTCCATACAAGCCAGGCAGCCAGTATCTATTAGCATGGACTGACCTGCTGCCAGCTGATACTCGATTATAGAGCCGTCAAACTCTAAGAAAACATTGCCCTGCCCGGAGAATTTCTGCATAATGAAACCCTCGCCGCCAAAGAAACCGGCGCCCAGCTTTTTCTGGAAGAACATTTCCATATTAACGCCCATCTCAGATGCGAAGAAAGCGGTCTTCTGAGCAACTATAGGCATCTGGGAGACCTCGAAGACCTTGATCTCGCCGGGAAAGCTTGATGCCATTGCGATCATGCCGTCGCCGTTCATTGCTGTATAAACGTTCTGGAAGATAGACTCGCCTGAAAGAGCACGGGAGAACATTTTGCCCAGTCCCCCGCCTGCGTTGGTTGACATTTTCAGATTAGGGCTCATCCAGCTCATTGCGCCCTGCTGACATTTCACCGATTCGCCGTTTGAAAGATAGCAGATAGCTACCGGCAGCGGTGTTCCTTGGATCTCGTACCTCATAACTAAACCTCCAATTTATTGAATATATTTGAACAGGCTCATATGCCTGTTTCTGACAGCCTTTCTCTCAGCTCGGTAAGTGAGCTGAGCTTTGTATAAGCCATTTTTAACATCTCTTCGTCCGGTTCTATAAGGTCAGGCACCAGTACGGCCTTCATGCCAGCCCGGTAGGCCGAGATGATCCCATTGCGGGAATCCTCCACGGCGATGGTATTTTCCGGTCTGACTCCAAGCTTTTCACAGGCCATCAGATAGATGTCCGGCTCGGGTTTTGAATTCTCGATCATATCGCCGCCAACGATCACTTCAAAATAATCTCTCAGTCCGGCCTCGGTCAGTTCCTCCACCACGGTCCTATACGACGTAGACGAGGCAAGTGCGACCTTTATGCCCTTCTCCCTGAGCCATGAAAGCAGCTCCACAGCTCCAGCCTTCTTAGGGATGCCGTGGTTTTCTCTGATAATATCTTTCATAACTGCTCTGCACTCAGCATAGAGCTTGTCTATATCTATATCCTCGCCATAGCTTTCTTTGATTATAGCCATAGTGTCCTTAGTACTTCTGCCTATACATTTCATTGCCACAGTCTCGATATCTTCAAAACCATATCTGTCTGCAATTACCTTCCAGGCCTTTATACCAAGTGTCTCGCTGTCGAATATGACGCCGTCCATATCAAAGACCACGCCGTCCATTTCGCCGGCTCTTATCATTTTGTCACCTCATTTGAAATACATATACAGATCGCATTTTATCATGCCATTATAAAGCTTTCTCTTTTTATCGGCTTTCCTGCCAAAAAACTTCTCAAAGTCCTCATGGGGAGAGATGATAAAGCAGGGCCGTTGGGCACAAGGGTCTAGCCTGTCGCCAAGGCGCTTATACAGCTCTTCGGCCTGTCTGATCTCAAGCATTCTCTCACCGTAAGGAGGATTGCAGAAGGTAATACACTTCTCTGGCTGAACAAACTTGCTTATGTCCTGCTGTTTTACCGTCAGCTTAGAACCGACTCCTGCCTTTTTAGCATTATCCCGTGTCAGCTCCACAGCCATATCGTCGATATCAAAACCTATTCCTGCAAACTTCCCCTTCCGGTCGATAAGCTCCATAGCCTCAGCCCTCGCCCTCTGCCAGATATCCTTAGGGAACTGCTCCCACTGCTCTGAGGCAAAGCTCCTTCTCAGTCCGGGTGCGACTTTAAGGGCCTTATATGCGCTCTCTATCAGAAAAGTCCCGGAACCGCACATAGGGTCGCAGACGACGGAATCCGCCCGGACACGGCCAAGGTCAATTATCCCCGCAGCGAGCGTCTCCTTGATAGGGGCGGCGTTGGAATTACGACGGTAGCCCCTTTTATGCAGACCAATGCCGGAGGTATCCAGATAGACCGACACACGGTCTTTGATGATAGAAAACTGTATCTGGTGCCTGGGACCGGTCTCTTCAAAATAGGATACGCCATAGACCCTGCCCAGCCTTTTTACGCAGGCTTTCTTGATTATCCTCTGACAGTCCGGCACGGAATGGAGCTGTGAATCAAGGCAATGGCCTTTATTGGGGAAAGCGTCGTATTTCCCGATAAAGTCCTCCAAAGGCAGCTTTTCGATACCGTTGAACAGCTCCTCAAAGCTCTTTGCGGTAAAAGTTCCAAGCTCTATGAGGACCCTTTCGCCGGAAGCGACCCAGAGGTTCGCCTTAGCAGCAGTCTCAAGGTCCCCTGAAAAAGTTATCTTTCCGTCAGTAGTGGTCAGGTCCTCCCCGCCTATTTTCTTTATCTCATATGCCAATACGCTTTCCAGCCCGAAATGGCACGGGATACATATCCTCAAATCCTTCATATTGACCTCACAAAAAATGACCTCCGTGCTCGACGGAGGTCAGAAAAACCTAATTAGTGGCCGCCGTAACAGTAGCCCGGTGTATTACTGGTCTTGAAATAGCCTACCTGAGCACTGGAGCAGTTCGTAGTAGACAGCAGACCTGTTTTAGTACAGTAATAAAGCTTCTGAACGGTATCGGGCATCTCGAAAGTATCATCAAACTTCTTATGCTCTTCGCTCTCAGCGATGTCGCCGAAAACATTCTTCCAGATAGCGCCGATATTCTGGTAATCGTTGGTAGGGATAGTCTCAGGGTTTTCATATCCTATCCAGACGCCCGAGACATAATCCGGAGTACAGCCCACAAAGTTAAGATCGTACCAGTCCGAGGAAGTACCCGTCTTGCCGGCGACCTCAGTCTTTTTAAGCTTAGCGTAACGGCCCGTACCTACGGAATCGTTGATGACATAAGTCATCATTCGGTTCATTATATAAGAGGTACTGTCAGAAACGGCCTGCTTATAACCGTCGGTCTTCTCATAGATCACCTGACCGTTGGAGTCTTCTATTTTGGAGACATACGATACCTCATACTTTCTTCCGCCGTTGCCGAAGATCATATAAGCTCCCACCAGCTCTTCAAGCGTCATACCGTTGGTCAGACCGCCGACAGTAACGCCGGAATAGTCCGAATCGGCTTCGTCAAGGGTAGTAACATCCAGCTTTTCCCTCAGGAAATTGAAAGAATACGCAGGAGTCATCCTATAGATCAGCTGTGCCGGTAAAGTATTCAGCGACCGCATCAGCATCTGCCAGGTGAACAGTTTTTTGTATGACCAGTTCTCACTTGAACCGTCCTCAGAGTAGTTGACAGGCCACTTCTCGATCTTGCCGCCGTCTACCTCTATCTCGATCGGAGCATCGTCTGAAAGAGTGGACCAGGTAATGAGATCCTGGTCAATGGCCGGTGCATAGGAAGCGATAGGCTTTATACAGGAACCCGGCGACCTGGTAGCATGAGTTACCAGATAAAGGTTACGTGACTCAGTTTTTTCCTTCCTGCCGCCGACAACAGCCTTGACATTGCCTTTATAATCCATACAGATAAAGTCAGCCCAGAGGGTATCCTCGTCTTCGTCCATAGCATAGGTGGTGAAATTGCTGGCGTTCTGCATGGATTTCTCCATCTTACGCTGCATCTCGATATCCACATTGGTATAGACAGTATATCCACCGGACATGAACTGACTGCTGGCCTCCTCATAGGAAATGCCTGCGTCGTCAGCTATCCTGTCGATAGCCTCCTCTATTGCGGCGTCCAGATACCAGTCGGTAATGCCCTGCTCCTCCATTTCCTCATCGTATACCGTCTCGCTGGAATAATCCCAGTTGCCCGCCAGAGCCAGCTCTTCGTTAAGGGCCTGCTCATACTCCTGAGTGGAAATAGCACCGTTTTCCAGCATATGGTCCAGGCAGTACTTACGCCTTACGCTGTTATTCTTGATATTATCGACAGGATTATTATAGGCAGGAGCATTTATCATACCTGCAAAGGCAGCAGACTCAGCCAGATCAAGCTCTGAAACGTCTTTTCCGAAATAGTAATTTGCCGCAGCCTGCACACCGATGATCTCTCCGCTGGTCATACCGCCCATGGGGACTATATTCAGGTAGCTCTGGAGGATATCCTCCTTAGTATAGGTCTTTTCCACGTTGATAGAACGGAACACTTCACGTATCTTACGTTCAGCGCCGTCAACGCCTTCATCAGCATTATCACCGGTGATATTCTTGATGGTCTGCTGAGTCAGGGTCGAGCCGCCGAACTTTCTTCTCATCGGCAGGAAGACATTGACAAATGCTGCAAAGGTACGCTTAAAGTCAACACCGTCATGGCTGTAGAACCTCTCGTCCTCCGTATACACGACAGCGTCCTGAAGCACCTGCGGCACATCGTCGATATCCACCCAGATAAAGTGATTGGAATTGTTCCTGTAAGCATAGTAAAGCTCATATGCCTCGGACTCGTCGTCAGTCTCTTCATCGTAGTCAGGATTATTGTAAAGTATCCTGGAAACGTTGCTCTGAGTGACCTTTTCAAGGCTGACGGTAGTTGTAGTGTCAGCAAAATTCAGCACATATATAGTAAGCACGGTGCCGAAGATGGAGCCGGTGATAACAACAATGAGAAACACCGAAAGCACAAGAGTACCGATAGCTTTTAAAACATGGACCAGTGGGTTAGTCTTTCTTTTCTTTTTTGTAGTTCTTTTTCTTCTTTGTTCCATAAAACTGACCTTTCGTATAATAAAAATCAACGTCGTGACTGATATTCATAGCAATTACTTTTATTATAACACATCGTGACAAAAAAGTTAAGTCTTTTCTGAAAACATCAGATCAATTCTGTAAATTTCGATCATTAGCCGCAAAACAGCAATTCTTTTTTGTATATTTTGCTGTCAACAGATGACGGGCGAAGATAAACGAATGTAATAAAAAGGGGGACGAATAATCGTCCCCACCAGCATACACCGATTATTCAGCGTCAGTTTCCTCAGCTGCATCGTCCTCGTCATCGAGAAGTGCCCTCATAGAAAGGCTTATCCTTTCTTTATCCACATCTATCTCAGTGATGAGACACTCGACCTCCTGACCCTCGGAAAGTATATCAGCTACATTGTTGACTCTCTGATTAGCGATCTGCGAGATATGGATAAGGCCGTCGATACCGTCGATTATCCTTGCAAAAGCGCCGAAGGAGGTGATAGAAACTATGGTAGCCTTGACAGTCTGGCCGACCTGATAATCCCTCTTGAAGATCTCCCAGGGATTGTCCTCTTCCTTCTTATAGGTCAGGCTGACCTTCTTAGTCTCGGGGTCTATATCCTTGATCTTAACGGTGACCTTGTCACCGATGCTTACAACATCGGAAGGATGCTTTATCCTCTTCCAGGACAGATCTGCTCTTCTCACCAGACCGTCAACTCCGCCAAGGTCTACAAACACGCCGTACTCAGTGATAGACTTGACAACGCCTTCCATCTCAGCACCGATCTCGGCAGTCTCGAAGAACTTAGCCTGTGCAGCATTCTTCTCTTCCCTTGCAACGGCCCTTACGGAACCGACTGCTCTCTGCTTTACCTCGTTAACCTCAAGTATCTTGAACTTAACGGTCTGCTTTACCAGCTCGTTAAGGTCGAAATCTCTTCTGGGAGCTGCCTGCGATGCAGGTATGAATACCTTTACGCCGTTGACAGATGCAAGAACGCCGCCCTTGACAACGTTAGTAACAACGCCCTCCAGTACCTCATCGTTCTCCTTGGCCTCCATTATCTTCTGGAAACCAAGAACAGCGTCTACCTTCTTCTTGGAAAGGATAACGGTGCCCTCAGTATCGCTGGTCTTCAGCACGATAAGATCTATCTTATCGCCTACGCTTACCACATCGGAAGGCTTCTTGCCGGGCTCGTCCGTCAGTTCAGACAGGGGTATGTAGCCCGTATGCTTTGTACCTATATCTACAATGACCTCAGTATCGTCCACAGATTCAACTGTGCCTTCAACCTTCAAACCCGGATATATTTTCTTGAGGGTCTTGTCAATTGCCTCCAAATTAAATTCTTCGTCAACGTTCTCGTTAACATTGTTTACCAGTTCACTCATGATGACCTGTACCTCCTTTATAATATAACCGGGCGTTGAAGCGCCGGCAGAAATCCCGATAAAATTTGTTTCGCTCAGGTCGATGCCGTTATCCCTGACAGCCTTTTCAAGCTCATCAGCAGTTTCCACATGGATACACTTGCAATATTCGTCGCAGATAGCCTTCAGTTTAAGCGTATTTGAGCTGTGCCTGCCCCCGACTATTATCATCAGGTCGGCCTTCCGGGCTAAATAAGCTGCTTCTTCCTGTCTTTCGCCGGTAGCATTGCAGATGGTATCGTATATCTCGACCTCTGATGCTATATCCCGCAGTCTTTCAAACAGCGAAGCGCATTTTTTCCAGACATTCTTATTATACGTTGTTTGAGCCAAAATTGCAAGCTTTTTTGATGAAAAGTCCACTCTTTTCACCAAATTTTCAAAGTCGTCACAAGAACTGAACACATAGCTCTCGCCCTGACAATAGCCCACTATTCCCTTTACTTCGGGGTGCTGCTCATCGCCTGCTATCAGTACAGTGTAGCCTTCAGCGGACTTCTTTTCAGCTATCTTATGTATCTTCGATACATAGGGGCAGGTAGCGTCGATGACCTCAACGCCCATGGCGCCGAGCTTTTCATAAACTTCCCTGCTCACCCCGTGAGAGCGTATGACCACCGTCTGACCTTCCCTGACCTCATCAAGCTCCACAGGATAAATGCCTTTTTCTTTAAGGTCATCTACCACATTCTGGTTATGGATAATAGGACCGAGCGTCACAATATTATTTCGGTTATCTAAATTATTATACACTATTTTCATTGCTCTTGCAACCCCAAAACAGAAACCTGCACTTTTAGCAACAAAAAATTTACATTTACTTAACATTATTCATGCACCAGACCTGTTATTTTCTCCATCACAGTGTTTTTCAGAACTCTTAGCGACTTGGCGTCTGTCCCCACTGAGCCTATCTCCGCAGGAACGATGGGTCTGCCGAAGCGCACCACAACTTTTTTACGGAATTTCAGCTTGCCCTCAAAATTTATGCCAACGGGGATTATCCTGGTCTGAGCCACTGCGGCGATAAGTGCTACGCCGGTCTTGCCCTTTCCCACCTTGCCGTCAAGGGAACGGGTCCCCTCCGGAAAAATAGCAAGATTTCTCCCGCTTTCGAGCTTTTCGATAGAAGTATCTATCACGCCGATATCTCCCTTGCCCCTGGAAACAGGGAAAGCGCCCATGGTGGTTATAAGTATCTTAAAGGCTTTATTGCCCTGAAAAAGCTCTTCCTTAGCCATATATGAAAGCGGCACTCTGGTATGAAGTGCGATGAACACCGGGTCCTGATAGCTCCGGTGGTTAGATGCAAAGATATTCCCGCCGTCCTTGGGTATATTCTCCACTCCCTCGAACCTGATATTATAGAAAATATGGTAGACCCCCAGGGCGATCCATCTGAGCAGTCCGTAAAAGAAGACATGGAAAAAGTTCAGCTTTTTATCCTTGCTGACAGGCCTTACCGGCATCAGCTCACGGGAGCGTCTTTCATTTTTTTTTTCAGACTTGTCTTCTTTAGAAGAAAGCCTTTCCCTTATGACCCGGCAAATCTCGTCAATAGACTGTTCTAAGGTCAGCTCAGAGGTATCCACCTCAACGGCGTCATCAGCCTTTTTAAGCGGAGCCGTCTCCCTGTGGGTATCGTTATAGTCTCTTTGTTCGATATCTCTCAAGACCTCCTCAAAGGTGGAGGGGTCCCCTTTTTCCTGCAATTCCTTGAAACGCCTTTTCGCTCTTTCCTCCGCAGAGGCGGTAAGGAATATCTTTACATCGGCATTGGGAAG
>JAFVCV010000025.1 GCA_017478965.1 Ruminococcus sp. | reverse complement strand
GCTCTTGGGCTTTTGACTACTACGACCTTCATAAGTAGATACCTCCGTCAAGTTTCTATACCGTTCCGGTCCCGGGTCGGTACTGACGACTGAGCGTCTGCTATATACTATTCAGTTAACTAAGAATGGTTCCTTTTCGTACCTGGTCTGCACCGACAGCAGCATACCCTTTTTGAAACTAAGAACAGCTTCCGGGGCATTTATCTCATTGGAGACGCCCAGGGTCGATGCACACGAAAGCCTGGCATCTTCTGCCTCATACTTTGTCCCCTCCAAAGCAAGTCCCTCAATATCGCTGCCGAAGGCGAAAAGAGACAAAGTAGCCCCGTCGTTCCTCCTGAAAACATAGGTCCCCGGCATCATCACCGAGACTCTTTCAGTATCTGAGATGATAAAACCACGGCTGCCGTATTCGGCAAGAAGAGCCAGACAGCTCAGATTGCCCAGTGTATGGTCCAGCCTGCCGCCCAGGGCGCCGAAAATATAGTATTCATCAAAACCCTGGCTCCTCACCTGCTTTATGGCCAGCATAAGGTCGGTATCGTCCTTTTCGACCGGGTAGGTGATAACGTTATCCCCCTCAGGCTCATGCCCCAGGGAGTCAAAGTCCCCGATGACCATATCAGGTCCCAGCCCAAGGTCTTTACACAGCAGCAGCCCTCTGTCAGCGGCAATGATAAAGGCGCCCTCTATGATATCCTTACTTACGGCAGACCCCGACACCGGGTCCCCGCCGGCAAAGATAACGCACTTTTTACTGCTCATCTTTATATTCCCACTCCTTCAGGTCCCTGGCCTCCTCATACATTCTCAGATAGCTCTCATGTCTGGAAGGCGATATCTGTCCTGAGCGGACGGCCTCGATGACTGCGCAGCCCTTTTCCTTGGTATGGCTGCAGTCAGGGAAACGGCACTTGTCCGTAAAAGGCCCGAACTCTGCAAAACAGCCGGCCAGCTCGTCCTTGAAGATTATATCATACCTGTTGGTATCGAAGGAAGAAAAGCCCGGAGTATCGGCTATATAGCCGCCATCTTCAAGCTTGTACAGCTCCACGTGCCTGGTGGTATGTCTCCCACGGCCCAGCTTTTTGCTGATCTCTCCGGTGGCAAGGCCCAGCTCCGGGAACATATTGTTCAGCAGAGAGGATTTCCCGACCCCGGTATTTCCGGTAAAGGCTGAAAGTCTGCCCTTTAGCAGCTCCCTCACCTCTGCGCTGCCCTCACCGGTGGTGTTGTCGCAGCTGAAAACTCTTATACCGGCCTTGCGGTAGATCTCAGAAAGCTCAGTATCGCTCTGCTTATCGACCTTGGTAAAGACCACCACCGGCTCTATTTTCTTATAGACCGCAATGGCAATGAACTTATCTAAAAGCAGGGTATTGGGTCTTGGCTCAACTGTTGAGCTGACAAAAAGAAGTATATCCAGATTAGCCAGAGGCGGCCTTATCAGCTCAGATCGCCTGGGAACGATCTCCTCGATGACGCCGGTGCGCTCTCCCTCAACGGAAAAGCTCACAGTGTCCCCGCACATAGGGGATATCCTTTTCTTCCTGAAAATGCCCCTGGCCTTACATTCATAAATGCCGTCGGAGGCATCTACAGTGTAGAGGCCCCCGATAGCTTTGGTTATTATACCGTTCATAGATCCTGTCTAGCCCCGGATATCACTCGCCAAGCTCAGGTGTTTCCGGACTGGTAACAGGAGGAACATACTCTGTGGTAGTCTCTGTTACAGGAGGAACATACTGAGTGGTGGTCTCGATCTCGGTGGTCGTTTCAGTTTCAGTCTCAGTTTCGGTCTCCGTGGTGGAAGAAGTAGTGGTCGGCGTGATGTCAAGCAGACCCTGCTTGTTCAGCGAGCCGCTGAGCTTAGCTGTCTTAGCATCGTAGTCAACGTTGAATACTGCATACTTGACGGACTTGCCGGACTCCTCGTTCCTGATGGAAACAGTCAGAGTCTCCTTCTTCTTGCCCTGGATCTCCAGATATACCTGAGTACCTGCCAGCTCGGCGTTGGCTATAGACTGGTTGCCGATAGGATTGCCGTCCTTGAATATCTCGATATAGTAAGCGCCGTGCAGACCCTCGGGCAGTTCAAGTGCGATGGTCAGGTCAACAGGGTCCGTCTCACCGGTAGATACCCATATTGTGATCTCGGTGTCCTTGTCAACTCTCTCATCAGGATCGTGGGACTGGTCAACAACCTTACCCTTATCGCCGTCATGAGGCATATCCTGAACTACTACCTGGAGCTTGTTCTCCTTCAGTGCTGCAATAGCCTTCTCCTTAGTCATACCGATAACGTTAGGCACCTTGACCTTGGTATCAACAGGACCGTTGGAAACATAGAGGGTGACAGTACCGCCTACGGGATACTGTGTGCCGGCAGCAGGCTCTGTGCTTATTACCTGGCCCTCAGGAACGTTGTCGTCCCACTTACGTCTCAGAACGATGCTGAAATTCTGCGCTCTGAGTTCGCTCTGTGCCACTTCGGAATCATATCCCGTCATATCAGGCACAACGGTCATCTGCTTGCCCTTTGATACCTTGAGGGTGATAGTGTAGCCTTCCTTGACTGACTTGCCCACGGACTGGCTCTGCCAGAATATAATGCCCTCGTCATACTCGATGCTGTATTCCTGCTGGATATCGAACTGTAATTTATCGCTCCAGTCAGTCTGCACCTGAACGATATTCTTGCCTACGAAGTTAGGCAGAGTGACCGTACCGGTATGCAGGCCGGAGTTAGGGTCAGGGGTAAAGGACTTGATAACGGTCCAGCCGATTATGCAGGCTGCCACGATGACCACCGCAACGGTAACAGCAAGCAGTATTGGCACCACATATGACCTCTTCGGCCCATCGTCGTCATCGTCGTCCTCACCGTCATCGTAGTAAGACTCGTCATCATAGGCTCTTTCGCCGCCGTAATCGTCATAGTCATCATAACTTTCGTTATTATAGCTCTTATTGAGGTCTACCCTGCTGCTGCCGGCGGCAGGGGGATAGTAGGCGGCGCTGTCTGCGATGGGAGCCGCACCCTCCTTATAACCGAAGACCACGCTCTGATTGAGCTTGAAAGTATCTATATCCCTTATCATATCCGCAGCGGACTGATACCTGTTTGCAGGTTCCTTCTCCATTGCGTGGATAACTATCTCCTCCAGGGCCTCCGGGATAGACGGCATTATATCTCTGGGATTTACTGCCTTATCGTGCATATGCTTGACAGCCACCGAGATAACGTCCTCTCCGTCGAAAGGCTTTCTGCCGGTGAGCATCTCATAGAGCATGATGCCTACAGAATAGATATCCGACCTCTCATCGGTCATCTCGCCCTGAGCCTGCTCCGGCGATATATAGTGAACGGAACCTATGGTCTTGTCAGAGATGGTCTTGCCGTCGATCCTTGAAAATCTTGCAATGCCGAAGTCCATGACCTTAATGGTGCCGTCATACATGAGCATGATGTTCTGTGGCTTGATATCCCTGTGGACTATGCCCTTGTCATGGGCGTGCTGCAAAGCTCTGAGTATCTGTGTAATGAAATGCAGTGCGTCCTTCCATTTGAGCACGCCCTGCTGCTCGATAAACTCTTTGAGGGTGATGCCGTCGATATACTCCATGACGATGAACTGTATCTCGTCACTGAACCCTACGTCATAGATCTTGACGATATTCGGGTGAGAAAGGACAGCTATCGCCTTGCTCTCGTTGCGAAAGCGCCTGAGGAACTCCTCATCGCCGGCAAATTCAGGTTTCAGTATCTTGACGGCAACGTCACGGTCCTCCATGACGTCCTTCGCCTTATAGACGTCGGCCATTCCCCCAACGCCTATGAGCTCGGTCATCTCATATCTGCCGTCGAGTTTTCTACCGATATTAGAATCCATTTAATTCAACTCCTAATTCATTTATTTCAATGCCGATCATTCAATTCGCCACTACCGCAGCTGTGATATTGTCCTTGCCGCCGCACTCATTGGCATATGCGATAAGCTCGGCCACCGCCTTATCCAGATTATTGCCGAATACGGTCTTGTATATCAGTTCGTCGCTGCAATAGCCCGACAGTCCGTCAGAACACAGAAACACATCAAAGTTCCCGTCCTCGTCCAGTCCGAAATAATCTACTTCAATATCGGGTTCAACCCCCACGGCCTTGGTTATCATGTTCCTCATAGGATGGACCTTGGCCTCTTCCGCCGTGATCTGCCCGGTCTCATAAAGCATACCTACGAAGGTATGATCCGTAGTGATCTGCCTGATACCCTTATCATCAAGCAGATACGCTCTGCTGTCACCGACGCTGACCACATGGATGCTCCGTCCTCTGACCAAAGCGGCTACACAAGTAGTGCCCATGCCGTTGTTCTCAGCGTCTTCTCTGCTTTTTTCATACACCAGGGTATTGGCATACTGCACTGCGTTCACCAGCAGGTTCCTGATAGAATTTTCGTTCATCTCTGGTCTGAAATTCACCATGACCCTTTCAAAGAAAGCATCTATCGCTATCTGGCTGGCTATCCCGCCTGATGCAGCTCCGCCCATACCGTCACAAACCGCTGCCACTGAGATGTTCTCACCAAGGAACTCTATCCTGACCCTGTCCTGGTTCTCGTCCCTCTTCAGCCCAACGTTTGAGTCATATGCACAAAACAAGCAGTTCACCACCTTTCTATCTTTATTCCCTCTTTTTTATATTTCATACTCCCGTCTCAGCTGACCGCAGGCCGCATCTATATCTGCGCCCAGGGTCCTTCTGACGGTAGCATTTATACCGTATTCACCAAGCAGTCTCTGAAATCTGTAGGCTGCCTTTCTGTCCGACCTGTAATCCCGTTCCTTTATCTTATTCACAGGGATCACGTTCACATGACAAACCATATCTCCCAGCAGCCGGCTCAGCTCCTCAGCGTCGGCCCTGCTGTCATTATGCCCGTCGATAAGGGCATACTCAAAGGATATCCTTCTTCCTGTGACCTTGAAATAGTATCGGCAGGCCTCCATCAGCTCCCCGATGTCATACCTGTTGTTCACCGGCATTATCTCGCTCCTGGCCCTGTTATTGGCCGCATGAAGAGAGACCGAAAGGGTTATCCCCAGTTTGAGCTCAGCCAGCTCGTATATCCTCGGAACTATGCCGCAGGTAGACACTGAAACGTGTCTAAGAGACATATTCATGCCTTTTTCACAGGAAAGAAGTCCCAGAAAACAAACAACGTTATCGTAATTGTCCATGGGTTCACCGATACCCATAAGTACCACTCCCGAGATCTTCCTGCCGCTGTCACGGCCGGCCTCGTAGATCTGCAAAAGTATCTCCGACGGCAGCAGGTCCCTTTTATACCCTGCTATGGTCGAAGCGCAGAACCTGCACCCCATTTTACAGCCCACCTGAGTGGAGACACAGACAGTATTGCCGTGCTCATACTCCATAATGACAGATTCCACATGATTCCCGTCCGGGAGCCTATATAGATATTTTACAGTATTATCGGTATGCGATTCAAGTCTTTTCACTATAAATAGTGATTTTAAACAAAATTTTTTTTGGAGCACATCACGCAGTTGTACAGATAGATTAGTCATTTCATCGAATTTTCTGACCTTTTTTGCGTGTAGCCAATCAAATATCTGTCCGGCCCGAAAGGTCTTCTCGCCCATGGCCTTGATCTCTTCCTCAAGCTCAGGCAAGCTCAGCGACAGGATATCTATCCTGCCGTCCTCACAGCGTATTACCAAAGGCTCACCCCCTGCGAACGAATTTTGCGATAAAGAAGCCGTCGGACCCGAACATATCCGGAGTCACGGTCAGCATAGACGGCTCGCCGTCCACAGGCAAGTCACCCAGGCTGCCGGGAGAAAAGCCCTCATGCTCCCTCAGAAATCTCTCGGCCACCTGCTCATTTTCCTCTTTTGAAACGGTGCAGGTGGAATATACCAGGGTCCCGCCGGGCTTTACATAGCCCGCTGAAGCGGAAAGTATCTCATACTGTACCTGAGGGAGCCTTACAAGCTCAGAGGGATCCTTATACTTTATCTCCGGCTTGCGCCTGATGACACCAAGGCCTGAACAAGGTGCGTCCACAAGGACCTTATCAGCCATCGGCAGCTCAGTATTGAACTCCTTGGCGTTATTGGTCCCGGCGCTTATGCAGCTAAGGCCAAGTCTCCGGGCGCCGTTCCTGATAAGTCCCACCCGTTTCGGGTGAAGGTCAAAAGCCATGACCCTTCCCCTATCCTCCATCATCTCAGCCATCGTAAAGGCCTTGCCGCCGGGAGCAGAGCAAAGGTCCAGGACAGTATCACCGGGCTTAGGCCCGACTGCCATACAGCACAGCTGACTGGACAGGTCCTGAACATGGAAAAGTCCGTTTTTGTAGCTTTCGGTATTCTCGACCGCTCCGGAAAAACATATCCTGAAGCTGTTCCTGAGACCGCTTACCCTCTCAAAAGTCAGCCCGTCCCCAGCCATAAGATCAAGTATCTCTTCCTCACCATGGTGTAAGGTATTTAACCTTACAGTTGTAGGCGGCTGTCCGATCGAGTAAAGCAGCATTGCTTTACATCTGTCAGGTCCAAGCTCATTATACCATTTTTCCACCAGCCACAGGGGGCAGGAATGATCTATGGAGAGCCTTTCAGTGACAATCCTGCCTTCAGGGAGCTTTTTGCCTTTTCTTATGAACTCTCTCAGCATACCGTTCACGAAGCCGCTCACTGCGGGATTGCGGTTCTTCTTGGCCAGCTTGACGGCCTCATCCACCGCAGCGTTATCCGGCACCGAATCCATATATAAAAGCTGGTACAGCCCGGTCCGGAGAATATTCCTCACCTCGGCGCTGAGCTTGTTCTTAGGGTTCTTAGAAAGCTCTGTGATTATCAGGTCAAGGGTATATCTTCTTTCAAGGACCCCGTAGAACAGGGCTGAAACGAACTTTTTGTCCCTGCTGTCAAAGTCGCTCCTTGCAAGGGCATCGTCCAGCAAAAGGTTTGAAAAGGAAGAGTCGCTCTCCTGCTTAGTCAAAAGCTTGACAGTATATTTTCTGGTATTTCCCAAAGCCTGACCTCCGAGCTATAAAGTAATCTTACTTGTCACTTGCCAAGGACCGTATTCTTTTCTACGGGCTTTCCTCTGAGATAGTCGGCGGTCTTCATGCGCTTAGAGCCTTCGGCCTGTATCTCCGTAAGTCTGATAAGTCCGTCACCGCAGGCAACTGTCAGGTCTTTTTCATTTACAACAGTTCCCGGCGCCGCACCGCTGCTGCCCTCCACGATCTCCGAGCGGTAGACCTTCAGTCTCTTCCCGCCGATGGAAGTTGTGGCACAGGGCCAGTCTGAAAGCCCGCAGATCTGCTTATGCACCCTTCTGACGCTCTGGCTGAAATCTATAGGGCAAAGGTCCTTGGTGAGCATCGGTGCATAAGTCGCAAGGTCCTCGTCCTGTTTTACAGGCGTTATCCCGCCCTTTTCCAGCTTGTCCAGCGTTTCAGTGATAAGCTCTGCCCCCATGACGGAGAGCCTGTCGAAAAGCTCTGCGGCAGTTTCGTTCTCGCCTATGGGTGTCTCGCTTTTCAGCAGGATATCGCCGGTATCAAGTCCTTCTCCCATTAGCATAGTGGTTATGCCCGTGGCCTTTTCATCGTTGAGCACAGCCCACTGTATAGGACCGGCGCCCCTGTATTTAGGCAGCAGCGACCCATGAACGTTCACACAGCCCAGCCTGGGTATCTCAAGAACTTCCTTAGGAAGTATCTTGCCGTAAGCAGCCACAACTATACAGTCCGGTGCAAGCTCTCTCAGGACCTCGACATAGTGTTCGCCGTTCTTTTTAAGGCTGTCAGGCTGATATATAGGGATATTTTTCCCCAGAGCATATACCTTCACCGGCGGCGGAGTAAGCTTATAGCCTCGTCCCTTAGGCTTATCCGCCTGAGAGAACACCGCCAGTATCTCATGACCGGCCTCATACAGAGCCTTCAGCGAAGGCACAGCAAAATCCGGCGTTCCCATAAATACTATTTTCATTTTTTCTCGACCTCTACATACTCTTCCACTATCTCAGTGAACAGATGTCCGTCCAGATGGGCGACCTCATGGCAGACTGCCTGCGCAAAAAGCCCGGCAGCCTCCATCTCATACCACTCGCCGTACCTGTCCTGGGCCCTGAACTTAATAGACATCGGCCTTGTGACATAACCCCACTCGTCCGGACAGGACAGACAGCCCTCCACGACCCTCTGTTTCTCCTCGGATTCCCAGACGATCTCAGGATTGATGAGCTCATATGTCTCCCCTTTTCCGTCCTCACTGACGTTTATAACGCAGAAACGTCTTAATATAGCCACCTGCGGCGCAGCCAGTCCCACGCCGTTATTCTTTAACATAGTCTCCGCCATATCGTCAAGCTGTATATGGAGCTTTTCGTCGAACTTCTCCACCGGTCTGCATACCTTATGGAGCATCTCATCGCTTTTGTTAAGTATTTTTCTGACAGCCATCTCAATTTCCTTTCTACAGTCCTATATCTCCGTTTATATCGGCGTATATGCGGACCTCCTTGAATTCGCTGCACTTATAGAAGTCTGAAAGCACAGCTCTTATCATATCCCTGAACCTCTTATTGACTCTTGTTTTCAGTATCAGTCTGTAGCGATAGCGCCGGTTGATGACCTCCAGAGTACATGGCGCAGGACCGATAGCCCTCAGGGGGAAGTCCGCCTTATTCTCTGAAAGATGATCCCTGAGCCTTTGAGTCACCCAGTTCGATGCGGCTATCGCCTTGCTCTCCATCACGGCCGAGAACCCGATGACGCAGATGTCGCAGCAGGGCGGATAGATCAGGGTCTGCCTGAGAGCCATCTCCTGCTCGTAGAATTCTTCATAGTCCTGCTGAGCCGCCAGGTTAAGCACATAATGGTCAGGCACGAAGGTCTGGATGCAGGCTGTGCCGGGTCTGTCGCCCCTGCCGCTGCGGCCCACCACCTGAGTCACAAGAGAAAAAGTCCTCTCATAGCTTTTATATCCCCCGGTGAACAGCGCCTTATCCAGTGAGATCACTCCCACCAGAGTGACCCTGGGGAAATCCAGTCCCTTGGCGATCATCTGAGTGCCGAGCATGATATCGTATTCATGCTCACCGAAGGCCCGGAACTTCTCCTCATAGGAATACCTGGAAGAAGTGGTATCAGCGTCCATCCTCAGTATCCTGGCGTCGGGGTATATCCTTGCTATCTCGTCCTCCACCCGCTGTGTGCCCACACCGCTCTGTCTGAGCTTGTCGGAGCCGCAGGAAGGACACTTCATTCTGTTATCCATGGTATATCCGCAGTAGTGGCACATATACCTGTTGTTTTTCTTATGATAAGTCAGAGGGATATTGCAGTTCGGGCAGGACAGCGGCTTACGGCAGGAGGCACAGCTCACATAGGTGGTGAAACCTCTGCGATTCAGCAACAATATCACCTGCTCGTCCCTTTGCAGCGTGGCAGTTATCTTATCCGCCAGGGACCTGCTCAGTAGACTGTCATTGCCCTCGGCGGCTTCCCTCTGCATATCTATCATCTCAACGGCGGGCAGCACCGCATCGTTAAAACGCTTTTTCAGCTCGAACAGATGATATCTGCCGTTCTTTGCATTATAAAAAGTCTCTAAGGACGGTGTGGCCGAGGCCATAAGCAGCAGACAGTTATGGTAGCCGCAGCGTTTCTTTGCGGCCTCTCTGGCGTGATACCTGGGGGAAGAGTCCGATTTATAGGACTGTTCGCCCTCTTCGTCCATAATAATGACTCCAAGGTCCGAGACCGGTGCGAACACCGCACTGCGGGTCCCTATGACGACCCTTGCCTCGCCCCTCTTTATCCTCTTGAATTCGTCAAGGCGCTGCCCCACTGAAAGCGAAGAATGCAGAA
Organism: Ruminococcus sp.; assembly: GCA_017478965.1. GTDB lineage: Bacteria > Bacillota > Clostridia > Oscillospirales > Ruminococcaceae > Hominimerdicola. The sequence goes on along the minus strand of JAFVCV010000025.1, from coordinate 37,228 downwards.
GTCCCACGCCCTTGCCGAAAAGTCTTTTGAACCTGCTCACCATCTGCGGGGTCAGAGATATCTCCGGCACCAGAAGCACAGCAGTTTTCCCCATTTTCAGAACTGCGTCTATGACCTTGATGAACACCGACGTCTTGCCGCTGCCTGTGACTCCGTAAAGCAGAGCGCCTGCGGGCTTACCGCTGTTTATAAGGTCGATTATGCCCTCAAAAGCCCTTTTCTGCTCCTCATTCAGTACTATGCGGTCCGGGTCCTCCCGCTCATCTATCTCCCCTACTGCGTCCCTCAGGCTTTCGTTCTCGAACTCTCTGATAACGCCCTTAGCGGCCATTCTTTTGATGATGGTCTGTGTGCAGCCCACCATGTAGCAGATCTCCTTCTCAGAGGCGCTTGTACATTCCTCCAGCAGCTCCGCCACTTTTTTCTGCTTTGCGGTCAGTCCGAAGTCGGTGCCGTTATAGTACTCATCGCTGAGAGCGGCCATTTTCACGCTCTCGTCCCCTACCTTGCGTTTAAGGCTGTCCGTCTCTTCCACGTAGCCTTTGTCTATCAGGCTGTCGGCTGTCTTACGTCTGGCGGGATCAGTCTCAAAATAAGTGTCTATCTCGCTCTGGCTCGCCGTGCTCTGCATAAATGCGATGACCTCGGCCTCTTTTTCAGAAAGCTCGTTCTCATCTATAAAAGTATTGACCAGGCTGTAATGGAGCTGCACCTTATAGGAATAACCCGAAGGCACCACAGTCCTGAAAGCATCGTAGAAGGTGCAGAAGGTCGTTTCCTTCAGCCACCTTATCATGCCCAGCATCTCCGGGGTCAGCAGGCTCTCAGCATCAACGGGCCTGATAATGGATTTGAGCTTTCCCCTCTCAGACGCAGTGCCAAGAGAAGTCACAAACCCTATGACCTTCCTGTTACCGCTGCCAAATGGCACCAGGACCCTTATCCCTTCCCTTATCTTGCCTTCCAGCTCCTCCGGCACCACATAGCTGTACTCCGCATCAAAGCTGTACGAGGCATGGCTCATAGCCACCCCGGCTACTACGACACCTTCCTGCATATCCCGCTCCTAAAAAGTTCAGCCCTTCAGCTCCGGATCCTCTATTATCTTGTACTCCCCTGCTGCGAACTCATCTACAGCGGTCTTCACAGGCTTTTCCTCCAGTACCGTCTCGTTCTCGCAGGCCTCGTCAGTGATCTCTCTGGCTCTCTTTGCCACGGCTATCACCAGTGAATAGTAGCTCTCATTATTCTTCAGTATCTGACAAATTGCAGGTCTAAGCATTTTCCAGCACTCCTTTGATGGTATTCTTTATATCTTCATTCACGGGACTGAACCTGTTTGCAGCCCCATCGCCGGCCCTGACGCTTTCCAGTACCGTTTCAAGGTCCCTGACAGCGTCTTCCAGCTCGTCATTCATTATAACAAAATCATAGTCCACCGACTTCTCGATCTCTCCCCTGGCGTTGGAAAGGCGCTTTGCGATAGTCTCCTCGTCCTCAGTGCCTCGCTTATGGAGCCTTCTGTCAAGCTCGGCTATCGAAGGCGGCAGCACGAATATCAGCACTGCATCTTCCCTTAGCTTTTTCACCTGAAAGGCGCCCTTTGTCTCTATCTCCAGCACAGCGTCCTTACCCAGCGCCATGTTTTCCTCCACCGGTTTTTTCGGTGTGCCGTAATAATTGTCAGAAAACCCGGCATATTCCAGGAACTCGTCATTTTTCACCATTTCCTCAAACCTTTCGTTTGTAAGGAAATGATAGTTCACGCCGTCCTTCTCGCCCTCTCTGGGCGCTCTTGTGGTGCAGGACACCGAATAGAAAACATCACGGTCTTCAAACACCCTGGCCAGGTTAGTCCCCTTGCCGCAGCCGGACGGTGCTGAGATAACTATGAGCTTTGCATCGTTTGCCGTATCATTATTTTTCATCATCTTCTACCCCCTCGCCGGCCGCTCTTGTGCCGACGGTCTCAGGCGCCACTGCACAAAGCACCACATGGCCGCTGTCCATGACGATCACCGCTCTGGTCTTGCGTCCGTAGGTAGCGTCTATCAGCGCTCCGCTCTCCCTGGCGTCCTGTATTATCCTTTTTATCGGTGCGGAATCCGGCGCAACTATGGCCACCACACGGGCCGACGACACCATGTTCCCGAACCCGATGTTGATGAGCTGCATAAGACCACCGTCCTCATCTGTCCTTTTTTCGGGACTATTCTATATTCTGTATCTGCTCCCTGATCTTCTCGATCTCAGCCTTCAGGTCCACCACCATCTTAGTGATGGTCAGGTCGTTGGCCTTGGAGCCTATGGTATTCACCTCACGGTTGACCTCCTGCACCAGGAAGTCCAGCTTTCTGCCCACAGGTTCGTCGCTGCGTATCATATCCCTGAACTGAGCTATATGGCTGTGGAGCCTTACGGTCTCCTCGTCGATAGCCACCTTATCCGCAAAGATAGCGACCTCCGTCAGTATCCTCTGCTCGTCGATCTTGCTCATGTCGATGTCTTTAAGGCTCTCCTTTATCTTATCGTAGAGCCTTTCGCTGTAGCTTTGCGCCACAGATGGCTGGTGTGCCTCGATCTTCTTCACTGTCTCCTCGATAAGGTCCAGCCTGGAGCTGATGTCCTCATAGAGCTTTCTGCCTTCGGCAGTCCTCATCTCCACGAACTTCTCAAGAGCCGGCTGCGCCACGCTCTTCACCAGATCCCAGATGACCTCCTCGTCCTCAGTCTTCTTCACCACCGTGAATATATCCGGCAGACGCATGATGTTTGAAAGCGCCAGGTCGTCGCTGAGGTTCAGCTCATCGCAGGCCCCTCTCAGAGCATCTATGTAGCCCTTAGCCACTGCCTTGTTCAGCTCTATCTGAGCATCGGTGCCCTCCTGATTGTAGATGTTTACGCTTACCTCTACCTTGCCCCTGGAGATGCTGCTGTTCATAAAGCTTTTCAGCTTATCGTCAAGATAGCCGTAGGCCCTTGGTGTGCGGGCGCTGAACTCATAATACCTATGGTTCACCGACCTTATCTCGACTATTATCTCACGTCCCTCTGTGACCGTTCTTTCACGGCCGAAGCCTGTCATACTCTTAACCATGATACTGCTTTCCTTTCTCATTTCGCTTAATACCGAATGACCTGTTCAAAGCATAATATTCAAATTATATTATAGCATTTTTCCCACAATAAAGCAAGGTTTTTTCACAATATATTATGATTGTTTTTACATTTTATTCACATAACGGGACAGCAGTTCTTTCAGGGACCCCTCTATATAGAGATGAGGATGCTTTTCAAAGTCATATCTGGTAGTCGTGCCGGTAGTTACAGCGCCGAAGTCCACTCCCGCATTCTTTGCAGTCTCGGCGTCGATGTAGCTGTCGCCTACGTAGAGTACATCCTCCCTGTTTACCCCCAGGCTTTCCATAGCGCAAAGCAGTCCCATAGGCGATGGCTTAGGCTCGCTGACATCTCCCACGCCTACGATTATGTCGTAGGGATGAGCCCCGGTCTGCATCTCGAAGCTCTCCTCGATCCTGTAGCGCATCTTGGTGGAGACTATGCCCACCTTCCTGCCGCTTTTTCTCAATGCAGTCAGCAGCTCCACCGTGTCCTCATAGAAAAAGGTGTTGGCCGACATGACCTCGTTGGCCTTATCCGTGTAGAACTTCTTCATCTGCTCACGCTGCGGGTTGTTCTTTATCCCCGTAAGCACGTCGAAGGAATCAACGATAGTCAGGCCGATGGTACCTTTTATGATATCGTCGTCCGGCACAGGATAGCCGAAAGCCGCAAGGGTATGCTTAAAACACATAAGTATCCCCTTGGACGAATCCGCCAGGGTCAGGTCAAAATCAAAGATGAACGCTTTATGGTCCTTCATATTCTCCTCCGTCTGCGGAAATTTTCACCGCATATAATCACAAACAGACAGCCAAAGCATAAGATCTCCGGCTGTCGGTCAATATCATTTATTCAACTGTTACGGACTTTGCCAAGTTCCTGGGCTTATCCACATCGTTTCCTCTGAGCACTGAGGTATAATAAGCAATAAGCTGCAAAGGCACCACAGCGGTCATAGGCATCAGCAGATCGTCTATGCTGGGGACTGTTATGATGCAGTCGGCAGCTTCCTTGTCCACCTCCTGACCCTCATGGGTAACAAGCACCACATAGGCCCCTCTGGACTTGACTTCCTTTACATTGCTGATGGTCTTCTCAAAAAGGTCTCTCTGGGTAGCAACAGCGATAACGGGCATCTCCTCAGTGACCAGGGAGATGGTGCCGTGTTTCAGCTCGCCGGCAGCGTAGGACTCGGAATGGATATAGGATATCTCCTTCAGTTTCAGGGAGCCTTCCATAGAAAGGGCGTAGTCAAGCCCTCTGCCGATATAGAGCAGATTGTCTGCGTTCACCAGCTGAGAGGCTACATACTGGCAGTTCTCAGGCGTCTTCAGTATCTCCTCGATCTGGTCCGGCACCTGTGTGAGCTGCTCCACCAGATGTCTGCACTCCTCTTCAGTTATCCTGCCGTTGGCATAGGCTAAGGAAAAGGCAATAAGATAGAACACGGAGAGCTGTACCATATATGCCTTTGTAGACGCCACCGAGATCTCCGGTCCTGCATGGGTATAGATGACCATATCCGCATCTCTTGCTATAGAGGAGCCTTTGACATTCACGATGGCAAGGGTATCGGTGCCGTTTCTCTTGGCAAGCCTCATAGCCTCCAGAGTGTCGGCAGTCTCGCCGGACTGTGACACCAATATGACCAAGTCGTCCTTGGAAAGAATGGGGTCTCTGTACCTGAACTCAGACGCAACATCGACCGTGACGCTGACCCTTGCCAATTTTTCTATGACGTACTTGCCAACCAGCCCGGCGTGCATTGCTGTGCCGCAGGCGACCACGAAAATGTTCTTATAGTTTTTCAGCCTCTCGTAAGTCATCCCGCACTCCTCCAGGTTAGGCATACCGTTAACTATCCTGGGGGTAACAGTAGTCTTTATGGAAACAGGCTGATCGTGTATCTCCTTTATCATATAGTGAGGATAATTGCCTTTCTTTGCGGCCTCTTCGTCAAAATCGGCCACCAGCATCTGCTTTTTCTTGGGGGCGCCGTGGTCATCGAAAAATTCCACTCTGCCGTTATCAAGGACAGCTATCTCGTCCTGCTCCAGCAGATAGTAATTCTTGGTATACTTGAGTATAGCCGGAACGTCAGATGCTATGAAGGCCTCGTTCTCCCCTACTGCAACGATCAGCGGGCTGTCCTTTCTGACGGCGTATATCCTGCCGGGATAGTCCCTGAACATGATGCCCAGTGCATAGGAGCCTTCGATCTCATCAAGGACCCTCTGTATAGTCTGCATCGGGTTGCCCTCATAGAAGCAGTCAAGAAGCTTTGCCACTGTCTCAGTATCTGTCTCGCTCTCGAAAACATAGCCCTTCCTTGTAAGGAACTCTTTTATCTTCTTATAATTCTCGATGATGCCGTTATGGACGATGGTGACATTGGCATTGCCGTGGGGGTGAGAGTTGACGTCGGAAGGCTCGCCATGGGTGGCCCATCTGGTGTGGCCTATACCGCAGTGGCCGGTGATCCTGCCCTCTGTTTCCATCTTGCTGACCAGATCCTGTATCTTGCCCTTGGACTTCCTGGTCCTTATCTCGCCGTCCTCAAAAACGGCTATGCCAGCGGAATCATAACCTCTGTATTCAAGCTTAGAAAGCGAATTGAGCAGCACCTCCGTACACTCTCTCGCACCTACATACCCTACTATACCGCACATTATAAACAGCTCCCTTCAAGATCGTCACGGGGCCTTGCCAAATAATTGAAAAAAGCCGGCTTAAACGTTTAAAGCCCCATACAATAATATAAATCATAACACATTTTATCCCTAAAATCAATAGCGCCGGACAAATTTTCATAATTTCAACATAATGATAGCAAAGAGCGGGATAATTTCACAGCTCAGCGGTATGTTTTTCAAAAAATCCCATAAAAGGGCTGATGACCATGACATTACATTCTGGACGCCCGGGGTTTTGCAGGAAAAATTATCGCAAAATTCAAAAAAATTCAAAATACCCCTTGAAAAATCGGAGAGAATGTATTATAATAATAACGATCATTAATTTAAGAAAGAAGGATCTTTTATGGAAATCAAAATCGAGTTGACCAAAACTCCCAAGGCCAAGCCTACTGATGAAACTAAGCTTGGTTTCGGTCACATCTTTACGGACCATATGTTCGTGATGAACTATGATACCGGCGAGGGCTGGCACGACGCAAGGATAGTCCCCTTCGACAATGTCACTCTGTCCCCTGCGGCTATGTGTCTGCACTACGGACAGGAGATCTTCGAGGGTCTGAAGGCCTACAGGACCGCTGACGGCACAGTTCAGCTGTTCAGACCAGACGAGAATTACAAGAGAATGAACGTATCCGCTGAGAGAATGGTCATTCCTCAGATCGATGAGGAATTCATGGTAGAGGCCACTAAGAAGCTGGTAGAGGTCGAGAAGGACTGGGTGCCTCACACTGACGGCGCATCGCTGTATATCAGGCCTTTCATCTTCGCTACTGACCCCTATGTCGGCGTCAGACCCGCTGACCACTATCTGTTCCTGATAATCCTTTCGCCCTCAGGCGCTTACTATTCCACCGGTCTCAACCCTGTCAAGATCTATGTTGAGCAGAAATATGTAAGAGCCGTAAGAGGCGGCACTGGCTTCGCTAAGACAGCTGCCAACTACGCTATCTCCCTGAAAGGTCAGGACGAGGCCCACGCACAGGACTATGAGCAGGTACTTTGGCTCGACGGCGTTGAGCAGAAGTATATCGAAGAGGTAGGCTCGATGAACATATTCTTCGTTATCGACGGCGAGGTCATCACTCCTCTGCTGACTGGCTCCGTTCTGCCGGGCATCACCAGAAAGTCTGCTCTTGAGGTCTGCAGGAGCAAGGGCATAAAGGCCACCGAGAGAAGAATAACTATCGAGGAAGTTGCCAAAGCTTATGACGAGGGCAAGCTGGACGAAGTATTCGGTACAGGCACCGCCGCAGTCATCTCCCCTGTAGGCCACCTGAAATGGGGCGACAAGGTCATGACCATCAACGACAACAAGATCGGCAAGATCTCACAGATGCTCTATGATACCATGACCGGTATCCAGTGGGGCAAGATACCTGATGAGTTCGGCTGGACAGTCAAGATAGACTGAAATCCTGTATAAGGCCATCAGACATCGCCCTGCGAAAGAGCAACACTGATATAGAAGTAATTAATCACAGTATTTCTGTTAAATTAGCCAGAAATACTGTGATATTTTATATTGACATTAAAATAACAATATGATATAATATCCTCGACATTCGGGAGCTGCAGTGATACTCGAAACAATAGAGGTCAAAGATAATAAATAGAGATCTTCTTGATCTGTTTTTTGTGTGCAGATGAGCAGAAAAAAAGATATGCTTTATCTGCAAGGGGAACTTTAACTTCCGAAATGTTAACAGATTATAAATTTATTTAGGAGGAACAACAATTATGAAAAAGAAAATGGTATTACTGGCTTTATGCTGTGTGTGTGTCGGTTTAGCTTCATGTGCCGCAGAGGACGTGAACGCAAATACGCCGCAAACCGGATCGGTGTCTGTTACACAGACTGAAGAGGCAAGCAAGCCTGCGGAGGATGCTATGGCCGAACAGACTGAGGTCGTATCAGCCGAGCAGGATGAGAACAGTTCAGATGCTCCTGCAGAGGAGAAGGCAGACGAGAATTCAGATGCAGTTCAGACCGAAACGGTCTCTGCAGCAGATAACGAACAGACAAGCACCCCGGCAAATGATACTCTGACCGATAAGACTGACAGTTCTCTGTCAGGTCAGACTGAGGATACTCTGCCCGTTCAGACTGAAGCATTAGCCGAGCAGAATGACAGTATATCAGATTCTCTTACAGAGGAGCAGGCTCTGGAGGCGATCAGAAACTATTGTTTCATTAAATACCCTAATTTAAATGACATGATGGAGCCGGATGGAAACAATATTTATTGGACTGTTTCCACAAACGAGGTCGGTGAGATAGTAGTTTTGTTCAGATCTTACACTTCCGCACAAATTCGTTATTATATTGATCCTGTTTCAGGGGAAACATATGTTACTGAGTATGTTCGGGCTATAATAGATGAGGAACAGCGTACTGATGAAACCTTCAATGTCAGGGATTATTTAGGGTAACGGTTTTCGATCTGTACTAAAATATAACAAACAGGCCCCGGTGCACTGCATCGGGGCTGAGTTTATGTGTGGGTAATGACCTAAGTAAGCGTTTTTTCGTTATAAAAACATAAGATAGGAGTGACAGAGATTGGCAGAAACAATAATCAGAAGACTCACAGAAAATGATCTTGACACGTTTATCGAAATGAGGATAGCACAGCTTCTGGAAGAGGGCGCAGCAGAGAGCTTTGACCTCAGGCCGGCACTGAGGGACTATTACCGCAGGCATATGGCTGACGGGACCTTTTTCTCTTACATTGCTGTTGACTGCGGGAAGATAGTTGGCACCAGCGGTATGTCGATAGTTGAAAAGCCTCCGTATTTTAGCTGTCCAAACGGAAAAATAGGGCTGCTGTCAAGTATGTACACCGATAAAAGCTGCCGCAGACAGGGCATAGCAAGCAAACTGCTTTGCTCAGTACTTGAAGAAGCCAGGGAAAAAGGCTGCTCCACGGTGCAGATAACCGCATCTGACATGGGTGTGAAGCTCTACACCTCATACGGCTTTAAAAAGAACGGAAATTTTATGTATTACGACCTGAAATGAAAAAGCTGAACATAAAGCTCCCGCCAATGAATGGTACAGTAGAAAACGGCACCTCTGCCAATGGACAGAGATGCCGTTTTTCAGGTCTGAGCTTAGTTTTGGCATTTACTGTTATAACAGCTGCCTTATTATCATCACAGCGCCGGCTATAAGGACCGCAGCTGCCTGGACCGCAGCAAATATAAGCAGTTTCTTTTGCGAACTGCGCTTTTTATGTTCGTTTTCCTTTTCGATGTCATCAAGTGTCTCACCGTTCATAAATGCCAGTACTTCATGGTAGGTCTGAATGTCATTGTCCTTCTTGATCTGCTCAAGGCAGTGAAATGTCATGAAAATACATACTGACAGAATGCCTGCCAGCAGGGGGCCTAATATCATGCCGATCTCACCGCCGTACTCGATAAGCAGCGCCACTCCGAATATCAAGGCAAATAATTCCACTACCCCAAGCAACTGAGCCTTTTTAAGCCTGCTTACATCTTCATTTTTCATAGTGTCTTTCATGATCTCAACATCTCCTTTGATAAGTTCGTCAAGGGAAACGCCAAAAAGACCGCTCAGTATGAGCAGGCTGTGGACATCGGGATAGCTTTTCTCGTTCTCCCAGTTAGAAACAGTCTGGCGGCTGACATAGGCCTTTTCCGCCAGCATTTCCTGAGACCAGCCTTGTTCAGTCCTGAGCCTTTTTATCGTCCTGCTGAGTTCCATACCGTTTCCCTCCCTTGTGCCGGGTCCCCTCTCGGCTGAGATCATCATAGCACACACACAGTGTTTTTTCAAGCAAAAGAGCTTTACATCCGTCAAAAAACAGTGTCAAATAGGTTTGACACTGTTTTTTCTGTCGATCAGAAGGGAGCCTTGAATGTAGTCTCCATATTTATGAAGGATATGAGCAGTGACAGGTCAAGATAATCCAGGCTGCCGCTTCGGTCAACGTCAGCCACACTGCGGATATAGCTGTTCATATCAGTTTCGCCGTTTATCATGGAGATAAGCGCTGAGATATCCATATAGTTGATATCCCCGCTCATGTCGATATCTCCGGGAACAGCAAGCCTGATGTCGGCCATTTCTGCGGTGCCGGTGTGAACGGTCTGATATCTTGGCACCATACCGTCGGCAAAGGTCATGATGCTGTAATAGCTGCCGCCAAGTTCGGAAACGTCAAAGGTGTCGCTGTCAGTATAATAAGTGTCACAGCTGAAATCGTCCATTACTATGACAGTCTTCTTGCCCTTTATCATGTCAGCCACAACTATCCGGACGCAGTTGCTGTAATAGGTCTTGCCGCCCACACTGACATAATACCTCAGGTAATGGCCGTTATAATTCGAGTCAAGGACTGTATCAGGATAGAACCTGTACCACTCATAATTATTAGAGCTTATTTTCCAGCCCTGGGAGTTTATCTTATTGCCTATGATCTCAGGCGCTTTGAGACTCAGCCTGTTCCCGCTCCTTATGGCGGCGGGCTGCTCCAGGCTGCCTATATAGGGGACATCTGCGCCGTATGAGGTGCTGTTATAGGCCCTGTCTGAAACAAAAAAGATATAATCACGAAGGTCGGTGACGTCATATTCCACCACAGTGCTGCTGCCCTCAAGAACAACTGCGTCATAGAAGGAATACTTGTTTCTCATGTCGCTGCTGTATTCAGGCGAGAACAGGTCTGAGAAAGACATCGGTGACGGCAGGCTCTCCTGTTGATCGCTGTAATAGCTGTCGGAAAAAGCCGATACTATGTCTCTTATCACCGTGCCGTCCAGTCCCGCAAGGTCATCGCAGCCCTTTACGCCGCCGGTGCCGTTGCCGATGACGTACAGACCCTCCAGAGCGCTGTCGCTCAGCTGCATGGTCAGGATCTTCCTGCCGCCGGAGGAAGTGACCCTGGCCGAGTTTATGACGGGCGGGGTCTTGTCAACGGTAAAGCTCTTCTCAAAATACTGAGGTCTGTCCTCTGCGCCGTCATAAGGCACATATCCTTTCAGAGAGGCCAGATACTCCCCCTCCGGCAGATCTCCGATATAGTTAGTGAAAAAGTAATAGGGCGAGGCTCGTTCGATATTCTCCTCTAAATCAGAACCGCTGTGAAGGAAGGTCCCGTCGCTGTCGTAGACGCTCACGCCGTCTATGACAGCAGGTCTCAGGGTATCGGCAAGGATCCTCAGGCCGTCGCCCATGCTGTCGTAATCCGGCGAGATGTAGATTCCCTCACGGAGGATATTTTCAAAATAGCTCTTGTCCACATAATCAACAGCGTCCCCGAACTTCCCCCTGAGCAGGTCCTCAACAGGGTCATCAGAGTAATAGGGCCTGTCTGTGGGAACGCCCTCGAATTGCAGCTGCATTCCTATATATATCTGATCGACCGCACGGATAAGGGCCGCCATTGACATCTCTGCGGGGATCTCAGCCATGTAGATATCGGTATAAACTCCGGTAGCACCCAGGCCTTCATCAAATATAGGCACATCAGCCCAGCTGCCGCAGAACCCCGTCATCGCAACTGATATATCGCAGGACTGCGGCGAACCGGAGAGTGTGATAAAGCCGTCAGCAAAAAAACCGTTTTTGAAGGTCTTTCTTAGTTCTGAAGCCTGCGTGCTGTCAAGTGTCACATGGAGAGTCACGGTCTTTTCCTGTTTCGCACTGAGCTGTTTAAGACCCTCCAGTCCCGTGACCGAGCATTTAAGTTCCTGCTGCCCCTCGATATACGCTGTACCGTTATAGACCTCTGTATCGTCTGTAGTCAGCTCCAGCGATGCGTCGGAAAAGCTCACCTTTTCGTTTGAAATATTCTTTATCCTCAGGCTGATATCAAAGCTGTCGGAAAGCCCGTCACCTAAAGACAGTGCAGCCTGACCGTCAGCACCGGTCATAAGCACCTTTGCATTCACGGCGTTTTCCATATTTACAAGCCCTGACCCCTGCGCTCTGGGGCTGATATAAAGACCGTCCTCTCTGAAAGGCACCGCCGAGCACATCAGGAGCTTTTTGATATGACCCACCTTTTCAGCGCCCTTGTGGCTGTCGCCTGTTCTTTTCAGGTATTCACTCATGAGGGCCACACAGCCGGAGATATAGGGCGAAGCCATAGAGGTACCGCTCTCCACAGCGAAGCCGCCGTAATAATCAGCCGACTCCACATAGCCGCCCACACCCATTATGTCGGGTTTCAGCCGCAGGTCTTCAGAAGTACCGAAGGAGGAAAAATCACTGACAGCATCTCCCACGTGGCTGCTGTACCATGAGCCGTTGTCAGAGGAAGCCACCGTAAAGGCCCTTGGGTCGCTGCCGGGGTAGTTTATACTGGTCCTGTCCACATTTTCAGGCGTCATAAGTTCCCCGGAGCCGTCATTGCCCGCAGCAGCCACAACGGTCACGCCGGCGTTTTCAGCAGACTCAAAGACCCGGCTATAGACATCGTTATCACTGAACCCGGTAGATGCGCCAAAGCTCATATTTATCACAGTTGCCCCAAGTTTGACAGCGTCCTCTATGGCAGCGGCGGCCACATCGTCCTGCACAGTGTTGTTCCCGCTGACATCGTCATAGGCAAAGACCTTCATAAATATGATCTGTGCGTCCGGAGCTATGCCGCTGATATCGCTGCCGTTATTGTCCTCCACCTCATTTCCTGCGGCGATGCCGCAGACGTGGGTCCCGTGATAGCTGCCGGGAAAATAAGTATCATAGCGGCTGCCCTCATCGGTATAGTTGCAGACATAGGGCAGTTTTGTGCTGACATAGACCATATCGGCCTGTACGGGCACATTCATGCCTACAGTCCTGACTATCCTTCCGACCCCGGAATACGTGAGCTTGACGTTCTTTCCGTAAAGGGGGCTGAACATATCGTGGGAGGTATCAAGCTCCGTATCCAGCACAGCAACGACTTCACCCTCGCCGTAATAGCCCGTATCCGCACTAAACCCGTCAACTCCCCCGCCTTCCCGTGCCTCATAAAGCTCCGGCATGGCATGGGACTGGCTCACGGCGGCGTCCTCGATAAGGTCGCACTTCTTCACCTCACCGATCAGCTCCTCCGGTAAAGTGCAGGAAAAACCGTTGAGCAGAGTATTATAGCTGAACCCCAGCTCCGTTTCAGGATAAAGGGCTTTTATATAACAGAAGGCCCGCTCCTGATCTTTCGCTATGTCAGCAGCCATTTCCTCCGCCCTGTCCGTCAGAAGAAAATCTGCGCCCATCTCAGCGCCCTCGCCCCCTGACAGCAAAGCGTCTCCCTTAACGGTGACGATAACGCTTACTGTCTCGCTGTCAAAGCTCTTTTCCTCCACGCTGACGCCGGTGACGCCCATTGTCCCAGTAAAAGAAAGCACTGCCGCAGCGGCGGCGCTGACTATCTTCTTTATGTTCATACCTATCTCCTCCTTCGCCTTTTATGTACAAAAAAACGGACCAAAGCTCATCTGCTCCGGTCCGTAAGGATCTGTTATCACTCTGCGATCTTTGAGATCGCCTCCATAGTGGAATTGACTGAATCAAGATTCTTCTGAAGTACTGCAGCAGCCTGTGAAAGTGAAGAATTGATATTTTCTACCATGGCAGCCCTTATGGCCTTTTCCTTCTCCCTGGCCTGGTCTATTATCTCTGCGGCCTCGTCATTCGCCCTCTGGACCTGATCTCTGGCGTAATCGTTGGCTCTGGTCACTATCTCCTGCTCGCTTACAAGCTTGTCAGCCTCAGCCTTGGCCTGTCTCAGGATCGCATCGGCCTGCTGCTTCGCAGCCTCGATTATGCCGTCAGCCTCCTTGTTTGCGTCAGAAACGATGGTGGCTTTCTGGCTGTCAACTTCCTTCGCCCTCTTCATCTCACCGGGCATACTCAGCCTGATCTTATCCACCAGCTCATGAAGCTCATCGGGATCGACACTTTTCTTATTAGTAAAAGGCAAAGAGCCGCAGCTGTCCACATATTCATCTATCTTGAACAGTATATCGTCTACGGGTTTGAGTTCCTTTGACTTCATATCAAGCTCTGCATTTTCCATGACTTTAACTTCCTTTCCAAAATCTCCAGAATTTAGTATTACTTCTCCGGCTTATAAAGCCGGTTTTTGATCGTATCCAGTATCTGCGGGGGAACGAACCCGCTTATCTCGCCGCCAAAGCTGGCTATCTCCTTTACCACACTGGAAGAAAGGAACATATTCTCCCCTGCTGTGGTCAGGAACACCGTTTCAGCCCCCTCATAGAGCTTTCTGTTGGCTAAGGCCATCTGGAACTCATACTCAAAGTCTGACACAGCCCTCAGTCCCTTGACGATGACCTCGGCCCCGGTCATTTTAAGATAATCCGCCAGCAGACCGTCATAACAGTCCACCACCACATTATCCAGATGTCCCGTGACTGCGATTATCATTTCCATCCTTTCCGTAGTGGAAAAGCTGGCCCTGGACTTGCTCTTATTGAAAGAGACCAGCACGATGACCTTATCAAAAAGCTTTGACGCCCTGTTTATTATGTCAAGATGCCCCAGGGTAACAGGGTCAAAGCTGCCCGGGCAAACCGCTATCCTCATTCTTTCTTCCTCAGACTTTCCTTATTTATTATCCCTCATCATCTTCCGGGACCCTGAAGACCGTGACAGCGATCTTACCGTACTTATACCGCTTATGCAGCCTGAGCCTGCCGTAAGAATCATCTAAAAGCAGTTCCTTCTCATGCTCGCATACCACTATCCCTCCTGCGTTTATCAGTCTGTCACACAGCGGCAGGGCCTTTTCCAGCAGACCTTTGCCATAGGGCGGGTCCATGAAAATGATATCCGTGTTCCTGCTCTCGGTCCTGAGATAGTCAAGACTGTCGCAGTTGAACACCTTTGAAACTCCCCCCAGTCCGCAGGCATTCACATTCTCTTTGATAATTTCCACAGCCGAGGGATTGAGGTCGATAAAGGCGCAGAAACTGGCGCCCCTGCTGAGGGCCTCTATCCCCATCTGTCCGCTCCCTGCGAAAAGATCTATGCACCTGCAGCCCGGAACGTCGAACTGGATAACTGAAAATATGGCCTCCTTGACCATATCAGTGGTCGGTCTTGTATCAAGGGACTCAAGGGTCTTTAGTTTCTTCCCCCTGAGCGTACCTGTAATAACTCTCATATCATATCTCCTAAAATATTATATAGTCATTATACAATATTTCTGTCAATTTGTCCAGAGGATTTTTCAGTTTTTTATAAATTTTTATCGACAAAAAAAGAGGCCGGTAACAAAAGGCCTCTTTTTTCCAGATATCCCGGACAGCTGTCAGAACTTTTTCTTTGCCGACTGGAGCCTGCCGGTCACAGCCAGAGCAAGCTTTCTCGGTGCAAGGCCAGAGGCCTTGGCTGCGGCACTGATAGACCTTTCCGGAATTATCATGAGCTTTCTGGCAAACATTCCCTTAACGGCTGTCTGTGCGCAGTACTCAGCGGTAATGGACTTTACGCCGAATTCAGCATTAGCTACGCTGTTGAACTCTGTATCCACCGGCCCTGGACAGAGTGCGCTGATGCTGACCCTGCTGCCACGGGTCTGCAGCTCCTCATAAATGGCGCCCGTAAGGCTGGTCACATAAGCTTTTGTTGCGTAATATGTAGCCATAAAGGGTCCCCCCGGCATCAGTCCTGCGGAGGACGCAACATTTAGGATATAGCCCCTGTCTTCTTCAACGAAGTCTTTCAGATAAAGCTTTGTCAGTATATGAAGGGCAGTGATATTGGTATCGATCATATTCAGCTCGTCCTCTAAGCTTATCTCGGTGAAGTCTCCCAGTTTGCCGAAACCCGCATTGTTCACCAGCACGGTCAGCCTTTCGTTGCGGACCTCTTCATAAAGCCTTACACATTCCTCACGCTTAGAAAGGTCGCAGACTACTATCCTGCTCTCTCCCGACAGCTCCTGTGCAAGCTCCTTCAGCCGCTCCTCTCTTCTGGCGGCAAGGATGACCCTGAAACCTCTCCTGCTGAGCTCCTTGGCGATCTCTCTGCCGATCCCGGAGCTTGCCCCTGTTATCAACGCTGTTTTAGCCATATGATGACCTTCCTTCCGTATTATTGTCAACAACAATTATACCACACCCCGTCACCACTGTCAAGACGACCCGCTTACACCAAAAATTGTCAGATCCCGACGGCTGCTGACCAAAATTTGTCCTGATATATAACTTCAGGCTCCAGACCGTTGACATCGGTCAAAAAATATGCGATAATATAGACATATTATAAAAAACAGAACGGAGATGTTTTCAATGAGCGCAACACTTGTTATAATGGCAGCGGGTCTTGGCTCCAGATACAAGGGCGGCATAAAGCAGCTGGAGCCTTTCGGTCCCAATGGCGAAACGATCATGGACTATTCCATATACGATGCCATCAAGGCGGGTTTTGATAAAGTGGTATTCATAATCAGAAAGGACATCAGAGTAGCATTTGATGAAATGATCGGCAACAGGATAGCAGAGCACGTGGCAGTGGATCATGTCTACCAGGAGCTTTCTTCCCTGCCGGAGGGTTTTGAGCTGCCCAAGGACAGAGTAAAGCCCTGGGGCCACGGTCACGCTGTATGCTGCTGCAAAGGCGTTGTCGAAGGGCCTTTCGCAGTTATCAACGCAGACGATCTTTATGGCAGAGAGGCCTTCGTAAAACTCCATGCCTATCTGAATGAAGAGCATAGCGGCAGCGGTCTGAGCCTTGCCATGGCCGGGTTCGTGCTGAAAAACACCCTCAGCGACAACGGCTCGGTGAACAGAGGCGTGTGCTCAGTGGACGAAAACAATATGCTCATAGACGTTGTGGAGACCTACAACATCAGGCGTGAAAAGGACGGAAAGGTCTATTCCGGCAAGGACGAGCCTGTGGAGCTCAGTGAAGACAGCTATGTTTCAATGAATATGTGGGGCTGTCCCGATGGGTTCATAGACAAGCTGAACGAAAGGTTCGTTGAGTTCCTGAAGACCAGGGGCAGCGACATCACCGCCGAATTCCTGCTGCCTGAGGGGATCGACTACATGGTCAAGAACGGACTTGCCTCATGCAGGCTGCTTGAAAGCGGCGACAAATGGTTCGGAGTCACCTATGCCGAGGACAAGCCCTCAGTCAAGGCTGCCATAAGGGAGCTTATCGACATGGGCAGGTACCCGGAGGATCTCTGGGGAAAATAATAAAACAACAGCGGTCCCTAGGGCCGCTTTTTTTATGCCATGAAGACCGCCGTAATAAAAGAAAAGCGGAGGACTTACGGAGTCCCCCGCAGATCTGTTCTGATCTTTTATGCAGCTTTCCAGGCAAACGAAAAGGGTCTGTCTGAAAGCAAGAGCTTGGTGCTGCGGCTGTTATGTAAACTGAGCTGCGGCATTCTTGAACTGAAAGTAGTGAGTATGAACTATACCTATTCTGAAATCAAAACATCCGTCATATACTTTATCAGCAGAGCGGTCACTTAGCTGCGCCTTTGAGCTCTGTGATGCAGTTTGCACAGACGGTCCTGTCTTTATAGTCGATGAGGTTTTCCGAACTGCCGCAGAAAATACAGCTGCGCTGAAACTTCTTGAGAATGATCTTGTCGTCCTCAGTGTATATCTCGATAGCGTCCTTCACTGCGAGATCGTAAGTCCTCCTCAGTTCGATAGGCAGCACGATCCTGCCAAGCTCATCTACCTTCCTGACAATACCTGTAGACTTCATAATAATACAACCAACCCTTCCTATTAAAATTTACCTCTCCCTGTACACTGACTAAGAATAACTTGAAAAGACCGTGTACGGCACCGGTATGGATCAGGCAATCACGACATGGTGCAACGCCGTGACACTATATAACATATTAATATTATACCAATTTCATCTTAAATTGTCAATGGAAATATACAATTTTTACAAGCAAAACGTCGAAAAAATGAAATTTTAGCACATTGCACATACAAATATTGCTATTCTGAATATCAGGTAAATTTTCCATTACAGCAAAAAACTGGCTGAAAGCAGAAACAACACAAGAAAGGAATGATGCAAAGATGCTGGGGATAACTGCGGCAGCACTGATGGTGATATCGCTCATATCCGGGATATTGACAGGCAGCACAGCTCAGGTGAGCCAGGCTGCGGCGGAAGGCTGTTCAAGGGCAGTGGAGCTTTCCATAGAACTGGCCGGTACCATGGCTCTGTGGTCCGGACTTATGAAGGTGGCCGATAAGGCAGGCGCCGCCGCCTTTATCCAGAGGCTCATATCCCCTGCCGCAATGAGACTGTTCCGGGGTGTAGACAGGGACAGCCCGGCAGGCCGTGCCATCGGTCTGAACCTTACCTCCAACCTGCTTGGCCTTGGGAACGCTTCGACTCCTCTTGGGATAGCTGCGGCAAAGGAGCTGAACGCAGGCGCTGCTGTTCACAGAGAGATGAACACAGCCATGCTGGTGGTACTCAACACAGCGTCTATCCAGCTGCTTCCCACCACTGCCGCCGCCCTCAGGCAGGCTTGCGGCTCCTCACAGCCTTATGCCGTGGCGGGACCGGTGCTGCTGACCTCTTTTTTGTCTGCGGCCATAGGTGCGGTAACGGTAAAGCTGCTCTACTCAGGTGACAAGCAATGAGTCTCGGTACTTTGGCAGTTCCTGTGATAATAACGTTCCTTATCTGCCTGGGGAACATCAAAAAATGCCAGACTGCGGAGGACTTCGCTGAGGGTGCAAAGGAGGGACTCAGGACCGCAGTTTCCATACTTCCCACCCTGGTGCTCATCATGACTGCGGTGGGTATGTTCACAGCATCAGGCGCCCCTGTGCTCATATCAAAGCTGGTCAGTCCTCTGACGCAGGCCCTGCGCTTTCCTGAGGAATGTGTGCCCTTAGCTCTGATAAGGCCTGTTTCCGGAAGCGGTTCACTGGCTGCTCTGAAAGACATACTTTCCCGCACCGGACCTGACAGCTTTTCAGGACTGACAGCCTGCGTTCTTATGTCCTCCACCGAAACTACCTTTTACACCATAGCGGTATACTACTCTGCCCTGAAAAAAAAGCCCGGCGGCCGCATTTTCATCGCAGCCGCCGCAGCGGATATAAGCGCATTTATCATTGCTCCTGCGGCAGTGAGACTGTTCATCGGGTGACGATCTCTATCTCGCTGCCCGGAACGGTCTTTTTGCGCACCTCTATGCCCCTTGGCAGCTTTTCCATCAAGCCCTTGACGTGAGAGATGACTCCCACCAGCCTGCTCTCGCCGGCCAGACCCTTGAGGACCTCTACAGCCTGGTCGAGACTGTCCTCATCCAGGCTGTCGAAGCCTTCGTCGATGAACATAGAATTGATCTTTACTCCCCCGGCACAGTTCTGTATCTCGTCGGAAAAGCCCAGAGCAAGTGCCAGGGCCGCCTTGAATTTCTCGCCGCCGGAAAGCGACTCCGTCTCACGGCTGCTCTCGGCCTTGTTGTCACGGACATAGATATCAAGTCCTGTCTTGCTGTTGCCCCTCATGCTCTCGTCACGGACCAGCTCATACTGGCAGTCAGTCATCTGCATGAGTCTCACGTTGGCGTACTCCAGTATCCTGTCAAAATGCTCGAACTGGACAAAGCTCTCCAGGGTTATCTTTGGCTTGCCGGGGACGTTGCCTGTGACGGTCCTGCTCAGTCCGTCCTTCATAACAAGGTCGGCGCTGAGCCTTTTGTTCCTTTCGGCCTCGTCCTTTATCTTTGTCAGGATATCGGCAGAATTGCGGCTCAAGCTGTGTCTTTCCTCACTGACCTGCTGACACAGTCTGACTTTCTTTACGGCGCTCTCCATCCTTTTTCCTATCTCATCAAGGTCAGGCCGTGCCATGTCCCTGGTCTGCTGCTCCAGGGCAGAAAGTCCCCCCCTGAGCTCGCTTAGTTCAGCAGACAGCCCGGCCCGGCTCTTTTCGCTGGCCCTGACTCTTTGCTCGTAAAGGCGGACCGTTTGACTGAGCCTGTCAGCCTCTTCCCCGGCTGCCTTTCTGTCCTTGAACTCCAGCTTTGAGGAAAGCTCCTCAGCCATATCCTTTGCGGACTTCATCTCGGCAAACAGCCCTGCGGACCTTAAATTCAGCTCCTCCATGGACCGGCGATCCTCCCCGAGCTGCTTTTCCAGGGCAGCTATGTCTTTTTTAGCCTGTTCACGGTCCGCTATGGACCTTTTGAGCGACTCAGCCTCCTTAACGAGAGCATTCCTTACGGAGTACTCCCGTTCATACTTTTCTCTGAGCTTTTCCTCGGTGAGCTCCTCTGCCGTCTCTCCGATAATGCTTTTACAGTCAGTGTTCAGTTTTTCCTTAGCCTTTGCGGCCTGAGCTTTCAGCTCTGCCTCGCTCTCGACCTTTGTTTTAAGCTCAGTGTTGGCGTTCTCAGCGTCCGTCTTGGCAGTCTCTACCTCCTCCCAGGCAACTGTGTCAGCCATAAGGTCTGCCAGAGCCGGGTGGACCGTTGAGCCGCAGACAGGACACGGTCTGTCAGTATCATTTCCGTTATCGTCACGCAGCGTGCCGGCAAGGGTCCCGGCACGGTCCCTGATATACCTTCTCAGCAGCTCGCTGTGGAGAGTATCAAGGCGCTGGTACTCACTGCCGGCAGCTTTCAGCTCCCTACGGGACCTCTCCCATTTCTTCAAAAGACTGTCCAGCTCCTTCATGGCTGCGCCCACTTCGTTTATCCTGTCGAGCAGCTGCTCCTGCTCTTTTAAACTATGGCTGACCTCGCTGAGTTTTACGTCTGCCTTAGCCAGTTCCTCCGCCCTCTTTTTGAGCAAAGGTATCCTATCGGTGTTTTCCCGGGTCCTGTGGGCGAGCTTTTTCAGCTCATCATCTGACTCGGCTTTCGTCCTTGCTGCCTTCTCGGCAGTCTTCAGCAGCTGATCGACCCTGTCATAACTGTCAAAGCTTTCCATGACAGCCATTGCCCTGACACTCAGCTTGTCCATGGCCGGCTTTTCTGACTTCAGCTTTTCGCAGTTATTTCCGATCTCCTCCAGCTTTGGGACAAGCTCCGCTATCCTCTTTTCCGTCTCTGCCTTACGGTCAAAAAGCTCCGCATTTTTCCTGGCATTCTCCAGCTCGACTGTTATCAGCTTTTCCTCCCGCCGTGCCTGTTCAAGCTCCTTACCGGCCTTTTCGGCCTGTTCGTTCTCGTAGGCAGCCGCACGTTCGCAGCACTCTATCACAGCGCCAAGATCCGTCAGGGCCTGCTGTTTTGCAAACTCTCCGACGGTTTCCAGCTCCGGGTCCTCCCGGCTCAGTTTCAGACTGTTAAGGTAGGTCCTTAACGTCAGGTCGGACTTGTAATATTTTTCCTGCGCCAGATCGCAGTCAGCCTTGATCCTTTCAGACAGGGCGTTGAACTTCCCTGTCATGAAAATGGATCTGAGTATCTCCTCTCTCTGGCTGGACTTTTTATTCAGGACCTCTGAGAAGGCCCCCTGCGCTATCATTGCACAGCTGCGGTACTGGTCTATGTCAAGTCCCAGTATGCCCTTGACCGCTCCGTCAAGCTCCTTTCCGGAAGCGATCAGCACCTCAGTGCCGTCCACTATCTCATAAAGCTCGTTGGTGAGCTTTGATAGGGTCCTGAGACCTTTGCTGCTGCCGTCCCTGTCAAAATGCTGTATCTCCTGCCCCGAAGGCTCACGGTGGACTTTATATAGCCTGCCGCCGTACTCGAAGGTCAGTTCCACATAGGTCTTCAATGACCTGTCGCCGTACTTGCTCCTGAGCATCTTTGTCTTTCTCTCCCTGCCGCTGGCCTCGCCGAAAAGCCCGTAGCACACTCCGTCAAAAATGCTGGTCTTCCCGGCGCCGGTCTTACCGGAGATAAGGTATACGCCATGGCTGCCGAGTCTGTCAAACTCCACCTCTGCCTTGTCGGGATAAGGCCCGAAGGCCTGCATCACTATCTTTACCGGTCTCATTCTTCTTCCCCCCAGATCTCCTGCATCACCCGGTCTAAATACCGCCTCTGCTCCTGCGTGAGCTTAATATTGTTCTGCTGTTCATACAGAAGAGTGAAAAGCTCCATCGGAGACTTTTTCTCTGTATCCGTCACCGCCCTGACCTGCTTTAAAGACCTGGTGCGGTTATTGTCAAAGTCCAGCCTTATCATATAGGGATAGACATTCTCAAGCCTGTGGAACACCTCAGGTATCTTCTCGTCATCGGTAAGAGTTATGCTGAAATAGTCCTCAGTGTTCTGCCTGCTGAGAAAATCCGAGCTTACAAGGGTCCTGAAATCTCCCTTGATGCAGTGAAGATCCCTCATAGGCACCAGCGGCACGGTGCTCACAGTCAGCTCTCCCTTTTTACCCAGGTCAACTATGGTCATGGTCTTTTCCTGACCGCTCTCAGTTTCCGAATACTTCAGCGGAGTGCCGCAGTAGCGAATATTCTTCCTGATGCTGTATGCGCTGTGGATATGCCCTAGAGCCACGTAGTCAAATCTGTCAAAAACGTCTGCGTCGATACATTCCAGGGTCCCCACCGGCTCAGTGTCCGAGCCGCAGTTCACAGCTCCGGTAATAAACTGGTGACAAATGAGCACATTTCTCCTGCTCTCGTCAAGAATGATGCTTTCCGTCACGGCCCTCATCATCGAAGTGAAGTCCTCGATCTGACTTTCGGGGAAAAACCTTCTGACCGAGGAAGGCTGTATAAAGGGCAGCATATAGATGTCGATATCCCCGAACCGGTCGGTGCAGGTGACTTTGTTAACCGTCCCGTCAAATTCAGAAGCTATGTATATCCCTGAAAGCTCCATAAGTTTGCTGCCGTAGGAAACACGCCTGACGTTATCATGGTTCCCGCTTATCATAAAGACCTGCACTCCAGCGGCCCCAAGTCTGGTGAGAAAACTGTCCAGCAGGCTCATGGCCTCCGCAGAGGGTGCGCTCTTGTCGTAAACGTCCCCGGCGATCAATACCCCCTCGCATCGGTTCTCCTCCACTGCATCGGCAATCCTGTCAAGAATAAAGCGCTGGTCATCTATAAGAGAAAACCGCCTGAGTTTTTTCCCAAGGTGAAGGTCTGAAATATGTGCAAATCTCATAGTGTACCTCCTGTGTTTTGACGATAGTCTTCTGCTGTGACTATAGCAGAAAAGATGAGCATTATTTTACCCATAAAGAAAGCCGCACAAAGCGGCTCCGGCTTATTTTTTGTATATGACCTTGTCTTTCAGGTCAATCTTATTGAACCCGAGTCTGAAACCAACGGCACATGATATCGGGAAAAGCGCCAGATATCCGGCCACCAGGATAAAGACCGCCGGGTGCATATCTTTCACATAGGCGGAATGTGCGAAAAGGTCAAAGACCGGATAAAGCGCCGCATTAAGGACCTTATATGCAGGCATGATATCCGGTATCGCACCGGCCCTGGAGAGAACGAGCAGTATCGCCGTCAGGGCATAGGGCGCCATGGCAGCCAGACCCATAAGTATCCCGAAGCTCTCGTTTATCTCATCGCCGTGTAGCTTGTTCTTGGTCCCGGCAGTCTCGCCCTGTTTCAGGCCGTAGTCGAGCAGTATGCAGACGACGCACATCAGTCCGGCAAAACCGAAGATAAGGTTTGCCAGGACCTTCATAGCCACGCTGACCGCCCAGAAGAAAATCATTATAAAAAATGCAAAAAATTCCACCTGCAAGCCTTTGAGAAATGCAAAGAGCAGGGCTTTTTTTCTGTCAAATCCGTCCATAGGAACCTCGCTTTAAAAATAGGTTATATAAATCATAACACATTTAAGACTTTTTTTCAACCGCTGAGAATAAATTTCATCATAATTACACATAATTACGATAAAGAGAAAGGAAGTGTTTTTATGTCACCTGATGAAGAGCTTTTGACAACGGCGGCGGCTGACGGTACCAGGATATACACACCTTTAGGAAAGCGTTTTTCCGTAGGCGAGGACCTGGCCGGCATAGGCTTCGGCGGCGAAGACGATACTGAAAAAAAGGGCTTGCAATGAAATAATAAAAGTGCTATAATAAAGCCATGACTGACATAAGGAAAGGGACATGAGCTATGGGTATAATAAAAAAAGCCGCCATTGTCACCGGCGGTTCCGGCGGCATAGGCAGCGGGATATGCAGAAGGCTGGCCAGAGACGGCAGGCCAGTGGCAGTCTGCTATAATAACAGCAGAGACATCGCAGAAAGATCTGCACAGGAGCTGCGGCGGGAGGGACTTTCTGCCGCAGCCATACATCTTGATCTCAGGGACATACAAAGCATCAGGGAATGTCTCTGTGAAACTGAACAAAAACTGGGGCAGGCAGATCTGCTGGTCAATAACGCCGGGACAGCCGAGATAGGCCTTTTTACTGACCTGACCGACGAAAGGCTCACAGAGATCATGGAGACAGACCTGCTGGGCGCCATGAAAATGACCCGGGAATTCATACCAAGGCTCATAAGCAGGCACAGCGGCTGCATAATAAACATCTCCTCGGTCTGGGGGGAAAGCGGAGCCTCCTGCGAGGTAGCATACTCCGCCGCAAAGGCCGGGCTGATAGGCTTTACCAAGGCCCTGGCCAAGGAGCTTGGGCCAAGCGGCATAAGGGTCAACTGCATTTCCTGCGGACTGATCGACACAAAAATGAACAGCAGTCTCACCGACGAAGATATAAAGGCCATAGTAGATGACATACCTGCCGGCAGGATAGGGA
Organism: Ruminococcus sp.; assembly: GCA_017478965.1. Lineage (GTDB taxonomy): Bacteria > Bacillota > Clostridia > Oscillospirales > Ruminococcaceae > Hominimerdicola. The sequence goes on along the minus strand of JAFVCV010000025.1, from coordinate 12,729 downwards.
CCCCGGAGGATGTGGCGGCTGCGGCTGCCTTCCTATCCTCAGAGGAGGCCTCTTATATAAGCGGGCAGGTCCTGAGGGTGGACGGCTGCTGGCTTTAGAAGATCACTTCTACGGGACTGTTCACCGTCATGCTCTCAGGTGTGCAGATACTGTCAAAACACAGTATCTGCACACCTTTTTGTTTTGCATCTTTCAGAGCCTGAGCAAAGACGGGGTCCGTCTCCTTGTTCGGCGTGAAATACTTCACGTTCTCCATCTGCACCAGAATGAGCAGTGCCGCTGCGAGTCCCTCCTCACGGCACCTGATGAGCTCACGGATATGCTTTGCTCCTCTCTCAGTGGGTGCGTCCGGGAAGAGCACCACACCCTCCCGTTCGAGAGTGCAGCCCTTTACCTCCAGATACATGACCCTGTCCGTTTTATTGGACTTCAGCATGAAATCGAACCTTGATCCTCCAAAGGTCTTTTCCGGATACGGCTCCATATCGTCTCCGAAGGGCCGCTCCGTCAGCAGCCATTCCATCACCGCCTTGTTAGGAGCCTGGCTGTCAATGTTGATGAGCCTTTCCCCTTTCATGACAGCCACAAGATCATAGGCCGTCCTGCGGCCGGGGGAATTGCTGCGTACAAGGAACACCTCCGCTCCTCTGACGAGCAGTTCCCTGCACCTGCCGGTATTTTTGACGTGACAGATCTCTGTCCTGCCATCTATCAGTACTTCTGCAATGAACCTGTTGGGCCGGGACTGAAAAATGCCCCTGCAAATGTTTTCATATCTCATGATGACCTCAAAAAAAAGCCGCAGCGACTTCACTGCGGCCTTTACGCACGATATCGTTATTATTCTACCTTGTTTCCGCAGTTTACGCAGAAAGCATTGCCCTCAGGCACCTGTGCGCCGCAAACTGTGCAGAACTTGCCGCCGGCCTTAGGAGCAGGCTGGCCCTGAACGGGAGAAGGAGCCTGTGCGAACTGTCCGGGCTGAGCAGGCTGCTGGCCCTGCATCTGCTGCTGGCCGTAATTAGCCTGTGCATAGGGAGCGGGCTTGTTCTGAACGGTGAAATCAACGTTCATGCCCCTGAGTATCTTGGCTACCTTACAGATAAGTATAACGGAAAATGCTATCCAGTAGAGCACCTGGAAGAATGTATATCCGCCTGTGCCGGAGCTGGACTTAGTGGAAACATCGTCTGAGAACATACTGCCAAGGGCATTGATAGCATTAGCGCCGGCAGCATTTTCCTTCTTTGCCGAGATGCCCATGCCGCCTGCGATAGAGATCAGGATAAAGAAGACCAGATCTGCCCACGGCTCTATCTTCTTGAACGGACCGTCCATAAACTGCTTGAAATTCATATTTTTTACCTCCAAAATATTATTAGCCTACAATCCGGCTGCTCTAATTATTATACATTTATTATCGTTGATTGTCAATAGTTTGAAATAAAAAATATTTTAATGAACAAAACTTATAACTTTGACAAAAAAAAGTTCAGCGATATGATGGTTTCGCCTGTTTATCATCTGTCTGCTGTGATGACGGAGATGAGCATGAAGTCTGAGGCAGTACCTTCCTCCTCAAGTGTTACGGTCAGTCTGTGAGAAACGCCCTTTTCAGCCTTGTCTGTCAGCATTGTCAGGCAGCACAGGTCGCCCCAGGTTTCATCAAAATTAGCGTCAAGCTTTACCCTCTCCTGCTCTTTACCGTCTATGACCGCATAGGCCACCGGGGCGGGCTGCTTTACGCTCCTGCGCCACTGTATCATGATGATGCTGCCCCTTACCTCAAAGCTGATGCTGCTGCCCTTGGCAGATGCTGTCCAGCCGTTTTTAAAGGGGTCGCAGAACTGTTCAGCCACATGGGTGTCCGGCGTAAAACCGTCAAGCTCCGGCGAGGAATTCAGATTGTTGATGACAGCAGCGTCCTCATATCTGCACTTTGTAAGCTTTGGCGCAAGGTCCGGCTTGCCGGTAAGCTCGCTCTTCTTATAGATCTCATACTCCTCGTCAAGAAGCTCACAGATAAGCTCCGCCACATTTTTGTGGCCGATATCCGTTGGGTGGAGCATATCGTCCGTATAGACCTTAGGGTCTATCTCGCCCAGCATTATCCTCGGATAAACGTTGTCCCTGACGCTGACTATTGGCAGCCCGTACTGTCTCCCAACCGCATTGTGTATGTTCTGGGCATTCATACCGGTGTCGTAAAAAAGATTGTTTATTATGACCACCGCTCTGACCCCGCCGTTTTTCAGAAGTCTGCGGATCAGGCTCTCATAAGTCTCAAAAAACATCATATTGTCGCTGTCGTTCACAGAGAATTCTACGAACACCACGTCCGGCTCATGACTTAGCACATGGTCCTCGACCCTGGCGGCACCGAACTGAGATGTGGTGGCACCTATGCCCGCATTGAAACAAGTAAGCTCCAGGTCCGGAAATCTTCTTTTCCACCACCCGGCAGACAGGTCAACATACCTTTTCTCCTGCGTGCTTGCATTGCAGCCTTGGGTTATCGAGCCTCCAAGATAGACTATGCTGAGCTTTTTCTCCTCCTCAGCCTTTTTGAAAGCGGCGCCCAGATAATTGATATCGCCAAGGTCCGCTATGGCAGTTTTACGATACATACTTATTACTCCTCTCTATAATATAGATGATCCATATTGATTATACCACGCACCAACGGATTTGTAAATAGTCTCAGACAAATTCTCCCACTGCGTCCTTTCCGTCGTTGCCAGTGATCCTTACCGGGCGAAAGCACCTGAAAAGCGATGTCTCCGGGTCAGCCCGGGGTACCTTTACCGGAGTATGATCCTCTGCATGGCCACGGTGCCACAGGGGGCTGTTCTCCCGTTCAAAAAGCACTGTAAATACCTTTCCGGTCAGGCTGTCAAGATAAGCCTTCCTGCTCTCGCCGCAGACCCTGCTCATTTCCCCGGCACGGCGGCGCTTTTCCTCCTCGCTTACCTGCCCCTCCATAAGGGCTGCCGGGGTGCCGGGGCGTTTAGAGTAAGGGAAGATATGTGCCTGTGAAAAGCCCACCCTTTTCACCAAGGATACAGACTCTTCAAACTCCTTTGCAGTCTCCCCCGGAAATCCCACCATGATATCAGTGGTCAGCGCACACCCGGGAAAAGCCTTTCTCAGTTTTTCACAAAGTCTCTCGAACTGCTGCCCGTCATAGCGCCGGTGCATACGTTCAAGTGTAGCGCTGCACCCGCTTTGAAGTGAAAGATGGAAATGAGGGCAGAACTTTTCTGTTCCCGCAAGACGTTCGATGTCCCTATCGGATATCAATTCCGGCTCGATGGAGCCAAGCCTTACCCGGAAGTCCCCCTGCAATGCGCAGACTGCCTGGGCTGCATCAGTAATGGTGGGCTTCCCCTCCAGGTCCCGGCCGTAAAAACACAGATTTATCCCGGTCAGGATAAGCTCACGGTGTCCCGCAGAGATCAGGTCCGCCGCTTCGGAAACGATGTCCTCCAGGGGCTTTGAGCGTACATGGCCACGGGCGTGGGGGATTATACAGTAGGTGCAGAAGCAGTCGCAGCCGTCCTGTATCTTTATATAGGCCCTTGTCTTGCTGCCGCCGTGGTTGGTCATTTTCTCAAAGGTCTCCCCTTTTTCGTGGGGCATTATGCTTATCATGCGCTTACCTGTCCTCATATAGTTCTCCACAAGCTCCGGCAGAACTGAGCGCTGGGCGGTCCCTGCCAGGATATCACATTCTTCTATGGCAGCAGCGTCCTTTTCAGCAGCCTGAGGAAGACAGCCGCAGAGTACTATTATCCCATCAGGACAGACCTTTCTCAGTCTTCTGACGAACTGCCTGCACTTGGAGTCGGCGGCAGCCGTTACCGTACAGCTGTTAACTATAAGCACATCAGCCACGGACGGGTCAGCAGTCTCGCTGTGGCCTGAAAGAGCGAACTTCTCCTTCAGATTTTCAGTTTCATACTGGTTGACCTTGCAGCCGAAGGTGTAGTAATAAATTCTCATTTCAAAGCATATTTCCTCTCTTTATGTTGAATATGTACAAAATATGTACTGTTATATTGTTAAAATAGCATAAATCAGGTTCAGATTGAATTCCCTTATTGAGTATTGTAACATATTTTCTTTTTTTTTGCAAATTTCCCTTGACTTTTTCTGAATAATGGCTATAATAAGAGTTGTAGTAAGGAAGACTACAAAGAATAGAGACAATTTGTTGTAAAAACCAGTGAGGAGGAATTAATTATGACAAAGACAAAGGTATCACTCGATTCTATCCAGGCAGTTAAGAAGTTTGTCAGCATCGTTATGATGTATGATTTTGACGTTGACCTGACCTCAGGCAGATATGCAGTTGACGCTAAGTCGATAATGGGTATCTTCAGCCTTGACCTCTCGATGCCTATCACACTCACAGCTCACACCGATAACGCTGACAAGTTCTTTGCAGAGATCAAGGAATTCATCGTAGACTGATCTGTATAGAGAAGATATCAACTGAACATAAAACAGCAGCTTTCAGAGCTGCTGTTTTTTTCTTATCGGTAAAAGAAAAAGCGGCGGAAAACTCCGCCGCTTTTATCATGCGCTGTGTTTATGACGATAAAGATGTCTGACTGAGCCGGTTATCCGGTTCTTGCAGTGAACGCCGAATTCCAGCAGGGCAGCATACTTGTCGATAAAAACAATGACATAAGATTCCGCATACTTAGGCAGCTTTACTGTCAGCGGCCACATATGCTTGAGGATAATGTCCTCTTCAAGCTTGTCTATCTCAAAATGCTCCTTTGCATTGTCAAGAGCACGGCGTGGATGGGTGAAACCATGGGGCAGCTCACCCTTTTTCCTTGGCTCGTCCCTCCAGTCATACAAAAACAGATCGTGGAGCAGCCCTGCCCTGGCGGCCGCCTTGGCATTGAGCCCCAGTTTTTTGCAGACCAGATAATTATAGTACGAAACGTTCAGACAGTGCTGATAGCAGGTTGTGCTGTAGTGATGCCTGAAATTCTTCATCTCATTAACGACTTCATGATCTAGAAGATCCTTCACAAACTCAAAGTACTCCCTGCTCTCCTTAGAGTATTCAATGGAATACTTTGACCCGATCGCTTTGGACATCGGCATGACCTCTTTTCTATTACAATACATATCAACTTTGTTTTATGGCAGGAACAAATTCAAAATTTGTCCCTACTGTTATTATAGCTTAGTCTTGACTAATTGTCAATGGCTAAAGTTAACAATTCAATTACAATTTGAGGTCAATGTTAAAGATTTTAGCAAAAGAACCAATATTTTCCCTTTATTTTCCATTATTAATAATACTTACGGTCAAAAAATTCCGGGATATATCCCTCGTCCGCTGAGGAACGCTGCTGAAAATATCCGTCAAAGCCTGTTTTTTGCAGGAGTCCCGCCACGTACTCATACTCAAAGGTAGATGTCCTCCGGCTCAGTTCCTTATGGTCAAAGGCATGGTATACAGGGGTAAACTGGCTCATAAGACTGACCATTATGCTGTCTTTTTCAAAATTCTCACTAAGCCACCTTATCAGCTCCGCACTGTCATGCCTTCCGTTGGGAAGTACCAGATGCCGGACGATAACGCCCTTTTTCATCAGCCCGTTCTCATCAAAAACAGGCTTTCCGGTAAGCTCCGCCATTTTCTTTATGGCGGCTGAGGCCTTCACAAAGTAATCTGCCGCCCCGGAATACTTCGCTGAAAGTTCAGCAGAATAATATTTCAGGTCCGGCAGGAAAACATCTACCCGGTCTCTGAGCAGCTCTAGGGTGCTCATCTCCTCATACCCTCCGCAGTTATAAACTATGGGTATATCAAGCCTGCCCCTCACCTTGTCAAGAGCGCTGACTATCTGAGGGACATAGGGCGTGGGCGTAACCAGATCGATATTATGGGCGCACATGTCCCTGAGCCTTAAAAATGTCTCTGCCAGCTCTTCACAGCTCAGTTCAAAGCCCTTACCCTTATCAGAGATCTCATAGTTCTGACAAAAGCAGCATTTCAGACTGCACCCTGAGAAAAACACTGTCCCCGAGCCGTTTTTGCCGCTTATGCAAGGCTCCTCCCACCGGTGCAGCTCGGCCCTGGCTATCTTTACCCTGCTGCCGCAGCCGCAGAAGCCCTTCTGTCCGCTCGTCCGGTCCACACCGCAGTCCCTGGGACAAAGCCTGCATTCCCTGAGAAGCTTTTCACTTTCCATAGGCGTCCAGAGCAAAGTTCAGCTGTTCATAGTCTTCACCGACCTTGACAGTGACCTCCATAATTATGCTGTCAACATATTCAAGACAAAAATTACTGCACTCCAGAGAGATATAAGCATCGTCCCCATTGTCATAATATCCCCCTGAATTGACGGGGCTCATATCAATTGAGATAAGACCGTATCCCGAATAACCGGCACACTCCACATTGGTTATCTCCACATCGAAACCGTCTTCTTCTTCGATCTTTTCTTTCAGTTCATCGCTGAGATAAAGGCTGTAGCTGCTGTTTATCACATAGCCTCCAAACCCAAGATCGTTGCTGTATGGGGAATAATCGTCATCAATATACACCATGAACCAGCGGCACTGCTCCTCACTCAACTCCAGAGGGTCAAAATACATACCGCTGTAATGCTCCTGTTTTATGCGGAATTTGTTGTTCATGCCGTACTGCACAGCATTACTGTCGTCGGCAAAATCCTTCGGCGCTTTCTCCGTTTCAGAACTGTCCTGTGCCTTTGTGACTGTCCCGGAAGTCTGGACGGGCGATGTTGAGGTCTTCGTATCCCTGCTGCCATCGGTTATATCAGAAACCAAACCGTCTGCTGCGCCGATAATGAAGACCAGAATGAACACGATGACCGCAAAAAAGAACAGACATCCGCAGCCGCTGCTTTTCTTAGCCGGACCAGTCCCGTTGGCGCCCTGACCGGCGTTCTGGCTCTGAAGCCCGCCGGTCTGCCTGTTGAAGCCCGCTGCGTTCTTGGAAGATAGTCCCAGATCATAGCTCTGCTGACGGTAGATAGGGTCCTCAGGTATCTTCACCCGTCTGGCGTCCGCCCTCCTCAGATAGCGTTCGCTGTTTCTCTCATACCTTGCGGCGCTGGTCCTGTTCTCGTCACGGCGCTCATCTTCCAGGAACTCATTGGTGCCGTCTCTGAAAGTGTCGTTCTTTGAAAAGAACGAATTATCCGCTCCAAAGCCCAGATCGTCATACTTAGCGTGACTGTGGACGTCATCACCGAAGACGCCGCAGGAGATATCTTCCTCCCTGGCAGTCAGACACTCAGGACATATCTGCTCGTCCCTGTCTTTAAATCTGTAGCCGCAGAATTTACATTTATTATTCATCGACTCTTATCCTTTCCAAAGTCATGCAGCGTGTTTTCACCGGTCCACGCTGACGAAACCGTAACCTTCCTTAACAGGCCTGCAAACTCTGCAATAGCCGTATTCCTTTTCGAGAGACTTCGCTGCTGCCATTGCGTGTTCCTCCCTTGCAAAGACCCCGAAAACGGCAGAACCGCTGCCGGTCATGAGGGCAGCCAGGGCGCCGCAGTCTCTGAGCCTTTCCCTTGCCCTTCTGACCTCTGGCAGGTCAACAGCCTCTTCAAGAACGTTGAACAGGTAGATGCAAAACGAGTAGATATTCCCCGAGGCCAGTGCCCTTAGGAAATTGTCAAGCTGGCTGCGTGGGGGAGCCTCCAGCCTGTCATAGGCTTTATAAGCCTCCGGAGTTGAAACGCTGACCTCAGGCTTGATAACTGTGAACCAGCACTCAGGCGAGGGCAGGCTGTGCATGATCTCCCCTACCCCTTGACAGAGCCGGGTCCCGTCCTGTAGGCAGAAAGGAACGTCCGCCCCCAGTTTCAGGCCTATCTCCGAAAGTACGTCCTCATCGAGCAGAGTACCGTAGAGGGTGTTCATAGCTTTCAGCATAGCAGCACAGTCCGCACTTCCGCCGCCCATGCCTGCCTGGGAGGGCAGCTGTTTATCCACCGTGACCCTCAGTCTGCCGCCGTAGCTAATGCCCGTATGGGCCTTAAAGGCTTCGGCAGCCTTCCATATAAGGTTGCTGCTGTCAAGGGGGAAACCCTCCTTATCGCAGATAAGCTCGATGCCTTCCTCCCCGCCCTCTTCGACTTCAAGATGCAGGGTATCGAAAAGACTTACGTGCTGCATGACAGTATTGAGCATATGATAACCGTCGTCCCTGACGCCGACTATGTCGAGCAGCAGATTGAGCTTTCCATAAGCCCGGACGGTAAGATTTTTATATAAAGGTCTGGTATTTTTATCGGTCATTGTCAAGCTCCTTCAGAAATTCGCCTATACGCTTTACCGCCTCCATCAGATGTGACAGGGAATAGGCGTAAGAAACACGAATGAAACCTTCGCCGCACTTGCCGAAGGCGCTGCCGGGCACTACCGCCACTTTTTTGCTGTAGACCAGCTTCTCACAGAACTCACCGCTGGTAAGCCCGGTGCTTTTTATGCAGGGAAAGACGTAAAATGCCCCCATGGGAGTAAAACAGGAAAGCCCCAGCTTGTTGAAGGCATCCACTATGTACCTTCTTCTCATATCATACTCCTCCCGCATCTTCCTGACGTCGTCCCCGCACTCCCGCAAAGCGGTGATGGCCGCATACTGGCTCACCGTAGGCGATGACATTATGGCATACTGATGCAGTTTCAGCATCTGGGAAATGACCTCCTTCGGCCCGGCGGCTATGCCAAGCCTCCAGCCGGTCATGGCAAAGGCCTTGGAAAAGCCGTTGATGACTACTGTCCTTTCCCTCATGCCCTCCAGGGAAGAGATCGAAACGTGCTCACCGGAATAGGTCAGCTCGGAATAGATCTCGTCCGAGAGCACCATGATATCGGTCCCTCTCAGCACCTTTGCTATCTCCTCCAGGTCCTCCTTTTTCATTATAGCCCCGGTGGGATTATTTGGATAGGGCAGGACCAGGAGCTTGGTGCGCTCGGTGATCTTTTCCCTCAGTTCCTCAGCGGTCAGCCTGAAATCGTCCTCAGCCTTAGTCTCTATTGCCACCGGCACACCGCCGCAAAGGCTGACTATGGGGTCATAGCACACAAAGCACGGCTCCACTATCAGCACCTCGTCACCATCTGATATCATTGACCTGATGGTCAGGTCTATTCCCTCTGAGCCGCCCACGGTTATCACCACCTCAGAGGCCGGGTCATAGTTCACCCCGATGGTCCTTCTGAAGTATTTTGCACACTCCTCCCTGAGAGTCATGAGTCCCGCATTGGCGGTGTATGTGGTCTTTCCCTTTTCAAGGACCCTGACGGCCTCTCTTCTGGCCACCCATGGCGTCTTGAAGTCCGGCTCACCGACGCCAAGGGATATGACGCCTTCCATGCTCTCAGCGATGTCGAAATATTTCCTTATCCCTGAGGGCTTTATATTCTTTATCCTTTGAGAAAGGACCTTGTCGTAATCTATCACGGTGTTATCCATCCTCTCTCGTCCTTATCCTCAAAACCGATGGTAAGACCGTTGACCTTATAGCTTTTCAGAAGAAAATGCGTAGTGGTGGACTGGACAGCGTCTATAGCCGCCAGATTTTCAGCCACAAATCTCGACACCTCACGGATATTGCTCCCCGTAACGGATACCAGGATATCATAGGCGCCTGACATGAGCCTTACGCTTTCCACCTGCTCAAAGGCCGCAATAGTCGCAGCTATCTCGTCATAGCCCGACTGAGACTGAGGAGTGACCTTCAGCTCTATAAGAGCAGTGACTAGGTCCGGGTCATAGGCCGCCTCGTCAACGATGGCAGAATAACCTCTGATAACGCCCCTTTCCTCCAGCTCCCTTATATCCTTCGCCACCTGTTCCTCACTGCGGCCCAGCATAACGGCCAGCTCAGGATCTGAAAGTCTCGCATTAGTTTTCAGCAGCTCGATAAGCTTATCCATGATAACGCCCCCTGTTTTCGTTTCTTCCTCACGCCCCGGCGGGCATGGTCCCAATACCATTATAACACAGTTTTCACTGAATGTAAAGCCCCGCCGGACACCGAAAACGTTCACGGGCTGCAAAAAAGCCTGCCCGAAGGCAGGCTTGATGACCTGATACTTTTGTCTTACAAGACCGTCAGAAACCGCCCAGGCGGCCGATGGTCACTGCTGCTGCCCGGGAGCCGCTCTTCATAGCCGACATCACGTCGCCGTTCAGAGCGTAGTCGCAGACAAATGCGGCATGATAGCTGTCGCCGCAGCCGGTGGTATCCACCACCCTGTCCACCTGAACGGCATTGACCCTGTATTCCTTGCCCTTCTTATAGGTCACGCTGCCAAGCTCCGCTAAGGTAATGTTGAACAGTCCGTCATAATTCACCGACCACTGTCTGAATTGGGTAAGCAGACGTTTTTCACCGCTGATGAAGAAAAAATCTACATATGGCAGTATGTCCTCGAACCCGGTAAAATCCCTCTGCACATCAAAGTCCACCGCAAGCTTGAAGCTGCCCTTTCGTCTGAGATCAAGGACATCGTCAAAATTCGGTGAAGAATAAGTTATAAAAACTATGTCCGCACCTGCTGCCAGCTCCATGTCGCCTTCGGTGAGCCTGTAGCTGTCGTGGACCCCGCCGTCCCAGGAATCCGAGCGGAAATACCTGTCTCCCTTGTCGGTCAGATAGGTCTTCTGACTGGCCGTCCTGCCGCCTTTGACAATGTGTACACCGCTGAGGTCGATGGGCTTGTCCTTTACGGAGCTGATTATGGTATGCCCGTAGCCGTCATCGCCCAGAGCACCGATAAGCACCACGTCAACGTCCTCAAAACTGCTGGCGGCCGCCGCAAAATTCAGCGCCTCGCCTCCCGGCCTGACTGTGCCGTCCGAAAAAACATCTGCGCACATAGTGGTCATTGCTGCTATTCTTTTCATAGATTATCTCCTTCTCGATCCTTTCTCCGGTCACGTACCCCGGGAAAGTCTCTGTCTGATGTGTCCGCAGCACATTCATATATCTGTAAAGCAAAGAGCGGCATACCCGCCTTCACCATCATGATTATACCACATATGAGCCGTTGATTTCAAGAGATTTTTGCACAAATAGTCCCGCATTTCTTTAGGCACTATGTCAGTTTAGCCGACAAAAAGTCCGCCAGCCTGGTAATGCCGCAAAGGGCTGTCATATCCTCTCCTGCGGGAAGAGTGTTGGTATTAAGACTCATTACAGGCGGGAAGATATCCCTTGCCCCGGCAGTATGAAGAAGAGCCGATGCGGTCTGAACGGCCCTTTCCGGCCTGCCGTCGCCGCCGCCGGTAATGATGATGCCGCCTTTTTTAGGTAAAAGACTCAGTTCTGCCCCGACGAATGCTTTAGCACAGTAAAGCATCTGGAAACGGCTGCAAACATCCAGCAGCCTGCCTGTCAGCTCGGAAAAATACAGCGGTGATGCGATGACCACATTATGGCAGTCCCTGAGATAGCTATAGACCTCCTGCATACCGTCCTCAACTGCACAGCCTACGGTCTTCATGCAGCTGCGGCAGTCCACGCAGGGAGAGATATCTGCCCTGTAGCAGTCCACCCGTAAAACATCGCCCTCAAGCTCCTTTTCCAGCCTGTGGAGCAGTGCGGCAGTATCTCCCGCAGGCCTGGGAGAGCCGTTTAAGATCAGCGTTTTCATAAGATATCAGTAAAGCTCCGGCAGATCAGCCTTAGTGACGGCGGCTGGGCTGTTATAGGTCTTTCTCAGATAGTCGTAGGAGGTAAACGTCTCCGTCAGTGTGAAGACCTTGGACCAGGTCATATAGCTCGACCAGCAGGCTCCCTTTTCCACCGCAGCGTCGATATCCGGAAGTGTGCCGACCTCACCGATGATGACAGGCTTGGGAGCCTGAGTTATTTTTATCAGCTCCTCATACTGCTCCAGCAGCGGCCCATGGCAGTGCTTTTCGGGGTAGAGGTCCCGGGAGATCACATCGACTGCGTCATCACCGGGGTAACACTCAGGCAGCGGAGCGTTCCAGACCCAGATAAGATCATGAAGTCCGTGGACCTTAGTGAAACGGTCAAACATGAGCCTGTAGAGTTTTTTCAGAGTCTTGGGACCCTTTGAGCCCCACCAGAACCAGTCCCCCTCCCCCTCATGGAAGGGTCTCCACAAAATAGGGACGTGCTTATCTGCAAAGGGTCTGAGCAGTCCGGCCATCATGTCCATATCAGAGATAAGCGCCTTGTATTCAGCCGTTCCTTCCACAACTGCCTTCGATGGATCAAAGTCCGTGTTTCGGGTGTAAAAGGATTTTGAGCGTCCGCCCAGCGGCGAGAACCAATGCCACACAAAGGTTATAAGGCCCTTTTTCTCAGCCCATTCCCAGGCCCTTCTGAGCGTTCCCAGGTTCCCGCTGACCTCGGTCATGCACTCATCGTCAGTGTCAAGGTAATTGATATTCGGCGAATAGGACAGCAGCTCGAAACCTAAGAGAGCAGGCTGCTTTCCGGTCTCCCGTTCAATAACTGCAAGTTCCTCCATGTCCATGGTCTGGGTGTGCTGTCCGGTAATGACTTTTTTTCCCGAGATACCGGCTAAATACTCCAGAACGTTTTTTACCTCCTGCCCTGCCATAGGGTCGCAGGGGATAGCTGTTTTATCCATATCATCACTCTTTTCTTTTCAGGGCCAAAGCCCGGTCTTATGATATGATACCACAGATCTTACCGGTTTGCAACAGTATAAAAG
>JAFVCV010000024.1 GCA_017478965.1 Ruminococcus sp. | reverse complement strand
AGGCGGTCCGCTTGTACCGGGCGGTGAGTTTTCCGCCGGCTATTGTGCACAGGAATAAAAAACAGCCGCAGTAAACTGCGGCTTTACATAGAAAAAAGCCCGTAAAATACGGCCTTTTCTGTTAGTGCGGATAACAGGACTTGAACCTGCACGCTTGCGCACCAGAACCTAAATCTGGCGTGTCTGCCAATTCCACCATATCCGCATATTGCTGTTATATCGCTAAGGCGCAGCGTTTGGCATACTCACAGGGCAGCTCCGATCCGGGAATACCGCCTAAGTCCGGTGCATATGCCGACTCCGCCCCATAAGCAGTCCGCTATAAACCAAAACCGCTTCCGGCAGCACCGAAAGCGATCTGATGAGCCATTGGAGATTCGAACTCCAGACCCTTTGATTAAAAGTCAAATGCTCTGCCAACTGAGCTAATGGCTCATTCGCTCTCAAAGGTCTCCCTTTAAGCGACTATATTATTATACCAGCTTTCCTGACGTTTGTCAAGTACTATTGTCAATTATTTTTTCATTCAGTGTACAAATTATCCAATTATCTGCTCCGATTTTGTCTGACTTATACTAATTGCCGCCCTCACAGCCCTTTCAGATGTTCCATAAATGCTTTTTTATTCTCTATGGCAGTGGTCGTGGGGCGGCCAAGGTCCTTCCTTGAACCTATGCCGCACTTTATCTCCAGGAAGACCGGTCCTTTCCTGTCCCTTATGCTGTTCAGTTCACGGTCCAGCTCCTGCTCTTCAGTGACGCTGGCAGTATAGCCGTACCCGCAGGCCGCCGCTATGGCCGCCGCATCGACGCCTCCCGCCGCCGTGGGCATTCCCCCCACAGTCTCATGGGCGCAGTTGTTGATAAGTATATGTATAAGGTTTCCTGGCCGCTGTGAGCCGATCACAGCCATACTGCCCATGTGCATCAGCATAGCACCGTCGCCGTCTATGCACCATACCCGGCACTGAGGCCTGTCGAGTGCTATCCCAAGGGCGATGGAGCTGCAATGGCCCATGGAGCCTACGGTCAGCAGGTCGAAACCGTGGTCCTGACCGTTGCTCTCCCTTATCTCGAAAAGCTCCCGGCTGGCTTTGCCGGTGGTGCTTACCACCGGGTCGCCGCCGCTGAAAAGTGTTATCTTTCTGATGACCTCCTCCCTTGTCATGGGGAAGGGGTTTTTGTATTCCCGCCGGCTGCTGTAGGTAAGTCCTCCCTTTCTGATGACGAAGGCCGCCTGTCTGCCCTGGGCGAACTGTTCCTTAAAGCTTTCCATGGCCATTTTCACCTCAGCCGGTCCCGTATCCTGTCCGATTACGAAGGCGCTTATGCCCATGACTTTCAGCAGCTCCAGTGTCACCATACCCTGATAGATATGCTGCGGTTCGTCACGGACTCCCGGTTCGCCCCGCCAGCCGATGATGAACAGCATGGGTATACCGTAGACCTTGTCGCTCAGCAGACTGGCCGCCGGGTTGATAACGTTCCCCTGGCCGGAATTCTGCATATATACCACCGGCACCCTGCCGCTGGACAGATGGTAGCCTGCCGCCAGGGCAGCGCAGTTCCCCTCGTTGGCGGCGATGATATGATGCCTGCCGTCAATTCCCCAGCGGTCCATGAGTAGGTCGCAAAGTGCCCTCAGCTGGCTGTCCGGCACCCCGGTGTAAAAATCAGCTCCTATTATCTCAAAAAGTTCCTCTGCTCTCATTGCCGTCCCTCCGTTTTCATAGATACTCCCCGCAGCAGTCTGTGCTGCGGGGAATAAGCTGTTTTCTGTCTGTCAGAAGGTATTTCTGAATATCTCCTGCGCCTCCTCCGGGTCGTGAGGCGGGTCGGGGTAGCGGCCTGCGTAGCCGCATTCCAGGTCCCTGCACCAGGTCACCGAGAAAGACCATCCGTCTTCTGCCTGAACGGTGAATATCCCGCCCTGGTCTGTTTCTTCCAGTATCCTTGCCACTGTACTGTCAACATAGTCGCTGGCTGAACAGCGTCCGTCCCTGACATCGTTGAGGCTGTAATATCTCATATCGCCTGGGTCAATGGACCTGCCGCTGGCGGCATCGCTCACATCACTTCCCAGAAGACCCATAGTCTCCAGGTCAGCCATTGCCTCCGCAGCTGCGTTATAGGCGGTCTTGGCATTGCCGTTGGCACTCTTCACAGCATTTTTGCCTGGCGTTTCAGCAACGCCGCTGTTAATGACCTCAGCTGCCAGGATCACTGCCTCCATCTTATCCGGGTCCACCTTATTATAATTGTCAAACACCAGCTTTGCGCTGACGCTGACGCCTTCTATTTCAAGCTCGCCGTAGAATTCCTTTATGTATCCCTTTTCGATGGAAAACTCCAGTCTGACGGTCATATCATAGAATTTCAGCTCATTTATAAGATCAGCATCCACCTTCAGCCCGTGATCCTTCTTAGCGGTCTTGACCAGATGATAAAGGTCCAGTTCAAAGGCGTATCTGCTGCCGTCTTTCCGGAAACTGTTCACGTAAGGGGTATTGCAGTTATTTTTAAAACAATCCGTGACCATCTGAGAGACTATCTCGGGTATCTGGTCATAGTTCTTTATCATTTCCTTCAGCGCTTTGTCAATATCCGGGTCGTTTTTGCAGGTCCCGATGAAGTCACGGGTGCATAGCTG
The DNA here is from genome assembly GCA_017478965.1 of Ruminococcus sp. Classification (GTDB taxonomy): domain Bacteria; phylum Bacillota; class Clostridia; order Oscillospirales; family Ruminococcaceae; genus Hominimerdicola. Next base: position 3,126 of record JAFVCV010000024.1, on the reverse strand, counting down.
TTTTATAAACCTGGTCTCCTCATTTTCCTCCGGTATACTGTAGTCAGTTCCGTCCGGACTGCTGTGTTTGACATAGAACTTGCCGTCATACAGGCTTATCTCTTCATTATCATCGCCGTATTCGTCAGACAGGCCCATATACATCCGGCTGATGCCGTCCTTTGTATATATCTCAAGATCCAGGTCAAGCCCGTTCCTGTCGTCCTCCAGAACTCCTGTGCAGGTAAAGCTGGGAGCGTTGAGGGTATTTGAGAAGGCCGACAGTATCTTCTCACTGTCTTTTTTTGACAGGAGCACAAAAGCAATGGCCGCAGCGCAAAGGGCAGCTATCAGCAGCACCGTTATCACCAGCGGTTTAAGGTCCTTTTTAGCTTTCGCTTCGCCCCCCGGCATGGCCTGACCCTGATATGGCCACTGCATATCCTGCCCGTTTTGCAGGCTGGGAGGATAGGGAACGTTCATACTGCCGGGCATTGGCTGACCGCCGTTAGAAAAGCCCGTAAGCTGCACCGGCTCGTCACTGATAATGCCCTGCGGGCGGGACTGTGCAGCTCCTGTGGGCGTTCCGCAGAAATTACAGAACGCTGACCCCTCCGGTATATTTTTTCCGCAGCTGATGCAGATCATATCCTACACTCTCCTGTCTTTTTCAGGTCCGCCGTTCATATGGCTCTGTATCGGCACGACCAGTTTTAAAATACTAATATGATATTAACATTTTATACAAATCATTTCAATACATTTATTCGTATTTTACTATAATTTTGTCAAGCTGTACAAACTGAACAGCCGAAATTTGTGCAGTAGGTAGAAAATCTCGCTTTTTATCACGCCGAAGGCTTGAAATGCTTGACAAAACGGAATTAATGTGATATTATTTTGATATCATAGAAATATGAAATACAGATCATAAAGATAAAAGGAGACAGACCGATGCAACGAAGTAAAAATAGGCTGCGCCGCCGGTAAAAGCGCATGGGGCCGGGCGTGAGCTGCGGCCGGGACAAATGGACAAAAAGATACATAACAGGAGGAAACGATCATGACAGAGAAGGTAATTTCCGGCAGGAAGAACGGAATGGGAATGTTGATGCTGACTATAGCTCTTTATATCGCAGCGCTGGTGCTGCTTATCGCAACAGCCGGCGTGGGAGAGGATTTTGGGCTCAATATGATAAGGGTGGTGTGCATACTGTGGCTCAGCCTGGGCTGGATAATGACCCTGGGTCTTAAAGTTCTGAAACCCCAGGAGGCCCTGGTGCTCACACTGTTCGGCAGATATAAGGGTACTCTGAAGGGCGACGGCTTTTATTGGGTGAACCCTTTCTGCACCGCAGTTAACCCCGCAGCTGCCACCAAGCTCAGACAGAGCGGCGACGTTGGCGGCGACGATACTGACGCCATGGCCTTCAAGGCAGCTATGACCGCCGGCACACCGTTGAACAAGAAGATATCGCTGAAAATGATGACCCTCAACAATAACAAGCAGAAGATAAACGACTGCTTAGGCAACCCTGTTGAGATAGGCATAGCAGTTATATGGCGTGTTGTAGATACTGCCAAGGCAGTTTTTTACGTTGACAATTATAAAGAATATCTTTCGCTCCAGTGCGACACAGCGCTGAGAAATATCGTAAGGCTCTATCCCTATGACGTGGCTGAGAACGTTGATACCACCGGCGACGGCATCGCTGACGAAGGCAGCCTGAGAGGCTCCAGCGAGATAGTTGCAAAGCGTATCCGTGACGAGATACAGGATAAGGTGAAGAACGCCGGCATCGAGATCATCGAGGCCCGCATAACCTACCTTGCCTATGCTCCCGAGATCGCCGCTGCTATGCTCCAGAGACAGCAGGCTTCCGCAGTTGTAGACGCAAGAAAGCTCATCGTAGACGGTGCAGTGGGCATGGTCGAGATGGCTCTTGAACAGCTCAGCGAGAAGAACGTTGTGGAGCTTGACGACGAGAGAAAGGCAGCTATGGTATCCAACCTGCTGGTAGTCCTCTGCGGCAACCACGATGCACAGCCCGTAGTAAATTCGGGCAGCTTATACTGATATGGCAGCAAAAAAGCAGGTCCCCCTTAGGCTTTCCGAAAAGCTCTATAACGACATCGCCGCATGGGCTGAGGACGACTTCCGTTCGGTCAACGGGCAGATAGAATATCTGCTGAACGAGTGTGTCAAGCAGCGCCGCAGAAACGGCGGCTACGTGGGAAAGGATATAGACGCTCCCCCGGATATTGATGTGAAAGATTTCAAGAATGAATAAAAATATCCCGGTCTGTAACGGACCGGGATATTTTTTATAGCCGTATTTTCCTTTCTTGCGCCGCAGGCGTGAAAAAAGACTGATATCAGTTCTTGAGATAAGTCTCTATGGCCTTTGTCACGAACTCTGCGGTGCCTTCGCCGCCGGCGGCGTCGATATTCTCCTTGAACTCACCGTCGCAGGAATACATCTTTCCCAGGGATAACAGGATCTCATCGGTGCAGGCGTAGTAATTCCCGCTGATGTGGTCACGGAGCTTTTCTACCTGCGCTTTGACCCTGTCGCTGCCGCAGCTCTGCCCCTTCATCTCACCGAATTCCTTGAAGATGGCCATGAATTCTGCTGCCTTCATTTTCTTCTCTTCCTCAGTTGCGTTCCCGTTCTTTTTCTCAAACTCCTCAAACTGGGCGCTGCTGCCCCACTCCTTCTTAGCACGGGCTGCGTATTCCTCCAGCTTTGTGCTGTCAAATGCTTTAAAATCCATTTTATTACCTCCTGTTGTTTCGATATCACGGGCGAAGTCTATGAGCCTTTCCAGCCGCTCTTTCTTCAGTGTCAGCAGCTCGATCTGCTGTCTGAGGGCCTTGCGCCGGTCAAAATCCGGGCTGCCAAGAATGACCGCTATGTCCTTCAAAGGGAACTCCAGTTCTCTGAAAAGCAGTATCTGCTGCAGCCGTTCCAGGGCCTGGTCGTCATAGAGCCGGTATCCGGCGTCAGTGTAGACCGTGGCCTTGAGCAGACCTATCTTGTCATAATACTGGAGGGTGCGCACCGTTACCCCTGAAAGCTTTGCGACTTCATTGACTGTTCTCATCGTTCTCTCCTCCTCGTGTGACTTTAGTATACACTATTACGT
>JAFVCV010000023.1 GCA_017478965.1 Ruminococcus sp. | reverse complement strand
CTAGTGAGGTTTGAACAAATTAGTGATAGTACTGTTTTAGCCTGCTGTTAAAATATGAAATTTGTTAAAAGTTCACAATAAATGTTGCAGAGCCTGCCCACTGTCTTTTTATGATGAGTCTCCTCCGGGACCTGAAATTTTACTTTAAAGGCCTTGACAAGAACACGACTATGTGATATAATCCAATGTTAACCATAAGCAGGTCATTTGATATCTCCCTGCTTTGGAAAGATAAACGAAAGGAGCGCAGAGATGCTACTGACGATCACATACGAAAATGACGGAGAGGACACCCGGGACCTTGGGTTCCTGCTCCACAAAAACCCCGAAAGGGCGCAGCAGTTCGAGCTGAGTTTCGGAAAGGCCTATGTTTTTTACCCTGAGGTCAGTGAGAACAGGACCACGGCGGCCCTGCTGCTGGATATCGACCCCATAGACCTGGCAAGAGGAAAACAGGGCAGCACCGAAGGCGGCCTTTTCGATTACGTCAACGACAGGCCCTATGCCTCGACCTCCTTCATGAGCACGGCCATAGTCAGGGTATTCGGCACAGCCATGAGCGGCAGGTGCGACAAGCGGCCGGAGCTTGCTAAAAAGCCCTTAAAGCTCACCGCAGCTTTGTCTGCCGTAAAGGACAACGGCGATGAGGACCTGGCTCATGAGCTTTTTGAGCCTTTAGGCTACGAGGTCAGCACCGAGAGGACCCTGCTGGACGACGGCTTTCCCGGCTGGGGAAGGTCGCCCTACATAGACCTGACCGTAAGCGGCACAGTAAGGCTCTGCGATATGCTCGACCACCTTTATGTGCTGATACCCGTCTTTGACAAGCAAAAGCACTACTTTATCCAGGAAGACGAGATACACAAGCTCCTCTCCCACGGGGAGGGCTGGCTGGCGGGGCATCCTTACCGTGATAAGATAGCGCAGCGCTATTTCAGCGCAAAGCGCAGCTATGCCCGCAGGGCCATCGACAAGCTGCTGGAGGATGAAGGAGCAGGGCCGGCGGCTGAGAACGGAGGGAACGGCGGCAGCGATGAGCAAAAGGTCAGAAGTCCCCTCAACACCCTCAGGATGGAGGCCGTAAAGGCAGAGGTATTGAAAAGCGGCGCCTCCAGCGTCATCGACCTTGGCTGCGGAGAATGCCGGCTGACCTCGCTGCTCTTAAACGAGCCTAAGATAAAGAAAGTCACCGCCTGTGACGTTTCGGTGTCGGTGCTTGAAAAGGCGGCCCAGCGGCTGAAGCTTGACCGAATGGAGCCTTACCGCCGCAGCAAGCTCGACCTTATGCAGGCCTCGCTCACTTATAAGGACGACCGCTTTGCGGGCTATGACTGCGCCTGCGTAGTGGAGGTCATCGAGCACATCGACCCCTCCAGACTCGGGGCATTCGAGCGGGCTGTGTTCGAGTTCGCCGGGCCGCAGACGGTCATTCTGACCACGCCCAACAGGGAATATAACGTCAATTATGAACATATGAAAGAAAACTCTCTCCGTCACGGCGACCACCGTTTCGAGTGGGACCGTGGGGAGTTCAGAGAATGGTGCGAAAGGGTCTGCAAGGAATTCGGCTACAGCTGTGAGATAAGCGGCATAGGCGAGATAGACCCCGACCACGGCACACCGACACAGATGGGGGTGTTTACGAAAAATGGATAAATTCAGGATAGAGATACCGGAATTCTGCCTGGTGGCACTTATCGGCGCCACCAGCTCCGGAAAGACAACTTTTGCGAACAGATATTTCAAGCCCACCGAGGTGCTTTCCTCGGACAGCTTCAGGGCAATGGTCTGCGACGACGAGAACGATCAGAGCGTTTCGTGGCAGGCTTTTGACCTTCTCTACTATGCAGCAAACAAGCGCCTTGACAACATGAAGACTACGGTCATCGACGCCACCAATCTACAGAAGTCCGCCAGGGCGCAGGTGCTCAGTCTAGGCAAAAAGCAGAACGTCCACTGTGCGGCCATCGTCATAGATCTGCCGGAGGAGGTCATTCAGCGGCGCAACAAACAGCGCCCTGAAAGGCGTTTTCCTGAAAGGGTCATAAGACAGCACTGCACAGATGTGCGAAGGTGCATAAAAGATCTGAAACGTGAGGGTTTTCGGTTCATCTACGTCATCAGGAGCGAGGAGGAGCTGGAGAACGCCGAGATAGTACGCACCAGGCTCTGGAACAACAGGCGTGATGACCACGGGCCTTTTGACGTCATCGGCGATATCCACGGTTGCTGCGAAGAACTTGAGCTGCTGTTGGGCAAGCTAAGCTACGTTAAAGACAAGGGCGTATATTCTCACCCCGAGGGAAGACGGGCGGCCTTTCTGGGGGACCTGTGCGACAGAGGACCAGGGAACGCAGATGTGCTCAGACTGGTGATGGATATGGTAAAGGCAGGCACCGCCATCGCAGTCCCGGGCAACCACGATGTAAAACTTCTGAAATACCTCCGGGGCAAAAAGGTCAACCCCACCCACGGGCTTGACCGTACAATAGCCGAGCTTGAACAGCGGGGCGAAGAGTTCTGCGCCGAGACAGCTGAGTTCATCGACGGGCTCATCAGCCACTACGTCCTTGACGACGGGAAACTCATCATCGCCCACGCAGGCATAAAGCAGGAATACATAGGCCGTGGCTCGGCGGCGGTGAGAGAATTCTGTCTTTACGGGGAAAGGACCGGAGAGAGCGACGAGTTCGGGCTGCCGGTACGCTTAGACTGGGCGGCGGACTACCGTGGCCGTGGCACTGTGGTCTACGGCCACATCGCAGGCCTGGAGGTAAGGAATGTGAACAACACCTTCTGCATCGACACAGGCTGTGTCTTCGGAGGAAAGCTCACAGCGTTCCGCTATCCGGAGAAGGAGATCGTCAGCGTTGACGCATTAAGGCAGTACTACGAGCCTGTAAAGCCGCTGGAGGACAGGCAGGGACAGGAGGACCTGGGGGATATGCCGACCCTGGGGGATATCAGCGGCAAGCTGCATATCGAGACTGCGCTGATGCCCTCAATAGATATACACGAAAACAATTCCGCTGCGGCCCTGGAGATAATGTCCAGGTTCGCAGCCGACCCCCACTGGCTCATTTACCAGCCGCCTACCATGTCCCCCTGTGAGACCAGCGGGCTGGAGGACTATCTGGAGCATCCCCTGCAGGCCTTTGAGTATTACAGCAGCAGAGGTATCAAAGAGGTGGTCTGCGAGAAAAAGCACATGGGCTCCAGGGCAGTCGCAGTTCTTTGCAGGGACCCCGGAACAGCGTCAGAACGTTTTGGGGTCAGCGACGGCACAAGGGGCATCATCTACACCAGGACCGGCAGGAGGTTTTTCGAGGACGGCGATACTGAAAAGGCTCTCCTTGACAGGCTTGACGGGGTGCTGACTGAGACAGGTTTCTGGGAGGACTTCGGTACGGACTGGGTGTGCCTTGACACTGAGCTGATGCCCTGGTCTGAAAAGGCCAGAGGGCTTATTAGGAGCCAGTATGCCCCTACAGGCAGAGCTGGCCTCATGGGACTGAGCGCTGCGGTGAAGGCTCTGGAAAAGGCCGCCGGACGGGGGAACAAGGCCAAGGAGGTCGAGCCGCTGACCTCCGGCCAGAATGTGGAGCCCGGAGAGCTTTTGGAAAAATACCGTTCCAGGTATGAGGACATAAAGCGCTATAACGATGCCTACCGGGAGTACTGCTGGGAGGTAGAGAGCATAGAGGATATCCGTATAGCGCCCTTTCATATCCTTGCAGCAGAGGGAAAGGTCTTCTCGGAAGAGACTCACATATGGCACATGGAGAACATCAGAAAATACCTGACCGGCAGGGACCCGGTGTTCATGGAAACGCCGTATATCGTGGTAAAGACTGAGGAGGAAGAGAGCGTCAGGGCCGCAGTCAGCTGGTGGGAGAGCCTTACCGGCAGCGGCGGTGAAGGCATGGTGGTAAAGCCCATGAACTACACCGCAAAAAGCGGAATAAAGCTTTTGCAGCCTGCGGTAAAGTGCAGAGGGAGAGAGTATCTTCGCATCATTTACGGTGCCGAATACCTGCGTCCGGAGCACCTGACAAGGCTCAAAAAGCGTGGGCTCGGGCGAAAGCGCAGTCTGGCCCTGAAAGAATTCTCCCTTGGCATGGAATCTCTTCGCAGGTTCGTGGCAAAGGAGCCGCTGTACCGCATACATGAGTGCGCCTTCGGCGTCCTTGCCCTGGAGAGCGAGCCTGTTGACCCAAGGCTGTGAGAGTCTGACATCAAGTCAAAAAAAGGCCGTCTGCGGCAGTGAACTTTCAGATCACGCCGCAGACGGCTTTAATTTCTATCCCTGGCTGAGTATCTCTTTCCCGTTGAGAACATATCTGCACCGACCCATCGTGACTTTCAGAGTGTCCTCATTGATATATCGCTTGTGGTCCAGCCCGCTTTCCAGCTTGATATTGGTGTCCGCATTGCTCAGATGCAGCAGCTGGTCCACAGACATCCCTCCCAGCGCCAGTGCCCTGTCGCCGCCAGAGGTTATCCTCAGCCCGGCCCTCTCTGTCAGCAGCCGTGTGGAACCGTCGATGGCTGCGATCGCAGAGCATTTCGCCCCTCTCATATTGAATACCGTGCTGGCGTCGAAGATATGGATATCTGCCATGGTCCCGGCAATGGTCCCCATCCCCACCAGCTCACTGCCCGCCATAAATATCTTGGCGGAAGAAAGCGTAAAGCTTATCCGGCAGTCGTTGACGATGGAGCCTATCCCGACCCCTTTGGACACCGCAAAATCAAGATTTATATCACAGGTCCGTATATCAAGGTCGGTGTCCCCGTAAAGGGCGCCTATGCCAAGGCCCGTATCTCCGCTCAGGTCGAACTTGTACTGCCCCGCAGTTATAAAGATCTTACCTCCGTCTCCGGAGCCTATGGCCACCCCGGTCTGTCCATGGGCGGTGACGCTTATGCAGCCCGACTGTTTAAAATACATTTCCCCGTGGAAAAAACCGATGTCATTGCCTATCCCGTAATAATTGGCCGTGTCCAGCTCGATATGGAGGTCCCCCTCCCCGGCTACGGTCAGCTTTGAGCTCTCAGGGACCCTTATGCCCCCCAGGTCAAGATGGTTGTCCCCCACGAGCCTGATGACAGTCTCGCTCTCCTCACCGATATCTATGCAGGGCCTGCCTTTGAGGTTCGACAGCCTGACGTTCTCTAAGACCACTGTCCCCTTGAAGCCCTTGACAGTTTCGATATGTATCTGTGTGTCAAGGTCCTGAGTCCCGGTGATACAGACCTCACCGCCGCCGTTGCTGCCGACGATGACCGTCCTAAGGTCCTCCTTCACAAGCCTGCTCAGAAGGATATTCTCCGTGCTGTCCGCAGCGTATATCTGCTGACCACGGCCGTCGTCCCTCTCCTGTCTGTACCGGCGTATCTCCCGGCTGATCTCATAAGGTATGCTCTCTGCGACCTCAGCCGACGGCCTTGCGGTATAGTAGCCCTGTATAAGGTCCACGCCCATGAGTATGACCTCTCTTAATTCCTCCGAGGTCTCCACGCCCTCTGCCAGGGCCATTATGCCGTTCTCGTGGCAAAAGCCTATTATCTCCCTGACGAAATGGCGTTTTTTGTGACTGTCCTGTATGCCGCTGATAAGCGAACGGTCTATCTTCACATACTCGGGCATATACCTGAGCAGGTTGTTAACATTTGAATAGCCCGTGCCGTAATCGTCTATGGCGATAGGCACATCCATGTTCCTGTATCGCTCTTTCAGGGCGTTCAGCTCTTCCTCGTCAGGCTCCGCCTGCTCTGTCAGCTCCACTGCCACGCTGCCGCTGTGTTTTACCAGCAGCTCCCCTATCTTCCTCAGGTCTTCAGTACTGAGCTTGGTCCTTGGTATGCTGTTTACAAATACCTTGCGCCCGTGAAAACGCTCCTTGTCACTGTCTATCAGCCCCAGAACGTTCAGGAACGTCGCTCTCTCGATATCGCTGAGCCTGCCTGTCAGCTCCGCATATTTAAGGATATGGAAGGGGCTTGGACAAAGACTGCTCTTAGGCCTCATTAGAGCCTCATAGGAATATATCACCCCGTATCTGGCGCTGACTATGGGCTGGAAATGGTATTCCAGCCTGTTCTCGTCTATGACCCGTTCAGCCTCCTCAAGTTCCCTGCGCTCCTGCTCCGAAAGAGCCGCCAGACGCCTGCCCCTGACAGCATCGGCGCCGCTCTTTTTCAGACAGACCATCTCCCTGCCAAGGGCCAGCCCATCCTCAAAAAGGCGCAAAAGATCCTCCTGCCCTTCTGCTCCGGGCAGGTACTGCTGCGCCAGAGCATCAAGCTCCTCCTCTGTATCTACATTCAATATCTCCCTCAGAAACCCGTGTAGGAGCATTGATCCGTCTTTTCTGTCCTGCATAGCATCGTCCCCCGCCGATATTATTCAGAGATCCCCCTGACCGGACCGCTTAACGTGATTATAACACACACTTCCCCTAAAGTCAACTCCGAAAGGACCTTTTTCCTCATATCCTGAGCTTTTCCGCTTTCGCTGCCGTTTTTGACGCAGCAAGGCGGCGGACCTGATGAAGATAATGCAGTTTCCCGTTCACATCAGCTCCCTGTAGCTCTCAAAACTCAGGTCCGACTCGGCTATGAGCTTGTCCCTGTCGGCGGCGTAGTGGGAATTAAGGCAGGCCGCTGTCCCGAATCCCCCGGCCCTGGCTCCCCTGACGCCCTCGATTATGTCCTCGAACACCACTGTATCCTCCGGCATTTCCCCCAGCCTTCGGCAGGCCAGCTCATAAACGTCCGGAAAGCCCTTGCCCCTTTCCACCTCCGCCGTGGTGGCGAAAGCGTCGAACTGAGGATACATACCCAGCCTTTTCAATGCCGGCTCATAAAGTTCCGGCAGCGATGCGGTGGCTAAGGCTATCTTCACGCCCCTGCTTTTAAGGAGCCTTAAAAAATCTGCCGCCCCATCGACCTCACCGATGACATGGGAATATTCGTATATCGCCATGTCCGTCCATTCCTGCCTGATGCTCTCTATGCTGTCCTCCAGGCCGAACCTTTCTCTGGTATAGACCGCAGCCTGGTCAAGGTTCATGACCGAGATGACCTTGAAATAGTCCCCCGGGACCTCAAAGCCCCTTTTGCCTAAGAACTTCTCGTCAATTCCGCTCCAGACATGGTTTGACCTGAGCAGGGTCCCGTCCAGGTCAAAAACAGCTGCCCGGCAGTTCTCCAGTCTGCCCATGTCAGAAACCTATCTTGACGGTGGTGCCCTTGACGCTCACGCCGTCTCCGACGGATATGGGCAGTTTCTGTTCCTCAGTAAAACCTATAGTCTCCCCGTCCTTCAGCTCCACGTTCTCAAGCAGCACATACTCGGCTATGGCGCACATGAAGTTTATGACCTCGTCAGCCTGCTTTAAGCTGTCCACCACCTCTATCTCCTTCTTGCCGAAGAAGGTCATTCCGGAGGTGTAGGCGCAGTACTTTGCTTCCTTTGTCACATAGGCCCCCAGATATATCATTATGGGAACAGGCAGGTCGCCCTTCTTCATGCCCTCAGCGATGTCCATATAAAATCTCTTCTCATAGACCGTAGGGTTCTTGTATATGCCGATGGCGTTTTTGAGTTTCAGCAGGCTGTAGGCCACCTTGGCGAAAAGCTGCGCCTGCTCCATGGCGTCGAACTTGTTCATCACCGCCAGCATGACATGAGCACGGTGCTTTGCGGCCTCGGCGCTGCCGTCCTTCCAGAATATGTTGTTCCTGGCATTCTCCTCCGCCTCCCTGTCCGGCACCGGGCCGGGCATCAGTGAGCAGGCCACCACCATGCCCTCAGTGTGGAATACCAGTGCGTTGTCCTTCACCGGGTCCTGCACCTCTATGCCCCAGTCCTCCCTGAGAGAGTGGATGAACCTGGGCCAGTCCATATTAGCGTCCCTGTAAAGCACAAATCCCGCCAGGACATTGCCCTGCTTTGCGGTGCCTTCTTCGCCTTCGTTTTTTATATCTGCCATTGCAGCTACCTCCAGTTGTTTGATACGGCTCACTGAAAAGTCTGTCCATGTGTGACACTTTTCGTCCTGACAGTTATCTTTCCTCAGCCTTATTATATGATACCATATTTTTTCATTATTGTAAAGCCCGGCCCCAAAAGTCCGCTGATACGAAAAAAATTCAGGGTCCCCCCTTGACAAACGCCGAAACATGGTATATAATGTTACTTGCAGATGCGCTCATAACGGGGCGCATGGGAATATTTTAAACAGGAAGGAGTGCCGGAGATGACCGTTATAAATACTATTTCAAAGCAGGACAGGATAATTGCGGACATAGGCGATACAGCCGTCGTCAGGCACTTTTCTATAGGCATCTATCTGTGAGGATAGCTTTGTTGAAATGATGCTGATGACCTCTGACCCGCCGGGTCTGAGGTCTTTTTTATTGCATTTTTTGAAACGGGAGTGAGAAAGTGAAATATTTTGACGTTCTGCCCGAAAAGGTCGCAGAGGAGCTGAAAAAGCGTGGAGTCATCACCGATGACCTTTTGTACTGCGTTAAAGCCGACCTTGACGGAGAGGGCAGATATATAGACGTTTACATCACCTTCACAGCAGATACGCTTTCAGTGATAAAAGGCTATGAGCGCTACGGAAAGCTCAGGCCTAAGGCAAAGCGCAGAGAGCTGATGGAGTTCGATGTGGGGGACTACCGGGAATACCGGCTGTGCGATATCGAAAGAGTCTACGTTGACCGCTATGCGGCGGCCGCAAGACTGATGATGGTGCCGAAGGCCGGCGATGATGAGGGATTTCCGGCGGCCCGGTTCTCCCTGGGATTTTCAGACAAGTTCGAGAAATTCTGCGACCGGGTCAACAAGACCGTCAGCGGTGAAGAGATAGACGACTCACTCTTAGAGGGGACAAAGACCCACTGCCCCGTCTGCGGTGAGCCTTATCCGGACCCCAACAGGCCTGTGTGCCCAAGGTGCGTTGACCGTCGGTCAGTATTTACAAGGCTTTTGAAAATGTTCGGTGAATTCAAGGGCGCAGTGATGATGATACTGCTGACCATAATCCTCAGCAACGTGTTTGCAGTGCTTTCGCCGGTGTTCGGGGCGCAGATGCTCTATGACGATGTGCTTGCGGAGAATGGCAGGCTCTACGGCAGGATACTGCTGATAGTGGGAGCCATAATGGCCGTCAACGTCCTTTCGATCCTGATGCGGGTCATTTCGGGCATAATAACCTCGAAGGTAGTCCCGGTGGTGGCCCATAAGCTCAGGGTGAAGATCTTTTCTTCCATGCAGAGGCTCTCCCTGGACTTTTTCACCAGCAAACAGACCGGTTCACTGATGTCGAGAGTTGACAGGGACAGCATGAACATCTACTGGTTCTTCACCGACATCGTCCCCTATGGGCTGACGAATGTGGCGAAGATACTTGGCATAGCAATAATAATGCTGACTATCTCTCCCCTGCTGTCTCTGGGGATCATCGTGACGATCTCTGTCATCGAGATAGTCCAGCACAGGTTCTACAAGAGCCAGCGAAAGCTATACAGAAAATTCGATGTGGCTACCCGCTCGGCGAACTCCGTGCTCTCTGATGTAATGAACGGACAGAGGGTGGTAAAGGCCTTTGCCAACGAGCAGCGTGAGGTCGAAAGATATGACCGGCGCAACAACGACGCCTTCCGCATAAACTACCACCTCAATTCCCGCATAGCCAATACGGTCCCCGTCATCTGGACCTTTTACAGGATGATAAACAAGCTGGTCTTCGTGCTTGGTGCGGTCATGGTCATAAAGGGCCATATCCTCTTCGGGGCGCTGTCCGCACTGCTTTCCTACACGGAAATGGCCTACGACCCCATAAACTTCTTCACCTGGATAGGCGACCGCTGGGCAAGGTGCATGGACGCCGCATCGAGAATGTTTGAGATAATGGACGCCGTCCCCACGGTGAAGGAAGCGGAGGACCCGGTGGAGATGCCGGTGATGAAAGGAGATATAAGCCTTAAAAACGTCAGCTTTGAATATGAAGCCGGCAGGCCGGTGATAAGGGACCTTTCGCTGGAAGTAAAGTCCGGGCAGATGTTCGGCATAGTGGGAAAGACCGGTGCCGGGAAGTCCACCATAATCAACCTTATGGCAAGGCTCTACGATGTCACCGGCGGCGAGATAACCATAGACGGCGTACCTCTCAGGAACATCGCCGTCAGGGACCTGAGAAAGCACATAGGGATAGTTTCTCAGGAGACCTTCCTTTTCATGGGCTCCATAGCGGACAATATCCGATATTCAGACCCGGAAGCGACCATGGAGGAGGTCATCGAGGCCGCCAAGTCCGCCAACGCACATGAGTTCATAACCCGTCTGCCAGACGGCTACAATACCAGGGTGGGCGAAGGCGGCGTGTCCCTTTCGGGAGGCGAAAAGCAGAGGATATCCATAGCAAGGGCAATTATCCAGAAGCCGGATATCCTCATTCTTGACGAAGCCACCGCCGCCATGGACACCCGCACCGAGCGAAGGATACAGGCCGCCATCGACAGTCTGAAGGAGGGCCGGACCATAATCTCCATAGCCCACAGGCTCTCCACCCTCAGGGACGCCGATATGCTCTGCGTGATCGAGAACGGCGAGCTGAAGGAAACAGGCACCCACGATGAACTTATACGCAGAAAAGGCAAGTATTTTGAGCTTTACCGGCTCCAGTCCGAGGCGCTCAAATTCATAAACGAATAAGGTGATGACCATGAATGAAAACCAGATAAACGATATAGACCAGCAGCTATACAAGATAGACCGCCTGACACTGCTGGACTGCAAGCAAATCAGTTTCAGAAAAGAAAAAAGCGGTTTTCTGACCCTTACCTACAAAGGTGAGACTTTTCACAGGATCGACCCGACCAGGCTGATACCTTTCTTTTCAAAGACCACCTACATCAGCCTTTCCTATGAGAACGGCGAAAGGGAGTTCTGCGAGGTGGGGGTCATAAAGGACATGAAAGAGCTTGATGAGGAACAGTACGGTATTCTGGACAGTTTCCTTGAATACAAGTACTATATGCCTGAGATAACGAAAGTATCCGGCATAAGAGACAATATGCAGGGCTCGATCTTCGTCAGGGCGGATACCACCTCAGGCGAAAAGACCATCTGCGTCAGGGACTGGTATCAGAATTTCAGGATGCTCACCGACAAGTATCTTTACGTAAACGATGCAGACGGCAACAAATATTTTTGCAGCGACATAAACAAGCTCGACCGCAAAAGCAGGTCGGTGCTGGAAATGTTCACATAAGGGAGGGAACAAGTTTGGATCTGCGGCTTAAACTGCCGGAGCCGGCCCCGGAGGGAGTGGTATATTCCCTGCCCTTCGGTTTTGCCCCTGACGGGGAAAAGTGCGATGGGGTCTTCACCGTGGCCGGAAAGGACGGCTGTTATCATATCTACATATACATAAACGGTACGGCCGAAGAAAAATACCCGCTCAAAGATTTCAGGGAATTCAGGTGCCGTCAGCAGATAGGCACCTCCATGGCACAGGGGGAACTGAAAAACGGAGACGTGCTGTGTCTGTGCGCCTTCACGCAGGACCTGTTTTTAAGATATGCGCAGCTCATGAAGCTTCTTGAACACTATCTGAGGACCGGAGAGCTCCTCACCGACACCGGTGACGACGAACCGGTCTGTCACAGGTGCGGACTGCCCTTAGAGAACGGGCAGGAGTGCGTGTTCTGCAAGAGCAAGGGCTCCACCATGCTGAGGCTGCTCAAACGCATAGGGCCGTATAAGAAATACTTTATCACCGCCGTGGTCTGCACGGTCTTCTCGGAGCTGATATGGGTGCTCATGCCCTACCTGGACAGGCTTATGATAGACAGATACGTAACTCCGAAACTAAAGGACTACTCGGGCCTGGCGGCCATCGCCCTCATGGCGGTGACGCTGCTGCTGATGGCAGGAGCGTCGGAATATCTCAATATGAAAAACAGCTTCCGGGCCGCCCTAAACCTAGGCCGTGACCTCAGGGAGGAGGTCTTTGAAAAGTCCCAGCAGATGTCCATGGGGATGGTGTCAAAAAGGACCGCCGGCGAGCTTATCAACAGAGTCTCCGGAGACGCTGCAAAGCTGGAAGAATTCATCACCGCCAACGGCAAGGACGCTATCGTGAAGATACTTTCCCTGCTCATCATCGGGGTGCTGCTGTTCGTTATGGACTGGCGGCTGGCTCTTATGACTATCCTGCCGGTGCCTGTGGTCTTCCTCATAGTGGGAAAGCTTTTTGACATGATGGCCATAAGATACACCAAGGTATGGAAGACCTCCACGGCCCACAGTGAGGTCCTCCACGATATCCTGAACGGCATCAGGGTGGTAAAATCCTTCGGCAGCGAGAGCCGGGAGATAGCCCACTATGAGAACTGCTCCATGAAATGGGCCAGGGCCTGTGTAAGGGCGGAGATAATGTGGTATCTGACCATACCTCTGTCGGAATTCATACTGACCCTGGGCAATTTCTTTGTGCTGTATTTCGGCGGAAAAATGGTCCTTGGCCATACCATGACCCTAGGTCAGCTCATACAGTTCACCACCTACGTGGCAATGCTCTACGAGCCGATAAACTGGATGATACACATTCCCCGCACACTGGCGGACGCCTCTGTATCCGCCGGAAAGGTCTTCGAGATACTGGACCTCAGACCTGACGTCGTTGACAGCACCGACGCAGTTGATCTGGATATAAAGGGCGATATCGAATTCGATGGGGTATACTTCGGTTACAAGGTCTACAATCCGGTCCTGAAGGATATAAGCTGTCACATCAAGCAGGGAGAGATGGTAGGCATAGTGGGCCATTCCGGCGTCGGGAAGTCCACCATGATAAACCTTATATTGAGACTCTATGACTGCACTCAGGGAGAGATACGCATTGACGGCGTGCCGATAAAGAACATCTCCCAGAAGAGCCTGCGCTCACAGATAGGCGTGGTATTGCAGGAGACCTTTCTTTTTGACGGCAGCGTCCTTGACAATATCGCCTATGCAAAGCCCGGCGCCCCCTTTGAGGATGTCATAAAGGCAGCTAAAGCCGCCTACGCCCACGAGTTCATAACCCGGCTCCCCGACGGCTACAATACCCATGTGGGCAACAAGGGCTTTCAGCTCTCCGGAGGCGAAAGGCAGCGGATAGCCATAGCAAGGGCCCTGCTCCATGACCCGAAAATAATGATCCTCGATGAGGCCACAGCCTCTCTGGACACCCGGACCGAAAAGCAGATACAGAATGCCCTGGCCGAGCTGACAGAGGGCCGCACCACCATCGCCATCGCCCACAGGCTCTCCACCCTTTCAGGTGCCGACAGGCTCATCGTCCTGGACAAGGGGCGCCTGGCCGAAACAGGCACCCACAGTGAGCTGATGAGCAGGGAGGGCGTTTACTACAGACTGGTAATGGCCCAGCGCCAGACCACAAAAATGAGAGCCGTGAAGACAGAGCAAGCGTAAACAGAGGTGAAAAAATGGACATAGATAAAAAATATCAAAAGCTCACGGACTGTCTCAAAGACCTCGGCAGCGCCGCCGTAGCCTTTTCGGGCGGAGCAGATTCCACACTGCTCTTAAAGGCCGCAGCAGACGCCCTGGGGGACCGCACCATGGCGGTAACGGTAAAAATGGGCGTGGTGCCGAAGAGAGAGCTGGAGGAGTCCGCAAGGCTATGCGCCCTCATAGGCGTAAGGCAGGAATTCATAGAGATAGACGAACTGGAAATAGAAGGCTTTAAGGAAAACCCTCCGGACCGCTGCTACTTCTGCAAGAAAAGCATCTTCTCACAGATAATTGACACCGCTCATGAGAACGGCCTTGATTTTGTGGCAGAAGGCTCCAACACGGACGACCTCGGGGACCATCGGCCGGGCATGAGGGCGGTGAGAGAGCTTGGCGTTAAAAGTCCGCTTATGACCGCAGGGCTGACAAAGGACGAGATAAGGGAGCTGTCCGCCCGGCTGGGCCTTCCCACAGCATCAAAGCCCTCGGCGGCCTGCCTGGCCTCCAGGATCCCCTACGGTTAGGAGATAACCGCCGAAAAGCTCAAAAGGATAGATCAGGCCGAGTCATTTCTCAGGAGTCTGGGATTTAGCCAGCTGCGGGTGCGCAGCCACGGCGGCATAGCCCGCATCGAGGTCCCGTCAAAGGATATCCCCGCCGCCGCCGCAATGGCCGGGGAGATCTCAGCCCGGTTCAGGACCTTAGGCTTCTCCTACGCAGCCCTCGACCTTTCGGGATTTCGCTCAGGCAGTCTTAACGAAGTACTGGATAAGAGATAACAATAGCGCTGTCATACCGTTCAAAGATATGACAGCGCCATTTATTTATCCTTTCAATGCCTGTAGGAAGTGGTCCTCGATGGCCGTTAAAAGCTCCTCATTGACCTCGTTGACTATCTCCGGGTCCTCTTCGGCGATAAGCTGTTCACGGATCTCCTTTGGCACATTCCCGCCGTATTCCTTTTTCAGTTCCTCCAGCCGCTGCCTGAACGGCTCCTGGTAGAGATTGCTGCGCTCGCTGTTAAAGAAATCGTTGTGATCGGCGTACTTCCCCCGCAGGGTCATAAAGCGGGCATAGGGGTCAGTTATCTGCTTCTCCTTCGACAGTATGCTCACCCGGCTGTAGTCTACATAATCATCGTTCTCCCCGTGAATGATGAGCATTGGTATGGCTGCCTTATTTATGCCCTCTACAGCATTGAGCCCGGCGTTTTCCCCGAACATCAGCTTATTGTAGCCTAAGGCGAAGGGCCTGAACACCTTTGTCAGCGCCTTCCCCACCGCCCTTTCGCTGCCAAGCTCAAGCATCTCTGCCGGGTCTGCATAGCCCGAAAGCTCTGCGGCGGCAGCAAGCTTGTGGTCAAAATTCTGCACCGCACACACCGCATACCCTCCCCAGCTGTGTCCAAGAAGACACACCGGATGAGCGCTGAGCCTGCTGTCGCTCTCCACGTAGTCCAGAGCCTTGTCAAGGTCCAGAGCGCTCTGTACCAGGCCAACGGTCCCCTCTCCCTCGCTGGTGCAGGAACCGGTGGCGTCATAGGTAAAGATGAGCCAGCCCCGGTCCGCAAACCACATCAGCTCGTCTATGTAGCTCTCATGTCCGGCATAAATACCGTGGGCGAAGACCAGCAGCCCCTTTGGCTCACTGTTCTCCAGACCGTATATATAGCCCTGCAAAGTGTTCTCACCCGACTTGAACTGCACGTTCTCCCGGCGGTGGGTATCAGAAAAGTCCGGCTCGAACCTGTAGTAGGCCGTTTCGCTGCGGTCCGGATATTCTCCCCTGGGGAACTGCTTTTTCATTATGACCGCCGTTGCCCCCGAAAGTCCCGCCGCCGCTGCCGCAAGCCCGCAGGCTGTTCCTATGACCGCCTTCTTTTTCCGGGACAGACCTCCGCTTTTTTCCCTGCCTTTTCTCATGACCTTCCCCCCTATGGCCTCAAACAAATCCTCTTATAAACGGCAGTATCTGCTTATAGCCCACTGCCAGGTTCATGTTCTGCCCCTTATCTATACTGGCGGTGCTCATGCCTATGACCTCGCCGTAAACGTTCAGCAGCGCACCTCCTGAGCTGCCCTGAGATATGGGCGCCGTGAACTGTATCATGTCCATGTCGTCTATGCGGCGAAAGCCGGAGATTATCCCGTCAGACACCGTGTTGAACAGACCCATGGGGCTTCCGATGGCCACGACCTTCTGTCCCCTGACCAGCTCCTTCGCACCGCTGTAGACCGGCAGAGGGCGCAGCTCCCTGTCTATCTTTATCAGTGCCATATCATAGGTGCTGTGATACTTTATTATCCTGAAAGCCGGGTAAGCCCTCTCATCGTTCTCCAGTCTTACCAGGAACATCGGTCCCTTGCTGACCACATGGCAGTTGGTGAGGATATACCCCTTTCTGCCAATGGCTATCCCGGAGCCGTTGCCCTTTATGTCCCCATGCTCGTCACAGACCGCCACCATCACCACCGACTCCGCCAGTGCCGCCAGCTGCTCATAACTCAGTTCCTGCCTTGCATTTGCCGCAGGTGAACCGTTTGCCTGCTGTGCGGGCCTGACATTTCTGACCCTCGGAACGCTCACGACAGGCTCCGGTGCCGCCTTCGCTGCCCTTGGGTGCGGCGGTATGGCCACTCTCGGACGTTCAGATACCGTTGCGCCCGCAGCCTTTGCCGACGGAACGCTTTCACTGAAAGCCGGGATCACCGCCGGACCGGACTGACCTATCTCTTCCCTTTTCGACTCCCTCAGCAGCACTGGGCTGAGCTTCAGATCCCCCTCAGGCAGCAGGATGCCCACGCTTATCCCCATGCGAAAAAGCATATAGCAGAACAGATATCCCTTATAACCTATCCTTCCGCTGCACACGAACCTGCCGCCCTTTCCGAGCCTCTTTCCGTAAAGCTCATACCAGTGGGCTGCCGACACCGCTAAGTTTGTCTCGATGGTGCTGTTTGAGTTCGGCGCACTTCTGTGGTAAAGCTCCATCATCTCTCCGAAGGCAGGCTCCTTCTTTGCAAGGTCAGCCGCAGACTTCTGCAAACGTGATATGCTCTCCCTGTCCGCAGGCAGGCCGAAGGAAGTCACTCTCAGATAACCCCCGGGGCACGGCGTCCGGTCAAGAACACCGACGTCCTCAATGTAGCTGATGCCCGTGCCCGTAAAACGCACAAAGCAGTGTCCTGCCGAAACAAATCTCTCAAATGCGGCGGTCCGAAAGCCCATAACTATCACCTCTGTCTTATCATAACACTTTATCGCCCTCATGTCAATGACCCCCGGCCGGGCAGGCGGCGAAAAATTATTGACATTTTGTTCAAGATGTGGTATTATCAGTAATGGAATTTTAAGATATTTGGCAATAATTGAATAATATATAGCATGATTTGGATAGATTTGGACCTTGCCATCTGGTATAATCTTTATATGGTACGTATACGTGCTGAAAAGGAGGAAACAAAGATGATAAAAGAGGAGCAGCGCAGTGTTTTTAAAGAGATAGGCCGGACAGACAGCGAGATAGAACAGCGCCTGAAGGAGATAGTCAGCGACTTTTTTTACAGCACTAACAAGGTCTACTTCCCGGTGGGGGAGGATATGGCCTACATAGAGGACACCGGCAACCATGACGCCCGGACCGAGGGGATGTCCTACGGCATGATGATATGCGTCCAGCTTGACATGGAAGAGGAATTCAGAAGGCTCTGGAAATGGGCCAAGACCTATATGTGGATGGACAAAGGGTATAACGAGGGCTATTTCGCCTGGTCCTGCAAGACGAACGGTGAGAAGAACGCCTACGGCCCCGCCCCGGACGGGGAGGAATTTTTTGCCATGGCGCTGTTTTTCGCATCTCACAGATGGGGCGACGGCGAGGGCATCTTCTGCTATTCCAGGGAGGCCAAGGAGATACTCAGAGCCTGTCTCCACAAGGGGGAGAACGGAAGAGACGGCCAGCCCATGTGGAACAGGGACAACAAACAGATACTCTTCGTGCCGGGAGTGGATTTCACAGACCCTTCCTACCATCTGCCGCATTTTTATGAGCTTTTCGCTCAGTGGGCCTATGAGGAGGACAGAGAGTTCTTTGCCGGTGCTGCCGCTGCCAGCCGTGAATATCTTGCAAAGGCCTGCCATCCGGAAAGCGGTATGAGCCCTGAGTATGCCGAATTCGACGGTTCTCCCATGTCAAGGGACCTGCCCTGGAGCAGCGACAGACACGACTGGTTCTACAGCGACGCCTACCGGACCGCTGCCAACATCGGCCTTGACTACCTCTGGTGGGGAAAGGACGTGGGCCAGAGGGATGCTGTGAAAAAATTGCAGTACTGCCTTGGGGTGACAAATAAGGACGACCCCTACACCATCTATGAGGTGGACGGCACAAAGCTGGAAATGAGGGCGCTCCACCCGGTAGCTATCCTCGCTGCCACCGCACAGGGTTCCCTGGCCGTAGACGGCCCTCTGAGCGCAGACAGCAGCGACCCGGAAAAGGTCCTGGCCGCAATGTGGGCGGACCGTCTCTGGCACGAGCCGATGAGGACCGGGGACAGAAGGTATTACGATAACTGCCTTTATATGTTCGCTTTCCTGGCACTGAGCGGGAAGTACAGGATATACTGATCTTTAAAAATTTTGGTTATTTTTCATCGAAACGGCAATAATAACGATATAGTCAGCGGCAGATCTGAAAAGATCCGTGCCGTTGGCTGTAAGGCGTTTGCCGAAAATTTCTTTGACCGGAGGGATGAAAAATGGCTGGATTTATAGTCGGGCTGACCTTAGGTGGGCTGACAGGCGCAGTGACCATGTGCCTTATGCAGGCCGCAGGGGACGCTGACGAAAGAATGGGGCTTAAATAGGGCCTGCGGTCTGCGCCTGCGGACCGCCCGGCTCAGTTATAAAATACAGCGCTAAGGCGCATAGATATGGGGTCATGTACATATGGAAAACATAACTATCGGCAAGAACGCCGCACCTGCCTTCGTTTTCGAGGAGGGCACTCCAAGCGGCATATGCAAAATAGCCCGCAAAGTCATGAGGGACGTCGAGCTGGTCACAGGGGCAAGACCTTCTGAAACAGACAGTTCACACAGAGCCGGAGGGGTGAAGATCGTCTTCGGCATAGCCGGCAGCAGCAGGCTCATCGAGACTATGGAAAAGCAGGGAAAGCTGGACACCTCTCCCATCAGGGGCAAACGTGAGGTGTATGGCTTTTTCGTGCTTGTGGAGGAAAACTGCATCGTCATCGCAGGCAGCGACAAGAGGGGGACCATATACGGGCTTTTCCACATCTCGGAACTTATGGGGGTATCTCCTCTGGTAGACTTTTCCCAGGCTGTGCCGGCAAAGAGAGACACGGTGTCATTCTCTGAAAAAGACAGTTTTATCTCAAAAGAGCCTTCTGTGACCTACAGGGGTTTCTTTATAAACGACGAGTGGCCCGCTTTCGGCAACTGGTGCATAAAGCACTTCGGCGGGGTCAACGCCAGGATGTATGAGCACGTATTCGAGCTGCTGCTGAGACTCAAGGGCAATTATCTCTGGCCTGCCATGTGGGCCTCCTGCTTTGCCATGGACGGACCGGGCCTGGAGAGCGCAGAGCTGGCTGACGAATACGGCGTGATAATGGGACTTTCCCACCACGAGCCGTGTCTGAGACACGGGGAGGAATACAGCAAGGTAAGGGGGAAGGGCTCCGTCTACGGAGACGCCTGGGATTTCAGGAGCAACCGTGAGGGCATAACCAGGTTCTGGCGGGACGGCCTTAAACGCAACGGTCACCTGGAGAACATCATAACCGTAGGCATGAGGGGCGAGCGTGATTCCACCATCTTAGGGGAGGAGGCCACCCTTAAAGACAATATCGACCTGCTGAGAGACGTGCTGAAAACTCAGAACCGGCTCATAAGCGAAGAGGTCAGCAGCGACCTTGAAAAGGTGCCGAGAATGCTGGCGCTGTACAAGGAAGTGGAGCCTTACTATTACGGCGATGAGAACACCGAGGGCCTCAGGAACGACCCGGAGCTGGACGGAGTGATACTCATGCTCTGCGACGACAATCACGGCTATGTCAGGAGCCTTCCCGATGAAGAGATGCGCAGGCATAAGGGCGGTTTCGGTATGTACTACCACTTCGACTACCATGGCAGCCCCGTATCCTATGAATGGATAAATTCCACATACCTGCCGGAGGTATGGGAACAGCTGACGGCCTGCTACGAGAACGGTGTAAGGGAGCTGTGGATAGTGAACGTAGGGGACCTGGGCCTGCAGGAGATGCCGCTGTCGTATTTCATGGACCTTGCATACGATTATGAAAAATACGGCATAAACGCTTCCAACACCACCGGTGACTATATGGAGAGCTTTATGCAAAAGCAGTTCGGCGGCGCACTGAATGACAGCGACATAAAGGCCCTAGCAAAGGCCTATACAGAGAGCACCAGGCTCATACATAACAGAAGGCCCGAGCACCTTGACGGCAAGGTCTATCACCCTGTGGAATGCGGCGAGACGCAGAGGCTGCTCGCAAGGGCAGAGGAGCTTGAAAAGCTCTGTATCTCTATCGGTGAAAAGCTGCCGGAGGAATATAAGCCCTCTTACACCGAGCTTATCTCCTACAATATGCTGGGCGGCCTGGGACTGATAAAGCTCTGGCTGATGAGCGGGCTGAACAGCTTTTTTGCCGAGATGGGCGCCGCTGCCGCCAACGACTACGGGGCAAGGGTCCTTGGCTGTCTTGAAAGAGATGAGGAGCTGAAAAATGAACTTCACACCGCCGCCGGCGGAAAATGGAACGGTTTCGGTCTGGCGGAGCATATCGGCTTTAAGGACTGGAACTCGGAGGAGTGCCGCTATCCGGTCATCAGGACGGTGCTGCCCGTAAAGAGGGCAGAGCTGGCCGTAGGCACCCTTTATGAGGAGGGCTGGACCTGCGGCGGGCCCTGGACAGGCAAAAAGCTGACCATGGAGCGTTTCCTTGACAAGAACACCGAGCCGTCCTCAGGTTTTTATACTGCACTGACCGGCTCCGGTGAAGTCAGCTACAAGGTCAGCACAGATAAGGAATGGCTGAGTATCGACAGCCTTGAAGGGACCCTCAGCGATGAGAAAAAGCTCATCATACACAAGGTCACTGTGGAAGAAGAAAAGCTTTTCGCCGGAAGGGAATGCAGGACTGCCAGCGACACCGCACGCATCACAGTCTCCTACAGCGGCGGCCGGGTAACGATAGAAGTACCCTATACGGCAGTGAGGGCCGACGAAGAGAACGCCGGGGCATATCTGGAGGAGAACGGCGTCATAGCTGTGAACAGTGAGCATTGCAGCTGCATGAGCCAGGAGCTGACTCTGCTTGACAGTCTTGGCAGGAACAGCAGCGGCCTGAGAATTTCTCCCTCGTCGGATAACAGGGAGCTGGAAAAGGACCCGCCCTTTGCCGAATTCAGAGTCTATGCCTGCAAGGAGGGCAGATTTGAACTGATCTTCGGTCTGCTTCCCACCAACCCATACACCTTCGGACGTGGCATCAGAGCCGGCTTTAGCGTGAACGGCGGAGCTATGCAGACTCTGGAAGTCATCGGCAGCGACTATGTGTCCGGTGAATGTGAAGAGTGGGAGCAGGGAGTGCTCGACCACCTGAGAGAGACAGGAGCGGAGGCTGAACTGAAAGAGGGCCTTAACACCGTGAGATTTTTCTTTCTGAACAAGGAGGACGTCCTTGAAAAGTTCACAGCCGTGAGAGAAGGTGCTCGCCGTCCGGGAGCCTATCTCGGACCTGAGGAGAGCAGGATAATAAGATAAAAACATTGATATTTACATACAGAAACGGGAGGTAGTAATATGAAGATGTCATTTCGCTGGTACGGCGAGGGCAATGACAGCGTCTCGCTGAGCCAGATAAGACAGATACCCGGCGTCACCGAGATAGTCTGGGCGCTGCACGAAAAACAGCCTGGAGAGATCTGGGAGAAGGAGGAGATACAGAAGGTCAAAGATCAGCTGGACGAATACGGCTTTGGCATGAGCGTGGTGGAAAGCGTCAACGTCCACGACGACATCAAGACCGCAGGCCCTGACCGGGACCTCTATATCGAGAACTATAAGCAGACTCTCAGAAATCTCAAGGAATTCGGTGTGAAGGTGGTCTGCTACAATTTCATGCCTGTGTTCGACTGGACCAGGACCGATCTTTTCCACCCTCTGCCTGACGGCTCCACGGCCCTCTACTATGAGAAGTCGAAAATAAAACAGGACCCTCAGGAGATGGCCGAGTACATACTCAAAGAGACCAAGGGCTACACGATGCCCGGCTGGGAACCCGAAAGACTTGCAAACTTAAAGGAGCTTTTCGAGCTTTATAAAGACGTTGACAAGGAAAAGCTGTGGGAAAACCTCAGATACTTCCTTGAACAGCTCATGCCCGTGTGCCATGAGTGCGATATCAAAATGGCTATCCACCCGGACGACCCGCCCTGGGATATCTTCGGTCTGCCCAGACTTCTGGTGGACGAAGAGAGCGTGGGAAGGTTCGTTAAGATGGTCGATGACCCCTATAACTGCCTGACCCTTTGCTCAGGCTCTCTGGGGTCGAACCCTGAGAACAACGTGGCTGAGATAGTCAGGAAGTACTGTGACCGCATTGCCTTTGCCCACATCCGCAACGTCAAGCACTTTGACAACGGTGATTTCAGCGAGACCTCTCACCGTGACTGCGACGGCGACGTGGGGATACTGGATATCATCAGGGCCTACCACGACGGGGGCTTTGAGGGCTATATAAGACCCGACCACGGCAGACATATCTGGAACGAGAAGTGCAGACCGGGCTACGGTCTTTATGACAGGGCCTTAGGGATAATGTATATCCTGGGTGCCTGGGATATGCTGGACAAGCTGGAAGGAAGGCAGGGATAAATATGAGTGTGAATAAATTCATGGACAAGGATCTTCTTCTCGACACCGAAGAGGCAAGGACGCTTTTCCATAAGTATGCAGAGGATATGCCTATAATAGACTATCACTGCCATATCGACCCCAAAGAGATAGCTGAGGACAAGAACTATGAGACTATCACCGACCTGTGGCTGGCAGGGGACCACTATAAGTGGAGACTTATGAGACAGTGCGGCTTTGAGGAAAGGCTCATCACCGGCAAGGACAACGACAGGGAGCGATTCAGAGCCTGGGCAAAGACCTTGCAGGTGGCGGTAGGCAGTCCTCTTTACCACTGGAGCCATCTGGAACTGCAAAGGTATTTCGACTGCGATCTTCCCATCTGCGAGAAGAACGCAGACGCTATCTTCGATCACTGCAATCAGGTGCTCAAGAGCGGAAAGCTGAGCGCAAAGAGCATAATAAAAATGTCGAAGGTCAGAGTCATCGGCACCACCGACGACCCCTGCGACGACCTGGCTTTTCATAAGGAGATACAGAAGGACGCCGGGCTTGGGTGTAAAGTTATCCCCACATTCCGCCCGGACCAGCTGCTGCTCATAGGCGAGGAGAGCTTTGTGCCCTATATAAGGAGACTGGCAAAGGCCTGCGATATGAGGATATTCAATATCGCCGGACTGAAAAAGGCCCTGGTCAGCAGAATGGAGTTCTTCAACGAGATGGGCTGCCGCAGCAGCGACCAGAGCATCGCTGTCTTCCCGTTCAGAAGAGCTGAGGAGGACTACGAGATGGAGCGCATATTCGCCAAGGCCATGGAGAACGGCGATATGACGACAGAGGAGAGGGAGACCTTCAACACCGAGATAATGCTGTTTTTAGCAGAGAATTATGCAAGGCTCGGCTGGGTCATGCAGCTGCACTTCGGCGTGGCAAGGAACACCAATACCCGTATGTTCGAGATACTCGGCAAGGACACCGGTTTTGACAGGATCGACAGCGATGCGCCTATCGAGTCCCTTACACGCTTTCTGAACGAGCTGGAATTTCACAAATGCCTGCCGAAGACCGTGCTCTACAGCCTTGACCCCGGCATGAACACCGCCATCGACGTGATGTCAAAATGCTTTGCCGAAGAAGGAGTCTGCGGAAAGGTCCAGCACGGAGCAGCCTGGTGGTTCAACGACAACCTGGGCGGCATAAGAGACCACCTGAGGTCCCTGTGCGAGCAGGGCGTCATCGGCACATTCATCGGTATGCTCACCGATTCCAGATGTATGCTCTCCTACACCAGACACGAGTATTTCAGAAGGATCCTATGCGGCTATCTCGGCAGACTGGCCGCCGATGGCCTCATCTGGTGGGACGAGGAGATCCTGGGGGCAATGGTAAGGGATATATGCTACTATAACGCCGAAAGGTTTTTCGGTCTTGCCTAGCAGAGAACGGAAAGAGGATAGAAAATGGATAATATCATCAAAGAGCTGGAAAAGATAGGCATAGTGCCTGTGATAGTAATAGACAAGGCTGAGGACGCCGTGCCGTTGGCGAAGGCGCTCATAGAGGGCGGCCTGCCCGCTGCGGAGGTGACTTTCAGGACCGCCGCCGCCGAGGAGGCCATAAGACTTATCGCTGAAGAATTTCCCGAGATGGCCGTGGGCGCCGGAACTGTGCTGACAACAGAGCAGGCCGACCGTGCCGTTAAAGCCGGCGCAAAGTTCATCGTAAGCCCCGGGCTGAACCCTGAGGTCGTTAAACACTGCCAGGCTATGGGAGTGCCCATGCTGCCGGGCTGCGCAAACCCCTCAGATGTGGAAACAGCCCTGAGCCTTGGGCTTACCGAGGTAAAGTTCTTTCCCGCAGAGCAGCTGGGGGGGCTTGACATGATAAAGGCCATGGCCGCACCATATACCGATGTGAGGTTCATGCCCACAGGGGGGCTGAACGCTAAGAATATGCGCTCCTATCTGAGGGAACCGAAGATCATAGCCTGCGGCGGGAGCTTTATGGTGAGAAAGGACCTTATCGCAAAGGGCGACTTTGAGACGATAAAGAAAATGACTGCCGAGGCCGTCGGGCTAATGCTGGAGATGACATTCAGGGAGACAGTGGCCGAAAACGGCAGGACCCTCAATGTTTTTGAGACAGCTAATGCTGAAAGAGCAGTCTATCATCTGGAGCGCCGTGGTATGAGATTTGACCGTGAGGGCGCAGAGCTTAAAGACGGCAGACCGGTGTGCATAGATTCAGACACCGGCATAAGGCTCATTGAGAAGAGATAGGGGGCGCAGTCAGATGTCAGTAAGAACAGTGACCTTCGGTGAGATAATGCTGAGACTTTCCCCGGAGGGACATAAAAGATTTTTGCAGGCTGAGGATTTCGGTGCGGTCTACGGCGGCGGCGAGGCCAACGTGGCTGTGTCATTGGCGAACTTCGGCTGCGACGCTTCATTCGTCACCAAGCTGCCGGACCACGATATAGGTCAGGCCGCCATAAACTCCATGAGAAGATACGGCGTCGATACCTCCGGCGTTATCAGGGGCGGCAGCAGAGTGGGCATCTACTACCTGGAAAAAGGTGCCAGCCAGCGCCCCTCCAAGGTCATCTACGACCGGGCCGGCTCCTCCATAGCCGAGGCAAAGGCCGATGAATTTGACTGGAAAAAGATATTCGCCGGCGCACAGTGGTTCCACGTCACCGGGATCACCCCGGCCCTTAGCAGCGAGATGGCAAAGGCCACCCTGGAGGCTGTAAAGACCGCCAGAGAGATGGGCCTGACAGTCAGCTGCGATATAAACTACCGCAAAAAGCTCTGGGATGCAGAGACTGCGGGCAGGGTCATGAGCGAGATATGCAGATATGTTGATATCTACATCGGCGGCCGTGACCAGGCCTCTGAGCTTTTCGGGATAAAGACCAACGCAGAAGACGATAACGACATGATGTGCTATAAGGAAGCTGCGAAGGAGCTTGCGGACAGATTCGGCTTTAAAAAGGTCGCTATAACCCTCAGGACCACCCTGACTTCCAGTGACAACAGGTGGGCCGCCATGCTCTATGACGGTGAAGGATACTTTTACAGCCGCAGCTACGATGTGAGGATAGTTGACAGAGTGGGCGGCGGCGACAGCTTCTGCGCAGGGCTGATCTATGCCCTGGAGGAAGGCATGGGTTCACAGGAGACCATAGAGTTCGCCACGGCAGCGTCCTGCCTGAAACACACCGTCGAGGGAGACTGCAACCTGGTAAGCGTTGAGGAGGTAAAGCTCCTGGCCGGCGCCGGATCGGCCCATGTGCAGAGATAGTGAGGTACAGCTATGAAACTTAGTATAGAGAGCATAAAAAGCGAAAGGTCCCTCTGGGAGCAAAAGGGCTTTGTCCTGCCGGACTATGACCCTGCCGCAGTCAGGGAGGAGACTGAAAAAGCCCCTCAGTGGATACATTTCGGGGCAGGAAATATATTCCGTGGATACATAGCCCGTTTAGCGGATGAGCTGATCGGTGCGGGACTGATGAAGTCAGGCGTAGTAGCTGCGGACAGCTTTGATACGGAGACTATCAGCAAGATCTATATCCCCTTTGATGATCTTTCACTGCTGGTGGGACTGAGGGCACAGGGTGAGAAGTATCTGCGCATTATCGGCAGTATAGGAAAGGCTGTTGGCGCAAGCGAAGAGGGCCACAGGGAGTTCAGGAGAATGGCAAAACTCCCCTCTTTGCAGATGATATCATTCACCATTACAGAGAAAGGCTATGCCGCCGCTGATATGAACGGCAGGGTCCTTCCCTCGGTGGAAAGCGACATCAGCGCCGGACCTGAAGCCCATCACAGCACTGCCCTTGGCGTGGTATCCGCCATGCTTTACGCCAGGTTCAGAGAGAACGCCGCTCCCATCGCTCTGGTGAGCATGGACAATTGCAGCCGCAACGGCGACAAGCTCCGCAGCGGCGTGATGTTCATAGTGAACGGCTGGAAGGACAGGGGCCTGGTCGAAGAGGACTTTGTGGCCTACGTCAGCGACAGCTCAAAAGTCTCCTTCCCCTGGAGCATGATAGACAAGATCACCCCCCGCCCCGACCCGTCCATAAGCAAAGCCCTCAGCGACCTGGGAGTGGAGGATATGGAGCCGGTCATAACCACCCGCAAGACCTTCATCGCCCCATTTGTCAATGCGGAGATGCCTGAATATCTGGTCATCGAGGACAGCTTCCCCAACGGCAGGCCTCCTCTTGAAAAGGCCGGGGTCTACATGACCGACCGCCCCACCGTTGACAAGGCTGAGAAAATGAAGGTCATGACCTGCCTTAACCCCCTCCACACTGCCCTGGCAGTCTTTGGCTGTCTGCTCGGCAAGGTGAAGATA
Source organism: Ruminococcus sp. (assembly GCA_017478965.1). Taxonomy (GTDB): domain Bacteria; phylum Bacillota; class Clostridia; order Oscillospirales; family Ruminococcaceae; genus Hominimerdicola. The sequence continues at coordinate 7,132 of JAFVCV010000023.1, read as the reverse complement.
GCGGAGGAGATGGAGGACCCGGACCTGAAAGACCTAGTCTATAAGCTTGGATACAGCGAGGGCCTGCCGGTGGTCATCGACCCGGGCATCATCAGACCGGAGGATTTTCTCAAAGAGGTACTGACTGAGAGACTTCCTAATTTCTGCCTGCCCGACACACCCCAGCGCATCGCCACCGATACCAGCCAGAAAGTGGCTATACGTTTCGGTGAGACGATAAAGGCCTATGAGCAAAAAGGTCAGGCCGACAGGCTGGAGCTAATACCCCTGGTCCTGGCAGCCTGGCTGAGATATCTTACCGGCATAGACGACAGCGGCAATGAGATGGAACTGAGCGCCGACCCCATGCTGGAAAGCCTTTGCGGCGTCATCAGCCCCGCCTGGTTCGGCGGGAAAGAGCCTGTTGACAGAGAGAAGGTCAGAGGTATCCTTTCCAATAAGGAGCTTTTCGGCACCGACCTGATAAAGGCCGGGCTTTCGGAGAAGATCATTTCCTTCTTCGAGGATATGCTGAAAGGTCCCGGCGCCGTCCGCAGCACTCTCAGAAATGCCCTTGAAAAAGTAAAATAGTCCTATAGAACAAAAAACACCTGCCGTGACAAGCAGGTGTTTTCTGATATCAGAGATATCGCTTTATGGTGGTTATACTGTTATAACGTGAAAATGACGCTAAGTCCGAGATGACTATTCCGGTGCTGGAATTCTCCGCATGAACTATCCTGCCGCCGCCTATGTAAATCGCCACATGGTATATGCTCGAATAACTTGACCCTCCGAAAAACACCACGTCCCCCGGCTCAAGCTCGCTGTAGCTCACCGTGGTGCCGTAATTGGCCTGTGAGGCCGCATAGTGCGGCAGGGACATACCTACCTGCCCGAAGCTCAGCATCACCAGACCCGAACAGTCGCAGGCCCGGTAGCTTGCCCCGCCCCATATGTAGGCGCCGCCCACATTGCTCTTGGCGTAGGAGAGCACCTTGTCGATCTTAGCCTGCCGGTCGTCATCAGGCACCGGTTCCGGCTCAGGTGCGGACGTTGCCGCAGTGGTCGTAGCAGTCGTTGTGGTCGTAGTTGTAGTTGTGGTCGTCGTTGTAGTAGTGGTGGTGGCCGCTGCGGCTGTGGTGGTCGTCTCAGACGGCGCTGTGACTTTATCCGTGGAAGTCGTCGTGACAGTCTCCGTGGCCTTGGCTGAGCTCTTTGACGTCCCCCCGCTTTCTTCAGGCGCAGAAGTCTGTGCAGCTCTCTGTGTCACAGTTTCGCCGGAACTGCCCGTACTGCCCTCAGTGGGTGCAGTCTCTCCCGCAGTCGTGACAGCGGTCGTCGTGGCAGAGGTGTGGACCATGCTGTAGAGCCTGTCATAATCGTCCCCGATAAGGCCCAGCTGGGCCTCAAGACCGGCCTTGTCCTCTTTCAGTGTCTTTATCTTCGCCCCCTGTGTCTCTATGAGACTGATAAGCTCCGCCTGCTCCTCGTTCAGCCTTGCCTGAAGGTCCGAATAGTCCTGCATATCCTTGGTGAGCTTTTCCCTGTTCTCCATTATGGACCTCTCGGTCTCTTCGATCTCCCTCTTCTTCGCCATCAGAGTGTCAAGGGCCTCGTCGTCGTGCTTTGCCACCCTCTTGACCAGCTCCAGGCGCATGAGCACATCGAAAAAGTCCGCCGAATCCGCCAGCACGTTCTCGTAGGACATCATGCCCCCTGCCACATAAACGGTCCTTATCCTTTTGAGGAACTCCTCCCTCAGGACCTCTATCTCTTCGTTTTTTTCCTCCAGCTCGAACTGAGCCTCCCGCAGCTTTGTGTCAAGCTCCACCATGCGGTCCTCCAGCTTTAGGCTCTGTGCGCCGGCATTTTCTATGGTAAGTCTCAGCGCTGCATATTTATCGTTGACGGCCTTCAGGTCGTCCTCCTCGCTTTTCAGCTTTTCCTCAGCCGCTTGGAGCTTTTTGTCTATCTCGCTCTGCTGCTCTTTAAGCTCCCGCAGCTGCCGCTCATATCCGTCCGGCTCTTCATCAGCGCTCACCGTTCCCGGTCCCCCGCCGTACATGGCGATGCTGCCGATACTCAGCGCCGCAGCCAGCACGAAGGCCGCCCTTTTCATCCGCTTTTGTTTTTTATCCATTTCACTTTCTCCGTTCGGTCCTGCCCAAAGGGGCCAATGTTTACAGAATGTTTACTCATTCTGTTACCAAATCGTAATCTATTTAACATTATACCCTATATCTGCCGTTTTGTCAACCCCATATCCTCAACATCTTGGTCTTAGCCGAAATAATGCTGTTTTTCCAGGCTGCACCCGGTGTAATAATGGGATAATATCTCCTCGTAGCTGCTGCCATTCTTCGCCATGGTATTGGCCCCGTACTGGCTCATACCGACCATATGGCCGAACCCCCTGGCGGTGATATCAAAGCTGTCTCCGTCAGTCCTGATCTCAAAGCAGGGCGAAGCTATCCCAAGGGCGTCGATAAAGCTGCTGACACTCAGCTCGGTCCCGAAAGCAACGACCTTCACAACATTTCCTCCCTCGTCCTGTTCTGTTTCTATCCAGCTCTCCGGGTCCCCGCTCATGTCCGGCTCCTCCCCCTGGGCCATGATAAGCTCTTCCAGCTGCTCTTTCAGCTCCTGTGCCGGTATATGGGTAGAAGTCTCGGGACATTCCTCCTCTTCGCTCTCCACCGACTGCAAATAGGGTATCTCCACTCCCCAGGCCTCAAGAGCGCTCCTGGTCCTGCCGGCACAGGCCGCATGGTAGGCCGCTATGACCGGTTCCCCCTCATATGTCAGTATAACGTCCCGGCAGTCCGGGGCAGTGACCGCTTTTTTCACCCTCTCATAGGCCTCCTTATGATCCTCACCGTAAAACACCTCCGCCTGCTCCGGAGTGAAAAAGCTCTGGTAGACTCCGTTGTCGTCGCTTATCAGCGCTCCTTTCAGCGCCGGGTCAGGGTCCTTCCCCTCGCTTTCTGCCCTCCTGCATATGTAGCTCCTTGCCAGGACCCCCTGCGCCTTCAGAGCCTCCTCCTCCAGGTCCGCCGGCATCTGCGACAGCACCGCTCCGATAACGTATTCGTCCAGGGAATACTCCCTCACCTTGTCCTCCTCACAAAAATACACCCCGACCTGCCCGGACCCGGCTGATATTTCCGCCTGAGCCGCCTTTTCCCTGCCGACAAACGCCAGACAGGGTATAGCCGCCATCATTATGCCCGCTGCTACCATTATGCGGATATCGTCCTTCATAATATTCTCCTTTCCGCCTTTTGTACGGCTGTGATCTAGCATTATGATACACCTCCTGCGGCGAAAAAGCTGTCGATTAGTGTACAAAAAAATTCCCCCGCCGTCGGCAGGGGAAGTCATTGGCATATGTATCCGACGATCGCACTCAGTACCTCATCGCTGTAATGAAGGCCGTCGTCTATGAACTCTGCTTTACCGCCGAAGATCTCCGGCACATCGGATATGGCGGCCCCGGAAAGGCCCTCTCTTTCACCTGCCGCCGCCCTCAGCTTTTCGTTGTAGCTGTCCACATATCGGTTGAAGACCTCGCTGGGGGTCCCGTAAAGCCCACCCTCTGCCCGGCATCCGTCAAAGCCCACTATGTGCAGTGCAGGCCTGTAGACCTCACCGCCGATCTCACAGCTCAGTCCCGCCAGCTCCTCGGCCCGGTCCAGAAGATCGCTTATATAGCCATCATTACCGCCGTTCATATCGTAGTCGTTCACGGTGGCGAAAAGATATATCTCACAGCTCCCGCAGGCCAGTATCTGCTCCTCAAAGCACCGGCCTGCCTCCTCAAAGACCTCCTCCGGGACAGAGGGCGATATTCCCCCGGCAAAATGACCGCCCCAGACTGCAAATACCGCAAAGTCATCATGACCCTTTCGCTGACCGTAGATGCCCAGCTGACAGCAGCGGCTGTCCCCTATGACTATCCTGCCGGAGGTGTAGGCAGTGCTGCCGCTGAGGGTCCTGTAGATGTCCTGATTTATCCCCTCTGCGCCTCCTGGGGTCAGGGTACCGCTGTCATAGCCCCGTTCGGCGGCCCACTGCTGATAGTCCCCGAACCGCTCAAAGCGCTCCGGCTCCTCATACTCCTGGGGCTGTTCAACAGGCGGCTGCGTCTTTTCGGCGGCAGTTGTCTGCGAAGGCACTGTCTGTGCCGGGGCAGTCTGCGATGACCTGCTTTCCGCTGAGGATCCCGCTGCGCTCTTCGATACATCGGCAGCATCGGCGGGTCTGTCGGTAACTTCTGCCTTTTCGGCAGCCCGCCCGGAGCCTTCGGGTCCGCCGGCCGTCGTTGCGCTGCTGCTCACTGTCTTCCCTCCGCCATCTTCGTTCACGGAAGAGGCCGTGGTGCTCACAGAAGTCACCGGACTGCTCCGGGTCCCTAAAACCGATCTGCTTGTCCCCCCAGCGGCAGAACTTCCTGCCGTCACAGAAGTTTCAGCTGCTGTGGTCAGCCTGTCGTGCCGGCTGCTCCCGTCTGTTAAGGAACTGTCTCCCTCCAGCTTTCCGCAGCCCGCCAGCAGCACCGCCGCCGTACAGAGCAATAATGACCTTCTCACGTTCCTCACCCCTTTCACTTGAAATGATACCACATTTTTCCGAAAAAAGCAACACCCGCCGCAGAAAGCACCTCAGCCGGCAGCGGCGGAGGTGCTCTTTTTACTCTGTCCGGGTCACTTTTTTCCCGCTTTGTCAAAGCTGGGATTGAAGGCATAGAAATTCTTGCTGTCAAGCATATCCGTCACCATTCTCAGTCCCTCGCCATTTCGTACAGCTTGTAGTAAAAAAAACTAAACCTTCCAAAGAATTTCTACCTTATCAGGATATACAACTATTTTTATGATAAGCAGTTCAATCACGCTCCGCTTATCGTCGAATGACAATTTATCCCAATTATTCATTACATTCTTTAATTCTTTATAATTTGTTGTTTCTTTCTTATCTTTCTCTGCCTTTAGTCTGTCAATTTCTTCCTGAATACTGTTCTTTTTTTCGTCAAGTTCTGTGACTTTCTTGTTTATATATGATAATGTGACTTTATCAGCTTTAGAAATAACAATATCATCTATGTATCTGTCTATATCTGAACAAACTCTTTCAAGTTCCATTTACAGTTTATTGATTTTGTCCTGTATCTCTGTGTTCTGCTCTTTCTTAGATTTTATACCTAGCGAATTGGTTTTATCGGTTATTTTTGACACTATCATTTCTTCAAATTCATCAGCGTGAATCGTTGGCAGTTTGTGTGTGCAGCACTTGTTATCAGTCCAGCCTGTATCTATAAAGTATCTGACAGGATTTTTTCTTTTTCTGTCAGAAAATCTTACAACTAAACCATAGCCGCAGTTACCACACTTGATTTTTCCTGATAAGAATGAGTTTTTAGGTTTACAAGTTCTTACCTGATGATTTGCAAGTAGTTTTCGTCTGCAAGCTATCCATGTATCAGTATCGACTATGCCCTGATGTGGTGCTATAACGATATTCTGCCCTGATAAATCCCATGTTTTCCTATTAGTATTCTCACCGCTGAACAGATACATACTTGTCACACCGTTAAATTCTTCGGGCGGGTTTACAATATTACTTTTTTGTTCTTTGAAGAAATGATACATATTTACATCTGCGAAGGTATATGCAGGGTTTCGCATAGTTTCCGATAATCTCGCTGTGTTCCAATATCTTCCTCTGCGGTTAATGTTTAATCCTCTGTCTTTTAGTTCTCTCAGTACATCGCCAAGTGTAGCAGATGGATTTGAGTATAACTGGTAAATGAGTTTAATATCTGCGGCCTCGTCAGGTTCATGCTCATACATAGAGGTTTTAACACCGTCAATTGTAATAGGCACTTTTTTGTAGCCATAAGGTATTTTACCGCCCATATAAAAGCCTTTTTTGCTTCTGCTTGCATATGCATCAATCACACGTTGCTGAATAGTTTCTCTTTCAAGCTGTGCGAATACTATACAGATATTAAGCATAGCCCTCCCCATAGGTGAAGCTGTATCAAAATGCTCAGTTGCAGATACAAAGTAAACATGGTAATTCTGAAAGAGTTCCATCATTTCAGAAAAATCCAAAACGCTTCTGCTTACTCTGTCCAGCTTATAGACAATCACCTTATTGATGATGCCTGCTTTGATGTCATTTATCATTCGCTGAAAATCGGGTCTGTCGGTATTCTTTCCGCTAAAGCCATTATCCTTATATATTAAATAGTCCTCACCTCTTGCTTCGTATTCACATAATTCGATTTGTGATTCAATAGAAATTGAATCCTCTCTGAATACAGATTTTCTTGCGTATATTGCAATTTTAGCCATTTTTATCAGTCCTTTCAAAATAATTAAGGGCTGATAGTGATTATATAATTAGTATAAATCATCATCAGCCCTGTGTCAAGTATTTTATTATTCGTACTTTGAGAATATCTTATATAACTCATTTTCTATGTATTCCTTTTCGGCTTCCGAGATTTTACTAATAATATCTATTATTGTAGTTGTCTCCATATCAAGCCACCTCCTGAAACTAAATCTATGCTGATTACTGCGAATTTATTCGATAATCAATATAGCTTGTCTTATCATGTGGCTTTATGGTTTTAATAAGTAAATGTTTATTATCCTGTGTCTAATGCCATTCGTCTTAGTCTCCCATAAAGTTTATTTTTCATCATGATTATTACTTAACCTCTTTCATATTGTAATTATTTTTCTCTCTACAATGCTCGCTGTGACATTTTAATGCTTTATGCGTATAATTTCACTATTCTAAGTAATGGGCGTTAGCGGGCTTTGTGGTGCGTTCTGAGGGGTTTTAGAATTTAGATTTTATGATTAGGTTTATTCTTACGATTATTTATAATTATCCCCGCGCACAATGCTAACCGCCTACGGCGTTTAGCACCGCCCCCAGAGGGGGCTTTGTCCGTGTCGGCTAACGCCGCCACCTAACCAAGAAAAATCAAATCATAAATCTTGTAAATCTGTTACCCTTATCCAGATATGTAGCGGTACTTTATAAAAGATAATAAAGAAAGTATATTTACTTGTACTTTAAAAAGTACCGCTAATTATTTTTTCAACTTAACAATAATTCAATTAACTGCTTTTGTATT
>JAFVCV010000022.1 GCA_017478965.1 Ruminococcus sp. | reverse complement strand
AACGTTTTTTACCTCCTGCCCTGCCATAGGGTCGCAGGGGATAGCTGTTTTATCCATATCATCACTCTTTTCTTTTCAGGGCCAAAGCCCGGTCTTATGATATGATACCACAGATCTTACCGGTTTGCAACAGTATAAAAGTAAATATTTCTGTTTCAGATCGTTCACCGGCGTTCCGGGGGCCAGACACTCAGTACTGACAGGAACATAAACGCTATCCCCCAGGACTCGCCACCCGCCAGCCAGTGGGTAAAGGCGCTGACCCCTGTCAGGGCAGTCAATGTCCTGCCTAAGACTTTCGTGATGACAAACAGGGACAGGGGTCCGATGATGAGCCATTTTTTCGGCACCGGTATGACGCCCTTGACCACCATAGCGATATAGGCCGCCCCGGAGATAATGTCGGCTGCGGTCTGCCAGACAGTCCCGACGGCAAAGGGAATGAGAGCCGCCGGAGCAAACATCTCTCCGGCAGTCAGAGGGTCCGCCCCGGAAAGCAGTGCTGCACGGACTCCCATGAGGGCCATGCAGCAGATAGAATGTATGCCGAAGATGCCTACGGACATCATCGCTGTGCCGAAACGGTAAGCCTTTTTCCACCCCTCTGCGTCTGCTGCATCACTTTCCCCTATGTAACGGCAGACAGAGCCTGCTGCAAGATAATAGAACACAGCCGCCGGTATGCCGATAAAGAACGACAGGCTATAATGCCACAAAGGAACATTCACGATGTCTGCGCTCACCATGTTTTTCACCACGTATGGCTCCCCCTCGCCCATGTAGGAAAGCAGGCAGTCACTGACCCCGCACAGCAGCATAGCGGCTGTGCCAAGAAGCAGAAACAGCCTGCAATATCTGTCTGATGATCTTAACATTCATATCTCTCCTTTCGGTAAGTTTCAACTAACCGTATTATACCACCTTTCACCGCCGCCGTCAACAGTCTGGGCCTGAAAATTTATACCCTTTGCCGTATTGACGCAAAGGGGCAGGATATGATATAATAACTTTGAGGTTAAAGGCTCATTATAGTAAAAGTACATTTTTCAGGACAGGAGAAAAGCTATGCCGGACAGATCTGAGATCAACGAACAAAACAGCATAAGGACAGTCAGAGGGATAAAGGTCAGCGGGGAGCTGTGCTTTGGATCATGAAGGTAAGATATATGGCAGCGCTGCTATGGTGTGTGATTATGCTCACCGGCTGCGGCAGCAGGATAGAGGAAAACTCCGGCGTTATATCAGAAGCCGAAGTCAGCAGCCTTTCCCATGGGGAGCAAACGGAAACTGCCGTCCCGGGAAGAAACGGGACGGCAGAAAACTCATCAGTATCAGTTCCATCAGAGACAGGCTCTGGATCGGACAGCGTCGCCGAAGACAGCCAGTGTGACAGCTATCCCGACGACGGCGACCACCCTTTGCCGGACCTTGAGACTGCATTCGGCGCACTCAGCGACCTGTCGGACAGCCTGGCCGGGGATAGCCCCCAGCTTTTAAGCTCCCCTGAAGAAGTCGGCCTTTACGACACAGACGGCGGAGGCAGCCGGTACGCCTTCACCTACGGCGGCGAAACTTACAGCGCTGTCTATACGTATGATAACTGGAAGGTCATAGACTCATACAGGATAACCAACAGTGCCGACATCGAGCTTATCTGCACGGCTCTTTCCGACGAGCACCCTATCCACGACAGAGAGCTTACCGGCTACAGGACCCCTGAGGACATGGCCTACGAATGGGAGCAGCATAATATCGCCTACCGTATGCTCAACGAAAACAGCTCCTGGCTGCAAAACGTCAAGGACGTTGACCTTGACCCGGCGGACCAGGGCAAGTCCCTCTACGACCTGTTCAGGGACAGGATGGGCGTTTAAGGCTGCTTTCTCCTTCTGGCTGAAAGAACTATGGCGGACCTGGGTTTAAGGGTAAAGCTCAGCTCGTCCCTGTGTATCATTTTGTCGAAGTCGGTGCCTTTCTTATATGGCACATAGGTGTAAAAATCTATGCCCCAGTAATGATCTCCCGGCAATGACGGCAGCTCCATACGGCATTCCTCCCAATAGGTGTTGAAGCCGATGAATACAGCGTCGTCATTGCCCTTTTTGTCCTTTCCTGCGAACATCAGCCCGATCACATGGTCATGGTCGTTGAACTTATCGTTCCAGGCGTAGGTGTTGTGGACGCTGATGTCGGGAAAACCCATGGAGCTGGGAACTGTGCTGTGTCTGATAACATCGTGTTTCATTCTGTAGGCGATAAGGTCCCTGACCAGGTCATGGACCTCTTTGTACTTTTTGAGCCTGCTCCAATCCAGCCATGAGACTTCGTTATCCTGACAGTATGCGTTGTTGTTGCCAAACTGGGTGTTGCAGAACTCGTCCCCTGCAAAGAACATCACTGCACCCCGGCTGCAAAGCAGTGCGGTAAAGGCGTTCTTGACCATTCTTATCCTGAGGCCGTTTATCTTACTGTCGTCAGTCTCGCCCTCGATGCCGCAGTTCCAGCCGGTATTGCTGTTGTCGCCGTCGGTGTTGTCCCAGCCGTTTTCTTCGTTGTGCTTGACGTTATAGCTGTAAAGGTCGTACATCGTGAAGCCGTCATGACAGGTCAGGAAATTCACCGAGGCATTCACCCCCCTGGCCTCAGGGGGATAAAGGTCCTTAGAGCCTGAGAGCCTTTGCACCGCCGCCCAGGCCATACCGTTGTCGCCCTTCAAAAAGCACCTGAGATCGTCCCTGAACCGTCCGTTCCACTCCGCCCATCGGTTCCATGAGGGAAAGCTCCCCACCTGATAAAGCCCGCCTGCATCCCAGGCCTCTGCGATGAGCTTGGTGCCGCTTAGGATAGGGTCGTAGGCGATGGTCTTTAAAATGGGCGGGTTCTCCATAGGCGTGCCGTCCTCGCTGCGGCCTAATATCGACGCTAGATCAAAGCGGAAACCGTCCACCCGGTATTCGATCACCCAGTATCTCAGACAGTCTATAATAAACTGCTGCACCACCGGATGGTTGCAGTTCATTGTGTTTCCACAGCCGCTGAAATTGAAATACTTACCCTCGGGGGTCAGCATATAGTAAACGTTATTGTCAAGGCCCTTGAATGAAAATATCTTCCCGTCCTCGTTGCCCTCGGAGGTGTGGTTGAACACCACGTCCAGGAACACCAGGATACCGTTCTCGTTGCAGGTCCTGATAAGGGTCTTCAGCTCGTCCCCCTCATGGTTGTATTCCACCGAAGAGGAATAGCTGGTATTCGGCGCAAAAAAGCAGGTAGTGTTGTAGCCCCAGTAGTTCATGAGCTTTTTACCCTCATGCTCCCTTTCCTCATACAGCTCGTCGAACTCAAAGATAGGCATTAGCTCGATGGCATTCACCCCAAGGCTTTTGAGGTAGGGCAGCTTTTCGATGACCCCGTCGAAGGTGCCGTTGTTCCTCACCCCGGAAGTCAGGCTCTTGGTAAATCCTCTGACGTGCAGCTCATAGATCACAAGGTCGCTGAAAGCTATTTCCTTTTTGGCGAAATTACCCCACTCGAACCTGTCCGTACAGACACGCCCATGATAGCAGTCCTGCGCCCCGGACTTCTTGCCCCAGACGCTCTGACCGGTGACGGCCCTGGCGTAGGGGTCAAGGATATTGGTGTTCTCGTTGAACAGCAGCCCCTTTTCCGGAGCATATTCCCCCGAAAGCCGGTAGCAGTACTCGATCTCGTAGATGTTGAGCCCGTAGATCATTATGGACCAGGTGTCCACTATCCTGTAACTATCCGGTATAGGGATGACCGCAAACGGCTCTGTAGACCCACGCTCGAAGAGCACCACGCTGCACCCGGTGGCCTTTGATGAATGGACCGTGAAATTCACCGCATGGAGCATAGCCGATGCGCCGTTGAGAGTATAGATCCCGGGCCGGCAGTCATAGCCGGCGATCTTGTCAGTGGCTTTATAGGTCGCTGAGTTTTTCAATAGATAACACTCCTGCCTTCATAGATTTCAGTCGTTTCCAGTATTATACCTCTTATCCCTATTATTATATCAGATAGCCGCCCCGTTTTCAATTATTTTTTTTCATGAAAAAAGCCCGCAGTATTTGGTGATACTATCACCTGACAAAGGCTGCGCATCACCTGATACTGCGGGCAGTGTTATCGGGTATTTATTTTACGTCTGTGTCAAAGATCATTTTTTTGCACTCAGGACAAAAATAGCTCTCAACAGTAAAAGCCGCCAGGGTCCGCCTGACCGCTGTGACTGTATATCCTGCCAGACCCAGCTTGTCGTAAAAGCCGGCCTTCTTGTCCCCCTCCTTCCAGGTAACAGCGCTCCTGCCGTCACCGGAAAGTATGCCTTTTTTCATTTCCTTGTTGCAGTATGGACAGATCATGGTCTTCTCCTTGATATCACACTAATCTTTCGCTGCGCCCCGAATAGAAAGGGACCACCCTCTCAAAAACTCCTGCGAACCTGCTGTCGGCACAAAGCTCCTCAAAGCTCATATCGCCTGCGACGGACCTGACCATGTTCCCGGTCTCGTTAAGATGGGTCACGGCCAGCCATGCCGCCGGTCTGTGCTCCCGGTCAAGGTCCTTCTTTACTGCTTTGAGCAAGCTCTCCGCAGCTTGGTGAGGGGCATATCTTATGGTCCCCTGCCAGGGATTGGGCTGGTTGGTCAGATCGTCGCCTATATCTCCCAACAGACTTTTGCCGCATTCACCGGGCAGCGGTCCTGCCCCGTGCCGGGTCACATAGCTGCGAATGACATAGACTGCTGTGCCAAGCTTTGCCCCGATCTTTTCACAGGATCTCAGGGGCATATCCAGCCCGGTCCTTGACGCCGTCACATGAGGGGCGAACTCCTTGTTCATAGAATCCAGCAGCAGCCCCTGAGCGCCCTCAAAAACTATCCTGCTGTAGCCGCTGAGCGGCTCTTTGCCCTCGATGATGCTGACTTTTTCAAGTCCTCTCATCATGTTCAGTGCGGCACGGCCGATGATCTCCGGGTCACATAGCATCTCGCCGTATTCCCCCAGCCTGTCCGGCTCCAGCCCGAGTTTTTTCAGCCTTCCGGGCACATATGCACTTCTTATCTCTCTCATTCGTCTCTCAAGGCTCCCCAGGGTGCAGCCCTTCATCTGTCCGAGAGTTATCCCGTACCCGGCTGAAATACGGTTATCGGCCTCGTTTATGCCCATGCCGCAGCTGCCGTGACGGCTGCTGCCCCGTGAGTTCTCCAGGGCCATATTGATAAGCACATCGTCTATGAGCGTGGGACAGGTATCCGGGAAGGCCAACACCCTCGGTTCCCGGCCAGAAAGACTGGTGAACTCCTCCAGCTCACCGCTGAGTTTGAAAAGGTCCGGCATAAAGCTATCGGCCCAGACCGTATCCGCACCGTGAAAAGACCCGGAGCCGAGCTGATGGAAAACGAACCTCCTGCCCCCATCCTCCACCGTATGCCCCGCCTGGGCGCCGCCGTTATGCCTTACCACAGCAGTCCTGCCGCTGCCGATACAAAGGCTGTCGGTGACCAGACCCTTGCCCTCGTCACCAAAACAAGCCCCTATCACTGCAAAGACCTCCTGCATCAGAATACTATGCTGCCGGAATTGTTCATTACCAGTCCGCTAAGAGATCTCTGCACCAGCTCACTGTGTTCAGGCCAGTTGCTCACCACCTGTTTCATGCTCTGTCCCCCTGCCAGAAGGAGAGCACCGACGATAAGCTCAGGTATCGTATCCACATAGGCCTTTTCAACAGTTATGATACGTCCGGGGATAACGCTGCCAAGCAGACTCGGTCTGTCGTCTCTGTGATTACTGATATGGATATGGAAAAGCTCATATTTTTCCTTAGCCATCTCAGCGGTCTGTTTCAGGGTCAGCTCGTCCTCCTTTTCACCAAAGACCTTTCTGAAGCTGTCTCCCGTAATGCTCCGGTGGCAGTCGGCATCGCCTATGGTAAAGATATAACCCTTCTTGCCTCTCTTTTCAAAGCAGTCAGTGCTGGTGTGCTTTGCGGCAAAATACCAGAGAAGGTTATAGTCCTCAGGATTGTCGCCGCCACGGCCCTCCAGCCACAGGTCCATCAGCTGCTCTGCTATCCTGATGTCCGACTCGAACTGAGTGACCTGAAGAGGTGCGCTGTCCACCACGTCCCCCAGTGCGGCAAACATTATCTGCGGGTCGGTGACGGGCTTGGTAGAAAACAGCTTCATCATAGTCTCATTAAGACCCTCCTTGGCGATCTGCGCCGCAAGATAGCCCATAGACCCAGTAACGTCCAGTCCTATTATAATAGGCGTAGACTCAGGGTGGTCGTCGCCGTCCCTGGCCTCACGGACGTTTATGTACTTAGGGTCGAACCGCTGGTCCATCTCCCTTTTCTTAAAAATATCCCTGTCGTTAGATCTTTCTGTGATCTTGGCGCTGCTCCTGAGCTTGGCCCAGTCTGCGCTAGTATAGCTGCCGCTGCCCATATTTCATCTTCCTTTCAAATTTTGATATCAGTCAGGTCAAGTTTCTCGAACCTGCGTCCGCCGAAACCTTTCTGTATGACCTGGTCCCACTGTGCGAAATCGTCATAAGCGTCCTTTGCGGTGACGCTGTCAAGAAACCGCCGGTATTCCCCCGGCGCCTGCGAAAGATACCTGCCCATCAGCTTTTTCACGGTATTCCTCACCATATGAAGATCGCTGACTCCTCTTTCCGTTCTGCTCTTCCACCATCCTCCCAGGAGATAAAGCTCATGGGTCCCGGCGTTGATGAACAGGCTCTCCAGGTCTATCCCTCCGTGCATTACGCCGCTGTATTCCAGCACACAGCACAGATTTTCAAGCCTGGAAGTTATCCAGGCCGCATGGACCGGCGGAAGGCTGCCGAAAGCCCCAAGCGGGAACACGTTTTCCGGCTTGGAGACAGCGAGCATCATTCTCCCGTCCTTCAGGGTGAACTGCCCGGTAATGTGCGGAAAATACTGCGAAAGATCCCTTACGTCCGCCGAGGGATAGCTGAGACACTTCAGCGAGTTCCCGAACCTGTCAGCCAGTCCCGGACAGCCTGAGGGAAAAACGAATACCACGCTGTTTCTTGCAGTATAGATCTCCACCCCGTCATATCTGCCCATATAGATATGGTTTATCACTATGTCTGTGCCGTCGGCCGTCTCGAACTGCTCTCCCTCTGCACTCTCCCATATCCTCTCGGCATCGCTGTCGGCGGCGGTCTTATTAGCCACTGCGCTGAGATAGTACAGCATCTTATACCTGAATTCCTTATAATCCTTCAGGTCCCTGTCAGTGAACACGAACCTGGAATCGCAGTAGCTGCAAAGCAGATCTCCCCTGCGGTCCACCGACATCTCTCCGCCGCAGTTGCGGCATTTAAAATTCAGCATTTTTTCATTCCTTCCTCAGCATCTCAGAGCGGGCTGTCATCAAAGCCTGAAAGATCAGCCGCCTGCTTGAGATCATCGCCGGCCTGCTGCTGCGAAAAGCTCCCATTCGCTGCCTGTTCAAAGCCCTGCACAGCCTGTGCCTGGGCGCTGTCAAGACTGCTGTTCTCAGGCTGCCATGAATAGCCGTCGAACTGCCCCTGCTGCTGGGGCTTTCTCTTATACTTTATAACTGTAGCGATATTTGCAAAAAGCGCTATCAGAAGTATCAGCACGATGACGCCCACTATAGAACCCATTATGATAAGTCCAGCATATTCTCCGTCCATACTATGTCCTCCGTTCATTTTTTCTTCAGATACCGGTATGCCGCAGCCCTGAGAACAAAGCTGCTCACATTCTCACATATAATATTATAACATTCTGTTTACATTTTTTCAATAGAACAACTTACACAAAACAGCACAAATGAATTATATATTATGCACATATTATTATACAGCTTGACCATAAAAATAAAAGACCGGCACACCTCAAAGTGGACCGGTCAAGATCAATATTATACGAACATATTATAGCCAAGCTCGGTCTCATCACCTTTATAGACCGTCATTTCAAGAAAACCGCCGCTTTCGTAGTAGTCGAACTTCACCCTGCTGCTGTAGCCCCAGAAGGTCCAGTCGATGCTGCTGTCAGGCTTTGTATACTCGCTTATATACCACAGCGGACAGTCCTCAAAAAAGCCGGTTCCGACCACCTTCTCATAAATCTTTTTGTCGCACTTTATGACAGGGGCCTTGCCGTATTCCTTGATAAGCTCATCGCAGAACTCTCTGAGCTGCTTTCTTACATTGTCGTATTCCACAGGCAGCACATTGTAAAAGCCCGTAGCCTCGATATCCACCACAGGCAAGAGCCAGTTATCCAGCTTGCCCACGCTCTTGATGAAATGCTGCGCCTGGTCGCTGCCGCTCATGGCCAGGTCAAAAACATGGATGAACCCGGCAGGTATATCCATATCTTCCAGAGCGCTGCGGTTCTTCTGGAACCTCTCGTCCACGTAGGCTGTGCTTTTCGTGGCCCTGACGTATACCATCTGGATATTCTGGGAAGTGAACTTCTCCCAGTCCACCCGGCCCTCCTTCTCACTGATAACAGGCCCTCTTATCGGGTAGTCCCTTTTCCTTGGCTCATTGAACCAGAGCTTGCCGGAAAAGAACAGCACGCCCACATTTATAAGCATCAGTACCGCACTGATGACCAGTATCCTGACAGCAAGCTTTCGCCGCCAGTGCCTGAAACGGCTCTTTTTCGGCTCCGGGCTTTCCCGATCCTCCTGATAGTCCGTATACCCCTGACAATCTTCATAGCGCTCGCTGACGCTGCTGCGGGCTTTATAGCTCTGCAAACGGTCCTGCTGCTGCCTCTCCTGGCGCTGCGCCCTCTGAACAGATCTGACCTCATGAGCGGAAGACCTTCTCTGTCCGGGCTTTCTCTGGTGCCTTTCATATGCCTTGTCCGTCCACTGGGTGCTGACGTCAGAGTATTCCCGGTCTATCCTTGCCCTGGCCTCGTCGCTGAGCCTGAACTGTTTTTTTGCATTTTCGCCGCCGTTACGGCTCTGGGATTCTTCTTTCATCAGCCTTCTCCTTATCCTCCTTTTCGGTGATAAGGTCTGCAAAGGTAAAGCTGTCAAGCTTGTCCCTGACCATATGAGTTATCTCGGCGAAAGCCTCCTGAAATCTGCAGTAACCCGATGCACCTCTGTTACACTCACCGTCCGCTGAAAGGCAGCGGGAAAAGCAATATGTACCCTCTATGGCCTCTACCACAGTTCTGAGGGTTATCTCATGGGGATCCATATTGATCATATACCCGCCCTGGGTACCCTTATACGATCTCACGATGCCTTCGCTGACCAGCTTTCTCAGTATCTTCAAAGAGAACCTGAGAGTCACGCCGGTCCTTTCGGATATGGTCCTGGCATCCAGCTTGCCCTGTTCCCTGCACAGCTCCGCAGTGATCCTCACCGCATAGTCTGTCTCAAGAGTAATATACATATGATCCTCCTAATTTTACGGACTCAGTCTATAAAATCCCTTACCTTATTGCTGCGGTTGGGGTGACGGAGCTTTCTCAGTGCCTTTGCCTCGATCTGACGTATCCTTTCCCGTGTCACCTTGAATTCCTGTCCGACCTCTTCCAGAGTCCTTGATCTGCCGTCTTCCAGGCCGAACCTGAGTCTGAGGACCTTCTCCTCACGCTCAGTCAGGGTAGAGAGCACCTGGTTTATCTGCTCCTTCAGAAGCACCAGTGACGCTGCCTCAGCAGGAGCCGGAGCATCGTCATCGGGGATAAAGTCACCCAGATGAGAGTCCTCTTCCTCGCCTATAGGAGTTTCCAGGGAAACAGGGTCCTGTGCGATCCTCATTATCTCCCTCACTCTGTCCACGCTCATGTCAAGCTCCCCTGCGATCTCCTCCGGCGAGGGGTCACGGCCGTTCTTATGGAGAAGCTGTGAGGACACCTTCTTTACCTTGGTGATAGTCTCCACCATATGGACGGGTATGCGTATGGTCCTGGCCTGGTCAGCGATGGCTCGGGTTATGGCCTGCCTTATCCACCATGTGGCATAGGTGGAAAACTTGAAGCCCTTCTTGTAATCGAACTTCTCCACGGCCTTTATAAGGCCCATATTGCCTTCCTGGATAAGGTCAAGAAAGCTCATGCCCCTGCCAACGTATCTCTTGGCGATGGACACCACCAGCCTGAGGTTGGCCTCGGCCAGTCTCTTTCTTGCCTTGGATGCCTCCTTCTCGTTATCCCCCGACATCATCTCTGCAAGCTGTATCTCCTCCTCAGAGGTCAGCAGCGGCACACGTCCTATCTCCTTCAGATAGATCTTTACCGGGTCGTCGATAGCGATGCCGTCGGTAGAAAGGGATATATCGACCCCGTCCTGGTCCAGCTCATCGTCCGGATTTACGAAATCCAGAGTGTCGTCCACCACAACGTCGTCGATTATCTCGATATTAAGGCTTGCGCAGGTGTCATAGAAATTATCCATCTGCTCCACGTCAAAATCCAGTTTCTCCAGAGCGTCGGTTATCTCCTTAGTGGTCAGCTTGCCGGTCTGCTTGCCGTGTTCCATAAGGTTTTCCATGATCTTACTTCTGTCTGTCATAATCATACTCTCCTTGATTTTTATTATAGTCACCGTTTCCGGGAATAATTCATACATTCGGGCAAAAAGCTACTGGCTGAATTTTTTCTGCATCTCCTCGAACTCTCTTGCGGCCGCTTCCGGGTCGAACTCACCGCTCTCATCCCTCTGCTTTTCCTCAGCATGGGAGTTGTAGGCCTTAATATGCTTTATGCAGTCATAGATCACATCTATATCATCAGCCCCCATATCCTCAAAAACAAACAGCGAAGTTATCTTATCCACTTCCTCCGGCGAAAATTCATCGTAAAACCCCGAAGGCGATATATCCAGCTCGTTTCTGATCCTGTATACAAGGCTGCCGTAAACGCTCTTCTCAAAGTCGGTTATAAATTCCTCCGGCTTTATCCTTGAAACGATGTGTTCGAGATCTTCCGGGAAATTTGCCAGATGATAGATTATATTCCTTTCCGACCTTACCTCTACGGAACCTGAGTCCGTCTTAGGATCGCTGTTAGTGATCCTCCTCATCTCTGCCCTGAACTGTGCAAGCTCGTACTGCTTGACGCCCCTTCTGAGGACCCTGTTCACCTCGTTCTCCACAGAATTGGCACTTACGCCCATGTCCTTGGCAAGCTTTGATATGTAGATCTCTCTCTCCACCGCCGAGCCTATCTTAGCCAGGACCCCGTATGACCTTTTAAGGCAGTCCAGCCTGCCCTCGTCAGTAGTAAGATCAAGGTCTTCCTTACACTTTTCCAGCTCGAACTCTACTGCGCCCTCAGCGTTCCTGATAAGATGACTGAAATGGTCGGCGCCGTATTTGTTTATATATTCATCAGGGTCCTTGGCGCCGTTTATTTTCAGCACCGCAGTTTTCAGCCCTGCGCCCCTGAGTATGCCTATGGCCCTGGCAGTGGCCTTCTGTCCGGCCTCATCGGCGTCATAGCAGATAATGACCTTCTCGGCATAGTTTGATATCAGCTTAGCCTGCTCCTCCGTCAGCGCCGTGCCGCAGCTTGCCACAGCGTTCTCAAAGCCGCTGCGGTAGAGCGAGATAACGTCCAGGTTCCCCTCGCACAGCAGCACCGTTCCGGTCTTTACACTTTTTTCCTTGGCGAAATTCATCGAGAACAGGAACCTGTTCTTATTGTAGCAGGCCGTATCCCGGGAATTGAGATACTTCCGCTTATCGTCCCCAAGGGTCCTTCCGCCGAAGCCCACTATCCTTCCCGAAAGGTCTATGAACGGGAACATGGCCCTGTCCATAAAAAAGGCAAAGGTATTGGCGCCGCCCTTGCTTGACCTTGTGAGGAGCGAGGCCTTCACCAGCTCCTCCTCGGAAAAGCCCTCGGCCATCATATGGTTTTTAAGTGCGGTCCAGCTCCTGGGAGCATAGCCCATGCCGTATTTCTTTATGACCTCCGGCGTGAGCTTTCTGGTATTCATCAGATAGTCCACGCACTTCATTCCCTCAGGGGTCCGCAGCTGAGAATAGAAGAACCTTGCTGCCGCCTTGTTTATCTCATAAAGCCGTTTGCGCTCGTCGGTGCGCTTCCTTTCGCCCCTGTCCTCCGGAAGAGGCAGCCCTGCGTCCTCGGCAAGCTTTCTCACGGCGTCCATATACTCAAGATTATTGTACATCATCGTGAAAGTGATGACGTCCCCCCCGGCGTTGCAGCCAAAGCATTTGAAATATCCGCTGTCCGGGTGGACATGACAGGAAGGCGTCTTTTCCGTATGGAAAGGACAAAGGCACACATAATCCCTTCCCTGCCATTTCAGAGACACGACCCGTCCCATGACCTCTGCTATGGGATTGGCGTCCTTGAGTCTCTGCACAAGATCCGCTGGTAAAGCCATTTTTACTCCTTAAATATCAGAAATATGTCAAAAACCGCCCTGCACCGCAGCCGTACTATTTGACCATCCATGCAGCCGGAATGAAAAGCTCTTTAAAAGTTTCCACTGCGAAAACGTCAGTCATGCCGGAGATATAGTCGCAGACCGCCCTGTCGATGCCGTATTTGTAAGCTAAGTTCATATACATAGCCGGCAGTGCCTCGATATGCTCGGTATAGTATTCATAGAGATAAGCTATCATATCCTGAGCCTTGCTCTCCTCCGACTTGCACTTAGGGTTGGTGTAAACGCAGTCGAACATGAACCTGTGCAGCTCCTTATAAGCCTTATAGACCTCTTCCGACATTGACAGCCTGACAAACTTCCCGCCTATAGGGACGCCCTTGTCGTCCTCCCGGTCCGTCTCAGTTATCCCGCACTCCACCAGAGAACCCACCAGTGTGGTTATCCTCTCCGACTTCGAGTGCCCCAGCACTCCGGTTATGCTCCTGGGGATATCTTCTTCCTTCAATATACCGGCCCTGATGGAATCGTCGATGTCATGATTTATGTAAGCGATGACATCCGCATACCTGACCGCACAGCCTTCCAGAGTGGAGGCAGTCATATTGGTATGCTTTAAAATACCGTCCCTTACCTCCCTGGTAAGATTAAGCCCCTGTCCGTCCTTCTCCAGTATATCCACCACTCTCAGGCTCTGCTCATAGTGATGGAAACCGTCGGGGCTGAGCTTATCCAGCATTCTCTCCCCCGCATGACCGAAGGGCGTATGGCCAAGGTCATGTCCTAAGGCTATGGCCTCCGTCAGGTCCTCATTGAGCATCAGCGCCCTGGTGATCGTCCGGGCGATCTGGCTCACCTCCAGGGTATGGGTGAGACGGGTCCTGTAATGGTCACCTGCCGGCGAAAGAAACACCTGCGTCTTATGCTTTAGTCTTCTGAAAGAATTGCTGTGCAGTATCCTGTCTCTGTCCCTCTGATATTCGGTCCTGAGCTGACATTTCTCCTCCGGCCGCTCCCTGCCCGCCGTCTCGGCGCAAAAAGCTGCGTAGCCGCACAGCATGGTCCTTTCAAACTCTTCAAATCTCTCTCTGGGAAACAAAAAGCGCCCTCCGTTCATGTGCATCCTGCAAACTGTCCTTATGACCCTCTGCCTGACAATATATACTTTTACGGTATCGAAAAAGCCTTTTTATTCCAAATTTATTAAAACATCTTTGTATATTTGCACAAATTTCACGCAAAATCAGCCCACAGGCCTATATCTTCTGACAATTCCAGCTGCCCGTTAGAGATATCGGTGAGCTTTTTTTTGAGTCCCTCCGCCTGCTCGGCCTTTACCAGCACGGATATATCCACCTTGTCCGCAAAGTCCTCCTTCTCACTGATGACCCCGAATTCCGGCAGGATATAGGACACCTTGCCGTAAAGGGTATAATCGCAGGAAAAGCTTACCCTTGAACATTCGCACATCTCCATGACCTCAGCCGCACCCACAGCCAGAGAACAAGCCTGTGAATAGGCCCTCACCAGTCCGCTGGCCCCCAGCAGGACTCCGCCGAAATACCTGGTCACCACCACGCACACATCGCAAAGCCCCGCCTTGGTCACAACGTCCAGCACCGGCACCCCGCCCGTGCCCTGAGGCTCGCCGTCATCTGAATAACGGCTGATGCTGCCCTCTCTCAGCACATAAGCATAAACATTATGCCTTGCCTTACGGTTCTCCGCTTTTATCCTGTTTATGAAATCCACAGCCTCTTCATTGGTCCTCACAGGCATGATATGCCCGATAAACTCCGACTTTTTCTCCACAAAGCTGTCCTTCGCATAAGCCCTTACGGTCCGATAGCCCATTCTCCTCACCTCGCTGCTGCCCTGTCTCCCGTTTACGGGTCAGGCGCCTAATGTGAAAAAAAGAGTGGAAATTCCTTCCACTCTTTCTCATTTTCATACTTAGTCAAGATTGAATCTCTTCTTGAATCTGTCAACACGTCCGCCGCTGTCAACAAGCTTCTGCTTGCCGGTGTAGAACGGGTGGCACTTGGAACAGATCTCGACCTTGATATTCTCCTTGGTCGAACGGGTCTTGATAACATTGCCGCAAGCGCAGGTAATAGTTGTCTCGACATACTTGGGATGGATACCCTCTCTCACTTTCATGACCTCCTTCCAAACTAAAGTATATGGCTCATAGAAGCCCATCATCCTTAGTTCAGACAGTAGTTCTATGCAGCATTTCGATAATAAGCTCCGAAACAGTACAAAAGAGTCCTATTTCAGACTTATATATTATATCACCGCCGCCGCCGTTTGTCAAGAAGGTTAACACTTTTTTTACATTTTTCTCCCGAAGTCTCCTCTTGCGCCGCCGGGTCCCATGTTCCCCCCGCCAAAACCGCCGGAAGAATTCGAGGTAATTACAGAACTTATGCTCACTTCATCGCTGTAGCTACCTGCGGTGAGAGTATAGGTCTGGCCCTCTTCAAGGTCAGGGCTGCTGAAAATAGCCCCCTGCCAGGTCTTGGGTGAGATAAAGGAAAGTATGACATTGCCGTCCCTGTCGCTGACGGTGAACTCAGTATCAGCCGGAAGGGTCCCGGCAAAATCGTGCAGGACCGCATACTGCGAGGAGCCTTCTTCGTCGAACATCTCCTCCATTCCCACAGCGCCAAGGGCTATGACTGTCCCGCCTGTGATATAAGCTGAGCCGTTGTGGTCTATGGAGCCGTTGCCGCTGTTCTCCGGACCGCTGACGGTCACAAAGCCGCCGTCTATGTACAGATCTCCGTTGGAATCCAGACCGTCGCCTCCGCTGTTGACATTTATCTCACCGCCGCTTATCCTGAGGTACACGCCCTCCTGGGCAGCGAACTGGTCCCAGCCCATTCGGCCCTCAGAGCCGGTGTCGCTGCCGCCGGCGCAGTTGATGCCGTCGTCTGATGCGGTAATGTCCAGCTTTCCGCCTGTAACGGTCACGGTCATTCCCTCTATGCCCTCATAGCTTTTTGAAATAGTGATCTCTCCGCCGGAAATGAGCAGGTCCCCGTCAACATGGATACCGTCATCTCCGGAGGTGCCGGTAAGAGTGCCGCCGCTTATCTCAGCGTCACCGCCGCAGTGTATAAGGTCGTCTGCTGTATCCGCCGTGATATCGCAGTCCTCCACAAGGATATTCCCACCGGCCTTCAGACCCTTGGCGGAAGAGGTGCTCTCTCCCTCTTCGGAGCCGGGCACCGTCGGAACGCTGACGAAAGCGGTGGCCTCAAAGCCGTTCATATCCGGCGGTACCCCCATGTCGCCGCCCCCGAAGCCGTCAGGAGGCTCGCCCATATCTCCACGATCATCTCTGAACCCTCCGGGAGGCTCACCGAGATCGTTGTCCCGACCGCCGTGGCCGCCAAATCCGCCCATATCGTTCTGCCAGTCATCATTGGGCCTGCCGTCGGTCTTCATGGACGCATTGGCACTTCCGCCGCCGCAGTTAAGCTCAAATTCCCCGCCGGAGACTATAAGGTCCGTAGCGGCTGAAACAGCGTCCCCGCCGGAAACTATATCAAAGGTACCCCCGGTGATGCTTATAAAGCCCTTGTCCTCCTTCTCAGTGTTGGTGGATTTCAGTCCGTCCTTTCCACATTCGATATCAAAGCTGCCGCTGCTTATCCTGAGACTGTCTTTACCTACCAGTGCGGAAGAGACTGCATAAACGCTGATATTGCCCCCGGTCACCACCAGGTCATCCTTGCTTACTATGCCGTGCTTGAAGTTGCCGCTGACGCTGAGGCTGCCTTCGCCGTTTATGGTCAGGTCTGCCTTAGAGAATATACAGCCGTCTGTATTGTCCTCTTCTCCGTTTTCATAGCTGCTGCCGTCAGAAAAACTGTTTTCAGTCCCCTCATTCAGCACCAGATAGACCTTGTCGGCACTCTGCACTGTAACTGCCGCATTGTCTTCACAGCTAAGACTCACCCCGTCCATGATGAGCTTCACCTTGCTGTCCTTGCCAGCGTCCACCACTATCCTGCCGGTGCCGCTGCCTCTGAGCACATAGGTACCCGCAGAGGATATAGTGACTGCACCTCCGGAAAGCTCTGCACCGCTGCCACTGATATCAGCGTTCTCACCGTCAAAGCTTATCTCTACTGACTCAGACTCATCGTAGCCGATGTCAAGATCCTCCGCCGAGATCCCGGTGGTGACTGCGCCGAGCTTTATGGAGCTGGCCTCGTTCTTTGCCGACGATGCTGTCGTCACCGAGCCGGCGGAGCTTTCACTCCTGCCGGTGCCGGAACACCCGGCGGCCAGCAGCAGGCTCAGCGCACAGACTACGGCGGCATACCTTTTCAGGTCCGTTCTTTTCATATCTATCCCCTCCGGATTATGTACTTTATATGTATTAGGCAGATCATTTAGCGTTCTTTATATACGATCATGGCCCCTGCGAAAAAGTCTTTCCCCCGCAGGAGCCGCATAAGTCTTTATCAGAGCAGCTTTTCCGTGTCGGGCATCTTCCTTGAGCAGATTATCTCAAGATTGCCGTTCTTCACCCTCAGCTCGTCTATGAGTTCCTTCTCGCTCACGCCCTTTTTAAGCTCGATATCGTATCTGAGCTTGAAAAGGCTGCCCATGTTGGTGGTTTTTACAGACTCCAGCTCCGCCTTTGAGGTGAACTTCTCAAAGATATCATCAAAAATATCGCCGTAATCCAGGCTCTCGGGTATAGTTATCGTCAGTACCTTCTCGCTGTTGCCGGACACACCGATGGGTGCGAAGGTGTAGACAGCGGCGGCTGCGCAGGCGATAGCTGTGAACAGCAGCGAAAGCGCCACATGGTTCGTTCCGGTGGCAAGACCTACGGCCATCGAAAGGAATATCCCCAGGATATCCTTGGCGTTGCCGGGCATTGAGCGGAACCTTACCAGACTGAAAGCGCCTGCCACAGCCACACCGGTACCCAGATTGCCGTTGACCAGCATTATGACTACCTGCACTATTAGCGGCAGCATCGCAAGGGTGGTTATAAAGCTCTTGGACTTCTTCTGCTTAAAGCAGAATGTAAAGGCTATGACAGCTCCCAGGGCCAATGACAGTGCGGTACATATCATGAAATCCTTAGTAGAGAGCGCTATCCCGGCAGAAGCCGTAAGATCAACATTTGCAGCAAAAATAGTATTTATATCAAGCACAGTGGTTCACCGTTCCTTTTCCGTTTTCATTTTCATTGACTTTTAAAGCTTTATCAGAGTTGAGGGCATTTGTAAAAACACTTTTATAAGCCTCTCCGTATTTCGAGAACGAACCGGGGTAGATACCCAGGTCGTCAAATATCCTGCTCATCCACAGCGGCATTGCGCCCGGTATCTTGACCTCCATTATCCTCTGGTCAGGCCTCAGGAGCTTTTCTCCCCAGGAGCCTTTCTCCAGTCTCAGCTCGTCCTCCCTGTAGGTCAGATCGCTGTCGAAGGTCATTCTCAGCTCCGGGTCGTTTATCCCCGCAAAGGCGATCCTGTCATAGCTCAGATACATCCTGGGAGCTATGCCCTTGTAAAAGCTCATGAAGTAGCTTATCTCCTTTTCGATCTGAGGATTTTTCCCCGGTGCTAAACCGAAATTCAGAAACTCGTAGGACTCTATAAGGCTCATGTCCACTCTTCTCTTGTAGACTATACCCTTATACTTTTTTTTCAGTTCCACGAACACCTTGCCGTCCTTGTCCGGCACACCGTAGCTCCTGACTCTCAGCTTTTCCTTATAAACAGGCTTTTCCATAGAGGTCCTTATGAGCCGGTGTTCAGGCGTATCGTAATAGATATTGCATATGGTCGTAAGTCCGTAAGCATCGGCAGCCACTTCCCCGGCCATCAGCCTTGTCAGTTCTTCCTGCTGCTGAGCTGTGACTATGTATTTCTTTTCAACACGCTTGAAAACTTCCTGAACAGCCATATTATCATTCCTTTCGTTTGATATTTTTTACTCTTTCCTTCTATGGTCTTGATTATAAGCCCTCAACCTTAATTTAAGCTTAATGATATCAAAAAAGTCAAAAAAATTTTTTCCGGCGCCTTGAAACGCCCATTATTGGTTCATTTATCTGTACGCAGCCTGGCAAAGAAGGTTATCTTCCCCTCCCCTGTCCGGCAGCCTATCCTGCCCTTATGAGCCTCTACGGCTGCCTTTGCCATAGAAAGCCCTATACCGTATCCTGTCTTTACCTCACCGTTCTCCCTTGCCCTTGCCTTATCGGACCGGTAGAACCTGTCGAACAGCCGCTGGGTGTCCTCCGGCGGGTCGGCGCAGTCGTTGGTCACTTCGATGAGCGCATGGCGGCCGCTGCCCGTCCTGGAAAGCACTGCGCTGATACTGCCTCCTTCATCGCAGTACTTCACCGCATTCTCGATGAACACCGAGACGACCTGCCTTAAAGCCCCCTCGTCGCCGTTCACCCTTATGCCCTCGTCGAATTTGATATCAAGGCTGAGTCCCCTGCTCTGAGCAAGGGTCCTGAAAGGCTCGGCTATATCCACAAAGGCGTCAGTCATGGAGAATTCCGAAAACTCCAGCCTGGCGCTCTCGCCGTCCATTTTAGCCAGCCTGAGCATATTAGCCACCAGCCCTCCCAGCCTGTCGACCTGGTTATGTATGCTCCCGGTCCACTCATTAGGCTCCGACAGCATCTCGATGACCTCGGTATTGGCGGAAATGATGGCTAAGGGCGTTTTTATCTCGTGTCCGGCGTCGGTGATGAACATCCGCTGTTTCTCGTAGTTTTCGATAAATGGCTTTACCGCCCTGCCTGAAAGAACTATTATCAGCAGGCACACCAGCACATATCCACCCAGAGAGATACCCGCCGACATCAGCAGGAACCTTTGCTTTGTCGCCATATCCTCCCGGCAGTCCATGAACACGAAAAGCCTCCCGCCGTCAGAGGTCTCCCTGACTGAAAAGCGATAGTTATCTATATATCCGCTGTTTTTGCCGACAGCGCTGGCCCTCTCTGCGAACTTCACAGCCTCCTCCGACGACACCGCAGCGATATGTCCTGTGTTTATCACATCAGGCTCCAGGGACCCGTTATATCTTATGTAAAAATATCTGGTCTGATACCGGGTCTCCTCGCTTATGTCCATATGGCTCCTGAAAAAGCCGTTATCCTGGTCTTCAACGGGCTTTGGGGGCGGCTCGCCGCTGTCATCAAAGCTGAAGTCGCTCTGCTTGTTTTCTTTATGCTTGAAAAATTCCGGGAACTCGCCGCCGTTATCCAGCATTATCTTCATGAGCTGCTCCTCACGGCTGTTTATCTGAGCGAAGTTCATCACATTGATGAGCCCGATTATCACCAGCTCCACTATCAGCAGGCTCCCCGCAGCTATCAGCACGAACCTGCGCCGCAGCCGCTTTATCATTCCTTTACCTCCAGAGTGTAGCCCACGCCCCTGGTGGCCTTTATCTCGATGTCGGCCTTGACCCCGGACAGCTTTCTTCTGATGTAAGAGATGTACACCCACACCACGCTGATCTCAGCCTCCGCATCAAAGCCCCATATCTTTTCCATCAGCCTTTCGGTGGATATGAGCACGTTGCGGTTGAGCATGAGCATCTCCAGCACCTGGAATTCCTTGTTGCCAAGCTTAGTCTCGCCGCCCTCTTCCGTGGAGATGACGAACCGCTCTCTGTCGAGGGTGACGTTTCCGACCTTTAATATGTTGGGCGAGAACTCGGTCCTGCGCCTGGTCATCGCCCTTATCCTGGCAAGCAGCTCGCCCATTGCGAAGGGTTTCGTAAGATAGTCGTCGGCGCCGCTGTCAAGGCCGGCTATCCTGTCCTCGACCTGCGACTTTGCCGTCAGCAGCAGCACAGGGGTCTGTATGCCTTTTTCCCTGATCTTTCTGAGCACCTCTACGCCGTCCATAAACGGCATCATGATATCTAAGATTATGCCGTCATAATCCGTGGCGATGATATAGTCATAGGCGTCCCTGCCGTTATAGACAACGTCCACCGAATAATTGTTATGCTTGAGCACCGCCGAAACAGCGTTTGAAAGCTCCTTCTCATCGTCCGCTAAAAGTAATCTCATATTTATCAGCTCCATTCTGAAAGTTATACTGTCAGCATAACTCAAAAGCCTAAAACCTACCTTAAAATGCCCGATAGGTCTTTCACACCCTTTAATAATAGCATATTTTTACTTATTTATCAAGTGAAAACCTATCAAAAATTGCTGATTTTATACCAAAAAAGAACAAAAAAATATCCGCCCCGAAGGACGGATATAAATTTTTCTCTTTATCCGATCACTCAGCCTGAGGTGCGCCAACAGGACATACACCAGCGCAAGCGCCGCAATCCAGACAAGCATCAGAATCAATAACGCAAACGCCGTCCTTCTCAGAGATAGCGCCAACAGGGCACTCACCAACACAAGCCTGGCAGCCGATGCACTCTTCATTGATCTTGTAAGCCATAGTAAAACCTCCCATAATACCAAATCTGATACCAAATAGTACTAAAAGCAACAAATGCTAAGCTTAAAAAGCAATTGTTCTTATGTATTTATAATAACACATCTGCCGGGAAAATCAAGTACCTTAGAATTAGTTTTATGAAAATTTAATGAATTATTAATAATTAGTTTGTCAAAACTAACCAATTAATTAGTTAGCAATAGCTAACCTCCTGGTCCGTATGCAAAAAGCTCGCCCCGCAATAGCAGGGCGAGATACATACTTTGATATGAGAGCCTTCACAGATCAGAAACTGTGGAGTTCTTCCTCAGTGAGGAGCTTATAGCCTTTTTCCTTCAGAGCCTCGGAGGCATTCTCATTGCTGTCCACCCTGAGTATCAGGCAGGCAGTGACCTCGGAGGGGTTAAGAAATGCTGAATACATATATTCAACGCTGATATTCGCCTCATACAGAGCCTTCATCATCTTTGCCATCCCACCGGGCTTGTCGTCAGCCACAACAGCCAGGACTTTAGTGGTCCTTACCACATAACCCTCCTGTTTCAGCTTTACAAATGCCTTATCGGTATCGTCAACGATGAGCCTGAGGATACCGAAATCCCTGCTGTCGGCAGTAGTGATGGCCCGGATATTGATCCCGGCGTCGAACAGAACGGCGGTGACGTCCGAAAGTCTGCCGGGTTTGTTTTCTACAAAAACTGAGAGCTGTTTTACTGTCATTTTCTGCGACCTCCTTAAACAAGTTTTCTTCTGTCTATGACTCTTACCGCCTTACCTTCTGAACGTGGTATGCTCTTAGGCTCCACCAGGCTGATCTTTGCCCTGATGCCAAGTATCTGTACGATATCGGCGCTGAGCTTCTTCTCCAGAGCCTCCACGGACTTGATGGTATCGCTGAACATATCCTCAGACAGTTCTACCTTTATCTCAAAGGTATCCACACTTCCCACACGGTCAACAACTATCTGGTAGTTAGGCGTTGCATTGAAGTCCTTCAGCAGGACGGTCTCTATCTGTGACGGGAACACGTTGACGCCCTTGATTATAAGCATATCGTCGCTCCTGCCCATGGGTTTGGTCATCTTCACTAAGGTCCTTCCGCAGGAGCACTTCTTCCTGGAAAGAACGCAGATATCTCTGGTCCTGTACCTGAGCAGAGGGAAAGCCTCCTTGGTGATGCTGGTGAAAACCAGCTCGCCCTTGGAGCCCTCAGGCAGTACCTCACCGGTGTCGGGATCAATGATCTCAGCGATGAAATTATCCTCGTTGATGTGCATACCGGTCTGCTCCTCGCACTCGAAGGCCACGCCCGGGCCGCTGGTCTCTGTAAGTCCGTAGATATCGTAGGCCTTGATGCCCAGAAGTTTCTGTATCTCCTGCCTCATCTCCTCCGTCCAGGGTTCTGCCCCGAAGATACCGGCTTTAAGGCTGTTGTCCTCAGGCTTATAGCCCATCTCGGCCAGAGTCTCGCCTATGTAAGCGGCGTAGGAAGGCGTGCAGCAAAGGATCGTGGATTTCAGGTCCATCATGAACTGTATCTGTCTCTCAGTATTCCCTGAGGACATAGGCAGCGTCAGGCAGCCCACCTTATGTGCGCCGCCGTGAAGTCCCGGGCCGCCGGTGAAAAGTCCGTAGCCGTAGCAGACCTGACAAACGTCCTCCTTAGTTCCCCCTGCGGCTGTGATAGCTCTTGCCACACAGTCCTCCCAGAGATCAACGTCGTTCTGTGTATAGAAAGCCACCACTCTCTTGCCGGTGGTGCCGCTGGTAGACTGGATCCTGACACACTCAGAAAGGGGCTTGGCCAGCAGGCCGTAGGGATATCCCTCCCTCAGATCGGCCTTTGAGATAAAAGGCAGCTTGTGCAGGTCCTCTACGCCCTTGATATCCTCAGGCGTAACGCCCTTTTCCTCCATGAGCTTTCGGTAATAAGGCACATTGTCCCACACGTGCTTTACCTGTCTGACCAGTCTTTCACTCTGGAGCTCCTTCATCTTGTCCAGCTCCATCGTTTCGATTTCCTTGTTCCAATAGATCTTTTCTGCCATTGGCGATGACCTCCTTTATATTCCTTTCGGCCCGCCCTGCAAGCGGTTGCCTTGCAGGGACAGGACATATTTAACGAAAAATGGGATAAACTTCCTAGTGCGATTTAAATTGCTAAATCGTCAGAAGCAAATATCTGGGCGGTGTGACCGCCCGGACAGATCAGCCTGCCTCTCTGCCGAGGGCAAAGGCTTTCTTATTGAGTTCCAGGAACTTTGGCGGAACACAGTGCTCCAGAGCCTGCTGCCATACGCTCTCATCAAAGTCCATTTTTGTGGACACCACGCCCATGAGGACCACATTGGAGGCCTTAGAGGTTCCTGCCTGCTCGGCTAAGGTAAGTGCGTCAACATCTATGACGTCGATGCCCTGGGCTTTCAGCTTGCCTATGATATCCTCAGGGTATACCGCAGCCCCTGTGATGACGGGCATAGGATCTATCTGCTGGGTCGATACCACGATATGTCCGCCCTTTTTCAGATACTGCACATACCTTGCGGCCTCCAGCTGTTCAAAGCTGATGATAATATCAGCCTCGCCCAGCTCCACCACCGGCGAATAGACCTTGTCGCCGTATTTTACATATGTTACCACCGAGCCGCCTCTCTGGCTCATGCCGTGTACCTCGCTGACCTTTACGTCAAAGCCCTGCGAAAGCAATACGTTTCCTATTATCCTTGAAGCCAGCAGCGAACCCTGTCCGCCCACGCCGACTATCATTATCGACTTAGTTTCCATCTATAACACTCCTTTTGATACTCTCCTGCGTCACTGCTCAGACCAGCGCCTTTTTTATAACGCTGAACCCGCCTATCAGGGTGAAGGCATAGCCCATGAGCATATCCTTTATGTAAGCGCCCTTGACCTCAGGATCGCTCATAGCCACCTCCAGCAGCGCAAAGCTCTCTTTCAGGGTCAGGTCCCCCTCAAAGGTCCTCTGCACCAGGAAAGCATAGCTCAGCCTGATCGAAAGATAAACCGTTACCAGCGCAACGACTGCCACGATGACCAGACCGGTCTTGCTTATGCCCTTTGCCAGCAGAAAATAACCGTAGAACGCCCCTCCTGCGATAGCAAATCCGCCGATAGCTGCGATAACTCCTAATCTTGCCAGCAGCAGCCAGACCAGCATACCCAGTCCTGCACCTATAACTGCGCCAACTACGCCCAATGCTTTATTATCGTTATCTGTCATATCCATTCTCCTTTTTCCTCAAATCATTATCTATACTGTCATTCTACTATTGCGCCGACCTTGCACATCTCAGTGCATATGCCGCAGCCCACGCACTGGGTGTGGTCGATGACCA
Organism: Ruminococcus sp.; assembly: GCA_017478965.1. Taxonomy (GTDB): domain Bacteria; phylum Bacillota; class Clostridia; order Oscillospirales; family Ruminococcaceae; genus Hominimerdicola. The sequence continues at coordinate 19,566 of JAFVCV010000022.1, read as the reverse complement.
TTTTCTTATCATGGATAGAAATGGCCGGGCAGCCTATCTTCAGGCACTGCTTACAGCCTACGCACTTGTCCTTGTCACATCTCAGCGCCGGCTTATGCTTTACATATTTGAGCAGTGCGCAGGGCCTTCTTGAGATTATGACCGAAGGCTCCTCCTTCTCCAGCTCTTCCTTGATGACCTTCTCAGTCTCGGCCATATGGTAAGGGTCAACTACCCTGACGCTCTTTATGCCGATGGCGTGGCAAAGCTCCTCCAGATTCACCGCAGCTGCCGGGTCGCCTTTAAGGTTCTTTCCGGTGGTAGGGTTCTGCTGATGGCCGGTCATGCCGGTGATGCTGTTGTCAAGAATGATGACTGTAGAATTCGTAGCATTATATGCGATGTTCACCAGGCCGGTCATGCCGCTGTGCATGAAGGTAGAGTCACCGATGACAGCAACGCTCTTTTTCTCAGCCTCGGCGCCAAGAGCCTTGTTAAAGCCGTGAAGTGCGGAAACTGATGCGCCCATGCAGATGGTAGAGTCCATAGCACACAGCGGAGCGGTTGCTCCGAGAGTGTAGCAGCCGATATCGCCGGAAACATTGACCTTCAGCTTGCTCAGACAGTAGAAAAGTCCTCTGTGCGGACAGCCTGCGCACATCACAGGGGGCCTTACAGGCACAGTGTCCCCAAAGGTATCATACTCAGGCTTTATGCCCAGAATCTTCTCCCTGATCTTGGTCTGTGATATCTCCCCGAGCCAGCCGAAAAGCTCCTTGCCCTGGACCGTAACGCCGTTTTTCCTGCAATGTGTCTCGATAACGTCGTCCAGCTCTTCAATAACATAGACCTTGCTGCACTTAGCGGCAAAATCCTTTATTATCTTCACAGGCATCGGATTGACTATGCCCAGTTTCAGGTAGTTCACCTTATCGCCCAGAGCCTCCTTGGCATACTGATAGCAGATACCTGCTGTGATAACGCCTATCTCGGCGCCGTTGTCCTCAACTGTATTCAGGGGACAGTCCTCGCCGTACTCTGCGATAGCAGCCATCCTGTCCTCGACTATCGGGTGTCTCCTTATGGCGTTGCCGGGCATCATAACGTACTTTGCAGCGTCTTTCTTATAGGGTATAGGCTCCCTCTCCTCCCTGTCGCAAAGCTCTACAGCGGACTGAGAGTGGGAAACTCTGGTAGACATCCTCACGATGACGGGAACGTCAAATCTCTCTGAAAGCTCAAAGGCCATCTTGGTGAACTCTTTACACTCAGCAGAGTCCGAAGGCTCGATCATCATGGTCTTTGAAGCAGCAGCATGATGTCTCGAATCCTGCTCGTTCTGAGAGGAGTGCATACCCGGATCATCAGCGACAGCTATGACCATGCCGCCGGTAACACCCGTATAGCCGGCAGTATAAAGAGGGTCCGCAGCCACGTTAAGGCCCACGTGCTTCATTCCGCAGAAGCTCCTGACACCTGCTATAGATGCGCCCAGAGCCACTTCCATAGCCACCTTCTCGTTAGGCGCCCACTCCGCATAGATCTCATCATACTTTGCAGCGGCCTCGGTTATCTCAGTCGAGGGGGTGCCGGGGTAAGAAGAAACTACCTTGCAGCCTGCCTCATAAAGGCCCCTTGCAAAAGCCTCGTTGCCAAGCATCAATGTTTTCATAAATACTCTTTCCTTTCATACCTGTCGTTCTGAGGTAGACAGGTCTTTAAATTTACGGTCCCTACAGACCGCTATGAAAATACAAACACTTATTGATTGATTATACCACATTTTACACCGAAATGCAATAGATAAAACAGAATTTTTTATCGAAATTAGCAAAATATACCAGTATTCAGCATTTTTCAGCCATTTATGCTCCGTAAAACTGAGGAATTCACAGCAGCCGGTAAAAAATTTCAAAAGGCGCTTGAAAAAAACAGAAAAGCATAGTATAATAATGTAACAGTATATTAGCATCAGGCAGGAGGTCACTGATATGAAGGAACTGACATTGGATAAGATATACGCTGCGGACAAGCTCAGTGAGCAGAGGGAACGCTATGAGAGGACCGCCGCAGGATTTGAGAAGCTTTACGGCGAAAAACCCCTGTATTTTTTCAGCGCACCCGGCAGGACCGAGGTGGGCGGCAACCACACTGACCATAACCTAGGCTGCGTTTTAGCGGCCGGGGTATCGCTCGATATCATTGCCGCTGTTTCCCCATCAGACAGCAATGTGATCTCCGTCAAGTCAGAAGGCTTTGACCTTGACACTGTCGATATCAGCGAACAGGAGATCAGGGAGGACCAGTTCGGCACCTCTGCATCACTTATCCGGGGCATGGCTGCGGGCTTTGCGCAAAACGGACATAAGGCCGGCGGTTTTAAAGCCTATACCGTGTCGAACGTGCTCAAAGGCTCGGGTCTTTCCTCCTCGGCAGCCTTTGAGGTACTTATAGGGACTATACTGAACGGCCTTTACAATAACGGCGAAGTCAGCGATGTGGAAGTGGCCAAGATCGCTCAGTATGCCGAGAACGCCTACTTCGGCAAGCCCTCAGGACTTATGGACCAGATGGCCTCGTCTGTAGGCGGGTTCATCACCATAGACTTCGGGGATAAAGAGGAGCCGGTCATCAGGTCTATCGAGCTTGACCTCGGTGCAGCGGGACAAAACCTCTGCATAATCGACACTAAGGGCAGCCACGCCGACCTTACGCCGGATTATGCGGCTATCCCGCCTGAGATGAAGTCTGTTGCGGGGTATTTCGGCAAAGAGGTCCTCAGGCAGATAAGCAAGGAGCAGGTCCTTGAAAATATCAGTGAGCTGAGAGAAAAGTGCGGCGACAGGGCTGTGCTGAGAGCGCTGCATTTCTTCGATGACAACGAGAGGGTCGCTAAGGAGGCCGAGGCACTTGACAAGGGCGATATAAAGTCTTTCCTTTCTCTTGTGAACAGCTCGGGGCTGTCGTCACTTTCCTATCTGCAAAATATCTATTCTCCGAAGGACCCCGCCCATCAGGGCCTTACCCTGGCCCTTTACCTTGCAAGGGAGCTGCTGGAGGGCGAAGGGGCCTGCCGGGTACACGGCGGCGGCTTTGCCGGTACCATACAGGCTTTCGTGCCTGATAACAAGCTTGAGAAGTTCAGGACCGAGATGGAGAGAGTTTTCGGCGCTGGAGCCTGCTACGTGCTTTCTGTAAGAAACTGCGGCGGCACCAGAGTCCTGCTCTGATAACGCCGTGGATATGAACAAACTGCCCGATTTCCAGGGCATCTTAGGCGGAAAGATACCCGGCAGGATAGGCCGGGAGATAGACAAGATGATAGACGACCTGTCCCCTAAGGAGGTCAGACTGAAAATGACTTCCATCGGTGAGGTCATGATAAGCGGACTGCTCTTCACCTTCGGGGTAGAGAGTGTCGGCCTGGCCTCCGACAAGGGACTTTGCGTCACGGTATCAGGGGAGGCAGTGGACAGCGGCAGAGTTACCTTCTCGGACTTTCAGCTCATTACCGGCGGGCAGAAAGCAAAAAGGCTGGACTTTCCCCTTGTGACAAAGAAGGACGGGAAACGCATCTATCAGCTGCGGCTCACGGACCTCAGGCTCACGGACCCCTCACAGGAGGAGTATCATGAAAAGGAAGAGGACCGGTTTCTGGCGGAGATGAAAAAGCAGATGACCTTCAAAGTGATGCCCCATTTCGTTTCCGGAGGGCAGGAGGACACCCCGGAGCTGATGATCTCAGTATATCCCTTTGAAAATCCCCTCAACGGCGCCGCTACAGACTGGGTGAACGTTACGGACGATGAAGATTATTTTCTTCATAAACTGCAAAAAAAGGGAAAGAAGAAAAAATAGCGGCCGGGCCTGCCGCACAGGGTAAGGAGCAGATGACGATATGCGAATGCGAAGAAAAAACAATCTGGAGGGCAGGCTCAAAGCCTGCGGCGACAGGATCATCTATATGGACAGAGATGTGCTTGATTTCAGCGTCAAGGACGATAAGGATATCCTGGACCTTAAAAAGCTTTTTAAAAGAGACGGCCCGGTGGAGCTGGAGATAGGCTGCGGCAAGGGGCAGTTCATAAGAGAGATGGCGAAAAGGTGCCCCGGGACCAACTTCCTTGCGGTGGAGCTGAGTTCTAATGTCATCGTAGAGGCGGCTGAAAGCGCCATGGAAGAGGGCCTTGAGAACGTGATCTTCCTCAGGGGCAACGCCAGGTATCTGGACTGCTTTATACCTGAGAAGTCGGTCCGGTGCATATATCTTAATTTCAGCTGTCCATACCCCAAAAACAGCTATTACAACCACAGGCTGACCTATAAGGACTTTCTGGAGATCTACAGGAAGATACTGGTCCCGGAGGGAGAAGTGTACCAGAAAACGGACAATATGCACTTCTTCGAGTTCTCGATCGAGCAGTTCACCGCTAACGGTTTCGGCCTGAAAAACATTTCCCTGGACCTTCACCACAGCGGTTTTGAAGGCAACATCGTAACCGAATATGAGAAGAGGTTCAGCGACATGGGAATGCCCATCTACAGGCTGGAAGCCTACATGATAAGATGAGCGAGGAACAGGAAAAAACAGTCTCAAATGCCCCTGAAAAGGAGGGCAAGGCTCTCAGGATAAGCGCAAAAGCCCTGAAAGCGGCTGCGGTGATCGTCATCGTTCTGGCTCTTGCAGCCGGTCTCGGACGGCAGAGGTATCTGCACAGCAGGCAGTATTTGAGTGACTATCTGGAAAAGAACCGGGAAAGCTATGCTTCTGCGGCCGATATCCTGCTGGATAAGCCCACTGGCAGCGCCCCGGAAGAAAGCGAAAGGCGCATCACCGCCGACAATAAGGTGGGCATATCTACCTTAAGGAGCAACCCCCTCTATAAAGATGACAGGGAGATACTGAAGGCCGTGGAGGACGCTGGCACCGCCTATGTACGCTCAGACGGTGAAAGCGTGCGGTTCTATCTCTCCATAAGGGCTGTGCTCATCTACGCCCCTGAGGGCGGGGACGTCGGTAATGCCGGAGAGCTTGGCGGCGGGTGGTATTACGAAAGTTCATATTGACCAACGGCGGGAAGGGCTCCTTCCCGCTGTTTTTTTTGAGGATAATGAAATCAGGACAGTATCTGTGTCGTGTTAAAAGTGAAAGGCTTTTCAGACGGTGCAGGAAAGTGAGGTGTTGAAGATGGATATAGATATAGATGAAATAGTGGCTCTTTATTCCGACACAGTCTACCGGGCCGCACTGACCTGTCTAAGGGACCCTCATGAGGCTGAGGACGTGGTCAGCGAGGTCATGATAAAGTATTTCACAGTCTGCGGGAGACTGGAGATAAGGGACCAGGAGCATCTGAAAGCCTGGTTCATAAGGGTCGCTGTAAACAGATGCAGGGATATACTGAAGTCCGCAAGGTACCGGAAGACTGCCGCCCTGGAGGAGGAAAGAGCAGTTTCCGCCGGGATGAGCAGCGGTATGGGAGAGGAGGAGCTGGACCTTAAAAAGGCGCTCTCACAGCTGGACGAAAAGTACAGAACGGTCATTTATCTTTATTACTATGAGCAGTACAAAACAGAGGAGATAGCGAGCCTGCTTAAAATACCCAAAGGCACCGTGGTATCCAGGCTGGCAAGAGCGAGAGAAAAGCTGAAAGGACTTCTTTCAGACGAGGAGATGAGCACATGAACGAGATCAGGAGATATTACGATGATAAAAAACTTTCACAGGAACAGAAGGAACGGCTAAGCGCCATGCTGAAAGAAAGGTTCCCGCAGTATGCGAAGGAGGGAGCAGCAGGTCCTGTCATCACGAAAAGCGGGACCGGCGCTGATACTGACAAGGCCAGGGTCAAAGGCGGCAGATATCTTTCAGTCCTAGCAGCTGCTGCCGCCCTGGTCATGGCGGCGGGAGGAGCTTTATATTTTAAAAACAGCGCTCAGAAACCTCCTACGGCGCAGGAAGGTACCGAGCAGATCACAGTTGATCCACAGCAGATATACCTTGAACAGGCCAAGAGTATCTATCATGCAGCGGTGGAGACTTCAGTAGCTATCCGTTTAGTCGGCGATTACAATGGCATGACTATCGACAGTGAGACAGTAAGAGAAGTTCTTAGCTCTGAGGAGTCGGAAATTTATAATGAAAACGAGTTCAGAAGTGACCCGGATCTACCGGTCGATACGAAACCGATAACGTATTCAAAAGAGCGTTATGCAAGCCTTCTGGCCTATAATTACCGGGAAGACTGTGGGCAGAGCCTTGAAGAGATCGAATTTATCCTGACCTTTGACAAAAGTGACCCCACCCAGCCAAGGGCCGTAACAGTCTACCCGGACAAGGAAGCTGACATAGGATTTACCTACCCCAATATTGAGAACACTGACACAGATGACCTTACCACCGGCGAAGAAGAAACTGAGTATGAGGACCCCTCGGGCTTTAAGACAGTTTATTCCCGCCGAAATGAGAGCCGTGAGACTGCGCTCTGCATTTACCTGGGAGCGCAGGCGGTCCAGTGGGACCTTTCACATATTTGGGGTGACCTGAGGGGTGCCGGGTTCAGCTACGAGGGCGATTTCTCCGACTATAGATCGTTCATCACTTTTGATGAGGAGCAGGGCCGGTTCGTGAACCCGCCTCAGGCGTTTTCAATGGACCCCAGCTATGTCTGCACTCTGGAACTGCTTACCGGTGCGCTCAACGAAGCTGTCGGGGACGAGGACGCTCTGGAAAGGATAAGGTCCGGCAGGTCTACAGTTCTTTTCACTGAGGACGGTTTCTTGTATGTAGACAGCATTGATCTGAGCGGCGAGCATTACGTTATGCAGTCCGGGCTGACCGAGGGAGTATACGCAGCCGAGGTGGGAAAGGCTTACAAAAGAGTAATTGCAAAACTTGCGGCCGATGGCTATGAGCCTGCTTCCTATGACCTTGACCTTGGTCCGGAGAGATCGGAGACTGACCGGGTCTATGACGAACTCATACAGCAGAAAGACATATACCGTGCGGTGGAAAAGCAGAGCTATGGCCCTGAATCAGACGCATCAGGCATAGGCTCAGAAGGAATGGATATCCTGATGAGATACGAAATTGAGCAGAACAGCGAAGGCCTTTACAGCGATGACCTCTGCTATCGGATCGTCGGCAGCGGCGAAAGCTTTACGGTCTATGCCGAGTTCTTTGAGGATAACAGATGGACAGTATACACCTATGAGTCAGACAGGGCCGATGATGTTTCTCAGGACAGCAGCATTAGCGGCGTCTTTTAAGGTGTACGGATAAAAACAAGCCCGGAGCAGACTGCCCCGGGCTTTGATAATGTCTGTTTTTTTGTACACTTAAACCAGTGCCGCAGCCAGCTCCTCCAGCTTCTTTTCACTTTCTGCGTTAAGGGCTGACCTGATGGTCACTACCGGCTCGATAAGCTCCACGTCCTTGAAACCTTCAATATAGCTCTTTATGACCTTGGCGGCAGAGGGCGCCCATGAGCCGTTCTCCACAACGGCGACCCTGCGGCCCTGATATGCCTTTGCTTTCAGGTGCATAAGGAAATCTTCCATAGGAGGGAAAACGCCTGCATCATAGGAAGAGGACATGAACACTGTCCTGTCATACTTGAAAGCGTCCTCAACGCACTCTGCGATGTCGTCCCTGGAAAGGTCAGAGACAGCCACCTTCCTGACGCCCTTTTCCTCCAGCATGGCTTTCAGCTTTTCGGCAGCCTTGAGGGTATTGCCGTGGATAGAGGCACAGGCGATGAACACGCCCTCGGCCTCAGGCCTATAGGAGGACCAGGTGTCGTAAAGGCCGATGTAATAACTAAGGTCGCTGTCCAGTATCGGTCCATGCAGAGGCAGTATCTTCTGTATATCGAGCCCGGCTGCCTTTTTCAGCAGAGCCTGCACCTGCGTACCGTATTTGCCTACAATGTTGAAATAATAACGCCTTGCCTCACAGGCCCAGTCCTCATCTGTGTCAAGAGTTCCGAACTTTCCGAAAGCGTCAGCGGTGAAGAACACCTTTTCGCTTTCCTCATAAGTCATCATGACCTCAGGCCAGTGTACCATAGGAGCCATCAGAAATCTCAGGGTATGGCTGCCAAGAGAGAGCGTGTCGCCCTCCTTGACGGTCACCGCCTTCTCCGAAAGTCCGGGGATATCGAAAAACTGTCCCAGCATGGCAAAGGTCTTGGCATTGCCGACTATCTTCATCTCCGGGTACTTTTCGGCTAAATAGGCGATATTTGCGCTGTGGTCAGGCTCAACGTGCTGTACCACCAGAAGATCTGGCTTTCTGCCCCCCAGAGCCTTTTCCAGATTGGCTCTCCAGACCTGGCTGACCCTTTCGTCAGCGGTATCCATGACGCAGACTTTCTCATCAAGTATAACATAGGAATTATAAGCCATGCCGTTGGGAACGACGTACTGGCTCTCAAAAAGGTCAAGGTCCTTATCGTCAGCACCGATATAAACGATGCTGTCAGAGATCTTTACTTCTGACATTTTACTACCTCCGTTTTCAGCATAAACTGATTTTAAGCAATATTTCGCTTCTGATGTCAGAAACGCCATGTGTGCTCCTCCGCACAGAGCGAAAAAAGCGAGCATGACAGTTTCGTGAAATACTATACGATATTAGTATTTTAACATAATTTTACCGCCCTGTCAACGCATTTATTTAAGATTATTATTTAACATAATCCTTTACAGGGGACGGTCCAAATTTGTCATAATATATAATTGACTTTTGTGGGGGGATATATTATAATTACTATAGTTGTGTTGAAATGCGGGGGAAGGCCCCGCCTGAACTTATTTTGAGGTAATTATGTTTAAAGAACAGATAAAGACCTTCAAGCGATACCGTTTCCTGCTGAGGGAGCTGGTCAAGAAGGGCATAAAGCTGAAATACCGCAGGTCCTATCTGGGTATTCTCTGGACCCTGCTGGAGCCGCTGCTGACCACCTGCGTGCTGACGCTGGTGTTCGGTCATTTTTTTGGAAAAAACGACAAGACCTTCCCGGTATATATACTGACAGGCAGACTGCTCTACACCTTCTTCTCCGGGGCCACCAAAGCGGCCATGAAGTCCATACGTGCCCATGCGGGCATGATAAAAAAGGTCTACGTACCTAAATATATCTATCCGCTGTCGAGCGTGCTTTTCAATTTCATCATTTTTATGATCTCTCTGATAGTGCTGGTGGGGGCGGCGGTAGTATTCAAAGTCTACCCGACAGTCTGGGTATTCACAGGGATAGTCCCGCTGTTCATGCTCTTTATGCTGACCCTGGGGGCAGGCATGATACTTTCCACCATGTCGGTATTTTTCAGAGACCTTGAATATCTCTGGGACGTGGCGCTGATGCTCATAATGTACACCTGCGCTATCTTCTACAAGACCGAGACCATGGAGAAGACCGGCAGTGCCTGGGTCTTCAGGCTCAATCCCCTTTATGCCATAATCCGCTGTTTCAGGGACGCTGTTTACGGCAGAAATATGTTCACGGAGGGCTACTGGTTCTGGATGCCCATGGCAGTCAGCATAGTTTCTGTAATAGTGGGTGTGGCCCTTTTCAAGAAAAACCAGGACAAGTTCATACTTCATATTTGATAAGAGGGAGCGCAGATGTCTAAATACGCTATTGAAGTCAACAACGTGGGCATGAAGTTCAATCTGAGCCAGGAGAAGGTTGACAGCTTAAAGGAATATGTCATAAAGCTTGTTACCGGCAAGCTCCGCTACAACGAGTTCTGGGCGCTCAAAAACATTGATTTCAAGGTCGAGAAGGGCGACCGGGTGGGAATACTTGGCCTTAACGGCGCCGGCAAAAGTACACTGTTAAAGGTCATCGCCGGTGTATTCAAGCCGACTGAGGGCGAAGTAAAGCGCTCGGGCAGGCTGGTGCCGCTGCTTGAGCTTGGAGCCGGGTTCGACCCGCAGTATACCGGTGCGGAGAACATCTATCTTTACAGCGCAGTCCTTGGCTACCCCAAGAGCTTTGTTGACGAGAAATTCGACGACATAGTGAGATTTGCCGAGCTGGAAAAATTCATAGACGTACCTATAAAGAACTACTCCTCCGGCATGAAGAGCAGGCTGGGCTTTTCCATCGCCACTCAGGTGGAGCCGGACATACTTATACTTGACGAAGTGCTCTCGGTAGGCGACGCCAAATTCCGCAAAAAAAGCGAGAAAAAGATAATGAGTATGTTTAAGACCAATGTGACGGTCCTGTTCGTATCCCATTCCCTTGACCAGGTAAAGCGGCTGTGCAACAAGGCTATCCTGCTTGAACACGGCGAGCTTACCGCTGCGGGTGACATTGATGAGGTCGCCGCAATATACGAAGAGAGAACCAAATGAGAATGACCGCCCGTGTGCGACCACGGACGGTCATTTTTTACTGCTCTTCCGACTGCTTTATCAGCTCTTCAAGGGTGTGCCAGCCTAAGACCGCACACTTGACCCTGGAGGGCATATGGGCGATATCCTGCAAAGCCGCAGCCTCGTCCAGCTGCTCCAGAGTCTCTTCATCGGCCTCGCCCTTTATCATAGCCATGAAGTCCTGGGAGATCTTTGCAGCCTCCTCTACGGTCTTTCCGATGACCAGGTCAAGCATGATATCCGCCGACGCCTGCGACACTGCACAGCCGCTGCCTGTATAGGAACCGTCCCTGATAACTCCGTCCCTGATGTCAAGGTTGAGAACTATATCGTCCCCGCAGCTGGGATTGATGCCCTCATGACAGAAATTGGCACATTCAAGCCCGTGCTTATGGGCCGGGTGAAGATTGTGGTCCGTCAGTATCATGTTATAAAAGCTGTTATTCGCCATATCCCATCATTCTCCTTACCTGCTTTAACGCAGCGATAAACCTCATAACGTCCTCTTCAGTGTTATAGAACGCAAAGCTCACCCTGGTGCTGGACATTATCCCGAGGTGCTTGTGCAAGGGCTGCGCACAGTGGTGGCCCGCCCTGACCGCTATTTCCTTGCTGTCCATTATTGCCGCCACGTCGTGTGGGTGTACGCCCTCGATATCGAAGGTGATGATCCCGCAGTGATCCTCTGCCCTTCGGCCGCCCATTATCCTCACGAAGGGTATCCTGCTCATCTCCTCGAAGCAGAGCCTTGTCAGCTCCTCCTCCCTCCGGGTGATAAGGTCAAAGCCAATGTCATTTATATACTCGATAGCCGCCCTCAGGCCCACCGCACCGCCGGCATTGACGGTCCCGGCCTCGAATTTATGGGGCAGGGGCGCATAGGTGGCGCTGTCTCTGGAAACATATTCTATCATCTCGCCGCCGGAGAGAAAAGGCGGCATTTTTTCCAGCAGCTCTTCCCTGCCGTAAAGAACGCCTATGCCCATGGGACCCAGCATCTTGTGTCCCGAAAAGGCCAGAAGATCGACTCCCAGGTCCCTGACGTCCACCGGTATATGCGCAACGCTCTGCGCCCCGTCGCATACAGTGACAGTGCCGTTCTCCCGGCAGAGCTTTACAAACCCCTTTACGTCGTTTATCCTACCTAGAACATTTGAGATATGCGTAAAAGCGAAGATCTTCGTCCTGTCCGTCAGGGCCGCTCTCAGCCCCTCCTCAGTGAAAAGCCCTTCCTCATCACATTCCAGATATCTGAGCTTAGCACCCTTCTCCTTCGCAAGCAGCTGCCACGGCAGAAGATCGCTGTGATGCTCGGCGATGGTTATGAGTATCTCGTCGCCCTCCCCCACTATGCTCCTGCCAAGGCTGTAAGCGGCCAGGTTCAGGCTCTCAGTGGCATTGCGGGTGAATATGATCTCACTGACGCTCTTCGCATTTATAAATGCCCTGACGGCCTCCCTTGCGCCCTCATAGGCCTCGGTTGCCCTCATGCTCAGATCGTACAGCCCCCGCATGGGGTTGGCATTCTCCTGCCGGTAGTAGTTATCTACCGCCCTGAGGACGCTCTCCGGCTTTTGCTGTGTAGCCGAATTATCCAGATATACCAGCCCCGGATAGGCTTTGAATACCGGGAAATCCTCTTTTAAAAGCAATGTGCGGTCCCCCATGGGCTCACCTCCTTTTAAGGGCCTTTTCTATCCTATGCAGCATCTCCTCGTCATCTGTCTTCCTGATGACGGTGTTGAGCTTAGCCTCTGCCATGATCTCATAGACCTTCTCGTAGCTTATCCCCCTGGACATCATGTAGAAAACCGAACTGTCGCTGAGCCTGCCTATGGAGGCGCCGTGACTGCCCTCAACGTCCTCCTCGCTGCAAAGTATCAGCGGTATGGTCTTGTTAACGACCTCTTCGTTCAGCAGCAGAACATCCTCGCTCTCTGCGCCCTTTGCCTCCCTGGCTCCGGTCTTGAAGTCGATGGTCCCTCTGAAGACCTTCTTCGCCTTATCAGAAAGCACGCCCCTGACGTTTATCTCGCTTTCAGACCTTTTTCCTGTGTGGTCAGCCACCACATTGATATCTAAGCTCCTGTCTGCGTCAAGCTTATATCCTATATCCGTCCTCAGGACAGACCTGTATCCCTCAAGAGCCGAATATATACCTCCGAAAACGTTTTTGCCCCCCAGGTAGACCTGTGTTATCTCCACCTGAGCGTCACTGCCCACCTTAGCGCCGATATCGTTTATAAAGTCCATTCCGTCGCTGACGTCTATCAGCTGCGTTACTTTTACCCTGGAGTTTTCTGCGGCGTTTATCTCCAGCTGGACCGCTCCGATGCCCTTGGCATTTTCAAAGCTCTCATAGATCACATAGACCTCCAGCCCGGCTCCGGCCCCCACATTTATCTCGGCCCTGATGCCTGCCCGTTCGTCCTCCTCGAACATGAAATAGAGCCGCAGAGGGTCATCTAACACCTTGTCCGCATTATAAACATACTTGGTCCACGGGACCTTGTCAAGCTCCCTGGAAAGCTCCTCCCCGCAGCCGGTCCTTATCCTGCACCTGTTCTCCCCGAAGCCCGGCTCCATGCCCTCCGGCAGTATCATGCTCGGCGGCATCGCACATTCCGGCTCATAATCCACTTCTGCGTAATTGGCCTTCAGACTGCGCCATGTCGGCACAGGCAGCCTGTTGATGATGATCTTCCCCATTTGCCTGCACCTCCTCAGCCTATGCTGCCTTTCATTTCTATAGTTATGAGATTGTTCATTTCCACCGCATACTCCAGCGGCAGCTCCTTTGAGACATTGTCCGCAAAGCCGCTGACTATAAGGGCCTTCGCATTCTCCTCGCTAAGTCCCCTGCTCATCAGGTAGAACACAGCCTCATCGCTTATCCTGCCTATTTTCGCCTCGTGACCGATGTCCGCATCGTCCGTCCTTATATCCATGGCGGGTATAGTGTCCGAGCGGGATATGCTGTCAAGCATCAGCGATTCACAGCTTACCGAGCTCTTGCTGCCCACTGCGTTCCTGTTCACGGTAACGGCGCTCCTGAACGTGTTCACACCGCCGCTTTTCGAGATAGATCTGGTATTCATATACGAGGAAGTTTCCGGCGCCGCATGGACCACTTTGGCCCCGGTGTCAAGGTCCTGCCCCTCGCCGGCAAAAGTTATGCCTGTGAACTCCGCCCTTGCTCCCCTGCCGTGCAGAATGCTCATAGGGTAGAGATAAGACACATGAGAGCCGAAGGAACCGGACACCCACTCTATCTTGCCGCCTTCTTCAACGATGGCTCTCTTGGTATTTAAATTGTACATATTTTTGGACCAGTTTTCAATAGTCGAATACCTCAGCGTGGCGTTCTTTGCCACAAAAAGCTCCACGCACCCGGCGTGAAGGCTGGCCACATAGTATTTCGGCGCCGAGCAGCCCTCTATAAAATGCAGATAGGCCCCCTCATCAACGATTATGAGCGTATGCTCGAACTGCCCCGCACCCTGTGCATTGAGCCTGAAATAGGATTGCAGGGGGATGTCCACATGGACCCCCTTGGGTACATAAACGAACGAACCGCCGCTCCAGACAGCCCCGTGCAGGGCCGCAAACTTATGGTCTGTAGGCGGGACCAGTTTCATAAAATGCTCCCTTATCATGTCCGCATAGCGCTCGTCATACATAGCGCTCTCCAGGTCCGTATAGACCACGCCCTGCTCCGCAACCTCCCGGCGCACATTGTGATAGACCAGCTCGGAGTCGTACTGCGCACCCACGCCGGCTAACTTTTCTCTCTCCGCCTGAGGTATGCCAAGCCTTTCAAAGGTCTCCTTGATATCCTGAGGAACGTCCTCCCACTGGTTGTTCATTCTTGATTTCGAGCGGATATAGGTGACTATCTTTGACATATCCAGCCCCTCGATGGACGGCCCCCAGGGCGGCATCTCAGTGCTGTTGTATATTTCCAGTGACTTTAACCTGAACTCCCTCATCCACTGCGGGTCGTTCTTCTCCTCAGAGATCTCTCTGATTATATCCGGCGTGATGCCGCTCTGGAGCATATCCTTCTCGTCCTCTTCAAAACGGAAGTCGTAAAAGCCCCTGTTGATATCCTCTACCTGAGTCTTCTCCTTCATCATGCCTCTCCCCGCTCTGCCTGAACATACTTTTCAAAGCCGTTCTTATTCACGTCCTCAATAAGCTCCGGCCCGCCCTCGGCCACTATCCTGCCGCCGGCGATTATATGGGTCCTGTCCACTTTTAAGGACTCTAAGATCTTAGTATTGTGGGTTATTATCAGAAGAGAATTCTCATTCTCTCTGCGATATTCAGCCACGCCTGCTGAAACTGTCTTCACAGCGTCAACGTCCAGTCCCGAATCAGTCTCGTCCAGTATCGCAAGCCTGGGATCAAGCATTAGCAGCTGGAGTATCTCGGCTTTTTTCTTCTCACCGCCGGAAAATCCGACGTTCAGGTCCCTTTCAGCATATTCCGGGTCCATCTGCAGCACCTCCATGGCGGCTCTGAGCTTCTTCTGGAACGCCATGAGCTTGATGCGCTCGCCGGTCCTCTGCTCCAGAGCGCTCCTGAGAAATGCCGACAGCGATATGCCCGGTATCTCTATGGGGTTCTGGAAAGAAAGGAAAAGCCCCTTCTGCGCCCTTTTATCAGCGCCAAGCTCCGTTATGTCCTCCCCGTCGAATTCGATAGTCCCCCCAGTGACCTCATACTCAGGACTGCCCATCAGCGTATGCCCTAAGGTAGATTTGCCCGCACCGTTCGGCCCCATCAGCACGTGAGTTTCACCCTTGTCTATCTCAAGAGATATCCCGTGCAGCAGTTCTTTTTCTTCGATCCCGGCATAAAGCCCGTTTATTTTCAGCAGTTTCGCCATAATAGCTCCCTCTTTCAGCATTTAATTTATATCAAGCATATCATAATAATAGGAAAAGCCGGTATCCACGACCCTACAGATACACCAAGAGACATTATACCACTTTTTTCTTTAAATGTCAACTGGTTCGGTAGGAAATCTATGTTTTGGCGGCTGACAAAGCAGAAAAAGCCCGGGGACCTCACTTCCAGAGGTCCCGGGCTGATGATGAGCTAATCTGTTTCTTTTCCGAAAAGGCTTACAAGGGTCCTGCCGATAAGCTCACCGGAATACTGAGCCTGGTCAAGACTGTTCCCGTGACTGCCCACTTCGATGAGCAGCGAACCGGTGGAAAGATCCTGATTATAGTACCGGCAGTCAAAAAGCACCGGCCTGGTCAATCCCGGCCACATAGTCTCAAGCCTTTGCTGAAAGGCGCAGGCAAAGGCAAAATTCTCCCTGAAATAAGGTATGTTCCCGCTGCCGTCATCGGCGCAGGAGATGAGCATTATCTGAGCCGCTTCCCTGCCGCCGATATCTGCCACAGGGGCTATGCGGGTGCCGTCCTCTCTCTCTATGCCGTCCCGGTGGACGTCAAGGCAGATCTTGATAGAGGGATACTCCCTTAGTATCTCCTCCACCGCCGCACGGCTGGAGCGATAGGCGTTGTTATAGTCCGGGTAGTCGTGGACCAGGGTGTCGTGGATATACGGTATGCCGCCCCGGTCAAGCATTTCGCAGATGCGGTCCCCGACGGAAATGATATTTTTCTCCCGCATTGTGGTCTTGGAAGAGAAATCTTTGTCATACCAGCTGCGGTCCTCAAGCTCAAAGCTCTCGGTGGCGTGGGTGTGATAGATAAGTACCAGCGGCTCCTCAGAGCTTATTTCCGTATCAAAGGGAAGTCCCTTACGGCTCAGCTCATAAAGCTCCTCATTGCTGTAGTCCGTACAGTTCCTGACCTGGCCGCCGCTTTCAAGGTCAAAGAACCGCTCGTCATCATAGTGACCGTAGGTATACTTCTCGATAACACCGTCCCGGTCAGTAAGTCCCTCGGGGTAAGGCAGCGCCCACTCAACGTCCTCCGCCGGCAGAGGGCTTGGCACTTCCGAAGTAGTGCTCTCAGGCTCTTTCTCCTCCAGAGCAAGGGCGATGTCCCAGTAGCTCACCGCTGAGATCTCGCTCCCCGGCGGCAGCACCGTACTGACCGAAGCGCTTTGAAAAGCGGGCTGTCTCCCGCCCATCAGCCCTGCCGAGGCCGCCGCTAAACGGTCAAGACCTTCGCTGTCCTTTTCCCCCGCAAATATCACCGCCGGAACGACGAAAAAAGCCGCTATGACAGTCAGCGCCCCTGTTACCGTCTTTTTAAGTCCCATATCCATCACCTCGCTGAATGATCGCTGTACTATAAACATATTCGGGACAGGCTCAATTATTCCAGAAAAATGTCACCAAAGGCCGCCCCGGCATAATATGGACAGAGGTGATGATATGGACAGACTGATACTTATAAACAGCTTTTATCCCCTGCCGGAGGGCTTTGAAAAAGGGCTGATGCTCACCAAAGCCGGTGGCAGGACCTTTGAGCAGGAGACCGGCCGTGCGCTCGAAAGAATGCTGGCCGCTGCAAGAAATGAAGGCATAGAGATAAGCGTTATCTCCGGTTACCGCAGCACCGACTACCAGCAGCTGCTCTGGGAGCGCTCCGTAAACGACGCCATGAGGGACGGTCTTTCCTATGAGAACGCCCTGGAGCTTACCCGCAGGACCCTTGCCCTGCCCGGGTGCAGCGAGCACAATGCCGGCATAGCCGCAGACCTAGGCACCCCCGGCAGCGATGACTGCGAAGAGGACTTCCACCGCACTCCCCAGGGGAGATGGCTCTGCGTGAACGCCCACCTCTACGGTTTTATCCTGCGATACCCCAGAATGAAGGAGCATATCACCGGCATAAGCTATGAGCCATGGCACTACCGCTACGTAGGCCCTCAGGCCGCCGCACTTATAAAAGAAAGCGGCTGCTGTCTCGAAGAGTTCCTGCATTTTTACAGCGACCGTTTCACCCTCCCCTGCAAAAACAGCGGCCCGCCTGATATGAAAATCAGGTGAAACGGTTGACATATCTGCAAAAATGTGATATCATATTAGAAACAAAAAAGGAAGGGACGTGGCTTTATGTCTAAATATTCCGAAAAAAAGTCTTTCTGGGCTTTGATGGGAGCTTTGATGCTCGTGGTCGTTTCCACAGCCTTTTTCGTATACAAATATTTTGAGGAAAAAGAGCACTATGAGAAGTGGAAAGATTACGATGAGTGCGGTATCCAGTGATATATCTGCGAAATAAAACGGCTGTCGGACTTTGGGTCTGACAGCCGTTTTTGTGTTTGTTATTTTCCGAAAACAAAGAAGTAGCTCAGCCCCAGCCATTCCCTCACCCAGTAAGTGGGCAAAAATCTTGGCTCAGTATAAGCCGAACAAGCCGTTATCTCCCCCGCCCCAAGTTCCTTGGCGATCAGGCTTGCCCTGTACTGATGAAAGCCGTCGGTGACTATGGTGATGTCTCTCCCAAGGCCCATTTCATCAGTCAGCTCAAAGCTGTATTTCAGGTTTTCATAGGTGGACGTGGAGCGGTCCTCCATTATGAGCCTTTCCTCCTCTATGCCCTTTTCCAGCAGATATCTCTTCATGGCCTCCGCCTCAGATATCTTTTCATTGCTTCCCTGCCCGCCGGAAACTATGCACACGGCCTCCGGGTGCTCATCAAGGGCCTTCGCCGCAGCGTCAAGCCTTCTTCTGAGCATACGTGACGGCTTCTCGCCGTTGACCTTGCAGCCCAGGACCACGATGACCTTCGTCTTTTCAGGCCTGTTTTCCTGCGCACGGTACATCTTAACCGATAGCACGCTGACATAAACTGCTCCCGCCGCCAGAATGAGCGCAGCCGCCAGTATTGATATCTTCCCCGGCAAACTGCCCCATAGCCTTCCCAAAAGGGCGCAGGTCCCCTTGAAATTTGCCGTTATAAAAATGAGCGCTAAGGAGAAAACAATGCCTGCCACGTTTCCCGAGCAAATTATGGGGAACGGTGCCAGAAACAAAAACAGCAGCATTATCTCCAGCGCCAGAAACACATATCTGACCGTCACAGCTATCCCTCTTCCCTGTTTTTTCTGTACCTCTATGATAACATAGACCGGTCAAGTCTGCAAGTATTTTTTTCTTAAAGCTTTCTTAAACCTTTTTTATTATTACCTGATTTCTTTCGGTAATGCTGAAAAACAGCCGAAACGTTGTTGATCCGATATAAAAAACAACGTCCCCATCAGGGTAAAAAAACAGATTGCTCCAAGCATTGCTTAAAACAATGAAAAGCTCTTCAGCCACTGCCCGCCAGTTCTGAGCAGTCTGCCGCACAAACTGTGTGCCAGACTGTCACACGGGTAAGATCGGCCCAAAATAAGGCCCTGCCGATTGTAGTATTTGCCTAAAACAAATCAACAGCGGCCGCCCTTGGGCATCACAACAGCCAAAAGCATTGTAAAAAATATTTTTTTGAAAAAAGGTCTTGACAAAACGAAAATTTTAGTGTATAATATTTTATGTTGTTACGGGAGATCAACGGCGATATAGCTCAGTTGGCTAGAGCACTTGGTTCATACCCAGGGTGTCACCGGTTCAAATCCAGTTATCGCCACCATGAGTATCTCCCGTAATTTTTTTTGGCCCGTTGGTCAAGAGGTTAAGACGACGCCCTTTCACGGCGTAATCATGGGTTCAATTCCCGTACGGGTCACCACAGTTAAGGCTCGGAAACAGCGTAATAGCGTTGTTTCCGAGTTTTTCTTTTATACCGAAAATAGGCTTTGTCCGCTACTTGTCCGCTATTCGTTTTTTGTAGCGGACAGCTTTGCTTTAAGTTGTGCTATCCTGCGGAAGAAAGCTGAATGCTCCGTCCATTGCCTGAGCTACTCTTGCCTGCGCGGTCTGGAACATATGGGAATAGACGTTCAAAGTAGTCCTCTTGCCAAATGGTAACACACTTTCGTATGATTGATAAATAACGTAAATACGCCTTAAAACAGGCTTCTTTTGTCAGGAAGAGGTTCATCGAGCAGCTTGTAGTAGATGTAAATGTCACGAGGCTGCCCCTCGACATAGGCATCAAGAGTGATATACACGATAAGCTCCAAGCACATCTCACGGGTAAGCTCCTGCACATCGGTGTATTTTCTCAGACGCTCCATGAACATAACCACATCGTCTTCGTCCTGCCTGATCGTGGAGAACTTTTCTTCAAGGTCAGCAACTTCTGCGGACAGCTCTTTCTGTT
>JAFVCV010000021.1 GCA_017478965.1 Ruminococcus sp. | reverse complement strand
TTTGCCGCACCGAACAGCCCCTCTATGGTCTTGGTGAAGTATTCGAGAGGAGTACTGAATTCTATCTTCTCGGGACGTTTTGCAGCCTCCAAGCCCATCTCAACAAGCGACTTGTAGAGAGCCTCCTTAGATTCATAATAGTGGAACAGCAGCCCCACGCTTATATCAAGTGACTCGGCAATATCCGATATCTTCGTTTCGCTGAAACCCTTTGTCACGAACAGCTCCAGTGCCTTGAACATTATCTGCTTCTGCCGCATTTCTTTTTGTTCCTTTCTGGTCATGATGTTGTCCTCCTATCTGTTATACAGTCGTTCGTTGAATTGTTATTCACTGAACCTGTATTTAATATAATACATTTTCCTGCCGATGTCAATAAGTCAGCAACAACTTTGTCATAACTTACAATTTTTACAGCACATAACGCAGCAATATAAACAAACACAGCGGCCCGCCGGGCATAAAAATACTTCCCTCTGTCATAGACAGGGGGAAGTCCGTTTATTTCTGATTACAGTCCCTCATAGGGTCTGATGGTGATGATGCTGCCGTCAGTATCGTATCTGAGTTCGGTGAACTTCACGTTTCTCCTGTGGTTGACTCCGCCGGAAAGCTCACTGTCATGGTAGAACAGATACCATTTGCCGTGGTACTCAACGATGGAGTGGTGGGTGGTCCAGCCTATAACAGGCTCCATCACCCTGCCACGGTAGGTAAAGGGACCCTTGGGGTCCTTGCTGGTAGCATAGCATATATAGTGGGTAGTGCCTGTGGAATAGGAGAAATAGTATGTGCCGTTGTACTTGTGCATCCAGGGACCCTCAAAATAGCGGCGGTCCTCATCGCCGGCCTTGATGTCTTCACCGTTCTCATCAACTATCCTTATATGTACAGGCTCGCCGTCAAGCTCTTTCATGTTTTCTTTCAGCTCTGCGCACATCGGTCCCACTGCGGGCTGGTCCCTGTCCGGTTCCTTTCCCTCGGGGTCGAAGGTGCCGTCTTTCCACTTCTCCAGCTGACCGCCCCAGAGGCCGCCGTAATAAACATAGACCTTACCGTCGTCGTCAACGAAAACAGCGGGGTCGATGCTGTAGGTGCCCTTGATATAGTCAGGCTCCGGCGCAAAGGGACCCACAGGGCTTTCGCTCTGCGCCATGCCAAGGCGGAAAAGTCCATCCTTGTCACGGGCGGGGAAGATGAGATAATACCTGCCGTTTTTGTCAGCCAGGTCAGGCGCCCACATCTGCTTGCTGACCCAGGGAACGTCCTTCATATGGAGGGCCTCGCCGTTGTCAACGCAGGGGCCCTCGATGCTGTCCATGGAAAGAACGTGGTAGTCCTCCATCTGGTACTCGTCGCCCTCGTCAGTATCCTTGCCGTCGTGGGCCAGGTCGTGGGAGGGATAAATATAGATCTTGTCGTTGAATACGTGTGCAGAAGGGTCTGCTGTGAAGATATGCGTCACTAAAGGTTTTCTTTCCAGGCTCATGCTTTTTACCTCACTGATCTAAAATTTTGCGTCAAAGCGCAATTTCCGTCATGTTCATGCAGCCGGCGGGAGTTTTTCCCATGGCGAGGAACATGGCTGATAAATCGTCCGTTAATAAAATTGTTAAATATATTATAAACAAATCGACATGATTTAACAAGCCATTATTTGCGGTGATAGTAAACATTAATTGTGAATATTACATATCTGATATCTCAGACCGTCCCGCAGTCTGAAAAAATATCCCCTCAGCACTAGGCAGAGGGGATATCACAGACCGGATGCTTATCCTATGCAGACGCTCTGTCGGCCGAGCTCGTTGTAGCGCTGGCGCAGAGTGTTAAGATCATAGCTGACGTTTCCTGATAGAGGGTCGGAAACATAGACCAGGCCGGCGTCAAGGTCGTAACCCGTCAGCACCACGCAGTGTTCATAGGCCAGCCACTGGACTGTCTCCCCGGATGGAGTCATCCATACGGTAGTGGGTATGGTGGGGTGAAGGTTGTCGCTGGTTATCCAGATGAGCACCGGGCGGCCCATGTCGATATAGTCCCTGAAAAGGGTATCCAGCTCACGGCCGGAGATATCATAAGCGCTCTGGCCGGCTCCAACGGAGCCAAGATAGGAGTTGGCCGCAGTGACTATGCAGGGGGCCAGACAGCCGTAGGAATAGGAATTTTCGGGGTTGCCGGCGAAGGTAGTGCGGAAATCAGCACCGTACATGGTGCCGTAGCTCCAGTGGAAATCCTGCTTGGGAAGATGATAGCGGGCGATGGAGACTTTGTCAGCATTGTATCCGAGGTGCCTGAGTAGTATGGTCAGTGCAGTTGTCTCGCAGCCTGTTGGCAGCTCAGGGTACTGGTAGATCACGTTCACGCTGAGCCTGTTGGAGCTGGGCGGCTCCTGTGCGGGTGGGTCCTCGCTGACCTGAGGCTCCTGGCTGACGTCAGGTTCGCTGCTGTCAGGCTCAGAAACAGGCGGGTCCGTCACAGGCGGCTCCGTCACCACAGGGTCGGTATAGATGCTTACAGTGGGGTCTTCCACGGGATCCGGGGCGGTATATACGTTCACCGGTTCGCTGTAGGCAGGCTCCCCGCTGCCGCTGTCATTATTGGTGGGAGCACCGCCGCCGGTGTTGCTGTTCCCTCCGGTGTTGCCGCCGGTGCTTTTGCCGGCAGCGTCTGAAGTCGTGGCTCCCTGGGTGCGGATAACGGCTGTACCGGTCTTAGCAGTGGTGGTCGTGGTCTTTTTTTTGGCCGACGTTTCTTCTGCCGACGAGTCAGAGTCCGTGTCAGAAGAGCTGTCCTTGCTTTCAACAACAGTGGTCAGCTCAGTAAAAGCATCGGTAACAGCCTCGCTGTCTGCGGTGGTTATGGTCTTCCTGGTGTCCTTCACCGAAACTGTGTGCTCGTCCCCAAGCTCTCTGTCAGTGCTGCCGCAGGAGGCAAGGACAAACGTGGCCGAAGCGGCAAGGAAGAGGGCTTTAAGCGTCATTTTTATGTATTTGAATTCTTTCAAGATATTTCCCTCCTTGATGACGTAATAAATTTTCCAAATCATCTTATCAGGGATATGATAGCACATTTTTCGACAAATGTCAATCGCAGCCTAGACGCCAATGATTGACAGAAGAGCGGGTTTATGGTAAAATAGCAGAAGATGAACGAAAAGCGGGGTATGATGATGAACAGGAAAAAAACGGCAGTCCGGCCGGGAGGACAGCGGGTATGCAGGGCCTTCAAGCGCTGCGGGGGCTGTCAGCTGTCGGAGAGCTATGAACAGCAGGTGGAGCGCAAGCAGGCCAAGGCAGAACGTATGCTGTCGAAATTCACGAAGGTCAGACCCATGCTGACCATGGATGACCCATACAACTATCGCTGCAAGGTGCAGAACGTTTACGGCACCGACCGCTCGGGAAGGATAATTTCCGGGGTCTATCAGTCCTCAGGTCAGAAACTGACGGCGGTGGAGGACTGTATGCTGGAGGACAGGCGGGCTCAGGCCATCGTGGCAGACATACGAAAGCTCATGAGACCGCTGAAGATAGCTCCCTACGACAACAGGACCGGTCAGGGGATACTGCGGCACACCCTCATCAGGACCTCGCCCTCCACCGGGCAGGTCATGCTGGTAATGGTCACGCCGGGTGCCATGTTCCCGGCGAAGAAGAATTTTATTAGGGCCATGACGGAAAAGCATCCTGAGCTGACCACCATAGTGCAGAACGTTTGCAGGGACCCCATGCCGCTGACTCTTGGGGACAGGGATATCGTTATGCACGGCCCTGGCTTTATCGAGGACCTGCTCTGCGGCTGCCGGTTCAGGATATCGCCTCAGTCCTTCTATCAGGTGAACCCGAAGATGACGGGGAAACTCTACGAGACAGCCCTCAGTGCGGCGGGGATAGGTCAGGGTATCAGGGTCCTGGACGCTTACTGCGGCACCGGCACCATAGGCATCATCTGTGCAAAGAGAGGTGCGAAGGTGGAGGGCGTCGAGCTTGATCCATCGGCCTGCCGGGACGCTGTGGCCAACGCTAAGCTCAACGGCCTTGAAAACGTCCGTTTCTGCTGTGCAGATGCGGGGGAGTTCATGCGGCAGCAGGCACAGGAGGGCAGCCGTTTCGATGTGCTTATACTGGATCCGCCCCGGGCAGGGGCTTCGCCGGAGTTCATCAAGAGCGCCGGGATATGCGGTCCGGACAGGATAGTTTACATTTCCTGCAAGATAGAGAGCCTTGAAAGGGACATCAGGCTTTTCGCCCGTCAGGGCTACCGGGCGGTGTATCTGCAGCCGGTGGATATGTTCCCCCATACCATGGGCATAGAAACGGTCTGCCTCATGGAGCGGAGGGAGAGATGAAAAAAACGGCTGTTGCGTTTGCAGCAGCCGTTTTTTCAGTTCATTATCTTCTCGAAATTCACATAGGACTTTTTGTACCTGATAGGCACCTTTCCCGGCAGCTGACCGGAGTAGTAGGTCTTGCCGGAGGTGTGAAGGCCAAGGGTATAGCCCTTTCCGGCAGCCACCATCACCATGCTCTTCCAGCTGCTCATATACCTGAAATCAGAGGTGTCGAGCACCGTGCCGCCCTGAGTCAGGGCCACAAGGTGGGTGGAGGAGGCGTCGATATATATGATGTCCCTCCAGGCGGCGGTCTTCTCGGAAAGGCTCTTCCATTCCGGGCTGCCTGTGCCTGTGACGAGCACATGGCCGCTTTCGGTCAGGCCGGCGGTGAAATTATCCGATGCGGTTATCTGCACCACGTTCTTCCAACCGGACACATCAGTCTGTCCCAAGGCGCCGTCTCCGGCGGCAAGGACCGTACCGTCCGTCCTCAGGGCCGCAATATGCCCCTTGCCGCAGGCTATAGAGATAACGTTATCCCACCGAGAGACCGTTTCTATATTTGATGTCATCGGATAACCCTGACCGGGATCGCTTTCGCCGTCGGGGAGCTTCAGCACCGTTATCCTTCCGTCGTCATTGACCACGGCGCAGTCATGAGCCGTTGCGGTAAGGCAGGTGGCCATGGTTATGCCCTTTAAAACTGCGCTTTTCAGCTCGATCTCCCTGTCGGTAGAAAAAAGGGTCTTATCGCCGCTCAGCCCCACAGTGACCTCTGTGCCGGCAAAGATCTGTTTGAGCTCCTTCCATTTGCTCACTTCGCACTGTCTGCTGCCGTTGGCACCCACGGCATAGCACACGCCGTTAGGCAGAAGGCAGACGAAATGGTCGTCCGCAGCGGAGATCTGTCCGTAGAAATTGATGGTCTGCTGTCTGTGAGTACGGAATTCCTCCAGAGTCATCTCAAAGCCCCCTACAATAATACTTTATATGATCATTTTAACATACCCCCTGGCTTTTGTCAATACGGCTCAGGGGGCATACTTATTACCTAAATGTTAAATTTGAGCGCAGGCTCTAAGACCCTTGGGGGACGTCATAGCTGACCTTTACGGTCCTGCCGTCACATACTGCCCTGACCGCAGCCGTCCTGGTGAGGAACACTTCGGCGCCGCTGTTTTCTAAAAGCTCTACGGTCCGGCTGTCCTCAGGCTCCTTATCGGAGGAGGTGATGACTGCCGACTCGGCTCTGACGTCCGGCAGGAACTCTCTGAGCCTTTCCTGAAAATGACCGTGGTAGGGAACTTTCAGATAATCATAGTCAAATTCGTTGGCTGCGGTGAATTCCGCTAACCTCAGGTCCTCTGCGTCCCCGGCAAAAAGCAGGGCATTTTCGCCGTAGAAAAGGCTGACGATGAGGGAGGAATTATTGCTCGGGTCCGTGGGATATTCGGCTGCCCTGGGCGGGTCCGCCATGAATTCGGCTCCGCCCAGGGAGAACCGGTAAGACTCCCTGACCGTCACTGCCTCAAGACCCTGCTTTGAGAGCTGTTCACGGTAGGAACTGTACTCCTCGCTTTCCTTCGGGTAGTTACTGCAAAGAACGTTTTTCACCACGCCGGCTTTGAGGATCTTTGCAGCGCCCCCAACATGGTCCTTGTCAAAATGGGTGATGATAAGATAGTCAAGAGAGGGAATGTCATTTTCTTCCATGTAGTCCAGTATCTCCTTGCCCTGACCTTTTTCACCGCAGTCGATGAGGACGGCGAACTGGGAATTGTATATAAGATGTGCGTCTGCCTTGCCTAAGCTGAAACTGTAGACGATCAGGTCCTCGCTGACCTGGGTCCTTATCTTCTGAGGCGGCTGCTCATTTTCGGCGCAGGAAGAGAGCATGAAGACCGCAGTGAGAACGGTCATTATCAGGATAGCGAGCTTTTTCATTTCTGTTTCCTGCCTCCTTTATCGCAGCTGTGAGTTTTCATGGCCATAAGCATATTGCAGATATCCTCCACGTCCTCCTCGGAAAGGCTGTCAAAATCCTCCAGTTTTTCCTTCACCGTTTCCAGCATGGAACCCCTGGCGCTCTTAGTGCCCCGGTGCAGGAAAAAAGAGGTGAGAGTACTGGTGAGGGAGCCGATAAGGCCTATGCCCACCAGCATGAGGAACATGGCTATGAGCCGTCCGTATACCGTCCCGGGGGAGATATCACCGTAGCCTACGGTAGTGGCGGTGACGAAGGCCCACCATATGCCGTCGTCAAGCTCCATGCCCTCGGCATAGTGGATAAGCACCCCGCCGGTGACGATGGTGGTCACGGAGGCCATCACCACATATTTGAAACCGTTGGTATTATAAAACCGCCGGGCCTTTCTCAGCGGCCTGGCCAGCAGAGCGGCTATCCTCACCAGGTTCAGCATCCTCAGGACAAGCTCCGTCCGTGGAGAAAAGCCTGGCATTATCCCATGGATGGGCAGTACAGCGATAAGGTCCCAGTAATTGCGGCGGAAGAATTTTTTTAGATCCTCCGCCCTGCCGGCCCTTATGCAGAGGTCTGCGGCGAAGACTGCATAGCAGATAAGATATACTATCCTCTCGTGGGGACCGAGACCCTTGGCGGCGTCGATGAGTATAAGCACTGCGTTTATGACGGCCAGGGCGCCCATGGCCCCGTCGTATATCTTATGGCTGTTGTTTTTCAAAGCTAAAGTCATAGCGTTCACCCTGTCTGAGCCTGCGGCTCCAATGGTCTTTAGAGATACCATTATTTTACTCCAATTTTTCCCCGCCGTCAAGGAGATGGGGAAACTTTTTCAGCTATTTTCAGTGTAAATACACAATTTTCACAAACAGCGCACAAAGTAATATTTTATAATCACTCTGTGTAATGCCCTTCAGAGGGGATATTCCAGGGAGAGGAGAGATCGTTTATGAGTGACGAGGAGAGAAGAGAGAACGGGCAGGAAGAATTCAGCCTGGTATTCGGAGACGTTTTTCACGATGTGCCGGACCTGAGACTGCCGGCGCTTACAAGCAGCGAGGTGCAGCTGGTATACGACCACACCAAGAGGATCATCGGCTCAATGGTGGAGTACAGGGAGCTGATGATGATGTATACCTGCGCCATCAAGGAGGTAAAGACCAAGTTCGATGTGCTCAATACTGAGTTCAACGTTCGGTACCGCAGAAACCCCATAGAGTTTATCAGCACCCGGCTGAAAAGGACCTCCAGCATTGCGGAGAAGCTTGCAAAGAAGGGCCTGGCCCTCAGCGCTGAGAATATCGAGAACAATATCAGCGATGTGGCGGGGGTAAGGGTCATCTGCGCTTATATAGACGATATCTATTCCATCGCAGATGCGCTTATAAAGCAGGACGACATCACCCTCATAAAGCGCAAGGACTATATCGCAGAGCCAAAGCCCAACGGCTACAGGAGCCTGCATCTGATAGTCAGTGTGCCGGTGTTCTTCGCAGAGGAGCGGCGGGACATGAGGGTAGAGGTGCAGATAAGGACCATCGCCATGGACTTCTGGGCAAGCCTGGAGCATCAGCTGAAATACAAGCAGGTCATAGGCAACCAGGATGAGATCGTGAAAAGGCTGAAAAACTGCGCAGACGTGATCTCCGATACTGACAAGGAGATGCTCTCGATCCGCAGCGAGATAGAGCTTGCGGAGGACATACCGTCGGAGGACGATATACTTTTTGAAAAAATCAAGGATTTTGATGTGCCGATCTATTAAATGTGCGCAATTTATTGATAATTCATTAAATATATCAGTAATGTTCATAATTAAATATTATAATAACAGGGTTAGTTAATTTACATATATTTCAAGTTAGTTTAACTGAACTTTAGAGGAAAAGGGGAATGTTATGCTCAGTCTGAAGGATATAAAGAAGGATTATGAGGTAGGTGACCAGAAGGTCCAGGCCCTGAAGGGGGTCAGCATAGATTTCAGAGAGAACGAGTTCGTTTCAGTATTAGGACCCTCCGGCTGCGGAAAGACCACGCTTCTGAACATCATCGGCGGCCTTGACAGGTACTCTGACGGGGACCTGAACATCAACGGAAAGTCCACGAAGGATTTCAGGGACTCTGACTGGGACAGCTACCGCAACCATTCCATTGGCTTTGTTTTTCAGAGCTATAATCTGATACCGCATCAGACGGTGCTGTCGAATGTGGAGCTGGCGCTGACGCTGTCGGGCGTTTCAAAAAGCGAAAGGCGCAGCAGGGCAATAGAGGTCCTCAAACAGGTGGGCTTAGGGGACCAGCTGAATAAAAAGCCAAACCAGATGTCCGGCGGTCAGATGCAGAGAGTGGCCATAGCCAGGGCTTTGGTCAACGACCCGGACATACTGCTGGCCGACGAGCCTACGGGCGCACTTGACACACAGACCAGCGTGCAGATAATGGACCTTTTAAAGAGCATATCAAAGGATAAGCTAATAATAATGGTCACTCACAACCCTGAGCTTGCGGAGAAGTATTCTTCCAGGATAATCAGGCTCCTTGACGGCAAGGTGGTGGACGACAGCAGACCGCTGACGGAGGAGGAGAAGGAGGGCAAGGAGGAGAAGAGCGAGACTCTCACCAAGAAGGAGCGAAAAAAACTCAAGACCTCCATGAGCTTTCCCACTGCCTTGGGGCTAAGCCGCAACAATCTGCTGACAAAGAAGGCCAGGACCCTGCTGACCAGCTTTGCAGGCTCCATAGGCATAATCGGCATAGCGCTCATCCTTTCCATCTCCAACGGAGTCCAGATCTATATCGACCAGGTGCAGAGCGACACTCTTTCGACCTATCCTTTGCAGATAGAGTCCACTACGGCCAGCATCGGTGAGATAATGAACACCATGGCCGAGAACCGGGAAAAGTCCCACGACCATGATATGGACAAGGTCTATTCCCAGAACCAGATGAGCGAGATGATAAACACTCTGATGCAGGAGACTAAGGTCAATAATCTGGAGAAGTTCAAGTCCTTCCTGGACAGTGATGAGGAGATAGGCAAGTATGTCAGCGACATAAAGTACGGCTATTCCACCACGCTGAATATTTTCAAGGCCGATACCTCCGAGGGCGTGTATCAGGTCAATCCTTCTCAGGTGCTGCTGGACATGGGATACATCAGCGACACTCAGATGATGGGTATGTCTATGGGCAGCTTCGGCAGCATGGACGTATGGACGGAGATGCTGGACAATGAGGATCTGATAAGTTCCCAGTATGACATTCTGGCCGGGCATATGCCTGAGAAGATGGACGAGGTCGTGCTCATCGTCGATAAGCACAATGAGATAAACGATTATATACTCTATTCTCTCGGTATACTTGATCCTTCGGAACTCAACGGGATCGTGAGAAGGGCAATTTCCGGCGAGGAGATAAAGCTCACCAGTGAGCAGCATACCTATTCCTACGACGAGCTGATGGACCTGAGGTTCAGGCTGGTGCCGACCACTGATCTCTATAAGAAGACCGACGGCGTGTGGAACGATATGCGGGAGGATATAGACTACATGACCGATGTGGTCAACAACGGTCTGGAGATCAAGGTCGTGGGTATCCTGAGGCCCAACGAGGACGCTGCGGCTACTTCTATCCAGGGGGGCATATCCTACAGGCACGAGCTGATGGAATACCTCCTTGGCAAGGTGGACGAGAGCGAGATAATCAGAGAGCAGCTGGATAAGCCGGATATAGACGTTTTCACGGGGCTGAGATTCAAGAGCGCCGCAGAGGACGAGAAGGTCACTGACGCAGAGGTGACGGCAGAGCTTGACCATATGAACGCCGGAGCCGGTGAAGACGAGCAGGCCTTCTCTATGCTGAAACTTATGATGGACAACGGCGGCGAGCTGCCGGAGGATGTCAGAGCGATGCTTTCCGACGAGGAGTATGAGCAGCTGAAGGCGCAGTACGATGCCTATGTTCAGTCACAGGGCGCTGAGGGTCAGCAGGAAGAGCTTGATCCGGAGCAGATACAGGCCCTTATGAACGGTCAGACCCCTGAGGGCATGACCGATGAGGAGGCTGCGGCTCTCATGGAGCGATACGCCTCTGTGTACGGCGGCGAGGGACTGAGCGATGAAGAGCTGGCTGGACTTATGGACGCAGGCGGCACGGAGAACTTCGGGGACCTGACCGATATGGGAATGGACGCTATGGGCGGACTTGACATGGGTTCGCTGATGAACGGCGGTATGATGAACGGCCTCACCGAGACTCAGAAGAAGTACATCGCATCTCTTACCGACGAGCAGATACAGCTCATGATGCAGATGATGACCGAGGCCAATGACAGCACCCAGGAGACCCTTGCCAACAGCGGCAAGTATTCGACCTCCAGCTATGAGGCCAATCTGACAAGGCTGGGCTATGCCACGGTGGAAGATCCCAGTTACATAAATATCTACCCCAAGGACTTTGCGGCCAAGGAGAAGATAATAGAGATCATCGACGGATATAACGACAGGGCTGAGGATAATGACGTCATAGAGTATACGGACTATATGGGACTGATGATGTCCTCCGTGACCTCTATCATCGACGCTATAAGCTATGTGCTCATAGCCTTCGTGGCTATCTCCCTGGTGGTATCTTCCATCATGATAGGCATAATAACCTATATCTCTGTTCTGGAAAGGACCAAGGAGATAGGCATTCTCAGGAGTATCGGCGCATCAAAGCGGGATATCTCCAGAGTGTTCAATGCGGAGACTGTCATCGTGGGCCTGGTAGCCGGAGTTATCGGCATAGGGCTGTCTTATCTGCTGACCATACCGATAAACGCTATCATAGCCCATCTGACCGATGTGCCTATGAGGGCGCAGATACCGGTAGCGGCGGCGCTGATACTTATAGTTATAAGCGTCCTGCTGACACTTGTTGCCGGTCTGTTCCCGTCAAGGGTAGCGGCAAAGAAGGACCCGGTCATCGCACTGAGGACCGAATAAGAACTATAGATCTTACCCGGAGCGGGCGGCCTGTCAGGCTGTCCGCTCTGTTTTGTTCCAGGCGGGAAAATATAACAATTTTTGTCTTTATGAAAAAAGTAAAATTTGTGTTAAGTGGTATTTACAAACCGGGCCGAGTATGCTATAATAATATGCGAAAATTTGGTTAAAGGAGGAAGTATAGTGAGCAAGGCTTATCTTGTACTTGAAAACGGCACGGTTTTCGAGGGGAAGAGTTTCGGCGCTGAGATCAGCGGTGACGGCGCTCTGGGCGAGATCGTTTTCACTACTGCCATGACAGGCTATCTGGAAACGCTGACGGACCCCAGCTATTACGGACAGATCGTGGTGCAGACCTTTCCGCTGATCGGAAATTACGGCGTTATCCCGGAGGACTTCGAGAGCAGCTGTCCTCATGTAAAAGGTTATATCGTAAGACAATGGTGTCAAGAGCCCAGCAACTTCCGCTGCCAGGGTGATCTTGACATTTTTTTGCGTAAAAACGGCATTGTGGGACTTTACGGCATAGATACCAGAAGGCTCACCAGGATAGTCAGGGAGCACGGCGTCATGAACGGTAAGATAGCAGCTGACTACAGCGGCGTGGTGCCGGAGGATATAAAGGACTACAGGATAATCAAGGCGGTGGAGAAAACCACCTGCGGACAGGAGCAGGTCTTCGAGCCTGAGGGAAAGGTACTCAGAGACGTGGTGCTTTACGACTTCGGGGCAAAGGCCAATATCTGCCGCAGCCTTGTTAAAAGAGGGTGCAGGGTAAGAGTCGTGCCGGCAGGCACTTCTGCCGAAAGGATAAAGGAGCTTGCCCCAGACGGCATAATGCTTTCAAACGGTCCCGGCGACCCGGCGGAGAACACCGGGATAATAGAAGAGCTG
This sequence comes from Ruminococcus sp., assembly GCA_017478965.1. Taxonomy (GTDB): domain Bacteria; phylum Bacillota; class Clostridia; order Oscillospirales; family Ruminococcaceae; genus Hominimerdicola. The sequence goes on along the minus strand of JAFVCV010000021.1, from coordinate 35,503 downwards.
AGAAAGCTTTCCGGCCTGAGGATACCCACCTTCGGCATATGTCTCGGACACCAGCTGCTGGCCCTTGCCCACGGGGCGAAGACCGAAAAGCTCAAATACGGTCACAGAGGCGCCAACCAGCCCTGCAAGGACCTTGCCACGGGGAGAGTTTATATAACCTCACAGAACCACGGCTATGCGGTGGTGAGCAGCACCCTTCCGGAAAATGCGGAGGAGAGCTTTATAAATGCCAACGACGGCACCTGCGAGGGAATTAGGTATCTTGACGAACCGGCCTTCTCGGTGCAGTTCCACCCGGAGGCCTGCGCAGGACCTCTGGACACCGGGTATCTGTTCGACGAATTTATAGAGATGATAGACCTTAACAGGTCGAAGGAGGACTGACTATGCCTTTGAACAAAGATATACAGCGTGTGCTTGTCATAGGCTCCGGGCCTATTGTCATCGGACAGGCTGCGGAATTCGACTACGCAGGCACCCAGGCCTGCCGGGCGCTGAAACAGCAGGGGCTGGAGGTCATACTCATTAATTCCAACCCCGCCACCATCATGACTGACAACGCCATGGCGGATAAGATATATATAGAGCCTCTGACACTTGAAACGGTCAAGAGGGTCATCATCAAGGAAAGGCCTGACAGCCTGCTTTCCACACTGGGAGGACAGACTGGACTGACCCTTTCCATGCAGCTGGCAAAGGAAGGTTTCCTGGAAAAGTACAATGTAAAGCTCCTGGGGGCAGACCCGGAGACCATAGACAAGGCCGAGGACAGGCAGCTGTTCAAGGACACCATGGAGTCCATAGGTCAGCCTTGTATACCCTCTAAGGTGGTAAATACCGTCGAGGACGCTGTGGAGTTTGCCAGGAGCGAGGGCATAGGCTACCCGCTCATCATAAGGCCCGCCTTCACCCTCGGCGGGACCGGCGGCGGTATCGTCCACAACGAGGAGGAGCTTATCGAGATCACCCGAAACGGCCTTTATCTCTCTCCCATCACACAGGTGCTGGTGGAGAAGTGCATAGCCGGGTGGAAGGAGATAGAGTTCGAGGTCATGCGTGACTCAAAGGGCAACGTCATCACAGTCTGCTCAATGGAGAACTTTGACCCGGTGGGAGTACATACCGGCGACTCTATCGTCATCGCCCCGGCAGTCACACTGGCGGATAAGGAATATCAGATGCTGCGTTCGGCGGCTCTTAAAATAATCGACACCCTGAAAGTTGAGGGCGGCTGTAACTGTCAGTTCGCACTGGATCCGGAAACTTTCGAGTATGCGGTCATCGAAGTAAACCCAAGAGTATCACGCTCGTCGGCTCTGGCCTCAAAGGCTACGGGATATCCCATAGCCAAGGTGGCCGCTCAGATAGCCATAGGCTATACTCTTGACGAGATAAAGAATGCCGTCACCGGCAAGACCTACGCCTGCTTTGAACCGGCCCTGGACTACGTGGTGGTAAAGCTGCCGAAGTGGCCCTTTGACAAGTTCGTTTATGCAAAGAGAGAGCTTGGGACCCAGATGAAGGCCACCGGCGAGGTCATGGCTATCGGCACCACCTTTGAGCAGGCCATAATGAAAGCTGTAAGGGGCGCAGAGATAGGACACGACTGCCTGATCTCTCCCAAGCTGGAGCAGCTGAGCGATGAGGAGATAAGAGCAAAGCTCCGGGAGACCAGCGACGAAAGGCTGTTCGTGGTATACGAAGCTCTTCGCAGAGGGGTCAGCGTGGAGGAAATCCACCGGATCACCATGATAGATGAATGGTTCTTAGGCAAGCTCAGAAACCTTATCGCCACGGAGAAGGAGCTTGCAAAGGGACAGATATCCCGTGAGACTTATCTTAAAGCCAAACAGCTGGGCTATCCGGACAAGGTCATCGAAAGGCTCAGCGGTGAAAAGATAGCAGAGCCTGCGAAGGCAGTGTTCAAGATGGTGGATACCTGTGCGGCGGAATTTGCGGCAAACACGCCGTATTTCTACTCGACCTACGATGAAGAGGACGAGGCGGAGGAGTTCATAGACAGCCTTGATAAAAAAAGCAGCAAGGGCACTGTGATAGTGTTCGGCTCAGGTCCTATCAGGATAGGGCAGGGCATCGAATTCGACTATGCCTCGGTTCACTGTGTCTGGGCGCTGAAGGAGCATGGGTTCGATGTTGTCATCGTAAACAACAACCCCGAGACTGTCTCCACCGACTTCGACACCGCCGACAGGCTTTATTTTGAACCCCTTACCAATGAGGACGTCATGAACATCATCAGGGTGGAAAAGCCTGTGGGGGTAGTGGTGGCCTTTGGCGGACAGACTGCTATAAAGCTCACTAAATTCCTCAGCAGCAACGGGGTGAACATACTTGGCACACCTCCGGATTCCATCGACGCTGCGGAGGACAGGGAAAGGTTCGACGAGCTGCTGGAGGAGCTGCATATCAAGCGCCCCGAGGGCTTTACGGTCATGACCTGCGAAGAGGCTCTCACGATAGCCAACAGGATAGGCTATCCTGTTCTTATGAGACCCTCCTATGTGCTGGGCGGACAGAATATGATAATCGCCTTCAACGATGCGGATATCAGGGAATACATGGCTATAATACTTGACCAGGGCATCGAGAACCCCGTGCTCATAGACAAGTATCTCATGGGCATCGAGCTGGAGATAGACGCTATCTGCGACGGGGAGGAGATACTTATCCCCGGCATAATGGAGCACATCGAAAGGACCGGTATCCATTCCGGCGACTCTATCGCAGTTTATCCGGCATGGAACGTTTCCGACAGGCTCATAGACAAGGTGGTGGACTGCTCGAAGAGACTGGCAGTCTCTCTGAAGACCAAGGGCCTGGTTAATATACAGTACCTTATATATGAGGACGAGCTTTATGTCATAGAGGTGAACCCCAGATCCTCCAGGACCATACCGTATATCTCCAAAGTCACAGGCGTTCCCATGGTGGACCTTGCCACAAAGGCCATGCTGGGCGAAAAACTGAGGGATATGGGCTACGGCGTCGGGCTGCACCCGAATTCTCCTTATGTTGCGGTGAAGGTGCCGGTGTTCAGCTTTGAAAAGCTCATAGGCGTTGACAATCACCTGGGGCCTGAGATGAAGTCCACAGGCGAGGTGCTGGCTGTGTCCAGTTCTCTGGAGGAGTCTCTTTATAAGGGACTGACGGCCGCCGGCTACAAGCTGGAGCAGAAGGGCGGCGTGTTCATCACCGTAAGGGATTCGGACAAGAAGGAGATACCCCAGACCGCCAAGCTCTTTGCTGACCTGGGATTTAAGATATATGCCACCGAGGGTACTGCTGCGGTGCTCCACGATCACGGCATCGAGGCCCAGCCTGTGAAGAAGATACACGAGAGCGACGACAACACACTGACCCTTATCGAGAGCGGGAAGATCTCCTATGTTATCTCCACCTCTTCCAAGGGAAGGATACCCTCCAGGGACTCGGTGAAGATAAGGCGAAAGACCGTAGAATGGAACATTCCCTGTCTTACCTCCATCGACACCGCCAATGCCATCGCTGCGTCCATAAGGAGCAAGTACAACGAGTCCAATACTGAGATAGTGGATATCAACAATATGCGCCGTGAAAAGGTCAAGCTCCACTTCACCAAGATGCACGGCTGCGGAAACGACTATGTTTACTTTAACTGCTTTGACCGCATGGTAGACAATCCTGAGGGCTTTGCGCTCAATCTTTCAGACAGGCATTTCGGTATAGGCGGCGACGGCGTAATACTGGTCTGCCGCTCGAAGATAGCCGACGGCAAGATGAGGATGTTCAATCTTGACGGCTCAGAGGGAAAGATGTGCGGCAACGGCATAAGGTGCGTGGCGAAGTTCATGAGGGACAACGGACTTGTTGACAGGGACAGGATGACCATAGAGACTCTTTCCGGCATCATCAAGGTAAGTCTCAGCCGCCATTACGGCGAGGTCAACGGGGCGACGGTGGATATGGGAAGGGCGATCCTGGAGCCTGAGCTTATCCCTACCGCACTGGAGCCTGACGAGAATGGCATGGTAGTTGATAGGCCGGTGAATATCAGCGGCCTTGAGGGCGAATACAGAGTGACCTGCGTTTCCATGGGCAATCCTCACTGCGTGGTGTTCATGAACAATGTTGACTCCATGGAGATCGAGAAGGTAGGGCCAAAGTTCGAGCATGACCCCATCTTCCCGGAGAGGGTCAACACAGAGTTCATAAAGGTCATAGACAGCCACACCCTGAAAATGAGAGTGTGGGAGAGAGGCTCCGGCGAGACCTTCGCCTGCGGCACCGGTGCCTGCGCTGCGGTAGTGGCTGCGGCGCTGAACGGGTTCTGCCCCAAGGACGAGGAAGTGACCGTCATACTGAAGGGCGGCACATTGAAGATAAAATACACCGATGAGGCAGTTTACCTCACCGGCGATGCTGTTACGGTGTTCGAGGGCGACATAAGCGTCTGAATGCTGGTAAGAGTACAATAATTTACACACAGTAACGGCGGTCCTGCACTTTGCGGGACCGCCGTTATTTCAGCTGTTTATCTTCTCTATGACTTCGATGACGTCTGCGAGGGTGGAACAGCAGGCGAACATCAGCCTTTCAGTTTCCGGGTCCGGGCCGGAGAGGTCCGGCACGAACACAGGCACACAGCCCGCAGCCTTTGCGGACTTTATGCCGTTTGGGCTGTCCTCCAGGGCGATACATTCCTCACCCGGAAGTTCAAGTGCCGCCGAGGCCCGCAGGTAGATATCCGGGTCAGGCTTTGAGCATTTTACCATATTGCCGCAGATCACCCTGTCAAACTTATCGTAGACCCCAACGCTTTTCAGATACATCTCTGTGCGCTTATCGTCCGTGGCGGTGGCGACGGCTAACCGAAGGCCCTTATCCTTTCCGTAGGCGATAAGCTCATCAAGGCCCGGCTTTTTCTCTATACCGTGTTCAGCGATATAGGCGTTCATAAGCTCTATGCGCTTTAGCCTGACCTTCACGTAATCAAATTCCGGGCAGATCTGAGCCTGCAATTTCGGGGCCGCATATTTCCCCGCCAGGGAACGTATGCCAAGGACGTGCTCCTTCTCCATCCTCCAGCCGTAAAAGGCTGCCGCCTCCTGCCAGAATCTGCAAAGGAGCTTCTCGGTGTCCACCATCAGCCCGTCCATATCAAAGATCAGTCCCTTTATCTTCATTTTTCCCACCTCAAAATAACGTCCCGCTTTCATAGAAAACAGGACGGTTCATTTTTTATCCTTAAAAAGATTTTCCAGCTTTGACAGCGAGGCCTGAGCCTGCATGAAAAGGTCGTGGAACTCCAGCTCCATGCTGTCTATCTTCTCCGGAACGGCTTTTTTCACCGGCTCCGGCTTTTTCTTCTTTCCTATTATCTCCTGCACGTCGATGTCAAGGATATCGCTCAGCGGGTCGCTCTCTTTCAGCATATCGCTGACGTTCACCCTCTGCTCCATGATGCTGTATGCTGTCAGAGCTTCCAGCTCCTCGTCGTCAAGAAAGGGCTTTACACCCAGTACCGTCAGGTCCTCCCTGCATCCGTTTATTGCGGCCACCCTTGACAGTGCGTTGAGCTTTTCCGATATGGGCAGGTCCAGTCCCATGGCCCTCTCGATGTCCTTTATGGAAACATAATCAGCAAAATACCCGTCAGAAACGATAAGCATATCATCAGGCTCGGCCCCAAGTTCCCCATCTATGGCGAAGTCGCCCCTGATAAGCTCTGCCCGGCCGTTAACATATCTGTAAAGGGCAGCGCCGCTGTTTGAAACAGTGCCGGTGCCGTCCTCATCCACTCTTATGACAGCCGCTGCGGACCCTTCACCGCCGGCGGCGATCTTTTTCAGTTCCTCCGCCGAGCCTTCGCCCCTGGAGAAAGCCGCAGAGAACGGCGCCTCGCAGGCCAGCTCTCCGGAGCCTTCGTTAAAGACCCTGCCGCCGATGAGCACCGTTTCTTTATTGAATTCTCGTCCGCTGCCCGCATCTGTGCAGCCGAAGATATAATACCTCACACCGCAGGACCCCTTGCCCCCAAGATAAACGCTGCCTGACCGGCAGCCATGCTACGCTATATACATATAATATCATATTCTGACAAAAAAGTCAATCGCACTGTAAAGGTTTTTGTAAATTTTGAAGAAAACGATTTCGATGCGGTAAAAAAGTTGATAATTCTTCAGACAGAATGGAGCATAGAGGACAAAACAGAGTTGAAAACAGGAAAACGATGTGATATAATATGTCCGTAGTCCGTGAAAAACAAGGTCTGTACCGATAAGTTAGGTTTAACTAACTTTTTGAAAAAATAAAGGGAAGGGAGGAAAACGGATTGACCGGTGAGCTTTTCGAGCTGCTGGACAGCACAGGTTTCGGAGAAAACGTCCATGAGGTAGCCTCTGAGGGGAACTGCCGGGTACTCAGACTGGAGGACAGCACCGGCGAGGGATATATGACGATGCACAGGGTCTTTGATGGAGTCTATCTGATGTACAATGACTTTCATCTGAAAAGCTGCGATTCTCAGTACCAGAACGCCGGGACGGTCCTCTGCATCGACCATTGCAGAGAGGGCCGCATAGAGCATGAGAACAAGCTGGGCGGAAGGTATTTTATGGAGCCCGGGGACCTGAGGATAGATACCAGAGTCCACCATGAGGGGAAGGTCCATATGCCGCTTTGCCATTATCACGGCGTGACTATAGGCTTTTTGCGGGGGCTGGCTGAGAAGTCGCTGCAAAGAGAGTTCCCGTCTCTGAGCATCGACCTCGGGGCGCTGGCCGCTAAATTCTGTCCGGATGATAAGGAGTTCCTTCTAAGGGAGGACAGGACACTGGACCTTTTATTCAGCCAGCTTTACCAGGTCCCCAGGGAGATAAGGGAGGACTATTTCAAGGTGAAGACCGCAGAGCTGCTGCTGGTGCTGGGCAATATGGAGCCTTCCAGTCTCAGGGAGGAACGTCAGTATTTCCCGGCGGCCCAGACTGACAGGGTCAGGCAGATACATACCTTCCTCACCGGGGACCTTTCTCACAGCTACACTGTAGAGGAGCTGTCCAGGCGGTTCGGTATGCCGCCGGGGACCCTGAGAAAGGTATTCAGGGCGGTCTACGGCAGTCCGGTCTATCAGTACATGAAGGTCTATCGAATGAAAATGGCGGCTCAAATGCTCCTTTGCGGGGATAAGATGAAGATATCCGACATAGCGGCGGAGGCAGGCTATGAAAATGCGTCGAAATTCTCGGCGGCTTTCAGGGACGTGATGGGAGTATCGCCGCAGGAATACAGAAGAAAGCAGGGTAATTGACAATGGGAAAAGACAAACATGGCTCCTTTAGGTGGCTGCTTAGCCAGTCGGGGGAGCGCAGGGGCAGGTTCATCATAAGCGTCGTGCTGGCGGCGCTGAGTATGCTATGCGGCATAGCGCCGTATTATTTTGTGGCGAAGATAGTGAACGAGCTGCTGGAGGGCAGCAGGGACAAGGGGACCTTCGCACTCTACAGTTTGTGGATAGTGCTGCTTTGGGTGGGCCATTCCCTTTTTCACGCACTTTCCACGGCGAATTCTCATCTCGCCACCTTCCACACACTTGCAGTCATCAGAAAAAAGGCTCTGGATAAGCTGGCTAAAATGCCCCTTGGCGCCGTTATCAGCCAGCCCTCGGGTTCGCTCAAGAGCACTGTTGTTGAAAGGATAGACAGCATCGAGACAACGCTTGCCCATATCCTGCCGGAGTTCACCACCGGCATCGGTGCGCCGGTCATAGTGCTGATCTGCGTTTTTGCGGTCAACTGGAAGCTGGGTCTGGCGTCGCTCATCACCGTGCCTCTAGGCCTGGTCTGCTATGCGCTGATGATGTTCGGCTATGAAGAGAACTACGCAAGGACCGTAAGGGCCACCAAGGAACTTAATGCTGTCACCGCCGAATACATCAGGGGCATAGAGGTCATAAAGGTCTTCGGCAAGGCCCAGAGCAGCTACGACAAATTTGCCGCCGCCGCTAAGGAGAGTGCCGCAAGCTTCGTGGACTGGATGAGAAAGTGCAATGTCTACATGACGTTCGCCATGTGCATAATGCCGGCGACCATGCTGTCAGTGCTGCCCATCGGCGGCATAATGGCGATGCACGGCACCATATCTGCGGCGGATCTGATCACGGCCATTATACTGACCGTGGGGCTCATCGAACCGCTCATCGGAGTAATGTCCTATTCTGACGACATAGCGCAGATGGACACCATCGTCACCGAGGTCCGCAGCATCATCGACGCTGAGGAGATGATCCGTCCGCAAAGGCTTGAAAAGGAGATCTCAGGCAGCAGCATCTCCGTCAGGGACGTCACCTTCGGCTACGGCGAAAAGGAGGTCCTCCACGGCGTCAGCCTTGATATCCCGGAGGGCGGATTTGTCGCCCTGGTAGGACCCTCCGGCAGCGGAAAGTCCACCATAGCCAGGCTAATCGCAGGGCTGTGGGACGTTACCGGCGGCAGTATCTCTCTGGGAGGAGCAGACATAAGAGAGATACCTATGGATGACTACAATGACAGGATAGCCTATGTTTCACAGGACAATTTCCTTTTTGATATGAGCATACGTGAGAATATCCGCCTTGGCCGCCGGGACGCATCTGACGCAGAGGTCGAAGAGGCTGCAAAGCGCTGCGGCTGCCACGAGTTCATAATGGGTCTGGAAAAGGGCTATGATACGGTAGTCGGCAGCTCCGGCGGGCATCTTTCCGGCGGTGAAAGACAGAGGATATCCATAGCAAGGGCAATGCTCAAAGATGCAGATGTCGTTATCCTTGACGAGGCCACGGCCTATACCGACCCTGAGAACGAGGCGCTCATACAGAGGAGCGTGGCAAGGCTGATAAAGGGCAAGACCCTTATAGTCATTGCCCACAGGCTTTCCACGGTGAAGAACGCCGACCGTATCTATGTGGTAAATAACGGCCTTATAAAAGAAGAGGGCACACACGCAGAGCTGCTTGAAAAAGGCGGGCTGTATTCGGATATGTGGGCTGCACATATCTCAGCAAAAGACGGAGGTGATGACGATGTTCAGGATACTTAAAAACTTCTTCAGTTTCTGTTCCGAGGAGGACAGAAAGCGGTTCTATGTCTCAATAGTCCTGAGCTTTGTGCAGGCTATGTTCGAGGCGCTGAAAATACCGGCTATCGCCTGCATGGTGAAGGCTCTGCTAGAAGATAAGGTAGAGGCAAGGACCTGCCTTATCTGCCTTGGCATAATGCTCGTCAGCATCGTGGGGTCCGGCATCTCGAAGAGCAAGGCGACCATGCTCCAGACCGAGGGCGGTTACGGGACCTGTGCCCAGAAGAGAATGAAGCTGGCCGAGCACCTGCGTTATCTTCCGATGGGCTACTATAATGAGAACAGCCTTGGCAGGATAATGTCCGTGACCACCAACACCATGCAGAACCTGGAAAACGTGGCCACAAGGGTAGTCATGCTGGTATGCTCGGGACTGCTCACCACGGCGGTTATAACGGTGATGATACTGTTTTATGATATCAGGATCGGCCTGATACTCTGCGGGGGACTGGCAGTGTTTTTCGCTGTCAACAGCGGTATGATGAAGGTAAGCGCCGCAATGGCGAAGCAAAAACTCGAGAAGGATTCGGCTCTGGTGGCAAAGGTCATAGAGTATATCCAGGGCATAGCTGAGGTCAGGGCCTTCCGCCTGACCGGTCAGCACAGCCGGGAGCTGAACACCGCCATAGACGAGAACGAGCACGCAAACTCTGCCATGGAGCTAAAACTCATACCATTCATGACCTTGCAGAGCTTCTGGCTGAAGGGCGTGGGGACACTGATACTCCTAGCGTCGGTGCTTTTTTATATTGGCGGCACTATGGACCTGCTGACCTGCATAGTCATGATAATAAGCTCCTATCTTATCTATGCCCAGCTGGACAATGCCGGAAAGTACTCTGCCCTGCTGAGGACCGTTGACGCAAGCGTGAGACAGGCCAATGAGATACTTGAAACGCCCCAGATGGATATAAGCGGCGAGGACATAGTGCCGGAGAGCTTTGACATCGGGGCAGAAGACATAAGCTTTGCATATGAGCAGAAGAAGATAATCAACGGCATAAGCCTTTCTATCCCTGAAAGGACCTGCGCCGCCATAGTTGGTCCTTCCGGCGGCGGCAAGACTACTCTGACCTCGCTTCTCTCCCGTTTCTGGGACGTTGACAGCGGCAGAGTTACCTTAGGGGGCCGCAGCGTCAGGGACTACAGCATGGACGCACTTATGAGGAATTTCAGCTTTGTGTTCCAGAGAGTATATCTTTTCCAGAACACCGTGGCCGAAAATATCCGCTTCGGGGACCCGGATGCGCCTATGGAAAAGGTCATAGAGGCGGCGAAGAAGGCCTGCTGCCACGATCTCATAATGTCTCTGCCCGAGGGCTATGACACCGTGATAGGCGAGGGGGGCGCAAGCCTTTCCGGAGGAGAGAAACAGCGGATCTCCATAGCCAGAGCCATCATGAAGGACGCACCCATCATAATCCTTGACGAGGCCACCGCAAATGTTGACCCGGAGAACGAGGCCGAGCTTATGAAGGCAGTGGAGGCCCTGACAAAGGAGAAGACAGTCATCATGATAGCCCACAGGCTCAAAACGGTCCGCAGCGCAGACACTATTTTCGTCATCGACAAGGGCCGTATCTCCCAGAAGGGCACCCATGAGGAGCTGATGGGACAGGAGGGCATATACCGAAGCTTTGTACAGAGCAGGCAGGAGGCAGCGTCCTGGAGACTCTGATGACCGCCCGGACAGGCATGACCTGTCCGGGCCTTGTTTTTGCCGCCTGGGGCTTGAAATCCGGCGGGATATATGATATCATAAGATCAGGTGAAAGTCTGAATGGAGGGCGGTGAACGGTATGAAGATGATTATTATCACGGACCCTGAGCTGATGGGTGAATGCGGGACGGAGCTGAGCGTCATGCAGCTAAGGGAATGGCACAGGATAAAGGAGGAGCGGTTCGTGGAGGCCATTGGCCGGGCAGGGCAGGAGGGCGCCGGATATGCGGCGGTCTTCGGCAGGCTCATCGGGGAGGAGTTTGCTCCGGAGGAGCAGACGCACAGGGTCCTTGACGCTGTGAAAAGCGCAGGGCTGAAAAGGTGCTTTTTCTTTCTTGATGGCGGCGAGGCCCTGAGGTTCGGGACCCATCCGGCCCGCCCGGAGGAGCTGACAGTTCTTACGGAGAACGGCGGGGAGACTTATCTTGATGAGAACATTTTTATCCATTGCCGTCCTGAGGGCAGCTTTATGCGCTTTTCCGGAAGCAGGCAGATCTGCATAAAAAGAGATGGCAGGGCCTATGCGATGAGCGGTCTGGGAGAAAGGCAGGAGCTGCCTGAGATGACAGAGGGTCTGCTGGAGATAAGCTGGGACGAGGACGGAAAAGTCTCGGCGGCGGTGAATGAGGAAAGGCTTTTCAGACATGAGAAAAGGCTTGTCACAGCGGGGCCGGAGGACAGCTGCGACAGCATCACGCAGAAGCTCATAGGCTGCGAAGAGGGACTTGACAGACGCTGCTTTTTGTCAGTGGTCCTGAGCGGGACAGTCTCTGCGGGTGTCTGTGCAGACCCGAAGGAAATAAAGAAAAGGCTGGAGGAGAAGGTATTCTGTGCGGACTTCACCGACATGACCGCCCTTGCTCCCGCCGGGACCGGCGCCGGGGAGGAGCTTACCCTGAGGGACAGCTTTATAAACGAAGTGTTCAGCGACCGCAGCCTTGATGAGGGCTTTCGCAGGAGGATAGCTCACATCGGTCTGAGCGCCGTGGAGGATAAGGGGGTGAAGGAAGAATGAGACTTGTAGGTTCATATGCAAAGGGCTTTGGCTGCCTTGACCGCAGGAGTATGAGCTTTCAGAGCGGGCTTAACGTCGTCCTTGAAAACAACGGCTGGGGAAAGACCACCCAGGCCGCTTTTATAAAAGCCATGCTCTATGGCCTTGACCCAGAGGGCGGGGACGTGGAGAGGAGGCGCTATGCTCCCTGGAAGGGCGGCGGTTTCGGGGGATACCTGGATATCGAGCTTGGTGAGAGTATTTATCGGATAAGCAGGGCTTTCGGGGAAAACGCCGGAGAGGACAGCGCAAGGCTCACCCTTCTCAGCGGCCCCGGCCGGGAGGATATCAGCGCAGAGGGGCTGGGAGAGAGCATATTCAGGCTGGACTCGCAGGCCTTTATCAGGAGCGTGTTCTATACCAGCATCGGCCGTTCCTACAGCGGCGAGGGCGACAGGGTCTACAGTGCGGTGGACTCTGCGGTGAGCCTTGCGAGGAGGGACGGTCTGAAGGAGCCGCAAAGACTGAAACTTTTACAGGAGGAGCTTGCCCGGCGGGAAGGCGTAAGGAGCAGGCTGATAGAAGAAAAACAGCGCCAGTGCATAAAATGTGAGCGTGTGATGGCTGAGGGCAGGGCAGCTCTGAAAAGGGCTGCGGAGCTGGAGAAAAGCCTTGGAGAAAGTGCCCAAAGGCTGGAAAAGGCAAAGGGCGAGCTTGAAGGACTGAAAGAAGAGGACCTCAGATGTGAGCAGGCGCAGAGGGACCTTGCGCTGACCTCTGAACGGGCAGATAAGGCCGATCAGAGGGTCAGGGAGATCTTAGGGGAACTTGGGGGCGCTGTGCCACGCAGGGAGGAGCTTGAAAAAGCCCGGGCCGACAAGAGGGACACTCTGGTCCTCAGAGAGAAGACCGGCGAGCTGAAAGCACTGAGGGACAGGCTCGCAGGAGATCTCAGGGCCGCAGAGGAGCGCTTCGGCGGGAGACTGCCGACTCAGGAGGAGCTTTCGCATATCGAAAGCGTTTACAGCAGTCTCAGAAGCACCGAGGCCGTCAGGGAGGAGCTTGCCGCCGTGAGAGAAAAGGCTCCGGAGGGCTATGAGCTGATAGCGGCGGCAGCCAGGGACGATGAGGACCAGGTGAGCAGGCTCAGGATAATGATAGGCTACAGGGAGCATTTGCAGCAGCTCATAGAGCGCCACCGGGAGAGGATCAGACAGGAGCAGGAAGAAAACCTGCGGTGGCAGGAGAGCAGGAGGGAATATGAGGAGCTTTGCAGCGAGGTAAGGGCCGCAAAGAGAGAGCTTCAGGACGTAGAGGAATACAGACCGGAATATGTGGAGCCGGCAATAGCCAGCCTTAAAATGCTCAGGAAGGAGCACGACCGGACCGAGCAGGAGGGCGAGCGCCTGAAGGAGGAATATGAGAACGAAAAGCAGCGTCATGACAGGGCGGCAGATAGATACCGTCAGCTGGCGGAGCAGTGCGAGTCACTAAAGGAAAAGGCCGCTGCCGAAAGCAGGTTCATGCAGGAAAGGGTCCGGGAGACGGTGGGTGTTCTGGAGGAACTGGACCGGCGGCAGATATCTCTTGAGATGCAGAGGGAGGAGATAGGGCAGAGGGAGCTGAGCGAGGAGGAGCGGAGCTTTCTGTCGGGACTGCCGGAGGTGCTTCCGGGGGAAGAAATGCTCGTTTTTCTGGAGGAGCAGCACAGGGACCTGGATAGGGAGCGCAGGGAGCTTAAAGACATAGAGATAAGGCTGGAGGGACAAAGTGGAAAGAAAGCCGGTCTTGAAATGGCCCTGGAGCAGCTGCGGGCTGCCTCAGGCGCTGAGGAGGGTAAAGATGGCGCAAGGAGGAGCCTGGCGGCAAGGGTGATCCTGAACGCAGCGGACAGACTGAAAGCAGGAAAGCTCAAAGAGGACCGCCGAAGGATAAGGGAACTGGAGGTACAGCTGGAAAAGGCAAAAGAAAGTGAAAAGGAGCTGAGAGCACGATCGGAGGAAAAAACGGCAGCGGCTGAAAACAAAAGCCGTGCCCTAGCCGAAAAGCTCGCAGCCTTTGGGGCGGAGCCGACTGAGGAGGGACTAAAGGGCCTGAGGGAGCTTTCCCAGAGGGCGGCGGAGCTTAAAAAAAGGCAGAGCACGCTTAAAAAGGCAAAGCAGGAGCTGGACCGGGCGCAGCGCAGTATAGATGAAGAAATGGAGCGCACTGCCGGGCTTTATCCGGAGCTTTCAGGACTTGGCCCCAGAGAGGGGCTGGAGCTGCTAAGAGAGGGCAGCGCCGGATTTGCCAGGGCGGCGGAAAGATATAAGGCCGCAAGGACGGAGCTGAAAAACTTTTCCCGTGAGCATGATATAGGCGAAGGCGGACCGGAGGAAAAAACCTGGCCAGCCCTCAGGGATATAAGCAGGCGGATGAAGATAAACAGGGAGACTCTCGAGAACATCGGCCGGGAGAGGAGGACCAACGAAAAGCTTTATCCGAACATCGCCGGGCTGGACTTTGACGAGGCCATTGCCGCCCTCAGAGACGGAGAGAACCGCTACAGAGCGGCGGAAGAAAATTCAAGAGCGGCAGTGAGCCGTCAGGAGCACTATGTGGAAAGCTCGGGCCTTACCCAGGAGCAGTTCGCACTGGAGAGCAGCCCGAGGATGAAGGAACTTGGCAGGCTCACCAGAGGGGCCTATATCGAGATGCAGCAGGCTTTCAGCGAGGCTGATGATGCTTTTGAGCCACTGGGACTGATGCTTACCGCCGACAACACCCCGTCGGTGTTCACCAGGGCTGAAAAGATGCTGAGTGAATATCAGGAATACACCGAAAGAGCCGGCGAAAGAGAACGCCGCCTGCGGGAGCTGGACAGGCGTGCTATCGACCTTAAACAGGAGCTCATCGACAGCTCTGAGGTCCTTGGGGGACTTTACAGCGGGATGGAGGTGCCAGACAGACTGGCGGCGGTCAGAAAGGACGTTCGTGAGGCGACGGTGTCAAAGTCAAGGCTGGAGGACGCCGAGGGCGAGCTGAAAAGGCAGAAGAACAGGCTTTTTCTGGCAGAAAAGGACCTGGCGGGATTTCTGCTGAGATTTGGCGGCGGGAGCCTTGAAGAGATCGAAGGAAAGACCGCCGAGCACATCAGCGCTTCCCGGGAGGCTGCTAGGCTCAGAAAAGAAAGGCAGCTGGCCCGTGCCGAGGCAGAAAAGCTGAGAAGGGCCAGGGCAGGAGAACGGGCGCAGCGCCTTGCCAAAGAGATAGAAGGGCAGGAGCGGCACCGGCAGGAGCTGATGATGGAGCTTTATGCAAAGCAGGAGCTTATCCGTCACGCAGGACGTGAGTCCGGGGAATATCCGTACATAAAGCGTGAGATCGGCGAGCTTATGAAAGACAGCGTGAGAGACATGGAGGAGCAGAGCGTGCTTGACAAGACGGTGGAACTGCTGGAGAAGGCCAGGGCCAGTCTGGCAGGAAGGTATCTCAGAAAGGCCCAGGAGCTTTTTAACACCTATGTGAGCCGTTGGCCGGGGGCCGGGGAGCTGAAAGGCGAGCTGACCGGCGGCAGGCTGAGAGTTGAGGAGCGGGGCGTCGGTCACAGCAATTTCAGCGCCGGCAGCCAGAGCATCATAGACATCTGCCTGAGAATGGCTCTGATAGATACCCTTTTCACTGCTGAAAGGCCCTTTGTCATTCTTGACGACCCCTTTGCTGACCTGGACCCGGCCAGACTCGGGACCGCCATGGAGCTGTTAAAAAGCGTGGCGGCAGAAAAACAGGTCATCTATTTCGTGTGTCACCCCTCAAGAGCTCCGATGTAACAGACAGAAAAACGCCCCTGCATAAAGCGGGGGCGTTTGTCATAAGAGACGGTTCAGTCCTTCTGTTCGGGAAGAACGGTCCTGGCTGAATCAACAAACCTGAACATAGACAGGTCGTAGGAGCTGAGGTCAACGGTCTCGGCAAAGTAGGGACTTTCCCCACGGCGGAAGATCCAGCAGGTCCTCAGGGGCATACCGATTATCCTGCTCATGGGCTTGTTCACCAGGCGGGCGATGTAGTCAGCCGTTTCCAGGTTGCTGCCGCCCAGGTAGATGGTGGTGTCGCAGTTGTCGGTGATAGTCTCCCAGTGGGCGCCGTAGCCGGCCCGGAGCTGAGCCAGGGACTGGAGCATCAGCATGGCGGAGATGCCCCTGGAGCGGATATTTGAGATCATGTTCTCAAATCCGTCTATCTTGCAGCAGGTGCCGAAGTCGTCGAGTATGAACCTGACCGGCATGGGGAGCCTTTTGGACTCTGAACTGTCTGCGTATTCGCACAGGGTGTTCATGGCCTGGCTGAAAAACAGGTTTACCAGAACGTCCTTTGAACGGTCCGTGTCGCTTATCTCGATGAAGACCGCAGTCTTTTTGCGGGCCGGCTCAGTCATGTCAAAGCTCCTGCCGTCCATACGAGAGCGGATCTCCTCTGTGTCCAGGGGCGCCAGTATCCCGTGGAGGGTGGCCATCACGCAGCTGAAGGTCTTGTGGGAAAGGCCCAGGTACTTCTCAAACTGCTGATAGGCCCAGCTTTGCTTTCCCGTCTTCTGGAAATAGCTGAGCTTGTGGCTTTTGAAAAGCCGCTCTGCCTGACAGGTGGAGTGTTCCTCCATGGCGTCTGGGTCGATGTAGCTCATGAACCTTATGACCCCTGTCAGGCTCGGCTCAACTTCCTTTCCCCCTTCCACTATATATCCGATTATGGCAGAGAGCAGCATCTCCGCCGCTCGGTCCCAGAAAGGGTCTGAGTCACGGCCGCTGCCGGGACCTAAATAGACCAGCTGGTGGGCGAGCTTTAAGATGTCGTTGGTGGTCCTGACGGGCTCCAGGGGGTTATATTTCATGGACCCGCCAGGCGAGACGAAGTTGAACCTTCGGACCTGGATGCCCAGCGCTCTGAGATGAGCTGCGCACTGGCTGTAAAGCGAGCCTTTCATGTCCGCTATGTACATGGAACCCGTCGCCGCCAGGATATTGGGTATGACCACGCTGCGGCTCTTGCCGCTGCCGGCCGCTCCGATGACCGTCATCAGATCGTTGGCCGAGCCGTCGAGCCTGCCGTACCCCACCAGACTGCCGTCTGAAAGTACGGTATTTCCCGAAAAGTGGGCACGTGCGATATTCAGTTTTACTTCCGACATAGTTATCCTCTCCTTTTATATCATCTCATAACCTGTTGCTACGTTGTCGCAAAGCCCGAATTCTACGGACTTTTCTGCGTTGAGGAAATTATCGAAGGCGGTGGCCCTGTCGATCTCCTCCCGGGTCCTGCCGGTGTATTCGGCAAGAAGAGCGTTTATGATGGACTTGGTCTCCAGGATAGAGGCGGCGGTCCTTTCGATCGACGAGGCCGAACCTCCCACATCTCCGGCGATAAGCGGCTCGTGTATCATGGTCTTGGAGTGGGGAAGGATATGCCTGTGGCCCCTGGGAGCCGACGCCAGGATCACCGCCGCCATGCTCGCCGCCAGGCCTGTGCAGAAGGCGTGGAGCTCATAGGGATAGTTTCGTATCATGTCCACTATGGCAAGTCCCGCCTGTACCTCGCCCCCCGGCGAATTGATGTAGAGTACCACCGGCTTTTTCTGCGCCGCCCTCATTCTCAGCAGAGTGCTGACCCTCTGGGCCATGAGGGCGTTTATGGGTCCGGTGATGCTCAGCTCTCCGTTTTCAAAGGCCGCCGATTCCACTGAAAACTGCCTGGCTCCTGTGGAGTCCTCCCTTATGACCATGGTGGGAAGTGTGTCGGGTGCCTTTCCGTTCGGCCCCGATAGTATGATATTGTCTTTCATGAGTATTTCCTCCTTTTTGTCTTGGGTGATATGCGTTTGTCTTAGTGTGTCTGTATTATAACATTGCCCGGCACGGTTTACAATGCAGTCTGCCTATAGGGCCTTATAAGTTGAAGTGACAGTTTTTATAAAGCCCGGGGCATTGACGAAAGGGGACAGGGTGTGCTATAATATGTGATATGATCGCTTATTTGAAAAGGAGATGTTCATATGACAGAAAAAGAAAAGATGCTGTCGGGTCAGCCCTATGACCCCACGGATAAGGAACTGACGGAACTTAGAGTCAGGGCGCACCGGCTCAGTGCGGAGTATGATCTGACCTTAGAGACTGAGGAAGAAAAACGCAGTGAGATACTTGACAGCCTGCTGCCCCAGCGGGGAAAGGACTGCTATTTGCAGGGGCCGGTCCAGTTCGACTATGGGGTGTTCACAAAGGTCGGGGATAATTTTTACGCCAATTTCAATTTCACCGTCCTTGACACCTGCCCGGTGGTCATAGGAGACAATGTGTTCTTCGGACCCAACTGCACGGTGGCCACCGCCCTGCATTACATGGACCCGGTCCTCAGACGCATGAGACACCGTGAAGACGGCTCGCCCTACGATATCGAGTTCGGCAGTCCCGTGACCATCGGCAGCGACTGCTGGATAGCCAGCAATGTGGTCATCTGCGCCGGGGTGACTATAGGGGACGGCTGCGTCATCGGCGCAGGCAGCGTGGTCACAAGGGATATCCCCTCCGGCTGTCTGGCTGCCGGCAACCCCTGCCGGGTGATAAGAAAGATCGGCGACGTCAGAAAGATATGAAAAATGCCGCAGGAAAGCCTTTCCTGCGGCGCAGTGTTTCTTATTGTGCTGCCCTGATGAGTTCTTCGACGCAGGGCTTTGGCTGATGGCGCTCGTCGAAGAGCAGGGGATACTGCTTTATCTTCGGTCTGCTGCCGTCGCTGCCGAAAAAGTCCAGCCAGGTATAGTCGTCGGCCACGCCCCAGGTGGTCACGCAGTCGATAACGTCCGAATAGCTTCGGTAGACCTCGAACAGCCTGACGTATATACCGTTTATCTTAGCCAGCTTTTCAGGGGTGGGGTCCATGACCTCCCTGATGTATTCGTCAAAACCCGGATCCCCGGGCTTTAAGCGCCGGTCGCTCCGGTTCACGGCGGCCATCAGGGAAATGTCCAGCTCGGTGATGTGAAGGCGAAGGCCTAAGGCGGCGTAGGTCTCTATGGAGCGTTTGAGCTCATCATAGTCCGGCTCGGTGAAATAATGCTGCTGCATACCGAACCCGTCCACCCGGCAGCCCCTGTCCTTCAGCCTTCTGATAAGGCTCACGATACGCTCCCGCTTGGCCGGACCGCATTCGCCGTAGTCGTTATAGAAAAGCTGGGCATCAGGGGAATACTTGTCCATGGACCTGAAAGCGGCCTCGATGAACCCCGGTCCGCAGAGCCTGAAATATTCGCTGTCCCGGTATACCGGGTCGCCGCCCTCCTTGTCGTCGTCCCTGGCGGCTTCGTTCACCACGTCCCAGGCGTAGACATTACCGCCGTATCTTTCGCAGAGGGCCTTTGAATGGGCGTCTATCCGCTCATAGATAAGCTCAGGCGAAGCGTCCTTCTCCCCGTCCTTATAGACCCAGGGAGAGGTCTGGTTATGCCACACCGGCGCATGGGCACGGACCTTGATGCCGAGCCTTTCTGCGGCGTCAAAGACCTTATCGGCGTTCTCAAAGGTGAACCTGCCCTCCTGCGGCTCGGTCTCGGAATACTTCATATCGTTTTCCGGGGTGATGCTGTTGAAATGCTTTTCAAGCAGCCCGTAATAGCCGTCCACGTTCCTGCACGAAACGGCTGCGCCTATCTTAAAATACTTTTCATATGCCTTTGCCAGCGACATTATACTGCTCATAAGGGTCCCTCCTTCTGCTGTGAAGAACTTCAGATCGTTATGGCAACATTATAGCATACTTTTTACTCCCCGTCAATCAGCAGAAAACGTTAAAAATCATATGGCTGCGGATTGACTTTTTTGTCCCGCTCTGCTATAATTAATCGTAGTATATGTACTTTCCGGCGGCACAGCTCCCGCCGGATATAGAAATGAGGCGAGAAAATGACACAGATCTACTTCGACGCTCTTTTTGTCCTGTCTATGCTGCTGGCAGGGGTCTACGTTTTCATGTGGCATAAGCATTTCGATATGACCTTTACCATAGTCTTTATGTTCGTTCCGGTCTGCTGTCTTGGCTATGCGATGTATTCCCGCTCACGATCCCTGGGGGAAGCCGTGATGGCCATGAAGATAAGCTACGTCGGAGGCTGCTATTTGCAGTACTTCATCACGATGGCCATATTCAAGCTGTGCGAGATAAAGGTCAGCCGGTGGGTCAACAGGGCGGTGTTCCTCCTTTGCTCCATGATCTATTTTTCGGTCCTTTCGATCGGCTACAAAGACTGGTTCTATAAGGACATCAGCTTTGATCTGCACAACAGCTCCGGCCGGCTCATAAGGACCTACGGACCTATGCACACGGTCTTCGTAGTTATACTGATGCTGCTGTTTGCGGCAAGCTTCGGGGCTATAGTCTATAGCTATTTCAGAAAGAGACAGGTCTCCCGCAGGGTCATTTTTCTGCTTTTCCTGCCGGACCTTATCTCGCTTCTGTCTTACACCGTGGGGAAAAAAGTGCTCAAAGGTGAGGCGCCTGTTCCGGCGGCCTTTGTTTTTGCTGAGGTGATGTATCTTCTCATAGCCTATAAGGTCAGTCTTTATGACGTCAGCGATACCGTCATAGACTCGATGGTCCGCAGCGGCGACACCGGGTTCATAAGCTTTGACCTTGCGAAAAGATATATCGGCAGCAACCCTGCCGCCCAGGCCATTATCCCGGAGCTTTCCAGGCTTTATGTGGACGCTGTCATCGACAGTGAAAGCCCTGTGGGCAGGAGGATGGACCACTGGCTGGAAAGCTACCGGCAGGACCCAAAAAACAGCGAGTTCCTCCTCACCGTATGCGATGGCGAGGACGGGGGAGACGAGCGGATATACACCGTGGCTATAAGCGATCTTTATATCGACAGACGGCGCAGGGGCTATATGGTGACACTCAGAGACGATACCCAGAAACGCCGTTATATCCGGCTTCTGGACAATTACAACGAGGACCTTCAGAATGAGGTCAGCGAAAAGACCCGGCATATAGTCGAGATGCACGACAATCTGATAATGAGCTTAGCGGTAATGGTGGAGAGCAGGGACAATTCCACCGGCGGCCATATCAAGCGTACCAGTGTGGGCGTAAGGATACTGATAGAGGAGATGGTGAAGGCCGGGGCGCCGGGGATCACGGAGGAGTTCTGCCATAATATGGCAAAGGCAGCGCCTATGCACGACCTTGGCAAAATAGCTGTGGACGATGCGGTGCTGAGAAAGCCCGGCAGGTTCACCCCGGAGGAGTTCGAGAAAATGAAGGCCCACGCCGCCGAGGGTGCAAGAGTCATACATGAGATACTGAAAAAGACCGACGACGAGCCTTTCAAGGTCCTTGCGGAGAATGTGGCCCACTACCATCACGAGCGGTGGGACGGCTCCGGCTATCCAGAGGGACTGAAAGGGGAGGAGATACCCTTTGAGGCCAGGATAATGGCGGTTGCGGACGTATATGACGCTCTTGTCAGCAAGAGGGTCTACAAGGAGCGTATGTCCTTTGAGAAGGCTGACAGTATCATAATGGAGGGCATGGGGACCCAGTTTGACCCGTCCCTGGAGAAATACTATGTCAGCGCCCGGCCCAGGCTGGAAGAATATTACAGCAGCATAGACTGTTGAGGGAACACAGGCCCGGAGATCTTCTCCGGGCTTTTTTTTGCGGGAAAATTGTTGCTAAAAAGCCAAAAATTAATAGAATATTAATCATCTTAGCCTGGCGTTGTGGTATAATCATAATGTGTGTTCTTAAACAGGACCGGAAAGAAACAAGTAGGAGGATCAAAGATGATAAGTTTTATAGGCGGCCTGCTGGGAAAGCTGATGAGCCTGATCTTCAATATCATCAAGGATTACGGACTGAGTATAATCGTGTTCACTCTGGTGACGAAGGTCATACTCCTGCCCCTTAATCTGGTGACGCAGAAGAACTCTATCAACATGGCCCGGCTCATGCCGGAGGAGAACGCTCTGAAAATAAAGTACATAGACGACAAGGACAAGCTGGCCGACGAGCAGCTGGCTCTCTATAAGCGCTATAACTATAAGCCTATTCTGGGTATGGTGCCGCTGCTGATACAGATACCCCTGGTGCTTGGCCTGGTGTATGTCATATACCACCCTCTGTCCTACGTGGTACAGCTGGAGGGCGGCGTCATCTCTCAGCTCAAGGACTGGATGGCGGCGCTGGTGCCGGCAGAAATGCTTGAGGAGAATTCATACCAGCCGGAGATCATCAGAATGATAAAGCAGGGCGCTCTGGTGCCTGAGGGCCTGAGGGCAGCCGGAGGGGCGATAAGGGGCCTGAATACAGACTTCTTAGGCATCGACCTCAGCCTTACACCCTCCTTTAAGGATAATTATATACTTCTGCTGATACCCCTGCTGTCAGGGCTGAGCGCATGGCTGCTGTGCTATGTCCAGAACAAGATCAATATCCTGCAGGTATCCGCAGGCTTCTGGAACAAGCTCATAACCACAGTTTTCCTCATCGCCTTCTCCACCTATTTTGCATTTCTTGTGCCGGCGGGAGTGGGGCTCTACTGGATATTCGGCAATCTGTTTTCCATTCCATTCATGTATCTGGTCAACCTTATCATACCCCCTCAGAAGTATGTAGACCTGAGCTATATCAAGCTCATGAACGAGCAGAAGGCCGAAAAGGAGAAGATACACAAAAAGTACGTATCCAGAGAGAGGGCTGACTATAAGCGCTTTTTCAGCGTGAAGGATATGCAGCTGATGATCTATTCCGAGTCCAACGGTTTCTATAAGTATTTTAAGGGTATGATAGACTATATCTGCGAAAACTCCGATATACAGATACACTACGTCACCAGCGACCCTGAGGACAATATCTTCAATGACCCAAGGGAGCAGATACATCCCTACTACGTTTCCTCGGACAAGTTCCTTATACCGCTTTTCATGAAGCTGGACTGCGATATGTGCGTAATGACCATGCCGGACCTGGAGAAATACCACATCAAACGCTCCAGAATAAGGAACGATATCGAGTATGTCTTCGTTTCCCACGGAATGGGAAGCGTAGCCCTGACCTTCCGCAAGGGGGCGCTCAACTACTTTGACACCGTATTTTGTCCCGGCAAGGACACCATAGACGAGATAAGGGACACCGAGGAGCTTTACGGGACCCCGAAAAAGCGTCTTGTTGAAACAGGGTATACGCTCATAGATGAGATGATCGAGAAGTACGACTCTGAGGAGCACCCGAAAAACGACCCGCCCAGGATACTCATAGCACCCTCCTGGC
The DNA here is from genome assembly GCA_017478965.1 of Ruminococcus sp. GTDB lineage: Bacteria > Bacillota > Clostridia > Oscillospirales > Ruminococcaceae > Hominimerdicola. Next base: position 12,380 of record JAFVCV010000021.1, on the reverse strand, counting down.
AGCCGGATAATATCATCGACCTTTGCGTCGATGAGCTGATAGACAGGCTCAGCGAGACTGAATATAACATTATCCTGCGCCCGCACCCCCAGCAGGTAAGGCATGAGCCGGAGAAGTTCAAGGTCATGAAGGAGAAGTACGCAGACCGCAAAAATGTTGAGATACAGACGGATTTCTCCTCCAATAATCCCATCATGGAGTCGGATATACTTATCACCGACTGGTCGGATATCTCCTGGGAGTTCGCCTTTGTCACCAGGCATCCGGTGCTGTTCATAAATACCCCTATGAAGGTCATGAACCCGGAATATGACAAGATAAAGACCAGACCGATAAACATCACCCTCAGAGAGGTCATCGGCCGCTCCATCGATCCGGATAAGCTCGAAGGCGTGAATGACCTGGTGAAGTATATGCTCGATAACAGGGAGAGCTTTGAGGAGACTATCACAAAGACCCGCAGCGAGCGCATTTTCAATATCGGCAAGAGCAGGATACTCTACGGCAGATATGTTATAAAGACCTTAGAGAGCAGGAAGTGAGCTCTCAAAGCATCTTACCCCCGCAGGAATATCAGCGTTCCTGCGGGGGCATTTTTGTAAATAAGACGAAGAAGGGTAAAAATATACAAAAAAACATGGCTTTGCATGGTGAAATTTTTTGTAAAAATGATTGACAAAGGGCGATATGTGTGGTATAATGTTCAAAAAGTGACGATGAACAAAAATTTTTGAACATTATTGAACATCGTGATAACAGAGGTGAGGATAGTAAAAAATGCTGAGCAGATCTGAATTTGAGATGATGGTTTGCCTGAAAAACAGCGGCAGTGAGCTTTCCCAGAGGAGCCTTGCCGACAGGCTGGGGTTCTCTCTTGGCAAGGTCAATTCCCTGACCAAGGAGCTTATGCAGAAAAAGCTCATTGACAGCACAAGGAAAGTCACCGACAAGGGCACCGAGGCCCTGCGGCCTTACAAGGTCGCCAATGCGGTCATAATGGCGGCGGGTATGTCCAGCCGTTTCGCACCCCTTTCATACGAGACTCCCAAGGGACTGCTGGTGGTAAGGGGCGAGGTGCTTATCGAAAGACAGATAAGACAGCTGATAGAAAAGGGCATAACAGACATCACCATCGTGGTGGGCTACATGAGCGAGCGGTTCTTCTATCTGGAGGACAAGTTCGGGGTAAAGCTTGTGGTCAACAGCGACTACTACAGGTATAACAATCCTTCCACACTGATGAAGGTACTGGACAGGCTGGGAAACACCTATATCTGCTCCAGCGACAACTATTTTGTGGAAAACGTTTTCGAGGAATATGTATACCGTGCCTATTATTCTGCGGTCTACGCCTCCGGCAAGACCTTTGAGTACTGCCTGGTGACGGACAGGGACGACAGGATAAAGAAGGTCACCATAGGCGGGGAGAATTCCTGGTATATGCTGGGCCACGTTTATTTTGACGCTGAGTTCAGCGCCCGGTTCAAGGAGATACTGAGCCGTGAATACGGTTCTCCCGAGGTAAGGCAGCAGCTGTGGGAAAACGTTTTTATGCGCCATACCGACGAGCTGGAAATGTATATCAGAAGATACGATTCCGACAAGGTCCTGGAGTTCGATTCGATCGACGAGCTTAGGATGTTCGACCCGGAGTATATAAACAATATCGACTCAAAGATAATGAAGAACATCTGTCGGGTGCTGGACTGCGAGATAAGAGATATCACCGATATCCAGGCCATCAGCGCAGGGCTGACGAACACTTCTTTCAGCTTTTCTGCCAAGGGGAACAAGTATGTTTACCGTCATCCGGGCAAGGGTACCGAGAAGTATATAAACCGCACCAGCGAGGCTTTTTCCATGAAGGTGGCCTCTGACAACGGACTGGACGACACCTTCATCTACATGGACGAGAATGAGGGCTGGAAGATATCCAGGTTCGTTGAGGACGCAAGAGAGATGGATTATCACAATCTCTCCGAGGTGGGCACGGCGCTGAAAATGATGAGAAAGCTGCATGACCTGAGGATAGTTTCAGAGTTCGACTTCGGTCTGTGGAACAAGACCCAGGGCTTTATAGACAACCTGAAAGCTCTCGGCAAGACCGAGAACGAGGATTTCCGTGAGCTGCTCGCCAGGATAGAGCAGGTCAGGGATATCGTCACCGCTGATAAGTACAGCACGAAATGCCTTTGCCATAACGACTGCTATTCACCGAATTTCATAATCGGCAGCGACGGCAAGATGTATCTTATCGACTGGGAGTATTCCGGCAACGATGACGTGGCCAGCGACCTCGGCACCTTCATCTGCTGCTCGGACTACAGCTATGATGAGGCCCTGGAGATCTATAGGATGTATAACGGCGGAGAGTTCGAGTCTGACGCTCAGCTGGCCCATTTTACCGGCTATACGGCACTGGCGTCGTTCTACTGGTACGTGTGGGCGCTCTATCTGGATACCAAGGGCAACTCTGTCGGAGACTGGCTCTATATATGGTATAAAAACAGTAAGGTCTACAGTGAAAAGACCCTGGAGCTGCTGAATAAATAACAGGAGGAATAATATGTCAAGCGAATCATTAGAGCAGATAATCTATGATGAAACTGAAAAAAGATTAGCTGAAATGTCCAAGGAGGACTATGAGTTCCCGGAAAGGGCCGATAAGAAGGACTATATCGGGATAGCACTGGCCGTAGGCGTGTGCCTGCTGCTGATAATACTTTGTATGACAGGGGTGATCGAATAATGGCATCTATGAGTCACGCAGAGTATATCAAACAGGAGACAGTCACAGGCGTTGTGCCTATGACCTCAAAGGACAGGCAGTATTCGTTCTGGGACCTGTTCCTTTCCACCAGCGGCTTTTCCATCGCCACCTGGTGCTACACACAGGGCGCTTATGTAGCGCAGTATCTGAGTTTCAAGCAGATGCTGATAAACATTTTCTGCTTTAACATCATCTGGGTACTGGTAGAATGTATCCCCGTATTTTTCAGCGTAAGATACGGTATCGACCTCTGGATATGGCTAAGGTCGGTGCTGGGAAGAAAAGGCGTCGCTATCCTGGCCACGGTCATCAGTATGGCCAACTTCGGCTGGTATGCGGTGGACTCGCAGCTGTTCGCCTCGTCAATGATAAACCTGGGCTCCTATTTCGGCATAGAGGTAAATACCGCCATATGGAAACCTGTCCTTGGAGTGCTCTGTGTTATCCTTGGTACGCTCATAGCTCTGGGCGGCCCTGAGGTCATCAAATGGACAAACCGTTTCCTTGTAACGGCGCTGCTTTGCGTGGGCATGATAATCGTGGTCATCTGCTTCACAGCTGTTCCTGTGAGCGATATGCTGGCCGTTAAGCCCGACACCAGCCTTTACGATACTGCTATCGGACGTTTCATGCTGTCCGCTGAGGGCAACGTGGCCTTCGCATTCTCGTGGTCAACGCAGGCCCTGGTAATGCCGAGACTTGCCAAGAGCGAGAAGAAGGGCTACTGGGCCACATCGCTTGCATACGGCGTCGTTGCTCCTTTCTTCGTAGCTGCCGGAGGCGTTATGGCTATCGCTATGTTCGTCAAGGCAGGCTACTATGAGAGCGACCCCACGACCATGCTGAAGACCCTCGCAGGCCCCGGTTTCTCACTTCTGAGCCTGCTGCTGGTCGCCTTTGCCAATATCGGTACTCAGGGCACCGGCTCCTATGTCAACTGCATGATAGTCAAGAGCGGTATGCCTAAGCTCAGCTATAAGCTTCTGGTCATCATCGCAATGTTCTATGTCAGCGCCCTGACCATCTGGGGCTGGGTAATGGACAACTTCGGCTCATTCATATCAATGGCCGCCTACATACAGGGTCCTATAATCGGAATGACTGTGGTGGATTATCTCATAGTCAAGAAACGGAAGATATCCCTGAAGGCCTTGTATGAGCTGAAAGGACACGACGCATATGAGTTCACCCACGGCTTTAACCTGGTTGGCCTTGGCTGCATCGTCATAGCCTTCGTGACCTGCGTTGCATTCATCTACAATCCTCTCTCCGGCGAGATAAAGAGCCCCCTGTTCCTTATCCTTACCGGCAGCGGCTATACCGCAGTCTGCGGCGGCCTGCTCTACTTCCTGGCAAGCCTTACACCTCTGAGAAAGTATATGCTCAGAGAACGTGAGGATATAGAGATAGTATAAGGACAGTCCTATCGAACAGTTTTTGCCCCCGCCCGACGGCGGGGGCTTTTTATATCCGTACATAAGAAAAACTTATTCATAAAGTCTGAAAACCGGATTGATTTATCTGAGGAAATGTGTTAGAATAATAGCATAGCAGCGGCTGAAAGACTGCGGCCGGAATAAAATAACTGGAGGGATCACTATGGCAAAGATACTTATAGTCTACTATTCACGCAAGGGCGAGAACTACGTGAACGGGTCGATAACGACCATCACCAAGGGCAATACCGAAAGGGTAGCCGAATATATCCAGAAGGCTGTGGGGGGCGATCTGTTCGAGGTAGAAACGCTGAGACCCTATTCTGAAAGCTATATGACCTGCATCGACGAGGCAAAACAGGAGCTGAGGGCAGGCGCAAGGCCGGAGCTGAAGGCTTACCCTGAAAACTTTGAGGAGTACGATACTGTCTTTGTGGGCTATCCCAACTGGTGGGGGACTATGCCAATGTGTATGTTCACATTGCTGGAAAAGTACGACTTTACCGGCAAGACCGTCATACCCTTCTGCACCAACGAGGGCAGCGGACTTGGCAGCAGCGAAAAAGACCTTAAAAAGCTCTGCAAGGGGGCGCTTCTGAAACCCGGCCTGTCCGTACACGGCGCCGAGTCTGAGAGCGCCGGCAGCAAGACGGCAGTCTGGGCAAGAAATTCGGTGTGAGTTATGTTAAAGCAGATAAGGTACTTTCAGTCCGTGGTGAGACTGGGGAGCTTTACGGCGGCGGCAGAGGAGAACTACATCTCACAGGCGGCCATTTCCCAGCAGATCAAGGCTCCTTCGCAGCGGCAGCCCGGTCATCAGAAGATACTGCGCCTTTATGAGGGCCGACAACTGCTCAGAGCAGGCAGAGAGACTCATAAATGTCCTGAGGGAGCAGTTCTGACTCAGCGCTCCGGTCAAAAGACAGCGTTTTTGCTGTTATTTTCCGGGCCAGACTTGACAATAGGGCGGTTTTGATGTATAATTAAATAATACATTGAACGAAAGCGAGTGGATAGAATGGTCAATGATACCGCAAGAAAGCTGCTTTGCGAGCAGTTTGTCAGAAACAATACCATAGACCCTAAGCTGTATGAAAGATACAGCGTTAAAAGAGGACTCAGAAATGCCGACGGCACAGGCGTTACCGCCGGGCTTACAAATATATGTAACGTTCACGGCTACGTTGTCAATGAAGGCGAAAAGCAGCCCATCGAGGGTCAGCTCATCTACAGAGGATACAATATAAAGGACCTGGTGGAGAACGCAGTGAATGAGAACCGCTTCGGCTTTGAAGAGGTGGTATATCTGCTGCTCATGGGCAGCCTGCCAAACGGCGAGGAACTGAGGGCTTTCAGGTCTATCATTGCAGAGAACAGACCTCTGCCTCAGGATTTTTTCTCGGATATGATACTCAAAGCGCCCTCGAAGGATATAATGAACAAGATGGCAAGGTCGATACTATCTCTTTATTCCTATGACGACGATCCGGAGAACAGGTCGCCGGAATATGAGATGGCCACTGCTATTTCCATAATCTCAAAGCTGCCCTATATAATGACCCTGGCTTACCAGGTCAAGAGGAGGACTTTTGACAATGAGACTATGTTCCTCCACCCCCTGGATCCCGCCCATTCCACGGCGGAGATGATACTGGCCGCCATCAGGCCTGACAGGCAGTTCACTGACGAAGAGGCGAAGCTTCTGGACCTGCTGATGATGCTCCATGCCGAGCACGGCGGCGGCAACAACTCTACCTTTGCATGCAGGGTGCTCACTTCGTCGGGGACCGACCCCTATTCAGCTTATTCCGCCGCTATCGGTTCGCTTAAAGGCCCCAAGCACGGCGGCGCCAACAAGAAGGTCGATGCTATGCACGAGTGCATAAAGCAGAATGTTGATGACTGGTCTGACGAGGGACAGGTGGCTGATTTCCTGACGAAGATACTCAATAAGGAGGCCTTTGACAAGACCGGCCTTATCTACGGCATGGGCCACGCAGTCTATACCCTTTCCGACCCCAGGGCGGTCATACTCAAGGAGAACGCCAGGAAGATGGCGGTGGGCAGCGAGTATGAGAAGGAATACTACCTGCTGGATACTATAGAAAGGCTGACTCCGGAGCTTTTCCTGAAGGTCAAGGGCAGCGACAAGGCCATGTGCGCCAATGTGGATATGTATTCGGGCTTCGTTTACAAGATGCTGGGCGTTCCACAGGATCTGTTCACGCCTATGTTCGCAGTTTCCAGAATGCCCGGCTGGTGCGCTCACCGCTTTGAGGAGCTGGTCACCGGCAAGAGGATAATCCGTCCCGCATACAAGGCTGTGGCCAAGGAAAAGAGATATGTTCCCATAAACGACAGATGAAAAACGCTCCCTCCGCTGAAGACGGGGGGAGCGTTATTGTTTTGTCACTGACCTGCGCTCTGGCTGTTAGAAAGCTCCTTCAGCTCTCTGCCGTCCCGCAGGAGGTCGTGAAGAACTGCGGCGTCGCTGCCGGAGATAGCGTCACGGTATTCGGTGAGCCTTTCTATTATACAGTCTATCTCCCTTACCAGCGGCTCCCTGTTCATCAGGAACAGCTCCGTCCACATATCCTCGTTGAGCTTTGCGACCCTGGTCAGGTCCTTGAAGGATCCTGCGGAGAAACCAGCCTGTTTCATCAGGCTGGGGCTTTTAACGTATGAGCTCGACACTACGTGGGCAAGCTGCGAGGTAAATGCTATGACCCTGTCATGCTCCTGCGGGGTGGAGATCACTACCTTGGCAAACCCCGTCTCGCCTGCTAAAGCCGAGACTGTGCTGACGGCCCTCTGCGGAGTCCTTTCCGTGGGGGTCATTATAAAGCTGGCCCGTTCAAAGAGATTGTCCACCGAGTAGGCAAAGCCGGAAAACTCACGTCCTGCCATTGGGTGACAGCCCAGGAAGTCCACTCCGGCTGACAAGAGCGGCTCTTCCACAGCGGTGACTATGCTGCTCTTTACTCCGCAGCTGTCGATGACTATGCCGCCCTTCTTGAAATTAGCGGTATTTTCCAGCATAAAGCTGATCGTCTGATGGGGGTGAAGGCAGACTATGACCACATCGCAGCTGCCAAGCTCCTCCGGCCTTATCTCACCGTCAATGGCCTCCTGTGCTAAAGCCCCAGCTATGGCTGCCCGGTCTGTATCAAGTCCGAAACAGCTGTGGGAGGTGTTCTTTTTTATGGCCTTGGCGAAGGAACCGCCTATCAGCCCAAGGCCAACTATTCCTATCTTCATTTATCATTACCTCTTTCCGGCGGTACTTTTACGATTTTATGTAATAAAGTATACCACTGTCCGTCCCTTTTGTCAAGCCGCAGGGCAAAAAAACAGAAATACCGTCCACAGCGGCCGGCTCCGGCAGCTGCGAACGGTATTTGATCCATGCAATGGCTCAGAACACGTCGTCAACGATATCTCTGCCTGTGTCAAGGGTGTCGTCGATGATGTCCTCACCGCCGTCGATGATATCGTTTATGCCATTTTCCACTCTGTTGCCGACTGAGGGATCGCTGTCGTCCCTGTCATAGCTCTGAGCAGGAGAAGAGGTGGTCACACGGGTGGTAGTGGTCCTTCTTTCTGAAGAATCGTCTCCTCTTCTGGTCGTTGTCCTGCTGGTGGTAGTTGTCCTTTCAGTAGTGGTCCTGCTTTCTCTCTCAGTCTCACGTGGAGCAGAGGTAGCGGCAGGCTCCGAAAGCTCTACCTTGCCGTCGTTCTTGCCGTCGCCGCTCATGGAGCAGGCCGTAAATACAGCCATTGCCGAAAGGGCGCAGACAGTCACTGTAAGATACTTTTTCATTTTCCAGGTTCCTTTCTTGTGGTTTAGCCAAAAGCCGTCATCACGGCGAATGATTTGACAACACTATTATGACCGCTGAAAACGGGATTATTCATCGGTCAGAAAAAAATATTGTCCTGTTGCACAAAAAGCAATATTAAAATTTGTGCATTTCATCACCAGAAGTTTACGTATCCTTATCCGTATATACAAACAGCAAACGACATAAACTTTTCTACATATCCCGTTTGCTGCTGAAATGCGGAAAAGAAAAAAACTATTGAAAACGAAAGAAAGCGACAATACGTACACAGAGAAAAACAGACCACGGAGGAGATCAATATGAAAAATGATTTTGTTAAAAGAACAGCAGCCGCTGCCGCAGCGATGTTGATGGCCCTGAGCATCGGGGCCTGCGGCAGGGTCGAAAATACGGAGACTTCCCCGGCGGGGAATACAAAAGACCCAGTCAGCGACAGTGCTGCGGACAGGCCGGACAGCACCTCTTCTGCCGCAGAGAACGACGACGGAAAGATAACTCAGGCTCCGGTCAGCGCAGAGCCGGTCTCTCAGACAGAGTTCGCTAAGCTTTCCGACGGCGCCGACAGTGATTACATAAACGCCGCCGCAGACTTTTCAGCAGAGCTGATAAAAAACACCTGTGCAGATGAGCTGAGGGAAGGCAAGAACGTCCTTGTCTCGCCCCTTTCCGTACTTTCCGCCCTGGGAATGACTGCCAACGGCGCCGTCGGCGAGACTTCTGAGCAGATGCAGCAGGTGCTCTGCGGCGGGATAAGTACCGAGGAGCAGAACCGGTCCCTGAACTATATCCTTTCCCGTGCAAAAGGCAGCCAGGAGCTGACCTTCAATGCAGCCAACTCAGTATGGTCAAGACACGACGGGGTCTTTGAGATAAGCCAGGACTTCGCAGATACTTTAAGAAAATATTACGACGCCGAGAGCTATCAGGTGGATTTTAATGAAGATGCGGTTAATGATATCAACGCCTGGGTCAATAATAATACCAACGGCATGATACCGGAGATAATCAATGAGCTGGACCCTTTGACAGTGATGGTACTTGTCAATGCGATCGCCTTCGAGGCCGAATGGGCTGAGGACTATACCGATGACCATGTATTTGAGGACAGCATCTTCACCTGCCAGGACGGCACCGAAGAGGACTGCGCCCTTCTTTACAGCACGGAGGAACTGTATTTTGACGGGAACGGCGCCGAGGGTTTTGTAAAGTTCTATAAGGGGTATGACTATGCTCTGATGGCAATACTTCCTGAGGAGGGGAAAGATCTGCCCGACTTCGTTGAGGGACTGACCGGCGGGCAGCTGACAGAGTACTGGAACAGCAGACGCAGTGCTGATGTATACGCCTATATCCCGGAATTTGCCTACGATTACAGCAGCAGCCTTTCAGACCCGCTGAAGGCCATGGGAATGGATATACCGTTTTCTGCCGGCGCCGCCGATTTCAGCCTGATGGGCGACACCTATGACGGTGAGCCGCTGTATATCAGCGATGTCCTGCACAAGACGCATATCGAGCTTGACCGTAAGGGGACCAGAGCCGCAGCAGCTACCGCAGTCATCATGGACAAATGCGAGGCCGTAATGGAAGAGAAAGAGAGCCATACTGTCCGCCTTGACAGACCTTTCGTCTATGCCATAGTAGATACTGAAACAGGCTTTCCAGTTTTCTTAGGTGCTGTGAACACTGTCTCTCAGAACTGATGAGAGTACGCCCCCTTTCAGGAAAGCCTCAGATAAAGCGCTTGGATCTGTTCACACCTCCGAAGACCGGGAATACGTTCAATAAAACATTTCATTTTATTACCAGTGATATTTTCACCGAAACTTCGTACAATATTATCGCAAGCCCGAATAAAACGAAAAGGAGAAACGAAAATGAAAGGTATCACTACACCTGAGGGCAGAGACACCCTCAACAGATTCAAGATGGAGGCAGCTAACGAGGTAGGCGTAAACCTGAGACAGGGCTATAACGGCGACCTGACCTCCCGTGAGGCAGGCTCCGTAGGCGGCCAGATGGTCAATATGATGGGGGCAGAACAACAATGGACCTTCACCCGTGCAAACGTGCGTAAATGCGGGCATTGCGAGGTGTTTTATATAGCGGCACAGGTGGGGGTTTAGGGGGTTTTTTTATATTAAATTATTTGGCGATATTTACTTATTGTATTTGTGATATGTGATAAATAGACATAGAAAATCTTTAGTTTAGAAATGTGAGGAAAGTGGCAATGTTCATATTTTTGCATAGTAAGCAACAGACAAAATGCCGAAGTTGGAACGATCATGCGATTTAAATGCTTAAAATTCCGATTTCGGCATTTTAAGTTGACAAGACCTGCTAAATATGATATAATATAGATCAAAGCGAGGTGCATAAATATGGTCGAACGTAAAGATTACCTTGAAAAGATAAAGATGTGGCGTGAGGAACAGGTCATCAAAGTTGTGACCGGCATCAGGCGGTGCGGAAAATCTACTTTGGTGCAGCAGTACCGTGACTGCCTTATCAGCACAGGTGTTTCTCCCGAGCAGATCATCTTTATCAATTTTGAAGAACTGGAATACGAGGAGCTGCAGGACTATCACAGGCTGTATAACTACATTACTGAAAGGCTCGTCCCCGATAGGTACACCTACATCTTTCTCGATGAGGTACAAAAGGTCGATCATTTTGAAAAGGTAATTGACAGCCTTTATGTCAAGGACAAGACTGATATCTATATCACCGGCTCGAATGCATATATGCTTTCCGGCGAGCTTGCGACTTTGCTTTCGGGAAGATATGTTGAGATCTCAATACTGCCGTTTTCGTTTGCCGAGTATGCGAGCCTTCACAGCGGTACTGCGGACGAAGTGTTTGCCGAGTATATGCGGACCGGAGGGTTTCCCTACATTGCTCAGATGGATAACCCGAAGGAAAAGGCGGAGATGTACCTTGAGGGCATCTACAATACGATCATCGTAAAAGATATTGAGGAACGTCAGAAACGCAGAGAAATCGACCTGAACAAGCGAAAGGTCAATGATCTGTCGCTTCTGAAAAATATAGCAAAGTTCCTTTCAGGCTCGGTGGGCAGTCCTGTCTCTGTGAAGAGCATTTCGGACTATATCACGTCCTCGGGCAGAAGGGTCAGTGCAAACACGGTGAACGATTACGTTGAAGCGCTGGTTGAGGCTTTTATTTTCTATCCTGTCGAGCGTTACGATATAATAGGCAAGCAGACGCTGAAAAGAGATCAGAAGCTGTATATCGTTGATCTTGGGATCAGAAACCATCTGCTGCCACGTCGGAACTACGATCTTGGGTCCTCGCTTGAAAACATCATATATCTTGAACTGCTTAAGAGAGGATATAAGGTCAACATCGGCAAGCTGGGTACAACGGAAGTTGATTTTATTGCCGAAAAAGACAGCCGCCTGCACTACTATCAGGTGACGGCATCTCTGACAGATCAAAATACATTTGAGAGAGAGATCACCCCACTGAAAAATATCAGCGATAACTACGATAAAACTATCCTGACGCTTGACAGGTTCACATTGGGCAATTATGAGGGGATAGAAGTTATCAATGCAGTAGATTGGCTGACGGGGAAAGACGAGTAAGATAATAATAACTATAAACAGATGAACACAAGGAGTGACTGCCATGTCCGAAAAACAGCAGGGAGATATCATTATCTATCAAAACGACAACGGTGATACTAAAATAGATGTGCGGTTCGTTGATGAGACTGTGTGGCTGACACAGCAGCAGATGGCGGAGCTGTTTCAATCGTCACGCACAAATATTGTTGAGCATATCAAAAACATTTATGAAGAGGGCGAACTTGAAGAGCAAGCAACCTGTCGGAAATTCCGACAGGTTCGTCTTGAGGGCTCGCGGACTGTCGAAAGGGAGCTACCACATTACAATCTTGATATGATTATTTCCCTTGGATATAGAGTGAGATCAAAAATAGCCACCAATTTCCGCCGCTGGGCGACTGAGCGTCTGAAGGAATATATGATAAAGGGCTTCACTATGGACGACGACCGTCTAAAAGAGCTTGGTGGGGGCAATTACTGGAAAGAGCTTCTTGACCGGATCAGAGATATCCGCTCTTCCGAAAAGGTCATGTACAGACAGGTGCTCGACCTTTATGCCACAAGCGTTGACTATGACCACAAAAGCTCGGAGTCTGTCGCTTTCTTCAAAATGGTCCAGAACAAGCTGCACTATGCGGCTCACGGTCATACGGCGGCAGAGGTGATCTATGAGCGTGCCGATGCCGAGAAGCCTTTTATGGGGCTGACCTCTTTCAGCGGAGATTTTCCCACAGCAAAG
>JAFVCV010000003.1 GCA_017478965.1 Ruminococcus sp. | reverse complement strand
ATGTGAAGTTTACTTCACTCTTTTGCTCCTTCAGCTGTGGTACCTTTTATAATATCACTTTTTCGCCACTTTGTCAAGTGCTTTTGCGATATTTTTTTGCCGCAGCTCCGGGTTTTTGGCGCCCCTCGCTGACAGCTTTATCATTATATCACCCTTTTGCTGTTTTGTCAAGCAGAAGAATTTTTGAGTTTGGGACGATAAACTGTGCAGGTTGCACAACTTGATTTTTTCTGTATTTGTATTTATAATGTATATAAGAAGTACATTGAAATTTTTTATTGTCATTATGAAACTTTTTCTGTTATCTGGCCGTCTATTAGAGTGAAGGGACATATGATAGAAAACAAGCTCTAAAAAATTTTTTTGAAAGGTGAAACTTTTTTCAAGACACGATCGTCTATTAGAGTGAAGGGACAAACGATGGAAAACAAGCTCTGAAAAAACTTTTAAAAGTTGAAACTATTTTTCAAAAGATCAGCGTCTATTAGAGTAAAGGGGCAAAAAACAGAAGTCCCGGAAAGGAGGAACGAAGGCTTTGGACGAAAAAGAGTTAAGGGAACGGTTTGGTGATGTTTACAACAGCACCTTCGACTATATATTCAAATTTCTTATTCTCAAGATCGACAAGCGTGACGCAGCAGAGGATATCATTCAGGCAGTCTACCTGGATCTTTACAGAAAAATGCGTGAGGGTGAGCGGATTCTTTCGCCGAAGCATTACCTGCTGGTAATGGCAAAGCACCGGGTCGCCGACTATTACAAAAGAAAGAGAGACAACGAAAGTCTTGACGATGCGGGAACGGAAATAGTTGATGAAAAGGCTCTTGATGCGCTCGAAAACGATGACGGCTACACCTATGGAGAAATAATGAAGGCCCTCAAAGAGAGCGATGACATTACTTACCGGATATTCCTTCTGCATTTCGGCCGGGACTTCACTATAGAGCAGTGCGCAAAGGCACTGGAACTCAGCCCTTCGACAGTAAAGTCAAAGATGTACAGGGCGCTGAAAAAACTTAAGAAAGAATTGAAAGAAGGTGAGAGATATGCGTTTTTCAGAAGGAGTTAAAAGGTATCAGAAAGATACTAAGAGAAAGATATTCGATGAGATCATCGCAGCCGCAGAAAGAGAAAATACGGCAGATATCTCTCAGAAAAACACTACAGACAACAGAAAAACGGAGAAAATCAGTATGAACAAGAAAGAGACAGACGGTATAGCCAGGATAAGGAGCAACAAGAGCGGATTGATAGCAGCGGCCTGCGCTGTAGCAGTTGTTGGCGGCGGACTTTTTGCAATGGATAAATTAGGCGGCAGCAAGATCATGCCAGGCTCAGAGACCAGTTCGCTGACTACTGACGCTGAAGACAGCATCAGTACTGACGGCAATGATAACAAAAAGGACGGGACAGCAGAAAAAAAGACAGACGGTGTCCAGTCCACAGTTTCAGAAGCGGAAGTTCTTCCGGATGACAGCACAGGTACGGATGACAGTGAGAACAAAGAGAATGGGACAGCAGAGAAAAAGAAAGAGGATGTCCATTCCACGATCTCATTGGTAGAAGTTCTTCCTGATGATGACAACAGATGGAGGGACGAGGGAGCGACCGACGACCTGAAAAGGCTGGAGAGCGAGGCTGATTTCATCGGCGAGGTGACGCTGGGTGAAATGACCGAAACCGACATCGGCGGTTTGAAATTTGCAGACTTCATTTGTAATATCAGACGTTCTGACGGAGCCATCGGGACTGTGATGAAATACAGCGGCGGCGATCTGAACGGTGAGATACATCTGCTGCTGCCCTACGACGAGAACAACTCGAACGTCAAGTCCGGCGAAAGTATTCTGGTTTGGGCAAAGGCCGAGAAGAGCGAAAACGGCATAGTTCTCAGAGCGATAGATGACATAGCCGTGTTCATGTTTCAGAATTCAGAGTATCACCACGGTTATGTGAACATTTTTAAAAGCGGACACGTGGGCGACAACGACACAAACGTCAATGAGATCACCGGCAACTATGTTTACGGACTTTACGAATGGGAAACAGACGAGTACGTTAACGACAGGATCGCATCATGCGTGATAAACAATAACGATCCGACCTATATTGAAAAATGGTGCAATTTTAACGGGATAGTTTACAGATACTATGAAGTACCCCGTGAAGAAAGCGAACCTTTCAGTATCGGCGACATAATGGGCATAAGCTACTTCAGCGGTGACAAAGTCAGCGGACAGCCGTTCTTTGACGGTATCGTGGTAACGGTCTGCGACGGGCACACCTACAAAGACCCCACGGATCTATATATAATGCTGGATTCAGAGTCAAGCAGCAATATCGACTGGGGCTTTGAGGGCTACGAAATATGGCTTTCAGACCTTTACTATGACACAGGCAGCAGCTCTCTTTTCATCGGTGTGAGCGCCAGCCTGACGGAGTCTGATATGAAGGACCATGTGATATCTTTCAACCTGGAAAACACTGACGAAGTCAAAAAAGTCACCGGAGCGGATCAGGTACTGGGCATCGGCTGCACCTCGCCCGACACGCTCACCGCCACTTCATATCTCCAGGTGTCAGGGATCGACCTTGAGAGTATCGGCCCTGATAAAAAGATAGTGCTGAATGTAAATACCATCAGTGACAACGGCAATGAGACAGAGGGCAGCTGCACTGTGAGCTTTACCATCAACAACAGTTAGATAACAGAATAAAGAAGAACAACAAAAAGTACAGCAAAAAAAGAAGACGACAAAACAAAGTCCGCACCCGGAGATCTCCTCCGGGTGCGGACTTTTATGCGTGCAAAAAAAATCCTGTCAGTTACCTGACAGGAGAGAGGCGCCGACCGGATTTGAACCGGTGGTCAGGGTGTTGCAGACCCACGCCTTACCACTTGGCTACAGCGCCGTATAAGAGCGGATTACGAGGCTCGAACTCGCTACCTCCACCTTGGCAAGGTGGCGCTCTACCAGATGAGCTAAATCCGCATTTACGACCCGGATGAGACTCGAACTCACGACCTCCGCCGTGACAGGGCGGCGTTCTAACCAACTGAACTACCGGGCCAGTTATGGGGACTATAGGGCTCGAACCTATGACCCTCTGCTTGTAAGGCAGATGCTCTCCCAGCTGAGCTAAACCCCCATGTGCCGCTCAGGAACTTCAACAGCCCCAAGCGACGATATTTATTATACACTATTTTGCTCCGTTTGTCAAGGGCTTTTTTGAAATTTCTAAAAAAATTATTTTCCGGAGCTTTCCTCTATAAGTCCCGTTATCTCTTCAGGGGTGAACCTATAGCTTTTCCCGCAGAAATGGCACCTTACCTCGGTATCGCCGTCGGCTGCTATCTCGCTGAGCTGCTCACGTCCTAAAGATATCAGCATACGCTCGGTCCTCTCCCTTGAACAGGTACAGCGGTAGCCCACCTCGAAATCGTCCAGCACATTAGGCTCCAGGCCCTCCAGTGCCATCAGGGAGATGTCCTCACAGGTCCTCCCCTCCTCCATGAGCCGAGTCACAGACTGCATGGACTTTATATTCTGCTCTATCTGCGTGATGACCTCATCGGAAGCGAAGGGCAGCAGCTGTATAAGAAAACCGCCTGCATTCCTGATGCTCAGGTCCTTTTCAAGCAGGACACCTAAGGCGCATACGCTCGGCACCTGCTCGCTTACGGCCAGGTAGCTGGTAATGTCCTCTGCGATCTCCCCCGAAACTATGGGGACCTGGCCTGAGTAAGGCTCTTTAAGGCCCATGTCCTTTATAACGGTAAGCGTGCCGTTCTTACCGACCGCTGCGGCTACGTCAAGCTTACCGGGAGCCTTTTCAGGCAGCTCCACCGTGGGGACCATAACGTCCGCCTTGACGTTGCCGAAGCTGTCGGCCACTGCCACGAGCATACCTGCCGGTCCGTCGCCCTCCAGCTTGACAGTGACACTGTCGCCCTCGTTCTTCATGCCGAAACCCATCAGCGAGGCTCCCATGGCCAGCCTTCCCACGGCAGCGGTCATTACCGCCGAGGTCTGATGTATCCGCCTTATCTCTTCAACGATATCCTTCCCGTCGATGGCCGAGCAGACCACCGAAGCGTCCCTGGATATACTTCTGACTATTCTTCCCAAATCTTACCACTCCAAAAGATCATTCTGCCTGCGCTCCCCTGCCGCCGGGAAGCCTTTTGCAAACATACAACAGGCGCTCAGTCTCCTCCCCGGGGGGATCCTGCGAAAAGCCGTCAAACACGGCGATCACCTCAAAACAGTACTTCTTCAAAAGCCCTTCCAGCAGCTCCGGGCCAAAGAGCTTTTCAACGAAATACTCGCTGCTGCGGTCATAGCTGCCGTCCCGGTTCCGGCTGAAAAAGTCCAGCATTATTTCAACGTCCCCCCTGCGGCCGCAGAAATTCCGCCAGGTGCAGAGCAGTCCGTCCTCCTCAAAAACAAAGCTGTTCGACCCCAGGACCTGGGTATGTTTGAACTCGGTATTCACGTCAAAGATGAACAGCCCCCCGTCGCAGGTGAACATTGATACCCTTTCAACTGTCTTTTCCAGCTTTTCCACACTTTCCAGATGATTGATGCTGTCCAGCAGGCACACCACTGCGTCCGCCGCACCCCATAGCTCCAGCTCGCTCATATCCTGTCTGACAAAGGTCACGCTGTCCCTCAGGTCCGGGTACTCCGCCAGTCCCTTCTCAGCCTCATACAGCATAGCCTCCGAAACATCTACCCCGATGACGTAATAACCCAGCCTTGCCAGTCTGAAACTAACGTCCCCGCAGCCACAGGCCAGGTCCACCACACACTCATGCTCGTCACCATAGGTATCTATGAGCCTGTGGACCAGAGCCGCCATACCGTCATAGTCCACCCCGGACTGCAAAAGCTTATAGCAGGCAGCAAAGTCCTTATATCCGGACATCAGTCCGCCTGCTCCTGTTTCTTCTTATCCAGCCTTTCAAATACTATATTGTAGCCGCCGCTGCCGTCATAGGAAAGGGACCTGTTCACACGGCTTATGGTGGCGGTGGAAGCACCCGTTTCCTTGACGATATCGCTGTAGACGTGCTTGTCCGTCAGCATTCTCGCCACCTGAAAGCGCTGTGAGAAGGATTTCAGCTCCGGAACGGTGCAAAGGTCTTTAAAAAACTGCCTGCACTCATCAAGAGTTTCAAGGGTCAGTATGGCCTCATACAGTTCGTCGAGATTTTTTATCTCCAGCTTATCTCTCATCTTGCAACACTCCTTTTTTCTATTGCGTGTCTTGTTCTGTCACTTTACGGCCCTATCCGGCTTTTCATATTGTAAAGTGCTAAACCACAATAATATTTTAACACATTAATGCGTAAATGTAAAGGGGTATCGTGAATTTTTTTGTATCAAAAGATGATTTTTTCCGCACGGCCGGCATGAGCTGACATTATTTACCTTTTGCGGTTCGGGGTAAGAAATCCGGTAAAGCCCTCATCGCCGTCGTTTTCGCTGCTGTCCTCCGTTTCGGTGACGTCAGTACTCTCCGTATCCGTGCCGGTGTGGCCGTCTTCTTCTGTCGGCTCTTCCAAAAAGGCAGGGCTGTCACCTGTGCCCTCCTCCGGCTCATCATACCAGTAAGACCTTACGTCCTCGATGATGTCCCTGAGTTCCTCCACACCCTCGCCGGTAACTGCTGAAAAAGGCACACAGGTTATATCCTCAAAACAGGGTATCTCGTCCTTGAAGGCCTCCATACGCTCTTTTCGGGCAGTGGGTCTTAGCTTGTCCGCCTTGGTGAGGACTATGACAAAGGGCAGTTCGTTGTCGATAAGATAGTTTATCATCTGGATATCATCGCTGCTGGGAGCATGACGCATATCAATGAGCTGGAATATGAGCACCAGGCTCCGGTCCGGGTCACTGAGATAGCCGCCGATAAGGTCCCCCCACCTGGCTTTCTCGGCCTTGCTGACGTTTGCGTAGCCATAACCGGGCAGGTCAACGAAATAGACGTCCTCCACGGAATAGAAATTGATGGTCACGGTCTTGCCGGGCATGGAGCTGACTCTTGCCATATTCTTTCGGTTGAAGATCTTGTTTATCAGCGAGGATTTGCCCACGTTTGACCGGCCCGAAAAGGCAAACTCCGGCCTGTCGGACTCAGGTATCTGCTTGAAGCTGCCGAACGAGGTAAAAAATTCAGCTTTATTGAAATTGAGCTTTTCCATTTTTTCCTGCCTTTCTTTTTTCAGTATCATCGGCCTGCCGCAGCCGGCAGGGCTATCGTTCACTATAATGATATCACATCTGTAAAAATATTTCAATGAAATTTATGTAAAATCACGGTTGACAGGCAGGCTGAGGGTATGTTATATTTAACGGTATGGATCCTGGCTGAAAAGCAGCCGGGAAAGACGAGAGGAGACATTTCATGGACAGCAAGGACAAGCAGGAACTCATGGAAGAGTTCAACCGTTTTTACGCACCTTTTACGGTGCCGGGAACGGAGATACCTCCAAGGACTGAGGAGGAGATGACAGGCATTGACGATGAACAGCCGCTGCTGAGATCTCTGGCCCGAAGGACTGACATGAAACGCAGTGAGGACCCGTACATCGGAGCCAAGCTGGCAGGCAGCGAGATCTTAGAGAGCCTGGTGCAGGTCATGGCAAAGACCGGAAAGGGCGTCCACGCACCTACGCTGCTGGCAATTCTCGGAGCCTGCGGCGGAAGAGAGCTTTGCAAAGGCATACTGACCAGTCTGGCAAAGATGGGAGACGGACAGCCGGCAGCACAGCTGGGGGTCTATATCGTTGGGACAAAGAGCGGTGAACGTTATCTGATTGGAGACCTGGCGGGCGCTCAGTTCTGTAACTTTTACCTTAACGCCGCTGCGGACGGCAGCGACCCTTACGAGGTACTGCTGCCCATATCGAAGAAAGCAGCAGAGACTCTTGGCACAGAGGACTACTGGCAGACTAAGTTCAACAAGCTCATCGGAGCGGACCCTTTGCAGCTGAGCAAAAGCTTTGAGGGGAACTTTGACAAGACCCTGGCGGTATTCACCAGGTTCCCGGCAGAGAGGATGCTGAGTTTCGCTATAGCTGTTCAGCAGGCCCTTGAACAGACCGATAAGGTCATGGACCGCAGGGAAGCCATGAAGATAGTAGCTGAATACGGCTGGCGGACCTCGCATTTTATAGGCTGAATTTTCCGGAGCCGTCATATCCGCCGACGGATACGGGACCATAAAAAAACAGGCTGCGCAGGATATCCTGTGCAGCCTTAGTATTTATGCGGTCATCACTCATAAAGAGGGTATTTCTTGCAGATATCAGTTACCATCGCCCTGACCTTATCTGCATTGTTCTCAAAGTCAGATGCAGTAAGATATATGCACTCTGCGATAACGTCCATATCCTCCTCGACAAGACCTCTGGTGGTAACGGCGGGGGTACCGATCCTTACGCCGCTGGTCACGAACGGGCTCTGAGGATCGTTAGGGATCGCATTCTTGTTAACGGTGATATATACCTCATCGAGCTTGTTCTGAAGCTCCTTGCCGGTGATGTTGAAAGGCCTCAGGTCAGCCAGCATCAGGTGGTTGTCAGTGCCGCCGGATACCAGGTTAAAACCCTTATCCAGAAGGCCCTTAGCCAGTCTCTGGGCGTTCTTGACTATCTGCTCGCCGTATGCCTTGAACTCAGGCTTGAGGGCCTCGCCGAAGCATACTGCCTTGCCGGCGATGACGTGCATAAGGGGACCGCCCTGGGTGCCGGGGAAAATGGCGCTGTTGAACTTCTTCGCAAGAGCCTCGTCATTGGTCAGGATAAGCCCTCCCCTGGGACCTCTGAGAGTCTTATGGGTAGTGGTGGTGACAACATCGGCGTAAGGCATAGGCGAGATATGCTGACCGGCGGCAACAAGGCCGGCGATGTGAGCCATATCCACCATAAAATATGCTCCGACAGACTTAGCTATATTGGAGATCCTCTCGAAATCTATGACCCTGGGGTAAGCAGAAGCGCCGGCAACTATCAGCTTGGGCTTGACCTCCTGAGCCTGTTTCTCAAAAGCGTCATAATCTATAAAGCCGTTGTCATCAACGCCGTAGGGAACGAAGTTGAAGTACTTACCGCTGATGTTCACAGGAGAACCGTGGGTAAGGTGGCCGCCGTTGTCAAGGCTCATACCCATAACGGTGTCCCCAGGGGTCAGCAGTGCGAAATAAACAGCGGTGTTGGCCTGTGCGCCGGAGTGGGGCTGAACATTGGCGAACTTAGCGCCGAAAAGCTTGCAGGCTCTGTCGATAGCGATCTGCTCAACGATATCAACGTCCTCACAGCCGCCGTAATACCTCTTTCCCGGATAGCCCTCGGCATACTTATTGGTCAGCACGCTGCCCATAGCGGCCATGACCGCAGGCGAAACGATGTTCTCACTGGCAATAAGCTCCAGATTTCTCCTCTGTCTTGCCAGCTCAAGCTGCATAGCGTCGCCGACTTCCTTATCCGTTTCCTGTACAAATCCGATGGTGTCAAGCATTTTCATCTTTTAAAACTCTCCTGTCTTTAGAAAATTAACAATATAAACTGTTAGTTATTATTATACTATATTTTATCAAAAATAGCAAGAGGATTTTGTAATTTTTTCATTGATATATCCAGTGCCTTGGGCAGCGCTTGACATCGGGGGGATATCGTGATATAATGGTATTCAGCCGGAGTTCAGAACAGGACTTTGTACCGGGACCCGGAGCGGGGCGGCTGTCCTGTTTGCTGCGAATAAGCTGCGGTCTTATAGTGAACTGTCGGCGTCTGAGTTTTTCGGACGTTTTTTGTTTACTTTACACAGAGGAGAGTGCCATGAACGGTTGGATGATGACTAAGCTCACCTGGGGCGAACCGGCCTGCGTCAACCGGTTCCTCAGCGGCAAAGACGCCGGACGGGTCCTGGGAGTACTGAGGAGAGAATTCGGCGCACAGGCTACTAATAAACTGCTCATCACGGACAGGATATCTTTTTACGGGATAAAAATTGGCGGGCAGCAACTGATCGTAGGCGTTACGAGGTTTTCGGGAATGACCGTGACACTGTCGGAAGGCCGGGACGAGGAGCTGCTCAGGAGGATATATGAAGTCCTTTCAAGGAACGAGGTGTAGAGTCGTGGTAAAGCTGCAATTCAGAAGAGCTGAACAATATGACGTCAGCGGCCTTGACCTTATCATCGGCGGCAGACTGAGTGATGAAGAAAAGGAAGAGTTCAGAAAAAGACTCGATGAGCGCAGAGCGGCTGTGTTCATGCTGATCGGCGAGGAGGGGCCTGCCGCTGTGAGCGCTATGGTCTTTGACGCCGGCGATGAGGAGCTGACGGAGGCACTGAGGAGACTTTATCTTTCTCATCTTTTCGTAAGAGAAGACCTCAAAGACAAAGGCTATGACGGAATGATGCTGGAATACACGGTCAATCAGGCAAATTACATGGGATATGACTATCTGACCTGCAAGGTCATGCTTGACAGGCCGGAGGAATTGAAGCTTTTTACCGACCACGGTTTTACCAGTGTCATAAGGACCTGCATAGACGAAAAGGACAGCTTTGTCAAGCTTTGCAGAGACGTCAGGATAAAAATACAATGCTGCGGCAGTTAAGTGCGGCAGCTTCGGAGCGTAAGTATGGAAAAACTGAACCTTATCGGCGCCCAGCCCTTTGAAACAAAGAGATGCAGACTCAGAACATTCAAGCTGGGCGACGCTGAATATGTATATAAAAACTATGCCTCTTCGGACAATGTGACCAGGTATCTGTCCTGGGAGAGCCATCAGAGCCTGGACGACAGCCGGGAATTCTGTAGGCGAATGGCCGCAGAGGGACGAAAGCCGGATAGTTTCATATGGGTCATCGAGCTGATGGAAACAGGGGAGCCTATAGGCAGCATAGGCGCTGTTGAGACGGATACTGAGAAAAGGCAGGCGCAGCTGGGTTTCTGCCTGGGGGAAGAATGGTGGGACCAGGGGATAATGAGCGAGTGCGCAGA
The DNA here is from genome assembly GCA_017478965.1 of Ruminococcus sp. GTDB lineage: Bacteria > Bacillota > Clostridia > Oscillospirales > Ruminococcaceae > Hominimerdicola. The sequence goes on along the minus strand of JAFVCV010000003.1, from coordinate 78,256 downwards.
GGGCGTTATCGCTTATCTGTTCTTCGTGGCGGGATTTGATACCCTGACCGCCTGGCGCCACAGAGACAACGTAGCCTCGGGACGGGTGCTGGAAAAATGCGGCATGGAAAAGTGCGGCGAGGACACTGTATATCTGGAACTCAAAGACCGGGAAGTCCCGGCGGTGAGATACAGGCTGACCGGGAAAGACTGGGCGGCTAAAAATCTAAGGTTTTAAAACTTTTATCGCAAATACTAAGGTGGGATAGAAAATGCCTATTAAAATACCAAACGACCTGCCGGCGTTCTCGGCACTGGAGAACGAGAGGATATTCGTTATACCCAACGACAGGGCCATGCATCAGGACATCAGAGCGCTGAAAATAGCTATACTTAATCTGATGCCGGATAAGATAACCACGGAAACTCAGCTTTTAAGGCTGCTTTCAAACACGCCTCTGCACGTTGATATCGACCTGGTGCAGATGAGCAGCCATGTGTCAAAAAACACTTCGCAGGAGCATATGCTGGCCTTTTATAAGAATTTCGACGAGATAACCGATAACAGGTATGACGGACTGATAATCACCGGTGCGCCCATCGAGCAGCTGGAATTTGAGCAGGTGGACTACTGGGAGGAGCTTTGCAGAGTATTTGACTGGAGCCTGAGCCATGTTTACTCGACTATACACATCTGCTGGGGGGCGCAGGCAGCTCTGTACTATCATTTTGGTGTACCGAAATATGGACTCGAGGGCAAGATGTTCGGCAACTTCAAGCACCACATCAATAAGCCTGACAGCCTTATCCTAAAGGGTTTCGGCGACGTTTTCCACTGTCCTCATTCAAGGCACACAGAAGTCAGGAAGAGCGACATTCTGAAGGTCCCGGAGCTTAATGTCCTGGCGGAGTCCAATGAGGCGGGCCTTCAGCTCATCAGTGACAGGTCTGAAAGGCTGTTTTTCCAGCTGGGCCACTGGGAATATGACCGGGATACCCTGGCAAAGGAATATTTCAGAGATGTGCGAAAGGGGCTCAACATTGCGGTCCCCTACCATTATTTTCCTGACAACGAACCGGAGAACCAGCCTATTTTCAACTGGAGCTGCTCGGCCAATCTGCTTTACTCCAACTGGCTGAACTACTGTGTATATCAGCGGACCCCTTACGACCTTAACGACCTTGAGCCTGTGAACAACGAATACGTATGAAAAACGGCAGGCATATAGCGGAATACTTCGGGGTCGGTGCAGTGCTGACCTTTGTGGGAGGTTTTCTGGACGCTTACACCTACATCTGCCGGGACGGGGTCTTTGCAAACGCCCAGACAGGCAACATGGTGCTGATGGCCATAAGGCTCACCGAAGGGCGGTTCGGTCAGGCTCTTCACTATCTGCTGCCTATACTTTCCTTTGCGGCAGGGGTGCTTATAGTGGAGAAGATCAAGGCCCTTTACAACGACCACCCCAGGGTCCACTGGCACAGGATAACTGTCATTGCAGAGATGGCGGTGATACTGGCGGTAGGTTTCCTGCCGTCGGGAATGAACAGTCTGGCCAATATTCTTGTATCAATGACCAGCGCCATGCAGATGGAGGGCTTTCGCAGGATAAACGGCAAGGTATACGTGACCACCATGTGTACAGGTAATCTCAGGAGCGGAACGGAGAGCCTGTTCAGCTTTTTCCATACCGGCGACAAGGTCAAGAGACGGGAGGCGCTGCTCTATTACAGTATAATCCTGATCTTCATACTGGGGGCGGCCCTGGGGGCTTTTCTGACGACGGCACTGGGGATAAGGACAGTCTGGCTGTGTATTATCGGAGAGGCGGCTGCGCTCATACTTCTGATGACCGACAAGGACAAATAACGGCAAAGGCTTACCCGGCGGGGCAAGCCTTTTTTGCGTATAAAAAAACACCTTCGCCGTGCAAAGGTGTCTTTATCCTGTCAGATCTTGTCCTTCTCCCCTGCCCTTTCGATAAGCGGCTCGGACTCGCCCCTTACGCACTCGGGAGTAAGGGTAACGGAGGTTATGGTCCCATCAGAGGGAGCGTCGAACATGAGCTTCGTAAGTATCCTCTCCACCACGGCTCTCAGTCCTCTGGCGCCGGTCTTCTGCTGGATAGTGACCCTGGCTATCTCTCTCAGGGCCTCAGGAGTAACAGTGAACTTGATGCCGTCCAGGTCGAAGAGTTTTGTATACTGCTTTATTAGCGAGTTCTTAGGCTCGGTCAGTATACTGCAAAGTGCGTCCTCGTCCAGCTCGTCGAGCACTGTGATGACGGGCAGTCTGCCCACCAGCTCGGGAACTATGCCGAACTTCACCAGATCGTGGGGAAGTACCTTTTTGAGCACATCGAAATCGTCCGCCTTGCTCTTGACGGTGCCGCCAAAACCTAAGGAGGAAGACTCTGTCCTCTTCTGAATGACCTTATCCAGTCCCTCGAAGGCACCGCCGCAGATAAACAGTATATTCTTTGTGTCTATCTGTATGAACTCCTGATGGGGATGCTTTCTGCCGCCCTGCGGAGGAACGTTGGACACAGTGCCCTCGACTATCTTCAGCAGCGCCTGCTGAACGCCCTCACCGCTGACGTCCCTGGTGATAGAGGTGTTCTCGGATTTTCTGGATATCTTATCTATCTCGTCGATATAGATTATGCCATGCTGTGCGGCCTCAACATCGTAGTCAGCCGCCTGGATCAGCCTGGTGAGCACATTCTCCACATCGTCGCCTACGTAGCCGGCTTCGGTCAGCGTAGTGGCGTCCGCAATAGCGAACGGCACATTCAGCAGTCTGGCCAGAGTCTGAGCTAAAAGTGTCTTGCCGGTGCCGGTCGGCCCAAGCAGCAGCACGTTGCTCTTCTGTATCTCCACATCGTCAGTGTCGCCAAGGGAAAGTATCCTCTTATAATGGTTGTAAACTGCCACTGACAGCGCTATCTTGGCCTGCTCCTGCCCGACCACATAATCGTCCAGCACAGCCTTTATCTCGGCAGGCTTTTTGAGTGTGATGCCGTTGACGGTACCACGCTTGTCTTTAAGGGCAGCCGAAACGGAGGAGGGCTGTTTTTTCCTGGAAGGCACCGCACCGTTGTCGGCCAGCAGATCATAGCAGAAAAGCACGCACTCGTCGCATATATGATTGTTGCCTGCGGAGAACATATTCATGACCCTATCCTCGGTCTTCCCGCAGAACAGACATTTTTTGACTGAATCGTTGTTAGCCATCTAGCCTTCACCAAACCTATCTGTGTGTAATTACTTTATCTATAAGTCCGTATTCAAGGGCCTCTTCGGCAGTCATATAGTTATCCCTCTCGGTATCCACTGCGATCTGCTCGATGGACTTGCCGGTGTTCTCCGAAAGGATCCTGTTGAGCCTTTCACGGGTGGCCACCATATGGTCGGAATGGATCTTGATGTCGGTACACTGCCCTGAGATACCGCCGCCGGCAATAAGCGGCTGGTGGATAAGTATCTCACTGTTAGGCAGAGCGAACCTCTTGCCCTTGGTCCCGCTGGAAAGCAGGAAGGAGCCCATGGACGCTGCCATACCCATGCAGATAGTATTGACGTCGCACTTTATATACTGCATGGTATCATAGATAGCCATTCCTGCGGTGATAACTCCTCCGGGGCTGTTGATATAAAGGTCGATATCCTTCTCAGGATCCTGCCCCTCAAGGTAAAGCAGCTGAGCCACCACTACGCTTGCCACTGCGTTATCGATCTGGTCACAGAGCATGATAATCCTGTCGTTTAGCAGTCTTGAAAATATATCATAGCTGCGCTCGCCTCTGCTGGTCTGTTCTACTACGTAAGGTATTAAAGCCATATATATGCCTCCTTTATTCTTTCATGCTTTCATACTTTAACAGCATCTCTCATATGCCGGCGGTCTTCTGCACAATGCTGCCCCGCCCGACAAAAAGTGCATATGTTTCCCAGAATATAGCTATTCGCCTGCACACGGCCCCCGCTGTCCGCACGGACAGCGAGGTATAGCCCTTTGCAGGCGAAATCAGTCTTTTATTACTTGATGACAGCGGAGGACTTGATGAGCTCTACTGCCTTGTTGACGCCGAGATCGGCCTTGATGCCCTCTACGGGGATAAAGCTCTTTATCTCCTCAACGTCCATCTTATATTCTTCGCCAAGTCTTGCATACTCAGCCTCAGCCTCTTCATCGGAGACCTCTATGTTCTCGTTCTTAACTATCTGCTCCAGAGCAAGTCTGAGCTTTACCTGCTTTTCAGCCTGCTCAGCATAGGTCTTCCTGACAGTCTCCATGGTCTGGCCGGTGAACTGCATATAGAGGTCAAGGGAGATGCCCTGGGGAGCCAGTCTCTGCTCCAGCTCGCTGACCATCTCGTTGACTCTGTTGTCGAACATCACCTGAGGTATCTCAGCAGTCATATTCTCGATGACCTTATCGAAGATGTCAGCCTCTACCTTGGAGTCAGCGGACTTTTCAGCGCTCTCCTCCAGTTTCTTCCTCACGTCTGCCTTATACTCATCAACGGTATCGAAATCGGTGGAATCCTTCACCATATCGTCGTCAAGCTCCGGCAGCTCCTTCCTGGTGATCTCCTTCAGGTTTATCTTGAACACAGCAGGAGCCCCTGCAAGCTCCTTCACCTGATAACTCTCAGGGAAGGTCACGTCGATGTCGAACTGCTCGCCGGTGCTGTGGCCTACTATCTTCTCCTCAAAGCCGGGTATGAACTGACCGCTGCCAAGCTCCAGATCGAAGTCCTCAGCCTTGCCGCCTTCAAAAGCCTCGCCGTCCTTAAAGCCTTCGAAATCTATCTTTACGGTATCGCCGTTCTCAGCTGCCCTGTCGTCCACAGTGACGATCCTTGCGCTCTTCTCTCTGAGCTGGTCTACCTGCTTCTGGATATCCTCATCAGTTACAGCATTGACAACTTTCTCCACCTCTATACCCTTATAGTCCTTTACCTCGACCTCAGGCTTAGTGGTGCAGGTAGCCTTGAGCTTAACGCCGTTCTCCCTGCTGATATCAGTTACCTCGACGCTGGGCTGAGTAACAAGCTCCAGGCCGGACTCGTCGATAGCGCTGTTCACTTCATCTGCATAGAAAAGATTTACAGCATCCTCAAAGAACACATTCTCGCCGTACTCCTTCTCGATGAGCTTACGGGGAGCCTTTCCCTTACGGAAACCGGGAACGCTTATGTTCTTGCGGGCTTTCAGATAAGCCTTCTGCAGCGCCTCCTCAAACTTCTCAGCGCTGACCTCGATCTCCAGCTCATACTTATTAGTTGCGACATTATTAGTAGCCTTCAGACTCATTTTAAATTCCTCCAATAAAAAAATATATCTTAAATATTATAGCATACTTCCGGGTATTTTTCTAGTACTTTCACGACAAATTGTCGTTTTGCACAATTTCAGTTATATCCAATGGGTCAAAATGCAAAAAGTCACAGCTCACCAGCTGATAGTTTATGCCCTCTGACAGGCCGTTCACCGCAAAGGCATGGGCCTTGCCGTGTAGGTGGCCGTAAAAGACTCTTTTTATTCCGTATTTATAGAGCACCTCCAGCATATCCAGGTTGCGGGAGGTCCCGAAGACCGGTGGGTAATGGAGAAACACCACTGGCCGCAGCCCCTCGCTGAGGGCGGACTTTATGGAAGTCTCCAGCCTGATGGCCTCCCTTGCGATGACCTTGGCATTGGGAGCCTCGGAATTATCGTTGACCCAGCCTCTGGTGCCGCATATCCCCACATCACCGAAGGCGTAATGGTTATTGTGGAGTATCTTCAAAGAACCTATCCCGTGGTCATCGAAAAATCTCTGCATTTTCGAGACTGTCCCCCACCACAGATCATGGTTGCCCTTGGAGATTATCTTTGTGCCGTTGAGCCGGTCTATGAATTCCAGATCCGGCAGGGCTTCTTCTAAGCTCATTCCCCAGGAATGGTCCCCGGGGATCACCACGGTGTCCTCCGGAGAGATCTTTTTCTGCCAGTTTTCCAGCAGCTTTTTCTCATGGTCCTTCCACCCCGGGAAGATGTCCATAGGCTTATCCACACCGAAGGACAGATGAAGATCGGCAACAGTAAAAAGTCTCACAGACTTCCCCTTTCTAAAAGACGTGATTTTTTAACGCCAGAGGTCATAAAACTATCCCTTTCTGCGCATATTAACCTTATCAACGCAAAAAGGAGTGAAACGCCATGTCAGAGAAATTTCCCCACGGCATAGTCTGTGATGTGAAGAACTGCGTCTTCAACCATGAAGGCAGCCGCTGCACAGCAAAGACTATCGAGGTCCGCAGCACCTGCAGCGAACCGGAATGCTGCGACGAGACTCTCTGCCGGACCTTCAGGCCCAGCACAGAGGAGCAGTAAGAAAAGACCCGCCCGGACCAGAGTCTGCCCCGGGCGGCTTTACATATCGCAGTAACTTATTTTACATCAAGGCTCCTGAAAACATAGTCCTTCATCTGGTCCTTGGCGATGACCTCGCTGAACCTTACCTCCTTATCCTTCAGAGCTGCAAGGGACGCAGGCACAGGCATATTCGAGGCCTTTCCAAGCTCCTCCACCAGGCTGAACTCGTCGCCGGAGGTATCCTCGCCCAGAGCGCTCAGGACCGAGCCGGAGAACTTATAGGGGCTTGCAGTGGAAACGATGACGGTCTTGGTCTTGTCGCCAGTGGCCTTCACATATTCCTCATATACGCTGACAGCCACTGCGGTATGGGTATCGCAGGTATAGGAATACTTATCGAAATACTCCTTTATGGTGGCCTTTGTCTTTCCGTCGTCGCAGCAGCCTGCATAGAATTCCTCATCAAGGGCGGCCTTGACCTTTTCGCTGACCTCATATCTGCCTTCTGCGGCAAGCTTGCCGAACCAGTCTCTTATAACAGCGTCGTCCTCCCCGCAGAGATGGTATAGCAGTCTTTCCAGATTAGAGGAAATAAGTATATCCATAGAAGGTGAGATGGTCGCAAAGAACTGTCTGTTCCTGTCATAAACGCCGGTCCTGATGAAATCGGTCAGGACGTTGTTGGCATTGGATGCGCAGATGAGCTTATTGACCGGAACGCCCATTTTCTTTGCATAGTAGCCGGCCAGGATATTGCCGAAGTTGCCGGTGGGGACAACTATATTTATCTTCTCGCCCTCGCTTATCTCGCCGTCAGCCAGAAGCTGGGCATAGCTTGAAACATAGTAGATGATCTGAGGAGCCAGTCTGCCCCAGTTTATGGAGTTTGCAGAAGAGAACATCATGCCGTTCGAGCTGAGCTTTTCTCCTATCTCCTTATCGGTGAAGATGGCCTTGACGCCGTTCTGCGCATCGTCGAAATTGCCCTTTATGGCGCAGACTCCCACATTTTCGCCCTCCTGAGTGGTCATCTGTTTTTTCTGCATAGCGGAGACGCCGTTGTCAGGATAGAAGACCAGTATCTCGGTGCCGGGTACGTCCTTGAAGCCCTCCAGAGCAGCCTTTCCTGTATCTCCGGAGGTAGCCACCAGGATAACGACCTTCTTGTCGAGCTTTATCTTCTTAGTGGCAGTGGTGAGCAGATAGGGCAGTATCTGCAAAGCCATATCCTTGAAAGCGCAGGTAGGTCCGTGCCACAGCTCCAGCATATATGTACCGTCAAAGAGGTGCGCAAGCTCTGCGATATTCTCGGTATCGAAGTTCCTGGTATTATAAGCCCCGTCCACACAATAGCGTATCTCGGCCTCGGTATAGTCGGTGAGGAACTTGGAGAAAACGAACAAGGCCCTGTCGGCATAGCTCATTTTTCCAAGCGCTCTGATATCCTCCATGGAAACGGAAGGTATCTCGCTGGGTACAAAAAGTCCGCCGTCCTCAGATATGCCCTGAGCGATAGCCTGTGCAGAAGTAACGTTTACACTGCTGTTTCTTGTGCTTTTGTAAAACATGATACAACAACCCTTCTCTGTGTTATTTTTCAACAATTACCCCCGGCATTAGAATTTTCACGCAGACCGTTTGCAGCTGCCGTGATCTGGCTGCTGTTAACGGCAAGCATCATAAGATCTATGCCGTTTGAAATTTATATAAGGGGAAAGCTCCCCTTCCTGTCTATCTCCTGCTGCCGTCAAAGGCAGCAACGTAGTATTTCAGGCCAGTGACCCGGCCGTTATCAAGCGTGACCGCAGCCACATCGAACCGGCACTGCGGATAGTCTCCGCCGGGATAATACTTGTTCAGAAAGTATTCCGCCGCTGCTGCCAGGCGCTTTCTCTTACCCTCGGTCACAGCTGACTCTCCGTCGGAAAGAGCGCCGTATTTCCTGGTCTTGACCTCTACGAAAGCGAGAATGCCGGCCTTTCTGGCGATAACGTCTATCTCGCCGCCCCGTATAGTGAAATTCCTGGTCACCACGTCATAGCCGTGCCTTGACAGGAACTCACAGACTGCATCCTCGCCCCTGTCACCTATCTGCCTGCTGTTCTGCCCGTTTTTCATAGTATTTCCTCAAAAACAGCGGTCTGTGCAGCTCACAGGGACCGTACTTGTCTATCATCTCATAGTGGAGCTTTGTGCCGTAGCCCTTGTGCTTCTCGAACTGATACTGAGGATACTTTTTTGCCATATCCTCCATATACCTGTCCCTCGCCACCTTGGCCAGCACCGATGCCGCCGCAACCGACTGTGACTTCCCGTCCCCCTTGACGACTGCGATGACCTCGCTGCCCTCTATGACCGGGGGCCTGTTGCCGTCTATAAGGCAAAGTTCCGGCCTGATGCCGAGTTTTTCGACCGCCCTTTTCATGGCCAGCTTTGAACTTTCCAGGATATTGAGCTTTTCTATCTCCTCCACGCTGGCAGAACATATGGCATAGGCCTTAGCCTTTTTTATGATAATGTCATAAAGCTCCTCCCGCTTTTTAGCGGTGAGCTTTTTACTGTCGTTTATGCCCTCGATGACGGTATCCTCATCAAAGACCACCGCCGCCGCAAAAACATCCCCGGCCAGAGGTCCCCGCCCGGCCTCGTCACAGCCGCAGATCACCTTATAGTCCTTTCTGAACTCACAGTCGAACTCATAGAGCGTCATGACTGCACCGGCCTTTCCAGGGTCATCCTGCCTATCTTTCCCCCACGGAACTCATCGAGCACCGTATTGGCAGCCCTTTCGGTATTTATCTCTCCGCCGGAGACAAGAAAGCCTCTTTTTCTTCCCACTCTCTCCAGCAGCTCATAGCCCCTGACGCAGCCTGCGGTCTCCCCATCCTCCGGGTCCTCCGGCAGGTCCTCCAGAGAAATGCCGTACCTTTCGGTCAGCAGTCCCGGATAGTCGCTTTCCAGCAGCTCCAGCAGCCGGCAGGCCAGATACTCGGTATCCAGGATATCGTCCTTGACGGCGCCGGTGAAGGCCAGTCTTTCGCCCACCAGCTTATCATCGAACTTCGGCCACAGCACCCCCGGCATATCCAGCAGCTCAAAACCTTCCTCCAGCCTGACCCACTGCTTGCCCTTGGTGACTCCGGGCCTGTCTTCGACTTTTGCGGCCCTGGAACCGGCCAGCCTGTTTATAAGAGAGGACTTCCCCACATTGGGTATCCCCACTATCATTATCCTTACAGGTCTGCCGGCCATACCTCTGGCCTCCCATTTGAGCAGTTCTTCAGCCAAAAGCTCTTTGAGCACAGGATAGACTCTATTCACGTTCCTGCCGCTGCGGCAGTCCGTAGCAAGGGCAAAAAGCCCCTTGTTCTTATAATGGCTTATCCACATGGAAGTAACGTCCGGGTCAGCAGAATCGGCCTTGTTGAGCAGGACCAGCCTGGGCTTCTTCCCGCAGATCCGTTTTATCTCAGGATTTCTGCTGGAATATGGTATCCTAGCGTCAGTGATCTCCACGACCGCATCGACCAGCTTCATATTCGACGCCATTATCCTTCTCGTCTTTGCCATATGGCCCGGGAACCACTGTACCCTTGCCGCTTCGCTCATTCTGTCCGCCTCCTTCTCGCCTTGACCCCTCCCGCAGACTTTTGTTTTGTGCGTTTCTCAGGGTCGCCGTATCAATCCACCGTGCCCATATAAGCTCTGTCTGAATAGAGCCTGAACACCGCCTTTCCGACGATCTCCTCCTCCGGCACAAAGCCGATCGTCCTGCTGTCAGCCGACACATCTCTGTTGTCCCCCATGACGAACACCTGCCCCTGGGGCACCTCATAGATATACAGCTTTCCGCTGGCACTGAGGAACTGCCGGTCGAACCTTCCCGTGTCGTTCATCATGCCGTTTTTTATGAACGGCTCGTGCATTATGGAGCCGTCCACAGTGACCGTGCCGGAATTGTAGTCTATGACCACCTGCTGTCCGCCCACGGCAATGACCCTCTTGACGATGGACTCCCCAAGGCGGGAGCTGTTTATTATCACCACATCGTTCTGTACCGGCTCATAGAGAAAGGTCCTCACTATGAGCTTATCGTTGTCATAAAGAGTGTTCTCCATTGAACTGCCCTGCACCACGGTTATCCTGAAAAAGAAAACCAGTATCAGCACCGCCGAAAGCACGGAGGTAGCAATAGTCTCCGCCCATTCCATGACCGCATCGACAGCCTTATAGGCGGCAGATCTTTTTTTCGCCTTCCCCATCGGATATCAGTCCACCTTGCCGAAAGAGCCTATGGGATAGAGCCTGAAAACGGCCTTTCCCATCACAGTATCCTCCTCGATAAAGCCTATGGACCGGCTGTCCTTGGAATCGTTGCGGTTATCGCCCATCACAAATATCATACCCTCAGGGACCTCATACTCATAGACCCCCTGAGCGGTCATATAACTGCGGTCAAAATACCCGCCATCGACCATTATGGCCTTTATATGCTCGTTAGAGAGCTTGCTGCCGTTGACCGTCACGGAATTGTTATTGTAGTCTATGACCACCTTATCCCCCGCCAGTCCGATGACTCTCTTGATTATGGTCTTATTGAGGGCCGTGCTGTTGATGACCACGATATCGTCCCTTTCGGGGTGATAATTGAGATGCAGCAGCACCAGTCTGTCCTGGTCTATAAGCGTATCGTTCATGGAACCGCCGTCCACCATCACTATCCTGAACAGGAAAGTAAACAGCATGATGACCACGAACATAGCGAACACGAAAGACTCCAGCCACTCGATGATCTCATTCTTGATATCGAAGGGCCCGTCCTCCTTTATATCCTCCGGTTCGGCTTCCCTGGCAAGCTCGATATCCTCCTCGCTGACCTCTCCGAACTTCTTCTCAGCTTCCGGACTTTCCTGACCGTCCTGAGTATTCTCAATATCTTCTATCTTTTCGTTGTTTTCATTATCCATATCTATGTTCCTCTTGATATCTGTTTTTCAAAGCCCAGTCCGGTCCGAAGGCACGAACTGTCATATAGAATAATTATAACAAATAGTGCCGCAAATTACAATAGTTTTCTAAAAAAAATCTGAATTTATACTTATTTTATTAATATTTCCAATGCAGCCCCCAGGGCGTCTGAAAACAAAAAGAGCCGGTATGACCGACTCTTTTCCACGAAGAAATTACTTAACAAGTTCCTTGACCTTAGCTGCCTTACCAACTCTGCTGCGCAGATAGTACAGCTTAGCCCTGCGGACCTTACCGCTCCTAACGACCTCGACCTTGGAAACAGCAGGCGAATGAACAGGGAATACCCTCTCGATGCCGCAGCCGTGAGCTACTCTTCTTACAGTGAAGGTCTCGCTGATGCCGCCGTGCTTCTTAGCGATGACTGTGCCCTCGAATACCTGTATCCTGGACTTGTCACCCTCGGTGATAAGTACGTGTACCCTTACTGTGTCACCAACGTTGACTACGGGTGCCTCTGCTTTCATGCTTGACTGTGCGATAAGTTTTAAAGCGTCCACTTTAAATTCCTCCTTCTTATTTTCAGACGTTCATACGCTGTGCAGCATAAACAGCAGCCAGAGGACCGTCCGCTTTAATGTCGCCCGAAGGACCCTCCCCCGGGAATGGCATTAACTCTCGTCGCAGATAAACGACGGTAATTCAAATGCTTTAATATTATACCACATTGTTCCCTTTTTTTCAACAGTCTCCTAGGTAAATAATTTGCCGTTTGCGATAAGTATTTTTGTGCGTTCTATACAAAGTTCGTCACATTCAAGACCGTACATCTCAAAAAAAGTCTCTATGACCACATTTGCATTGAGACTAAAGCTCCCTCCAGCCGGGAGCAGCAGGTCAAGACACACCCCGTCCCCGCCGCAGGATATCTCCCTGACGTCGATAAACGGCCGGATATCAACGATGTTTGCGGTCTTCTTTTTGGTCCTTTTTTCGATCTCTATCTTGTCCCTGGCCAGAAACTCCTCAAACAGCCCTCTGCACTCCTCAGGACTCCTGTCGGCGGTGAACCTTATCTTATATCCTGCATGGGTTATCTCAGTGTGCTTATGCACAGGGAGAGCGCAGGAAACTATCCTCATTCCCTCAGACATCTGAGCGTCCAGCCTTCTGACAGTTTCCTCAAAAGGCATATCCTCCAGCAGCGCCAGATCCATGACCTCCACCCGGCTCTCAAAGCCCAGAGACAGGGTCAGCGGGAACATCAGGTAGATATGCGGGTTAAAGCCCTGGGTATACCACACCGGCAGGCCTGCCCGCTTTATGGCCCTCTGCATTGCCCTCATAAGGTCAAGATGAGATATGTATTTGGCACGGCCGCATTTTTCGTAAACTATCCTCCGGTCGAACCTCTCCAGTCTCAGGTCAACGTTTTTGGGCTGAAGCATTTTTTCCGCCACAGTAAACACCTCCCATATCCGCACCTATCCCACAGCCCGAACAACCCTCTTTACAGTTGCGGGTAGTGATGGCCCGGTGAGCTTTTTTGTTCTCTCTTATCAGAAAATCCCGGCTGACCAGATAGTCAAGATGCGACCAGGGCGCCGTCTCATCGTAGCTGCGCCGACGGTCCGCATAAAAGCCCATATCAATGCCGTTTTCCTCAAAGGCCTCCTGCCAGAGAGCAAAGTTGAAATACTCGTCCCAGCTGTCCATATAGCAGCCCTTTTTCCAGGCGTCGAAGATGACCTTGCAGAGCCTTCTGTCCCCTCTCGCAAGGACGGCCTCCAGAATAGAAGTGTTCTGAAAGTGCATACTGAGCCTTATCTTCTTAGGACTTTTCACAGCCGAGCGCAGGACCTCCTGCTTGTGCATGATCTCCTCCGGTGTGGCCTGAGGCTCGAACTCGAAGGGGGTGAAGGGCTTCGGCACGAAGGTGGCGGTGGAGACAGCGATCTGTACCGACCTGCCCCGTTTCTCCTTTGGTGTATCGTAATAGAGCTGCAATATCTTCTCGGCAAGCTCCGCTATGCCCCTTACGTCCTCGTCAGTTTCCTCCGGCAGACCCAGCATGAAATAGAGCTTGACCTGGGTATAGCCCCACTCGAAGGCCATCCTGCACGTAGACATTATCTCCTCCTCGGTGATGTTCTTGTTAATGACGTCCCTCAGCCGCTGAGTGCCGGCCTCCGGGGCGAAGGTAAGGCCGCTTTTGCGCACGGCCTGTATCCTTTCCAGCAGTTCCTCATTGAAGCTGTCAAGTCTCAGGGAGGGAAGAGAAAGATTGATCTTCTCCCCATCGGTGTAATCTGACAGGCTCAGCAGCAGGTCGTTTATCCGGGTATGGTCGCTGGTTGAAAGAGATGAAAGCGACACCTCCTCATAGCCCGTCTGTTCGCAGAGACATTTTGTCTCGCTCTTTATAGTGTCGATGTTTTTTTCACGGAAAGGCCTGTAGATGAACCCGGCCTGACAGAAACGGCAGCCTCTTATGCAGCCCCTCAGGACCTCCACCACCGAACGGTCGTGGACTATCTCACTGAACGGGACCACAAAGCTTTCGGGATAGTAAACGCCGTCCAGGTCAGTGATGACCCTTTTCCTGATTTTTTCCGGCGCCTCAGGGACGTTTGGAACTATGGAGCTGACGGTGCCGTCATCATTATACTCAACGTCGTAAAAGCCTGGCACATAGATGCCCTCTATCCCTGCGGCTGCCCTTAAAAAGCTCTCCTTGTCCGTACCCTCAGACTTCATTTTTTCATACAGCCTTAAAAGCTCCAGATTGACCTCTTCGCCCTCACCTAAGATGAAAATGTCGAAAAAGTCCGCCATAGGCTCAGGGTTGCAGACGCAGGGTCCCCCGCCCACTACTATAGGCGTAAGCCCCTTCCTGTCCTTGGAAAGCACTGGCACCCCGGCCAGATCAAGCATTTGCAGCACATTATTGAAGGAAAGCTCATATTGCAGAGTGAACCCGATGAAGTCAAAATCCTTTATAGGGTCCAGGCTCTCCAGTCCGTAGAGGGGTATGCCGTTATCACGCATGAGCTTTTCAAAATCATGTTCCGGCATAAAGACCCTTTCACACCACCAGTTGGGCACAGCATTTTTCAGTCCGTAAAGTATCTTCATACCCAGGTGTGACATACCCACATCGTAGGTGTCGGGAAAGCAGAATGCAAAACGGACATCGACCTTGTCCCTTTCCTTCACCACACTGCCTATCTCGCCGCCTATATACCTGGCGGGTTTCAGTGCTTTGAGAAGTATCTTGTCAAGCTTTTTTCTGATCTCTTCCATATCAAGGCTCCGTTATCTTAAAAATAAGCGGCCCCGACCCTCAGGACCGCTTATTTATTATAACATAGGCCGGGCCAAAAGTAAAGACCCCCCGTTTTGTAAGAGGCTCTTCTCTCAGTTGTCTTTGTCAGGACAAAACGGGAACAGTTCGCCGAAGGTGCTGAGTTTTTCCTCGGACAGTCCGCTGCCCTGGGGGATAAGGCCGGTGCATTCCTGCATGGAGGCCGAGGAGGTCACCGGCCCTTGGTCCGCCTCCGGGACGGGCGGCCCTCCGGCGGCTTTTTCCAGAAGCTCAAAATTGGCTTTATCCGTCTTTTTCAGCCGGCTCCTGAGAGTGGGACTAAGTGTCCCGAAAAACTCCCTGCTTTTGCGATCCTCTGAAAGCTTGCCTTCAAGTCCGTTTCGTTTCATGTTTCTCACTGCCTTTCTGTTTAAGGGACATTGTCCTTTGGGGCTATTATGCCCTAAGGGCGGCAGCTTATGCCTGTTAACGAAAATGTCATTTAATGGTGTTGCATTAATGGCAGAAATGTGGTAAAATATAGGAGCAGGGCCGTGTCTGAGCACAGTATGCGGCCAATCTTAACAGTTGGGAGCTTTTCATATGGACTTACAGGAACTGAGACTACAGATAAACGACATTGATGCACAGATGCAGGAGCTTTTCAATAAGCGAATGGAGCTTTGCTTTCAGGTGGCTGAATACAAGATCGCAAACGGTCTGCCTGTTTTTCACAGGGACCGTGAGAAGGAGATACTCAAAAGGGTGACCGACAGCGCTCCGGAGGATCTGAAAGGGGCCACAAGGGTCTTCTATCAGACCCTGATGGACATTTCAAAATGTATGCAGTACCAGGAGTTCTTTGCTGATGCAGAGAGTATAAAGTACAAAAAACTGGACCTTTCCGGCAAACACACCGTAGCTGTGCCGGGGACTAACGGTTCATACAACCACCTGGCCTGTTCAAATCTTTTTGAGGACTTCGAGCCGGTGTTCCACGAAAATTTCGAGGATATTTTCCGCTCCGTCAGAGACGGCGAGGCTGAATTCGGCATACTGCCGATAATCAATTCCACCGCCGGGTCCGTAGCGCAGACCTATGAGCTGATGAAGAAATACGATTTCAGGATATGCGCCGGGACAAAGCTGAAGATCTCCCACTGTCTGGCCGTCAAGCCGGGGGTCAGGTTCGAGGACATAAGGGACATCTATTCGCACACTCAGGGCTTGCAGCAGTGCTCAGATTTCATTAAGAAAAACGGTCTTCGCACCCATGAATACTCAAACACTTCCTTAGCGGCCTGCTTTATCAGGCAGAGCGAGGAACCGTACGGCGCCATTTGCTCGGAGTCCTGCGCTAAAGACCTGGGGCTTGATATCCTGATGACTAATATCCAGAACGCCGAGGACAACTACACCAAGTTTATCCTCATATCAAAGGAAACGCTGAAATCCGAGAGAGCCAACACCATTTCAGTGTGTCTGGCACTCCCCCATCAGTCCTCTTCGCTGTACAGACTGCTGACAAAGTTTTCCGTTGCAGGACTGAACCTTTCAATGATAGAGAGTATGCCTATAGCCAACACGGACTTTGATGTGGTGTTCTATCTGGATTTTCATGGGAACATCGACACCCCTGAGGTGGCAAAGCTGCTAAGCGAGCTCAGCTCGGAGCTTTCCTATTTCAAATTCTTAGGCAACTACGAGGAGGTATAAAAATGAACGGTATCCGCATCGGCCACGGTTATGACGTACACAGGCTCACTGAGGGCAGAGAGCTTATCTTAGGCGGGGTGCATATCCCCTTTGACAAGGGGCTGGACGGCCATTCTGACGCTGACGTGCTGCTGCACGCACTTATGGACGCCATGCTGGGCGCACTTGCTCTTGGGGACATCGGAAAGCATTTCCCTGACACAGACATGAGCTATAAGGGTGCAGACAGCATGGAGCTTATGAAGAAAGTCTGCGCACTGATAAGGGAACAGGGCTACCGGCTGGGAAACGCTGACTGCACGATCTGCGCACAGCGGCCAAAGCTGGCGCCCTATATCGACGCCATGCGGGAGAATATAGCAGCTACCGCCGGCTGTGAGAAGGGGCAGATCTCCGTCAAGGCCACCACGGAGGAGAAACTGGGATTTACCGGCGAGGGCCTGGGTATGTCGGCAACGGCGGTGTGCTTGCTGGTGAAGGAATAAGCCCTGCGCTGTAAGTTTTTTATTGATTTTTCGGCGTGATCGTGGTATAATGATGTCAGGCAGTTAAGAGCCGTAATTACCTGACCATTTCAGAAAGGAGCGACCACTATGAAAAATATCCTAGCATCAATTATATCTGTCATCATGACCTGCGGGCTGTTTTGTGCCTGTGGGAACGTAGATACTGCCGCCGATAAAGCCGGAGATGGAACTGCCGCCGCTGCAACTGTCAAAGATGAAAGCGTTCCTGACAATAACGATGAGACAGAGGTCTGTGAAAACCTTCCTGGCGAATTGGAAGGCTGGCCTGAGAGTCTGTTCGGAGATGTCATGGCCGTTACTGTTGAACTCAACAGTGCAAGCGAAACGTATATAACCGGCTGTTATGAAGACCCAGGTACCGGGACGGTATATGTTGGTCTGTATGATGAGGATCAGACGGAAGAGATAAAACAGATATTCACCGACAGAGGCATAGATGTTGAAAAAGTCGTTTTTTTAAGCTCCCGTGATCTTGATGATAAGGAAGAACAACTAGAAGAGAAACAGCGCAGTCAGGATCTTGATTATCTGGAGCAGACCAAGGACCAGCGGACTGTTGACGGCGAGCTTTTTTCCACCGATAAACCGTATTTCAGCGGCGAAAAGGCTGAAGAGACCAACAGCAGGATACTTGAGGCGATGATAGCCTCGGATATCAGGCTTTCCTTTGAGCACAGCACAGAGGACGGAAAATTCCATATTTATATCGAAGAAGATGAGCTTGACAAAAAGGAGCCGCTGCTAAAGCAGATGGAGAGCGATGGCATCGACACGGACGGCATCGAATTCATCACCTACTAAGGCAGCCTTGAGAAATTGCTATAACAAAAAAGTGAGCATTTCCTGTGAAATGCTCACTTGTTTTTTTACTGTCAGGAAAGCTTGGTGTAGACCTTGCCGCCCATGAGTTCCTTGCCCTGGACTGCAAACATCTCCGAAACTGTCACTACCTGCCAGCCCTCTTCTTTAAGGTAAGGCATAAGTATCTCCATAGCCTCTGCTGTGGTAGCGTAATTCTCGTGACAAAGCACGATGGCGTTTTCAAGAGTGCCGTTTTCCTTAGCGGTCTTTATTGTGTTAACGATATCGTCTGTGGTAGCCTTGTTCCAGTCCTTGGTATCTACCGAGCAGGATATGAGCGCAACATCGTTAAGGGTCTTGGTGACGGTGCTGCTGCTGTCAAGATAAGGCAGTCTCATCACTCTGGAAGGCTCTGCGCCGATGATGTTTTTCAGCTTTTCGTGAGTCTTCTCGAACTCGTCCCTGATAGCCTGGGGTTCCAGCTTGGAAAGGTAGGGGTGAGAGGTGGTGTGGTTTGCGATCTCCATGCCCTTCTCATAAGCGTACTGTACCTGCTCCTCTGTCTTGATCCAGTTGCCCACATAGAAGAAGGTTGCGTGGAAACCTGCGTCGGCCACTGCGTCGATTATCCTGTAAGCGGGGTCGCCGGGTGCATTGGCGCTTGCGCCGTCATCAAAGGAGATAGCCACCATAGGCTTGTCGGGGTCTATCCAGGAAATGTCCACATCGGAGGTAACGGCAACTGGGTCAGCGAACTCGTATTCCTCTGCCGGCTCCTCCTTCTTCTCGTCCTTCTTGGCATCGCCGCCGGAAGGCTGAGTACCTGACTCGGCGCTGGAAGCATCGTCGATATAGAAATCGGTCAGGCTGTCAGGAGACTCTATATAAAGTATCATATCGGTAGCGTCATCAGGGATAGCATACGAAGAATTCTCCAGTGTTATCCACTCGCCGCTGGGTGCGGAAGCAGAAGCTACCTCGGCGTAGTTAGGCGCTCCGCCGGAATTATATTGCAGTGTCATCTTCATCGTGGCAGCCTCACCGCTCTTCTGCATAACAGCGGCCTTAAAGCTGTAGGCCATGCCGGCCGTATAGGTGCTTGGGTCAAGGTCGATGGCCGCACCGTTCCAGTTATCTGTCCTGCCGCTGACATAAAGAGACTTGCTGCCGGACTTGGCCTCGTCACCTGTCGATGCGATCGCAGCAGAACCTCTGGGCTGCCAGCCGTCTTCGCCGTCCTCGAACTCGCTGTTGAAGAACCCGAGGGTCACAAATGAAGTAACGTCTACCGCAGGCTCGGCGCTGTAGCTGCCGTCGATGGTAAGCTCGTTCTTATATATGTCCGCCTTGCCCTGGGACTGATAGCCCTCGATATTGAGAGCAACTTCATACATCTTGCCCAGGTGCAGACCGCACTGCTCCCACGCATCGAAATGCTTTGAGATGGAGATGGTACCCTCCACCTTAGTTCCGTCGGTCTCCGGCTTATCCTTCCTTACGCTCCAGTACTGGTCAAAGGTCTGTGTACCATCTATGGAGGGCTGTTCATACCTTGTGGTCTTATAGATTTCGTATGTACCGCCGTCTATATTGACTACGCCTAAAGGCGCACCCCCTCCGGGCGGTCTCCACGAGCCCCATGTTTCTACGATGTAATACTCGATGAGCGGGTCTCTGGTCCAGCCGTAAACGCACATATATGAATTACCGTCGGGCTGGTAATCCACACCGTAGTTCACGCTGATATTGCCCAGCTCCTGGTAGGTCTGTGTGCAGTCGAACTTCTGACCTCTTCTGAAAAGGCAGTTGTTGATATTGCTCCACTCGCAGGAGAAATTGCCGCCGTCCTTGATGACCATTGTGGTGTCGCCGTTATCCTTCCACAGCTCATAGCCGTAGCCGCCTGACTCGCCAACAACGTTTTCGGTGAAAGTCTCTTCTCCCTGGGCAGTTTCAGCCTTGCTCTCAGATGTCTGAGCCGCTGAACTGCTGCCGGCAGAGGAACTGCTGCTGTCAGAGCCTGTACCGCAGGAGCCAAGAACGCCAGTCAGACACATCACAACGGCTGCAACGCCGCCGATAAATCTTTTGCGCACGTTCTTTTTCATGCGTGTTTTTACCTCACTTTCAAAATAATGTAGAGTCCCCGGAGATCACCCTATACCCCGGGCCTGTATATGTTTTATCATATTTTAAAATATTTTACAAGCCTTTTTTTGCTCATGGCCTGAGTTCATTAGTCGTTTATTGCTCTGTTTTTGTAAATTTATCATAAAAATCACGGCAATATTTACAGTTTATGTAATTTTTGTATAATTGACCGGCGATTGTTTTCAGTCCATGTTCTCCGGCCGTCTGAAGATGAGCCTGAAGGTCAGGGGAAAAACGAGCTTTGCCATGTCGCTGAAAAACTTCAACGGTCCAAAACTCCGCATATAGTCACCGTGGCTGTCCTGCCTGCGTTTTCTTATGCTTCCCTCAAAAACCGCAAATTTTCCGAGCAAAAGGTCCATATCCTTTATAGAATAGCGGTAATATGGCTTTTCTAGCCTTACGCAGCCGCTTTTTTCGATGACCCTGGCAGTGAAGGACATACAGTTGTTGGCCCTGTAGATCCGAAATCCACCGATAACGGGCATGGTAGCCATGGAAAAAATGTTGAACAGCTGAGCTTTATCGTTTTCGCAATTTCTGATAAAGTCCATGACCTCTGCATATCCTTCCTCGCTTAGTCTTAATCTGAACACCTTTGCGCCAAAACGCTCATAGCTGCCGAAAGCATAATAGTCACGGTATTCGTGTGTATATCCCGCATCGAAAGGGAAATAATGGTATCTTCTTGAATAGCTGATAAAGTCTGTCATAGACCTGTCGAGGGAGACAGCGATATGAGTGTAGGGATATCCCGTGAGCCTGCGGGCAATGCTCCCAAGGCCGGTATGGGCTTTTATCAGCACGATGTAGATATCTTTCATAAGAACGCTCCTTAGTTTCTTATCCTGGCCTGAGGCCTCCCCTTTATTATAACCTATCCTGCCCGCTCTTTCAAGTCCCCGGCGCAAAAAAAGCGGACCGCACGGTCCGCTCTTGCTTATACAATTTCCTGGCTGACTGTTCCTGCGCTCATCGTCAGCAGTACGTCGGCATATGACTTAGCGTCGTTCTCGTGGGTGACAGTCAGCACTGAACCACCCTCAGCGGCGTATTCTTTCAGGACCCTGAACACCTCTGCGGTGTTCTCATCGTCTAAGTCCCCTGTAGGCTCGTCTGCAAAAATCAGCTCCGGCCTTCGCACAAGAGCTCGGGCTATGGCCATTCGTCTCAGCTCCCCGCCTGACAGCTCCGAGGGCATAGCGGCTGCGAGGTGGGCGATATCCAGCCTTTCCATAAGCTCCTGAGCCTGCTTTTCGTCCGGCACATCGCCGTAAAATGTAAATGGAAGAAGTATATTCTCCCTGACGTCAAGGCTGTGTACAGCGGTCTGTCCCTGAGGAATAACGCCCATATGGAGGTTTCTGAACCTTGACAGCTCCTTGTCGCTCATGGCATAAAGGTCCTGTCCGTCGGCGGTGATACTGCCTCCGGTGGGACAAAGAAGTCCGGACAGCATATTAAGCAGTGTGGTCTTGCCGCTGCCGGAGCGGCCCATCAGCACTGTCAGCTTTCCGGGCGCAAGGAGCATAGAAGTCTCCTTGACAGCGGTGAAACGGTTGGTGCTGCGGCTCTCTCTGATAAAATCCCGGTATATTTTTTCCGCTCTCAGTTCCATCAATTATCCCCCCTGAGTATCAGTCCTGTGTCGATACGGCTGACCCTGAGGGCGCTTATGGCAGCGGCGGCAGCTCCGGAAAGCACCGACAGTATAACTGCCCCTGCGGTAAAGCCAGCTATGCTCCCCACCCCCGGCAGCAAAAACGGCAGAGCCAGAGTCTCCTCTATAAAGCCATTGAACGGCAGCAGCACCAGCAGACCCAGGGCGGCCCCTGCGAGGCTCCCCAGAGTGCAGGTCAGCAGCGCCTCTTTCAGGACCAGTCCCGCAAGGCTCCCACGTGAGGCCCCGATGACCCTCAGGACGGCGAATTCCTTCCTGCGCTCGTTGACGCTCATGGTAAATGCCAGGGACAGTATCACTATCCCTAAGACCCAGACTGCCGCTATGAGCAGCCCTATCATTCTGGAGACTCCTCCCAGGCTGTCTGAGATGCCCTTTATCATGTCGCCGGTCTTATAGGCCTTGACTTTCTTGACATGGATATTGATATCATTCACCAGCTCCTCCGGGGAGGTGCCGTCGGCGGCATTTATCATCAGGCAGGACACGGACCGCTCCGGGTCGATGTCCGCAAAATCGTTCATTCCCTTTTCCAGGGAGGACCGGATAAGCTCCTTGACGGTTTCGCCGCTGGCAAAGACAGTGGTGTCGTAGCTGGTGCCTGTCTTTTCAAGCTTGGCCGCCACTGTACACTCCACTCCGTAAAAGCTCAGCTTATCGCCTACGAAGACGTTCAGGTCGCTGCCGGCAACGATGTCGCAAAAGCCCAGCTGGCCGCCATATGTGCGCTTTATCCATGGTGACACGGTGAAGTCTGTTTCAGGTTCAAAGCCTATCAGCTGCACAGGTATGGAGCAGCAACTGGAGCTTGTGGACGCTAAGAAGAACTGCGGCGAGACCTGGCCTACGCCCTCACGTTCCATGACCTCTTCGGCCCTGCTCATATCCATATAGAAATACCCGGTGGTCCCCTGAAGGATCATGTCCTCGAATTTCTTTTTCATAGTGGCCTCCTTGGGGACCACCATAACATCTGCTCCAAGTCTGGCTTTAAGGGATACTAAGCCCTTATCCAGGCTGCGGACTACGAGCGTTCCCCCCAGGACCGTAAAGGACAGCAGCGCCGCCAGGGTCATTAGGACAGCCGTTCTGACAGACCTGCCCTTCAGATTTTTTACCGCCAGACTTTTCATCAGTCCTTCTTCTCCTCCTTGCAGATCACCGCATAAACCGTCCCCAGCACTGCGGTGATAAGGCCGAAGATAACGGCCGCCGGACGCATGACGGTATGGCAGCGCATCTCAGTCATCATGCAGAGCTTTATAAGTATATTGGGTATCAGCGCACAGACCGCCCCGCAGGGAAGCAGCGAAAGGGCCAGACCCCTTTTCATGCCCCTGTTCCTTACTGCGATCAGAAACACCGATATCGCAGTCATAGCGCAGCCTATGCCGAAAATTGCCTGCTCTGCCCAGTGGCAGGCCATATAACTGCCGTCCTCCTTAGGACCGCAGGCGTGGAATACGAGCTTTGCCCCAGCGCACAGGCATATGCTGCATATCAGGATAGCAGCGGCAAGAACAGTTTCTTTCACATTTTTCTTATCATTCATTTTTTACTTTCCTTTCCCGTAACTTTCCGTGGCCATCGGATAGTCTTCTGCACCGTAGCCGGCCGGAGAGCCTGTTTTTCGGATATGGTCCCCGAAGTCCTCATCACTTTTCAGAAAAAAGCTGTGGGTCCCGCTGCGGCTGTCCCAGGTAGGGTCGGCGTTATACCACTTCCCATCAAGCCTGATAATTACCCAGGCGTGATATTCACGCTCCCCGGTCTCAGCGTCAACGGCGTCCCCCGTAACTACCCGGCAGCCTACTCCAAGCTCCCGCAGGAGCCTGTACACCGTCACCGCATATCCCAGACAGGTGGCCCTGCCGTAGATGAGCGCACCGTATGCCGCCGACCTCAGTCGGTAGTTTTCGCTTCGGCGGTGTACCCAGTCGTAGGACACATTGGAACAAACGCAGTCGTAGACCGCTCTTATCTTCTCTTCCTCCCCGGCCCCTTCAGGCAGGCCAAGGCTGGCTATGACCTTTTCCACCGCCCTGCTGACCTCTTCCTCCTGCTCAGCGTCAGTGAAATAGATGGGCCTGATGTTTAACTCATAGGTGAAAAGTCCGTCCCTCTCCTCCTGAGTGAAGCCGGCATCATAACCGCCTATCTGACAGCGCAGATAGTCTCCTTCATCGGCAGCCCCGGTCTCGCAGCAGGCAAACTCCATCAGCTCTCTGACCAGCTCGTCAAGGTCCTCAAGGTTGCTGCTGTGGGAGGTGTAGGTTATCCTTATCAGCTCCTGCCGTGCTTTGAGACATTCTCTGACCCGGTCGATCACCGCATCTGCGTTATTGAAATGTATACTCAGATCCTGCCGGACCTGATAGCGTGGAGCAGGCCCCTCCCTGACTGCCGCAGCATAAAGTCCCGCCGCCGATGTGAGCAGGACGGCCGCACTGAACAGAACGATCACGGCCCTTTCAGACTTCATGGCGCTTTTTCCTCAGAAAATCCAGGGCCTTCCATACGGCGGCGGCATTTGAATTGACCATGAGCTTTTCCACGTCAAGCCCCGCCGGACAGATGTCCCGGCAGGCAAGTGACTTACCGCAGCCCTCATAGACCCTTTTGCGGTACTCCTTCAAAAGCTCCTCTCTGCCCTCCCCGTCCATTTCCTCTATGAGCCGGCCGGCCGGCAGTGCTGCCGCCATGCCTCCGAACTTTCCTCCGGTACAAAAATTCGGACAGATCTCCAGACAGCAGCCGCATTGCAGGCAGCCCGAGGCTTCATATGCAATGTCAGTCATGGACTCGCTGACTTCTGTCTGTGCCCTCAGAAATATCTTCATCTCCCTGAGGACCTCCCTCATTGCGCTGCGGTCCGTTATAAGGTCCGCTATGACCGGGAATTTGCGCAGCGGTCCCAGAGTGACCACCGGGCCCAGACCGCTCAGCTTGCTGTCGCAGGCAAGGGCCGGCCTGCCGTTTATTACCATAGCGCAGGCCCCGCATTTTTTTTGCAGACAGCTGCATTCCCACCTGATCGGGTCTGCTCTGCGCCCCTCAGTGTCAGTCAGCTCCTCCCGGGAATTCAGGGCATTCAGCGCTGTTGACACCGCCGCATTTGCGTCCTCAGCCTCATAGATAAAGCTCTGCCAGAATGGCTCCTCCTCACGGCTCCTGCGCCTTAGTATCCTAAGCTCAGTCTTCATTCAAAGCCCTCCCCTATGCTTACCTCTATGACGCCGTTTTTATACCGGCTAAGAGTGGGTCTTCCGAGTTTCTCGTCCCTTTCTGGGTGATCCTCACGGTAATGGGCGCCCCGGCTCTCCTTCCTCTCCATGGCAGACAGCAGCATGGCCCTTGCCAGTCTTGTCCTGGGGAAGGTCCCACGGCGCTCCTCCAGCTCGTCAAGCCTGTCAAGTGCGTTACATAAGCCTTCGGCGCTGCGGACTATGCCTAGGCCGCTGTACAAAATTTCGCCCAGTTCAAGCTTCACTGCGTCCGAAGGCTCGTTCTCCGTCACAGACCCGCTGTCCCTTTCGCCGTTAAAGTCAGCTGCCTGATCGCCGTCGCAAAGGATATCCTCAGCCGCCGTCCTTCCGCCGAACACTGCCCCCAGCATGGAATTTCCCCCGAGGCGGTTTGCCCCGTGGTACTGACAGGTACATTCCCCTGCGGCATAAAGTCCCCTCAGGCTGGTCCTATGAGCGATATCAGTGTATATCCCGCCCATGAAATAATGTATACCCTCCCTGACCGGCACCGGTTCCTTTGCCGGGTCTATGCCAAGGTAGTGGATAAGCTCCGCCCTCAGGTCCGGAAGTCTGCTGCGCCAGACCAGTCCGTCAAGACCGGTCATATCGAGCATCACCTCTCCGCTACTGTCCGGCTCTTTACGGACGAAATACATCTCCCTTGCCACCACGTCCCTTGGCATGAGGTTTTTTAGCTCAGGATATTTTTCTTCCATAAAATACCATCTTTTGCCGTTTCGCATTATGAACAGTCTGCCGCCCTCGCCCCTGGCGGCCTCGGTGACAAGACAGCGCTTGTCGGGGATAGCAACTGTGGTAGGGTGATACTGGAGCATCTCCAGATTGCCGAATACCACGCCCTGTTCAAAAAGCCTTGCGGCCGCATAACCGCTGTTGGCAGCCGTCCCTGTGGTCAAACCCGGGAAAAGCCCGGCCGGACCTCCGCAGCACATTATGACCCGTCCGCTGAAGTCCATGACTTCGCCGCTGTAGATATCTCTGGCTCTCAGTCCAAGACAGCTGTCCTCACGGACGTTCAGCCCAAGAAATCCGTGGTGGTCAAAGCGCTTTACCAGCCCGGAGCACTCATATTTTCTGCACTCGTCGATAAGCGCTGACATTATCATTTTTCCGGTGCTGCTCCTGGCGTAGGCGGTGCGCTTTTTCTTTTGCCCGCCGAAGCTGCGCTGGACGAGCCTGCCGTCCTTCATATTGAAAGGGACCCCCAGGCCGGCTAACCACCTGACAGTATCCGGTGCGCCAAAGGTCAGTCTTCTCACTGCCTCCTCGTCGGCCAGATAGGCCCCGCCCCTCATGGTGTCCTCAAAATGCAGCTCAGGACTGTCACCCTCGCCCATCAGATCAAGGGCCGCATTTATCCCGCCCTCGGCCATGACGCTCTGGGCCCGTTCCGAGCTTTGGGCTGAGATAAGTCTGCACTTCTGACCGCCCTGAGCCAGAGTGATCGCCGCCGAAAGTCCGGCTAATCCGGCTCCAAGAATATTTATCTCTTCCATTAAGATCACCCCGTCAGAAGACCTTCCACCTGATATAATAGACGATAAAGCACACACCTGTGAAAAGCATTGCCCCCGCCAGTATCATGCAGAGGTCAAGTCCCAGGTCTTTCCAGCTTTTTGTACCGAAACTCAGCAGCATGGGCCTGACGTTAGTGATGACGTGCAGGGCAACTGAAATGACCAGAAGTATCTGCGAGATGAGCTGCGGGACCGCAAACAGACTGAGCCTGTAAGCATCGCCGTTTTTTCCCAGAAAAATAAGTATGTGAAAAAGGATAAAGACCATAATGGCAAAGCCGCTTGCACGCCTGAGCCAGAACAGCCTGTTTTCCTTATAGTATCCTGCGCCGGACTTCTTTATCGTCCTGAATGTATCAGCGGTCAGCTTTATGCCTATGATCCCATGGACGGCGATGAGCACGGTCATTATCCAGGCCATGACCTTCATCAGCCCCGATCCGCCCGGAATGACCCCGGCCAGCTGAAAGCCCCCCATTATCCCATGGAACAGGAAAAGTGCCATGATAAGCATACTTATAAAAGCGTTGGCTCTTCTCATTTCTGCTCCTCCTGCTCCTGCGAAACTGTCAGCATCAATGCCCCTGTCTGCTCTGCGATGCGGTCCGCCTTATAGACCTCTGCAAGCTCCCTGGACATGATGATAAGGTCGAACCTGCCGTTTTCTGCCTTCGACAGCATAAGCACGATGTTCTCAGTGCGGACCTTCATCTGGTTCTCGGGCAGTAGGGACTGAAAGCTCCTGGCCATCTCCAGTCCCGATGGGTCGCTGTCGGCAACAGTGCAGCTCAGGTCCTCGAAAACGTTATAAATGCCTTCGTCCTCACCTCTTGCGAAAAATCCCTCCCAGATACTGAGATTTTTGCTGTCAGTGTGAAGGTCCCGGTTTATGAAGACCACATACTCCCCCGACGGCTTGTCAAGGGCCACCGTTGCTCCTGAAACTGCGTCCTCGCCGTTTCTTAAACGTTTAAAATAGTCCGAGCTGAAAAAAGGCAGTCCGATCAGGATAAAAAGCCCAAGGACCGTCACGGCCCCGTGCCGCAGGACTGACCTCATTCCTCCGCCTGCTTCAGGGCAGCGGCAACAGCCTCCTTGAATTCGTTATAGTTCACCGTGGCTCCGCTGACTCCGTCAACGTCGTCGATGTTCCCCTTCGCCCTGAGCTGCTCCGCATAGTTCTCGCAGGCGGCTCTTGCCCGCTGGGCCTTGGTGTAGAAATCCTTGTTCTTTATCTCGCCGTTCTCCTTGCCGTATTCCTCGTCTTTCAGAGTACCGTCCAGCTCATAGGTCAGGAATTTAACATCGCTAATCTTGCCGTCGGTAATGGTGATCTCCACCTCGCCGTAGCCGTTGCCGTCCTCAGTGCCGTCGTCGCTGACATACTCGGCGCTCTTGGCCTTGTAGGTGCCGTCCTTATAGGTGGTGCTGCCGCAGGCAGAAAGTGCCGTCACGAAGACCAGCGCTAAAACTGCTGTCGCCTTTTTCATCTTTATCCCTCCTGCTCAGTCAAAATGTATCTTGCCGGTGAAATTCTCGTTCACTATCTCCTTGCTGAGTTTTCCGCTCCTCAGGACCAGAGTCCTCTGGGCCACTTCAGCCACCTCAGGGTCGTGGGTGACGACGATAAGGGTGGTGCCCTCGTTGTGGAGCTTGTGGAAAAGTTCCACAACTATCTCCTCATTGGCCTCGTCCAGATTGCCCGTCGGCTCGTCTGCAAGGATCACCTCAGGGTAGTTTATCAGCGCCCTGGCAACACAGACCCTCTGCTGCTCGCCGCCGGACAGCTGGCTGGGAAGGTGCTTTGCCCTGTCCCCCAGGCCCACTCTCTCCAGAGCCTCCAGGGCCTCCTTCTCGTCGGGTATGCTGTGGTAGTACTGTGCCAGCATCACGTTCTCCACCGCAGTCAGATAATTGACCAGGTGAAACTGCTGGAAGATAAGCCCTATCTTGTCCCGGCGGATATTGGTCAGGTTCTTTTTTGACTCCTTTGAGATATCGACCCCGTCAAGGAGGACCTCCCCCTTGCTGGGCTTATCCATGCAGCCGATAATGTTCATCATGGTGCTTTTTCCCGAGCCGGACGGTCCCATTATGGACACCCACTCGCCCTTCTCCACTTTCAGGCTCACATCGTCCAGGGCGTGAAGGTCGCCGTATATCTTATAAACGTTTTTTAGTTCCAGTAAGCTCATTGTCCATTCTCCTTTTTTCAGAGTTTTGCAGTCAGCCCAAGGCTCATTCGCCTTTCAGTACCATGGCCGGGTCAACGTCAGTAGCGCTCCTTATAGGCATAAGGCTGGAGATACCCGTGACTGCTATCGACGCTATGACAGTAACAGGGACCAGCACCGGCCTGAACGAGATGGAGCTGCTGAACACATTGATGCTGACCTGCTGTGCGAACACATAACCCAGCACCGACCCCAGCGCTCCTCCCAGCAGCCCCAGGAGCATACTCTCACCCATGAACTCCTGGATAATGCTCTTATCCGATGCGCCGATGGCTTTTCTCAGACCTATCTCCTTGCGGCGCTCCGCTACCACGGCCGTCATGGTAGTGGCAACGCATATCATCGTCAGCGCCAGGACCACGATAGTCACCAGCAGCACAAGAGCCTGTAATTTCGTCAGGACCGTGGCCTCCGAGGCTGTCACTCTCTTGACCAGGCTGGCGTGGACGCCCTTTACGCCGCTGTTGATAGCGTCGATATAGGCCGACAGCTCCTCCTGACCTGCCGAAACGCTCAGCTCTGCCACATCAATGCTCCCCTCAGTGCCGGTCAGCTCCCTCAGGTCATCTAAGGACATATAAATGTAATTCTCCTCCGAGCCGCCGGTCTGAAGTATACCCATGACGGTGAAGGTCTTGAAGTTGTCCATGACAAACTCCTCTTCACCGGACTCATCCTCCTGCGCTGCCGGGGTAAAGGAAACGTCGATGACGTCACCGGACTTTATCCTGAAGGACTCGGCCACCGATGCTCCCACCAGCAGTTCGCCGCCGCCGGAGAACCAGCTGCCTTCGACCCTCCAGTAGGGGCTTGTCTTCTGAACTCCCTGCGGGTCTGTTCCGGCAGCCACCACAGGGATATCGTTTATCCTGACATTCTCGTAGCGGTAGGGCGCAGCGCCCACCAGCTCTGCGGGGTCTATCTTCTTCTCCCCGGCAATGACCTCGTCAAGACCCAGGCTCCCGTCCTCACCGGTGAATATCATATTTGCACCGTAGTTACGGAACTGTGCGCCCATCTGTCTCGGCACGTCATAATAGATAGACACCAGCCCCGACAGTATAGTCGCACCGATGGCGATGGACAAAAGCGCCACTATCATTCGTGAACGCCTTCTCATCAGCGAGGCCGTTATCATTCTTATGAACATTTTTCTTTTCTTCATTTTACCTGCCTCCGCTTTTTATCTGCCGTGGAGAACTTCCGTAGGCCTAAGCCCAAGGAGCATCTTTATGGCCGGGATAGAGCCGATGAGGGTCACTATCACCACCAGCACAGCAACTATAGGCACCACCATGGGCCGCATCTCGATAGCCGAGCCGAACACCGTATGGCCTATGAGCTGGGCAAAGCCGAAACCTGCGAAAAAGCCGCCCACGCCGCCGAATACCGCAGTTATGGCGATCTCACAGAGCACCAGCAGAGCGATGGAGAGGTTCTGGGCGCCCAGAGCCTTCATAAGTCCTATCTCCTGCGCCCTCTCCATAACGCTGGCCGTCACCAGATTGCATATGCCAAGAGCGGCGCCGATAAGGCTCAGGATAGTTATGAGTATCATCAGCAGCTGTGTTTTGCTGAGTATAGCGCCCTCGGAGTCAGCCACCTGTCTCACAGGAGCGGCCACGGAATCCGTAATGACCTGCTGTATCTGATAGCAGATGGAGCTGGCGTAGGCCGTGCAGGTCCAGGTCTCCATCTGTGCCACGGTCAGGGACGAAGGGTCCTTGGCGGCCCTTTCGGAAAGCTCGTTTTCCGGAGTGGTAAGGGCGCTGACCTCTATCCTGTCAACGCAGCCCTCCAGGTCTGCAAGGGACTGTGCAGTGTCCAGCTGGAGATATATCTGCATATCTTCAGTGCCGCCTGCGTCGTAAATGCCGGCCACTCTCAGCTCCCTGTCAGCGGCGGGTCCGCTCACACGGAGGGTGTCCCCGGGTTTAAGGTCAAGCTTCTGCGCCAGGTCTTTGCCGACCATGGCCGCATCTGCGCTGTCACTGAGCAGCTGCTCGTCCAGCCACTGGCCTTCTTCCAGTTCCCACCAGCTCCTCAGGCTGACTACGCCCGCATCAAGAGTTTCCCCGGTGGGAAGGTCCATATGGTGGTCGAACCAGCTGCCTACGCACTGCACCTCAGTGCCGTCCTCCAGAGTGCAGTCCACATTCACGAAGGGCGCAAAATCGACGATATTGAATGCCCAGAAGATAGTCTTTATCTTTCCCAGCTCATCTTCCCTCAGGTAGGCTCCGGAGACTCCTCCGTCCTCCACCTCATAAAGCTCACTGAGCACCGAGTTCTCCTTAGGCACAACGGTTATGTTGGCGCCGTAGGTCTTCAGCTCCTGGTTCACCTTATCGCCAACGTCCAGCATAACGCTGAGCATCGCAGAGGCCAGGGAAGCGCCCAGGGCGATGGTAAAGGCTATCATGAGCATCTTTTTCCACTGCCTGAACAGAGTGCCTCTAATCATTCTGAAAAACATAGTCCTTACCTCCTAGCTGCGCATACGGTTGTTTCTGAACATCTTTTCGTTTTCAAGCAGTCCCTCGATGGGAACGAAGATCTGTCCGTCACGTATCTCATAGGGGATAACTATGGGGTTGCAGCCGCCCTTGAAGCCTATGGTCTGTATGTTCATAACAACGTCGCAGAGCTTGCAGACCACCTGACCGTCCTTCTCGAAATAGCCTGTCTCGCCGCAAACGTCACAGGCGTCAAGACCAATGCCGTAAGCGGAGGAATTCGGCTTTTTGATAACGATGAACCTTATCTGGATATCGTTTTCGGTAACATAGGCGAAACGGTGCAGATGTCCGTCATCCACCTGCTCGAAGGGGACCACCACATAGCCGCTGTCTATCTTAGCGTCCTCCACAGGCGAAAGGGGTATCTCACGGTTCGCAACGGCATCAAGAGTGGTAAACGTCACCATGCCAAAGATCAGACAGCACAGCATCAGGGTCGCATAGGTCCTGGTGACTCTCCACTTCTTGCGCAGCTTTCTTTTCTGTGCCGGGTTATCGTAAGGCTCCCTGGCCCTGAGACTTTTCACCCACAGGACCGCAGGCACAGTCATAGCTGCGATAACAGCAGCATAGACGAACATATTGCTGTTATTTGAAGAGAACTTCACAAGCTCGAAGATATCGTGTTTGAGGTCCTTATCCAGCTTTTCGAGCATACGCTTATTGAGCATGATGCCGAGGACTGCGCAGAACTGTCTGGCGGCGTTGATGAGCAGCACCGCAGTGCAGACGCCGTAAGCGGTCCAGGAGCTGAGACGTACAGTCCCGTTATAGATCGCAGACTGAGCCACAAGGATAAGTATAATTCCGAAAACTATGCCCACGCATTTGAGCAGGAACCCGGTGGAGAGCACAGATTTCTCGGTGAGAAGTATAAGATACGGGTAGGCCAGCACATCAGGCAGGACATAGAATATCATCAGCGCCGTGATAAGTCCCCCGCAGATATAAACGGCCCCAGCCGGTATCTTTTTCTTTCTGAAAATGCCGAAAACGATCAGTGCCAGCGACAGAACCATAGTGAGCGTGAATATCCTCAGGTTCCATAGGGAAGTGTCGATCCTGGTAGTGGCGTTTTTCATTATCGCCATCACAGCCGCAGCCACAAAGCCCACTCCGGCGCCAATGGCACCGGCGAGCTTTCCCCTGCGTTCATCAGTCAGGAAAACAAACCCTCTGACAGTTCCGACTGTCACCGCCGCCAGGACCATAGCCTCCACGGTCATAACAAAATATTTTAACACGATCTTTCTCCTTTCCGCTCCGACGCTTTTGAATGTTGACAGAGCGGCGATAGTTTGCCTTTGTTAACATTCAAAAACGCACAATATGCGCTGAGCTAAATTCTCAGCGCATAATGCGATAATTTGATAAGGAAATTTACCTGTGCGGGTCTACCACTCCTGAGGAACGTAGTCCCAGCCGTCAAAGGTCACCTTCAGGTTGCCGTCGGCAAAGTACTTGTCGAAGGTCCCGCCAGGGCCTGTTTCTGCATCGGTGTGGAGCAGATAGCCGTTCTCCTCGGGGTTGTGGAACTGGAACTCGATGCTGTAGGTATCAGCATTGGGCAGAGCCACGTTAGCACCGTAGTGCGGACCGTCAGATGCGCTCATTACCATAAATGTGCCGTCAGCAGCTACAGATCCGTCAGAGCCGGTGATCTTGTAATCAACTGTCATGTAAGGCACCCAGTCGCCTACGCCGAAGCCCAGGTCGTTCTCCAGAGCGGAAACGTCAGCCTCAAGGTGAATGTTGAAACCGTCCACCTTCTCGTTGCCGTTGGACATAGGTACAGGCTGGAAGTATACAGCGGATACGTTCAGGAAACCTACCTCTTCGTCCTCAAAGATAGGATACTCGGTAAATCCTGCGCCGTCATCAGCGTTGGGGGTATCCTCGACTACTGCGTCGGAACCCTCGCTCTTGCTGGCAGTGTCAGCCTTGCTGTCGTCAGTGCTGCCGCAGGCTGCCATGCTCATAGCCATCATAGCTGCCAGAGCTATGCCCACAAGCTTTTTCTTAGTCATTAAAAATTCCTCCTTCATAATTATGACTGCTTGTTATATGTAGACCGTCCGTATACAGGCGGTTCATATCATGTCTTTGCGGCCTTTTTTACGGCCTTTTTCTTTGGCTCCTTCTTTTTCGGAAGAAGCTCGTTCTCAAACTGTTCCTTAGTCTCCGTCAGATAGTGTATGCCCTGAATGACGCCCAGCAGCTCAGGTATGCCCGACCAGCAGAAAGCAACGCAGATAAGGCCCTGTCCGTACTTTCCGAGGTAGAACTTGTGGCCGCCCAGGCCGCCGAATATGATGGCAAGGATACCAGCCTCGTTCTTATTCTTCTCCTTGTACTTCTGCATGACGAATATCATCAGAGTTACAAAAATAAGTATCAGCTGCGGTATCAGAGTTTCAAGGACAGGATAGATGCCAAGAACGTTGAGAACGTCGTTGAAAGGTATTATAGCCTGGAGCCAGTCGGGCGAGGTCATGTCGATGACGTCTCCCTCGATGAGCTCCTTGATGCCCGCACCAAGGAAGGATATGGACATTATGAACATCAGTATGCTGGTGCCAAGGAAAAACGGCCTTATAGGCAGCTTTACGCTCAGGAACCTTATGCAGAGGAACACCACCGCAAGCACCACGCAGCCCACGCCGAAGCCGCCCCAGACGTAGCTCATGCTCTTAGCGTCACTGAGAAGAGGCTGATAGAAGAGTATAACTTCTGCGCCCTCACGGAACACTGCAAGGAAAGCTGTGAATGCCAGGGTGAAAACGCTGCCTGTCTCGGCAGACATCTTGACCTGGTCGTCGATGTACTTGTTCCAGGTATCCGCCTCTGCCTTCGAGACCATCCAGTTGCTCACATAGAACAGTACCAGCACCGCAGTCAGTGCGGTAACGCCCTCGATTATCTCCTGGTTGGCGGTATTAGCAAGTTTCAGCAGGCTCAGCAGCCATGCACAGAGGAAACTTGCGCCGATGGCCGCAATGCAGCCGATATAAACGTGCTTGAGTTTGTCCCTGTTGCCGGACTTGACCAGATAGGCGATGATAGCCCCTACGACAAGTATGGCCTCCAGACCCTCACGGAGGATAATGGCAAAGCATGACGCAAAAGTCACCCAGCCGCTGGTGGTGCCGCTGGAAAGAGGCGTTGTGCTGCCGCTGTCTCCGGTCTGGCTCTCGCCGGTCTGCACCGTAGTGTTCTGCGCTGCGGGAGCGCCCTCCCCGAAGGTCAGGCCCGAGGAACCCGTATCGCCCAGACCGTCAAGGTGATTGGCCTGGATATGGAGTATCTCACTGAGGGCCTCATAATTCACCCTCACCTCCTCGATGGGAGCGCCTTTTTTTACAGACTTTCTCGCCGTCTTGAAGCTCAGCTCGGCCTTGCTGACCTCCGAGCCGGAATATCCGTTGACGTTGCGCTCGAAGCCAGAGGTCTCATAGTAAAAATTGTAGGTATTGAGCACAGCCGTGTAGGCTTCGGCCTGATCGCCCTGAGAGTAGAGCTGATAGGAGGCCTCCAGGACCTTGTCGATGGCGTTTGCCTTATCGTTCCAGGTGTCGATGGGGTTGCCCGATACCTTGTACTCGTCCCATGTGGGTATGTAATCCGTCGCAGCGTGGGCAGTTATGCCGAAAACCGGTATAAGCATCGCCATCATCAGCGACAGCACCGCAGTAAGTGCGGTCTTTTTAAATGACATTTCTCTATTCCTCCCGCTGAGGTATTCGCCTCTTTAAAGTTTGACAAGGCTAACTTTGGTGCAGCCGTTCCCTGTATCTTCCGGAAACCTGGCGAGTAAGTTAACCACAGCTAACTATGCCCTAAAATACAAAAAGTCGGCATAAAGCCAACTTTTTCATGGACCGCTCAGGGGCCGCTAACCTAAAAAATATAGTATCACACTGCCAGTTGTAAGTCAAGAGAATTCATTTTTAGTTAACAATAATTTGTTTGCAGAAACAAAAAAAGCATTTCATTTCGACTCTTTTTGTACACATTAGCCATAACTAACCGCCTAAAAAAACGCCGGCAGTCCCCCGCCGGCGCAGCAGCATTATTCAGTTTTTGCTCTTATCCTCAGCACTGAGCCTTCTGAAAAGCGCAACAGCCATTCTGAACATCTCATAATACATCGGTATCATAGCCGCTGTCATAAAGATATCACAGGCCGTGACTCCAACACCCATGAGGGTGAAGACGGCCCGGTCTTTAAAGACCGCTCCCAGCACCGCAAAAGCCGTATAGCTCAGATGGGCCTCGATGGGTCCCAGTCTTGGGAACTGGAACTCATTGAAATAGATTATGTAGTTCATCATAGTAACGTTCATTACCCCATACAGCGGCGCCGCCAGAGCCGATGGCAGAAGGTGTGCGCAGGGGGTCAGCCCGAAAGCGATTATCAGGAAGGTAGAGAACAGCACATCGGTGATAAGGTCGAAATACGCTCCCG
The DNA here is from genome assembly GCA_017478965.1 of Ruminococcus sp. GTDB lineage: Bacteria > Bacillota > Clostridia > Oscillospirales > Ruminococcaceae > Hominimerdicola. Next base: position 42,762 of record JAFVCV010000003.1, on the reverse strand, counting down.
CCCTTGACGACATACCCCTGCTCCTTGCTACATAGCCGTCAAGGTCGTCGGCTATGATATGCACCGCCAGGCCAGCCACGGTCCCGATAAAAAACCAGTACGAAAAATTGGTCAGCAGCGTCATGATGACCGCAAAGCCGCCGCCTATGGCGCTGACAGCCGTGACCTGATTGGGGGTCGCACTACTGGGTATATGCGGCCCCACGTGTTTATACAAAAACTTCTGAAGACCCGTTTCCAGCTTACTGGGAATAAGCTTTTTCACGGGATTTTTATAGACCTCGCCCATAGCCGTACCGTTCCTTATCCGCCAAATCTGAAGAAATTCTTCAGTATCGAGCCAATGTAATATTTATAGTCCACAAAATCGTATATCCCCTGCCGCCAGGCCCTTATGAACAGCTTCACCAGCAGGATATGATAGTACATATAGTACCTCTTCACCGACATTGCCGAGGGCTTTGCCACCACATGGAGGTAGTCCCAGTGGGAGGGGTCCTTGGTTATGAGCCTGCTGCGGTATTCATCGTAGAGAGGCGAGCTCATCTCGGGAGTGAATATAGAGATGGCTGCGTGTCTGAGCTTGTGGCGCTTTACCCATCTGTAGATGCCCTTGAAATCCTCCCGCTTAAAGTCCAGATCGGTGATGAACATTCCCATGGTGTTGATGCCAAGGCTGTTGAGTATCTCCACCGCATTGGAATTTGTGTACATATCCGACTTTTTGTTGTAACGGTAAAGGTGCTTGTCATCAGTTGCCTCCAGACCCACAAGTACATAATAGAACCCGATATCCCTCAGTTCCTTCATCAGCTCCTTATGGGAGGAGATAAAGTCCGCCCTGCCGTAGCAGACGTATTTTTTCTTTATCCCCTTTTCCCTGACGAGCCTGATAAATTCCCTTATCCTCTTCTCGCTGAAAAGAAAATCGTCGTCTATGATATAGACGTTCTCCACCTCAAGGGCAGCTATCTCCTCCACCACGTCGCCGATGTCCCTGGCAGAATACACCCCGCAGTTGAGGGTGTTTCGGTAGCAGAACCTGCATCTGTACGGACAGCAGTAGGCCGTCCTGACATGAGCGCAGGGTATAAGCTCCAGGTATCTGTACCGGTCAAGGTGCTGATAAAAATATGTCCTGTCGGGCCTTGGCAGTTTCTTTATATCGAACGGACAAGCCTTGCGCTCCTCCCATCGGCTGCCGTTTCTTATGCAAAGGCTGCCGGCCGCGCTCGCTCTGCCCTCTGCGACCTTCAGGATATCAAAGATATCAAAGCCTGTGAATACATAGTCTACATAGCTCTCATAAAACCTCTTATAGCAGTGCTGGGCATGGAGCCCGCCCACCATGGTCACCGCACCGGCAGCCTTGGCTGCCCGGCAGTATTCCTTCATGAAGTTCTCCTGCCTGGTCCTGCCGCAGACGTAGAAAAACTTAGGCCTCAGCTCCTTTATCCTGTCGGCGCAGGCCTGCTTTTCCACCTGCCCGTCCCAGATGTAAGGCTCAAAGCCGGCTCCTTTGAGCATGGCATAGATATATTCAAGCTCCAGGGGTTCGTTATCTATTATCCCCGCAAAGTTATACTTCGTCCTGCTTATCTCGGGGTGGACCAGCAAAAATCTCCTGTTATCCTCCAAAATGCTCACTCCTCGGCTTTCAGCTCATTATACGCTATCTTCCCCACCAGAGTATGGGGCAGTTCCTTTCTGAACCTTATCTCCCTGGGCAGAGCATAGACGGCGACCTCTTTTCTGAGCATCTCCATCAGCTCCTCCCGCAGCTTTTCTTCGTCAGCCCCTTCGTCTGCCACCACAAAGGCTGTGGTCCTTTCTCCCATTATCCTGTCCGGCAGGCCGACCACGGCGCACATCACCACGTTCTTATGAGAGCAGATGACCTCCTCCAGCTGCTGGGGATAGATATTGTATCCTCCGGAGACTATCATTCTTTTCAGTCTCTGCCTGAAATACACGAGACCCTGGGCGCTTATATACCCCAGGTCCCCGGTATAGAGCCAGGTATGTCCGTCCTCCCTGACCCTGAGCGTATTCGCCGTTTCCTCAGGCTCCTTATAATAGCCCTTCATGACCGTAGGCCCTCTCAGAATGATCTCCCCTGTCTCACCCGCAGGCAGCTCCCTGTCAGTGGCCGGGTCTACTATCTTATAATAAGTATCCGCATAGGGCTTGCCTACGCTTTCCAGATCGTCGCAGTCCTTAGGCAGCAGACAGCTTCCTGTGACGCACTCGGTCAGTCCGTAGCCCTCTCTTACCCTTGCGCTGCACCCATGTGCCGCAAGCATCTCGTTGAGCTTTTTCTTCGATGACGGCGCAAGAGAATCCCCGCCGGAGATGATCGTCTTTATAAAATCCAGGCTCCTGCCGTCAAAGCCCTCCTCAGTGAGCATGGATTCATAGATGGCCGGCACCCCGGAGATGATATTGGGCCTGTACCTGAACAGCAGGCTGCCGAATTCCTTAGCGGAGAATTTGGGCAGTATGATAGCCGTGCCGCCAAGTATGAGAATGGTATGAATGCAGACCCCAAGGCCGAACCCATGGAATATAGGCATCACTGACAGCATCCTCTCCCCCTGATAAAGACTGCCTGAGCCGTCTATGCTCTGGAGAGCCAGGGCGTTGAAGTTAAGGTTAGTGAGCATTATGCCCTTAGGCTTGCCTGTGGTGCCGCCGCTGTAGAGAATGGCGGCTGTGTCCCCGGCGGTACCATGAGTGTTTACGTTATGAGGGACCTTGTCAGCGCCCTTCAGAAAGTCCGTATATCTGGTAAGACCGCTGATGTCCTTTCTGGTCCCCCGGCTTTTGAATGCCGCCCCGGCCCTGATGACCTGCGGCATATAGGTCCCCACGTCCACTGCCGCAGCAAAATCCGGCTTTACTTCGGCCTTGACCCTTCTGAGCTTGTCTCCCATCATATCCAGCCCGAACAAAAAACGGCTCTCCGTCAGCTTCATATAGCGCACTATCTCATTCTCCCCTGACATGGGGTGTATCATATTCGCCACAGCGCCTATCTTGTTGACGGCGTAGAACAGGAATACCGCCTGGGGGATATTCGGCAGACAGATAGAAACGCTGTCCCCCTCAGATACTCCAATGGCCGTCAATGCCCTGGCGCACCGGGAGATCTCGCCGATAAGTCTTCTGTAGCTTATCTTTGCACCGTAATATTCAAGCGCAGTCAGTCCCTGTACTTCCCTTGCCCTGCTTGCTAAAAAGTCAAACAGGGAGCTTTGCGGATATTCAAGATGTCTGTTCATTCTGCTCTCTCTCCCATCTGTCAAATTCTTTGATGTGTTTAGTTTTCAGAACCGCAGCCGGCATAGTCTTTATCAGCAGGCTGCCTATGTTCTCATAAAGCTGCTTGTTGGTCCTGTAAAGGTCCCCCTCAGGCCCGTGGAAGGCCTTGCCGAAGACCACCGTCAGCCTGTCCCCGAAAAGCTTATAGCTGCCGGTTATGGCATAGGGGACCAGCGCAGCGCCGGTCTTTTCGCTCATGGCCGCAGCGCCGTATTTAAATGGCAGCAGCAGCTCATCGGTATAATTTCTCTTGGCCTCCGGAGAAACGTTCACCAGCTCGCCCTCACTCAGTGCCTCCTCTGCGGCTGCAAGTGCCTCAGGGTTCTTCTTCGCCCTGAGATCCACAGGGATAGTGCCGAGACTTCTGAAAAACCACCCGAAGGCCCCGTCACGAAGGTCCTTTTTCGCCAGGGTCCTTACTGTCCTGTGGGTACATATATCTATAAGAATGGGATCCAGGGCGTGCATATGGTTCCCCGCAAGTACAGCGGCGCCCTCCTTAGGGATATGCTCCGCACCCACTATCCTCGGCCTGAATACCGCTACAAAAAGTGGCTTTATGACCGCCCTCATTATCCTGTACAAAACTGCCCGCTTATCCGTGTCTGTCACCGCCTTAATAATTTATTAACTTTATTATGATAATTATAATACAAGCTTTCCCCTTTGTCAATACTAAGCTTGAAACACACGGCTTTATCTAAGCTCCCAATAGTATCTCCTGCCGCTTTCAGGCAGATCTGACATCACCCCATGCTCCGGGTCATAGAAGACCCCATAGGCGTAAAGTGACCAGTGCCAGCATCTTGGGGTCTCCAGACTCAGCATACAAAGCATCGGCAGCTCGTCTCTTGACTCAAACTGCACCCTTCTGTCGCTTACCCACATTCCTCCGGTCCTGAGTACCGTTTTCATCTCTTTCAGATCGGTCTCCCGGTCATTCCCAAGCTCCGCCGCCACGTCCTCAGGGGTCCGGCCAAGGACCATGGCAAGCACCGCCTGGCCGCACATCAGGTCCGTTGGCTCGTGGATATACTCTATCCTGCGGCGGCCTTTCAGAGCTTTTCTTATGTTTTCCAGGTCCTGCACATCGTCCACCTCGCCGCAGAGCATATCCCCTATGTCCATGGGAAATATGCAACAGCCCTCCCCGGCGACTTCGTTATAGGCATTCTCGGCGTAGCATCGCCGTTTTTGCTCATCACCGCTTTCACAGTATCTGCAAATGCTTTCCAGCCACCCTTCCCAGTCGGACCGCAGCAGCTTATACAGCGCCCAGGCCGCCGCTGCGTTCTCAAAGCAGTCTACGCCTATCTTTTTTATCAGCCCGTCCTCGGTCACTGCCTTGAAATCCTTTTGCGGCAAAGCGGCAGTGCTGCTGACCGCCATGGTGCTGCGGCTGTTGTCCAGCGCTCTTCTCAGGACCCCGTCATCAAAGACCAGGTCCCCGTGGATCAGAAGTATATCGTCCCTGAGACAGTCCCTTGCATTGTAGATCGAATAGATATAGTTCGTACTGTCAAATACCGGATTGAACACGGTATTTATCTCCATGTCCCCACCGATGCTCCTCAGATGCTCCTCCAGGACCTCCCTGTGCCCCCCCGTGGTGATAACGGCCTTTTTTATCCCCGCCGCCCTCAGCTGAGAAAGCTGTCTGTCTATGATCGTCTCCCCCTGACCGAGTTCGGTCATGCACTTGGGTCTGTCAAGGGTCAGCTCCCCCATTCTGGAGCCTACGCCGGAATTAAGTATCAATGCAGTCATTTCATCATCTCCTGTGTGTATCTTATCTTCCCCCTGATTGACAACGGGGGAAAAATGTGCTATCATATATTTGCCAATATCTGCCTTTAAAGGCTAAAAGGAGGTCATTATTATGAGCAGGACGCTGACAGTTTATTTCTCCCCGGGCGGAAACACAGCCAAGCTGGCTAAGGCCGTGGCAAAGGTCTCGGAAAGCGAGCTTTTTGAGATAAAGCCCAGGGACCCATACACCCCGGGGGACATCAAATGGACCAATCCCCTGGCCAGGTGCAATAAGGAAAAGCTTGGCAAAAAGGACGTCCCGATCGAAGGCACGGTGGAAAACTTTGGTGATTTCGACACGGTCTTCATAGGTTTCCCGATCTGGTATTACGGTGCGCCCAACATCATCAGCACCTTTGTCAAAAGCTACAGCTGGGAAGGCAAAAAGGTGGCCCTTTTTGCGACCTCCGGCGGCAGCGACATCGGCAGGACCGCCGAAAAGCTCCTGCCCTGCTTTAACGGCAACGGCGAGATAAAGGCCGCCAAGGTCTTCCGGCCCTCGGAAAACGGCGAGGCTGTCAGGACCTGGGTAATGGGTATACTATAGTATCTTCATGCCGGCTGAGGTAACTCAGCCGGCCTTATCTTTTTCTGAGCTCCCAGAAAGCCACCGCAGCTGCCGCCGCCACATTGAGAGAGTCAACGCCGTTGTGCATGGGGATACGAAGTCCCATATCGCAGGCGCTGACGGTCTCTTCACGCAGGCCGGTGCCTTCGGTGCCCAGAAGAAGAGCAAGGCGGCTGTATGCTGTGCTGTCAAAGCTCCCCAGGTCCATGCAGTCCTCCCTGAGAGCCATAGCCGCTGCGGTAAAGCCGTAACGGTGCAGAAGGTCTATATACTCCGGCGATGGGCAGTCAAAATAAGCGTAGGGGACTTGAAAGACAGTCCCCATACTGACTCTGACAGACCTTCTGAAAAGCGGGTCGCTGCAAGATGGACTCAGCAGGACGCCGTCTATACCAAGGGCTGCCGCCGCCCTGAAAATAGCCCCGACGTTGGTCTGGTTCATGACGTCCTCAAGGACAGCCACCCTGGAGGCGTTTCTCAGTATATGCTCCGGACTCAGCAGCTGACGGCGTTTCATCAGGCAGACCATGCCCTGGGTCATTTTAAAACCGGTCAGCTCCGTGAGAACGCTGCTCTGAGCCGTATAGACCGGGATATCCCCCATCCTGCCGATCAGCTCCCTGCCCTGGCCCTCTATGCACTTTTTCTCTGCCAGCACACTGACAGGTTCATAGCCTGCATCAATGGCCGTCGCTGCGACCTTGATGCTCTCCGCCACGAAAAGCCCCCCCTCCTGGGTGCAGAGCCTCTTTTCTCCCATGGCGGTGTATGGCTGTAGTTCCTTTATGCTAAGGTCGCTTATCCTGATGATGTTCACCATTGATGCTCCTTTCGTCTATACCCTCAAAAAAACTGAGGACCCGTTGCAGGAAGTCGGCTGCCTCGTCATAGAGGGCGTGGCCAAGCTCCGGGTATATGAACAGCTCGCAGCCAAGCCCCTCAGCCGTCAGCCAGAAGGACTCCGGGTCCATGACCCGGTCCCCGGCGCCGCCGATGACCAGTGCCGGCACAGCTATACCGGAGAGCCTTTCATATACTGAACAGCTCAGGCACAGCCTGCAAAGGGCCACGAAACGTTTTCTGTCAAATTCCTTTTCATAGTCACCCGAAGGGCTGTTTTCGGGAAACAGAAGTCCCGAAAACCTTTCAGTGTGGCTCTGCGTGTGCATGAGGGCGAACATGGTCTTTTCAAGCTCCCTGCGGCGTGCATTGGGGGCTGTCCTTATCCATCGGTCCAGGTTCTCCTTCAGTATCCTGTCCGGCCCCGAAACAGTCGATACCAGCACCATGCTGCGGACCATTTCAGGCCGGCAGAGCGCAAGATACTGAGCGATCATACCTCCCATGGATATGCCAAGGACATCTGCCCTTGCGATGCCAAGACTTTCCATTGCCAGAGCAGCTGTCCGGGCAGCAGTCTCAAAAGTGAAGTCCTCCGGGATAGGCTGCGGCATATCCAGGACCGTGACCCTGTGATCTTTTCCTAATGCACTGTACCGTCCCGCCAGGCTCTCTCCCTTTCCGGCTATCCCCACGGTACTGAGCCCCGGCAGTATCAGCAGATCCCTATTTCCTACACCGAAGTTCACAGCACGGACACTTCCGCCCTTTACCGTAACTGTCCGCTCCGTCGCTCTCCTGTCCAGAAAAACTCCCCCTTACACAAGACTTACCAACATCTGTACCCCCAGCAGAAGTATCAGAATGCCGAAATTCACCGCCGAGAACACCGCCATATAACGCCCTGCCCTTGCCCCCGGAGACTTCCTGTACAGCTGGAAGGAGATCAGGCTCGCCATTGAAGCGATAAGTGTTCCGAAGCCGCCGATGTCCACACCTGAAAGCAGAGCGGCACCGTCATCGGTAAAGCCGGAAAGCATGAATGCCGCCGGAACGTTGCTGATGACCTGGGACAGCGCCGCCCCCACATATACCTCCCGGCCCTGTATCATACCGGTGAAAAGTGACCTTACCCCGTCTATAGCCTGTAGATTTCCCACGAAAACGAAAAAGCACAGAAAGGTCATAAGCAGCCCGTAATCCACTTTAAGCAGCGTCCTCGGCCCGAATACCAGGGCTGCCGCCCCAGCCGCCGGCAGACATACCCATACCGGCACCTCCCTGAACACCGCCAGCAGACATACCAGAAACAGCAGAGAATAGCCTGCCGCCGGGGCCTTTTTTATCTCAGCCGTGTTCCCGGGGCCGCCCTTGCACTCCTCTCCGCTGAGCAGGAAGGTCAGCAGAAAGATGGCCGCCAGACAGACCAGCCCCACCGGGGCCATGGCCCTGACAAAGTCCCCGGCGGAAAGGCCGTAGTGTTCATAGATGAAAAGGTTCTGCGGATTACCCACCGGGGTCAGCATACTTCCGCCGTTGGCTGCCGCTGTCTCCAGGACCACGGCCCTGATGAGCTGTTCATCCTCTTCGTCCTTGAACAGCATGACCGTCAGCGGCACAAAGGTTATAAGGGCCACATCGTTGGTCAGGAGCATTGAGGAAAAGAAACAAAGCAGCACCAGCAGCAGTCCCAGTCTCCTGACCGTGCCGACCCGTCTGATAAGCGCCCCGGCAGCCCTGTCGAAGACCCCGGCCTCTCTCAGACCCGCCACCGCCGTCATGAGCGCAAAAAGCTCGATAAGGACGGTGTAGTTTATATATCCTGCATAATCCGGCCCGGGCGGGACTATGAACATGGTAGCCGCAGCAGCTGCAAAAGCTATGACCAGCACGGGCTGCGCCCTGAATAATCTCAGCATAACTATCCCTCTTTTTCATATATCCGTGATACAATAACATTATAGCACTATCCGTCCCGCTTAGCAAGCAGAAATTTCGAGTCTTGAACAAAGTCCACAGTGACCTCCGGACTGGGGCCGCCTTTTAAGTCTAAAATAAGAACGTTCTGTAAACAATAAAAAATATGAAAAATACACTTGACAAACGCAGACCGTTGTGATATAATATTAAAGTACTCAGCGAGGGTACTGTTAAAAAGCAAGCAAAACCCCGGTTTATCGCGGGATGGAGCAGCTCGGTAGCTCGTCGGGCTCATAACCCGAAGGTCGTAGGTTCAAATCCTGCTCCCGCAACCATCAAGAACGCCGTATTTACGAGTGAAGCATCGTAAATACGGCGTTTTTTATCTTACAGAAAAAGATAAGATCAAAATATATAGTTGGAACTGTTGGCCCCGCTGTTCATAGTAGTAACGAACAGCGGGGTCAATGGTGCTGATAAAAATATACCGCAGAAAGTATATATCGTCGGTGGGTACAGAGTATGATACTTGCCGGCGTTTTGCTTTTTTCGGCATCTATAGTTGGAAATCAACAAAAACAGAGAGTTTGTTCACACTAACCTTGTTTATGTTTTTTTCGCCAGCGGTATTGACTTAGGCAAGCATTAGTGATATAATGAACATATGAACATCGGTTCAGATGTTTCGACCGGCCATACGTCATATATTTACGGACGGACCTTACTTAGTAGGAGGACAAACAATGTTTCTGGAGCTTAGTCAGATCAAACGTGCCTTCGGAGAGGGCGAAAGCAGGGTCGAGGTGCTTAAAGGCATCGACCTGAAGATCGAAAAGGGAGAGTTCTGTGTGCTGCTGGGACCGTCAGGTTCAGGCAAGTCAACTCTGCTGAATATCATCGGCGGGATAGATACCGCAGACAGCGGCTATATCTCCATAAACGGCGAAAAAACTGCCGACATGAACGAAAAGGCGCTGACAAGATACCGCCGCAAGCATCTTGGATATATTTTCCAGATGTATAACCTGATACCCAACCTGAACATCAAGGAAAATGTTGAGGTAGGTGCATATCTCAGTGATTCGCCGCTGGAAGTGGACGAACTTCTGAAAACGCTGGGACTTTACGAGCACCGCCACAAGCTCCCGAACCAGCTGTCAGGCGGTCAGCAGCAGCGCACCGCCATCGGAAGGGCACTGGTCAAGAACCCGGATATACTGCTCTGCGATGAACCTACGGGAGCGCTGGACTACAAGACCTCGAAGGAAATACTTGCGCTGATAGACGACGTTCACAACAAATACGGCACGACCGTCATCATGGTGACTCATAACGATGCTATAAAGAATATGGCTGACCGGGTGGTGAAACTGCGTGACGGCATGATAAGAAGTGACCGTCTGAACGAAACAAAGCTCACCGTTGATGAGCTTGAATGGTAAGGGGGATAAAAATGCGTGACCCTCTTAACAAACGTCTCGGCAAGCAGCTGCGGGAAGAGCTGGGAAAGTATACGATCATCTTTCTGTTTTTCGTGATGATGATAGGTGCGACCTCGGGCTTTATAGTGTCCGATACGGGAATGATAGATGCCTATAACGAAAGCTTTGAGAAATACAGTATCGAGGACGGTAATCTTGAATTCATGCTCAAGCCCGAAGACAGCGTGCTGGAAGACATAGAGAAGGACGGCGGCATAAAGCTGTATGAAAACTATTACAAGGACGAAGAGACCGACAGCTTTGACAGCACACTGCGCATATACGGTGAGCGCAGCGAGATCGACCGGCTGTGTATCTGGGAGGGCGAACTGCCCTCGGCTAAAAACGATATCGCCCTTGACAGGCTTTATGCGAAAAATCACAGTCTGAAGCCCGGCAGCAGCTTTCAGGTATCGGGCAGGACGCTGAACGTCTGCGGGATAGTGGCGTTCACAGACTATTCTGCGCTTTATGAAAGCCCCACAGACCTGATGTTCGACAACGATATGTTCGGTGTGGGGGCTATGACAGATGAAGGCTTTGAGGCCTTCAATGACGACCATCTGCACTATAGTTATTCATGGATGTATGATAAGTCACCTGCGAATGACAGCGAAGCCCAGGATATGTCCGAGGAGCTGGTGAAGACAGTTTCAGAAAAAGCCATGCTCCAGAACTTCATACCCGCCTACTCCAATCAGGCTATCCACTTTGCCGGCAACGACCTTCACAATGACCGGACCAGTATGCTTACATTTTTGTATATCACTATGGTCATTCTCGCCTTTATCTTCGTGGTGACTACCGAGAGCACAATTGCAAAGGAAGCCTCTGTTATCGGCACGCTCCGGGCATCGGGATATACAAAGCTTGAGATGATAAGGCATTACATGAAGCTGCCGATGTATACTCTCCTTGCCGCTTCCGTGGTCGGGAATGTGATCGGCTATACTCTGCTCGAAAAATACATGGCGGCCGCATATCTCGGCAGCTACAGTCTTACGACATATGAAGTCAGCTTCAATGCGGACGCTTTTCTGCTCACAACGGTGATACCCTTCGTAATTATGTTTGTGATAAACCTGACCGCACTCGCACGAAAGCTCAGTCTATCTCCGCTGAAATTCCTCCGTCGTGACCTGAGCCGTGGGCAGAAGAAAAAGGCCTTCCGCCTGAACACAGGCATAGGCATCATGACCCGTTTCAGACTCCGCATATTCTTCCAGAACATTCCCGGTTATATCGTCATAATCTTCGGCATCATACTGGGCTATTCCATACTGTTCTTCGGGCTGATGTTCGAGCCTATGCTCGACAATTTCAAAGAGGAAACTCTGAACAACATGATAGCGGACAACATATATGTACTGCGAATGCCTGTGGAGACCGATGACCAGAATGCTGAAAAGGCAGCCATGCTGAGCCTTGAGACGACGTTTGAAAAATACAAAGCCGAGGACGTTTCGGTCTACGGCATCGCTGATGACAGCAAATTTGTAAAAATAGACCACGGCAAAGGCGTTTCCATATCGACCGCCATGATGAACAAATACGGACTTGAAAAGGGCGACCGGCTGAAACTCACAGAAAAATACAGCGACAAGGACTATGAGTTCACCATAACCGGTTCTTATGATTATCCCGCCTCCATAGCCATATTCATGGACCTTGACAGTTTCTGCGAGACCTTTGAGCTTGACGACGGGTATTTCAACATTTACTTTTCAGACGATAAGCTCGAAGACATCGACGAAAGGCTGATAATGAGCAGGATAACCGAAGAAGACATGACCAAGACTTCCCGCCAGATGACAAGGTCTATGGGAAGCATAATGAATGTGTTCAAATGGTTCGGCGTTGCGATGTTCGTCATGGTCATCTATCTTCTGGCAAAGCTGATAATCGAGAAGAACGCTCAGTCCATCTCGATGACGAAGATACTTGGCTATTATGACCGGGAGATAAACGGGCTTTATGTCCACACCACGACTATTGTCGCATTGCTGTCGATGCTGTGTACACTTCCGCTGGTAGACTTCCTTATCGGAGCCATATTTAAGATGGTCTTTATGAATTATTCGGGTTATTTCGCCTATGAAACGGACCTGACAGTGATGCTCAAATGCCTTATCATCGGCATTGTCTCCTACTCGCTGGTAGCATTCGTGCTCAACCGCAGCGTAAAAAAGATACCGCTTGCCGAGGCGCTGAAAAACGCCGAATGACGTTTGCGCCAGGCTGTCCGGCAAGCCGAAATACAGCACAGATGGCGCTCAGACCGACAGCTGCATATGCGGCAGATCATAAATACTTAGCAGCAGAAGTGATTTTCATGACAGCGTCAATGCTGATGAAAGCGGTGATGAAGAGATGACTTACATTTACCACTACACCTCCCCCCTGGGCGGCATCGCACTTGCAAGTGACGGCGCAGCTCTCACAGGGCTATGGTTTGACGGACAGAAGTATTACGCTGACACCCTCGGCAGTGAAAAGACTGAATGTGACCTGCCTGTTTTCAGGCAGACGGTCAGATGGCTGGACATTTATTTCAGCGGGAAAGCACCCGGTTTTACTCCGCAGCTGAGCCTGCGGACGACGCCGTTTCGCCGGGAGGTCTGTGATATCATGCTTACCATACCTTTCGGACAGACCGTTACTTATGGCTGGATAGCAGAGATCATGGCCAGACAGAGGGGCATCGGACGGATGTCGGCGCAGGCTGTGGGGGGAGCTGTGGGACACAATCCTGTCTCAATTATCATTCCCTGTCACAGAGTAGTCGGCTCAGACGGAAGTCTGAGGGGCTATGCAGGCGGTCTTGATAAGAAGGCCGCACTGCTTAAACTGGAAAAAGCCCTGTAAACACCTATCCAGACGGTCTGCGGGTGTGAAGCAGCCAAAGCTTCGGCACATATCGGCTTTGCGAAACGAATGACAGCGCCAACAGCCATTTTTCACGGCAGCATTATACCAGGATATGATCTTCTGTGAAACTGAGCTCCCGATGCTGACTTGAAAGCGATCCAGCGAAAAAAACCGCCCTCTCTGAGAGCGGTTTTTTCATCCACGTTTATCCCCGGCGGAAATAAACACCGGCCCATACTTCGCTGCCCCGGTATTCAATGTCATTCCAGATAGATGGACCGCAGCCTGGATATCTCACCTGAGCCTACTTTCAGGCCAGTGGAAATAAAGCCCTGGAAAGAACCGTATTTCTCATCGGCGGCAGCGTAGAGTGCGTCAAGAAAATCCTGCTTTGCGCAGAACAGGGTCCTGACTGACTCGCTGAGGGCCGCCGGTGCTCCGGGCGGGACGAACCGCCGGATAAGCTCCTCCACTTCCCCTGCAAGACAGGTCTGGGTCAAAAGATAGTCTTTTAAGATATCCTCGTCGCTGACCCCGAGAAGTTTCAGGACTATCACCGCAGCAAAGCCCGCACGGTCCTTGCCGGCAGTGCAGTGCCAAAGGACCCGCTCATTTTCCGAGGTCATAAGCTCTCTGACAAATCGGCTGTACTGGGAGACGGTGTAGGGGTCGGTGACAAGGTCACGGTAAAGGCCGCACATATACCTCTCTGAAAATCCCGGTTCCTCCAGACCATGGGAGATGACGCTCTCCACAGCCTTTCCTTCGGCTTTCTCGTCCCGCCTTATCCCAGCGGCCAGGTCCCTGAGGACAGGGATAAAGATATACCCGGTCCCTTTCAGCTCAGGGTCGGGCTTTTCACGGCGTTCTTCTTCGCTGCGAAGGTCGATGACCTTGGTAAGGCCAAGGTCCTGAAGCGTCCTGATATCGTTCACTGTGGCCTTAAAAAGCTGGCTGCTGCGAAAGAGCCGGCCGGGTTTTACGGTCTTCCCTCCGGCGGCCGGAAGCCCCCCAAGGTCACGGGTGTTATTAAGTCCTTCAAATACCATACTGTCCTCCTCATGTCATTTCTCTGATAGTTATCATACTACAAACGTGAATAAAAATCAAGCCCGGACGGGAAAACTTTTTTCAGTGTTACTTTTTGGGGACAGAGTCCGTCATTATTAGTGAAGGCGCCTGAGGAGGTGAACAGATGGAAGACAGCAGGATAGTGGAACTGTACCAGAAAAGGGACAGATCTGCCATACGCGAGAGCCAGGAGCGCTATGGGGCATATTTAAAGGCCATAGCGGTGAACATCCTTGGCTCAGCGCAGGATGCAGAGGAATGTATCAACGATGCTCTTATGAGGGCCTGGGAGAGCATACCGCCACAGCGGCCGGCAAAGCTTGGGGCATTTCTGGGCAGGATAATAAGGAACCTGGCCATAGACAGATACAGACAGGAAAGAGCTTTGAAAAAAGGCGGCGGACAAACTGAACTGTGCTTAGAGGAGCTGGAGGGCTGTATCGGCGAAGGCAGCTCTTTGGAGGACAGACTGGTGCTGAGGGAGCAGCTCAACAGCTTTCTTGATGCGCTGGAGGAGAAAAACCGGGAGCTTTTCATGCTGCGGTACTGGTACATGATGCCCGTGAAGGAGATCGCAAAAAGCTGCGGGCAAAGCGAGGGTGCAGTGAAGATGAGTTTAAAGCGGACAAGAGACAAATTAAAAAACTATCTGGAGAAAGAAGGCGGGACATTATGAAAAACAGCGAGCTTTTATTGGAGGTCCTTGGAGAGACAGACGAGCGGTTCGTGCCGGAGCTATGGCAGCAGCGCCGGAGGGTGAGGCCTTTATTGAAGCCTGTGCTCGGAGGACTTTTTGCGGCAGCGGCCATAGCGCTCATCGCAGGTACGCAGATCTATCACGCAGGCAGAGAAAAGCCCCTTGGCACCGTCAGCGGCGGGCAGGAGAAAATAAGATGTACGCAGGAGCTTGACACGGAGCTTGATTTCGGCACTATGGGCTTCGAGGGACTGATGGCTTACGACATCAGTGAGCTTGATGTACCGGTGCCGGACGTTTCCGGTCTCAGTGAGCTGCCGGTATACAGGAGCCTTGCTGAAAGCGGTGCGGATATGTCGGGGATAACGGTTTTTCTGAGCGAGGAGGATATGAAAAAGGCTGCTCAGCGGGCGGCGGACCTGCTTGGGGAGACGATCACTGACACTGACACTACAGCCGCTGAGGGCGGTATCTGCCGGATAGACTGCCTTTGCAGCAGCAAAACGGTCATAAGCGTAGAGGGCAGCGGGAAAACTACTGTTTTCTTCCAGGGGAAAGAGCTGCCGGAGGGATATGAGTTTACCTACAGCGGCACTGACCATGAGCAGGCAGAAAAGGTCCTTGAATATCTCTGCGGCGAATACGGCGAGCTGACAGGACTTGACGACCCGGTGTGGTATTCATACGCTGACAGGACCTTCGGCGGCGAGGAGGACCGCACTTACCAGGCCTATGAACACAGCGCAGACCCGGCGGAGGAACTGCTCAGTTTCAGTCTGGGAGGAGCGGAATTTGCCCCGGACGATGAGGGCAGGCTGATGGTCATAAGATATAACGACCCTCTGCAAAGTCTTGAATATATCGGCCACTGCTCCCTTATCAGCCCTGAGCAGGCGGCTCAGTCCCTGAAAGCCGGAGAGCATCAGAGCTCGGTGCCTGCGGACTTTCTTAAAACCGGGCAGATAAGAGAAGAGGACATCGCCCGGACCGACATGGTATACAAGATAAGCGCCGGGGGACAGTGCCTGCCATATTACAGGTTCTATATAGAGCTTGACGCAGACCAGTTCAGCATGGCGCAGGGACTGAAGAACTACGGAATATTCTACGTGCCGGCAGTTGAACAGTGAAAGGATAAAAAACAGCAAGGAGAGCCGATCTCCATGCTGTTTTTTCATTATAGGGCAGTTTCGATTTTTGTCCGTTTTATTGTACTCTTTTTATTGCTCCGGCCTGTATTCCTGATCTGCGAACTTACAGTAGGTGACCCGGTACTGTCCGCTGCTGTCACGGTCAAGGGTCAGGGTGATGTCCTTAGCGGCGTTTTCGGCAGCTATCTCAGGCGTCAGGTTATACTGGAAATACCAGAGGGTGTATTTCAGCAGGTCGTAGGCGGTCATGGTATCAGTATGGTCAAAGTCGTAGCTTTCGTCCCGGGCCGCAGTATCGTTGATATCCATATCTTCCGGGTGGTCCCATTCTGCGGTGCCTGTGTCGAACCCGATACCGTAGATCTCGTAAAGTGCGTTTGCGCCGCCCTCCGCCTGGAGGGCAAAGGTCTCGGCCAGGGGCTCGCTTTCTATATCAGATCCACCTGACTCCTCCCCTGCCCCGGTATCGCTCTCTGTTTCGCCACGGATGTAAAGCTCGTTTTCGATAAGATAGCACAGGGCGCTGACCTCACCGGCTGTGAAGTTGGGGAAGACATTGTTTTGCGCACTGTAAAGGGAGACAGTCTCATTGATAAGCTCATAGTCCGTCTCACCGTCCCGATAAGCCGGCCCGCAAAGGCTGAGAAGATCGTCAAAATAAGGTTCAACGAAGGTACGGACGTTCTCGCCGGTCAGCTTGACCCACTCCACGTCTTCAAGCATCGCCGGATAAAGCTCGGCCACGTTCCCGGACCATTTTATCTTCATACCGACCCCGGAGACCAGAATATCTTCCTCCAGCTCCTGTGCCTGGATATCGGGGACCCTGGCGGTGCAAAGGCCGTAAGGCTCATTGATGATGAGCATAGTGCGGCTGTCCCGTTCATACTTCACCAGCTCCGCATCAATTACATTCTGCACTTCTGGCTCGGTGCTCTGCGGCTCGCTGCTGTCCTTATTTTCCTCAGGGATATAGGGGACCTCAGTCTCTGAAACGTTTACGGTCCCTGAAACGTCCGCATCTGAGGGACCGTTGGCGGGGCTGTGAAGGGCCAGGCCCACCGGGACCGAAACGGCGATAAGTCCCGCAGCGGAAAAGCCGGCTATCTTAGCCGCAAGGGTGCTGCTTACGGCGGCCCTGCCGGAGCGCAGTACGGCGGCATAGCCCTGGTCAACCGCTGACTTCATAAGCTGGCCCATCGGCACGGCACAGAGCGCACCGCCGCCGAGGTGCTTTTCAATGGAGTTACGAAGCTTTTTTCTTGCCCGGTGGAGCTTGAGGGCGGCGGAATTTTCGCTGACTTTCAGAGAGTCAGCCACTTCCCTGATGCTCAGGTCATCATAATAATAAAGTATGACCGCCGAACGCTGGTCGGCAGGGAGCTTATCAATGGCCTTTTTGAGGGTCTGTTTCAGCTCACTGTTGACAGCTGCGTCCTCCGGGAGCATCAGCGGCTCACAAAGAGCCGTGTTCTCCACAGCGGCCTTATATTCCTCATCTGTGTTGAAATAGGCGCTGCGGTCCCGGTCAGAGATAAGGTCACGGCACTTATTGTATGCTATGCTGTGCAGCCAGCTCAGATAGGCCTCAGGACTGTCAAGCTCCCCTATCTTCTCCATGGACCTGACAAACGTGTCCTGGGTGATATCCTCTGCCGCATGGGTATCACGGACATTTTTGAGAACAAAAAAATATATGCGGTCGTGATATTCGTTATAGAGCCTTTCAAAGGCGTCCTTATCTCCCCCGGCAGCAGCTCTGGCGGCGGCGGTCATCTCATCCCTGGTCATTAAGTTTTCCCTCCTTGATAAGTTGTTGGATAATGGCTCGCAGAGCCTTTTCCTTTGGCGGAGGGGTACATTCCTCCGCCATTTCTGACAGCACAAGGCTTATCAGTTCATCTAAGCTAAGTTCCATACCTGCCTCCTAAGTAATTTTACCACTTTATCCTGTGTTTGTAAATAGGACGGGAAAGCTAACTGAATATTTCAGTCTCAGAACATTTTCTCTGTTTTAAACAAGAACCAAGCTCTTATTTTGTCAGTTCCTACAAAGTTGAACGGAGCACGGTAACATATTTCCCCTTCGCTGGACTTTGATAATAAAGACAGATATAATTAAAATAAGGGGAAAGCAGGTGGAACGAATGGATAAGGATATAAGGACTGAGGAGGTCAGAAGGGCCATGGCCGGTGACCGTGGGGCCTTTGAAAGGCTTTACAGCGCCTACAAGGACAAGCTTTTCATGTTCGTCATCAAAAACGTGGGCCGCAGGGAATGGGCCGAGGATATCGTTTCTGAGACCTTTTTAGCGGCCATGGAAGGCATCGGAGGGCTGAGGAACGAAGGGGCCTTCGCAGGCTGGCTCTATTCTATAGCCTACAAAAAGTGTGCCGACAGGATCAACGAGATCAAGCGCAGCGGGAGCTTTCGCAATGAGCAGGAACAGGAGAGCGCCATGATGGAATGTTCGCTCAACGAGCCGGTGGAGCTGCCGGAGGACTATGCGGTCAATGCGGAGAGGAGAAGAGAGCTGCGCACGGTCATAGACGGGCTAAAGCCGGAGATGAAAAATGCGGTGATGCTCTACTACTATCAGGAGCTTCCCGTCAGCGAGGTGGCAAAGGCCCTGGGGACCACCGAGGGGGCAGCCCGAAAAAGGCTTTTTGACGCCAGAAAGAAGATACGCAGCTCTCTTGAGATGCTGTGTGAAAAAGGTATGGTCCTTTGCAGTGCGCCTATGAGCGCTGTGCTGGAGGAACTAATGGAGGGTGAGAGCGCCCCGGCAGTCGGCACTGCTGCTAAGGTCAGCGGTTTAAGCGCTTTGAAAATAGCAGTGGCTGCTGTGGGGGCGGCTGCGGTCATCGGCGTTCCCATAGCACTGAAAAGTGCCAAAGGCTCCATAGGCGGCGAGATGGGCGGGAATACCCCCACCACTCTTACCTCAGGGACTGACTTTGCTGAAATACCGATCGAGATGATAGAAGACTATATGTGGACAAATGAAGAAAAAGGCGCCGAGCTGATAGTATTCCGCAGCGGCGATAAGATCATCGACCTTAGCAGCTGCTCTGAGGTCCACGGTTTGGAGCTGGAGGATATAGACGAAGGGCAGTTCATAAAGGTCAGCGCAGACATAACCAGAGCTTCCGGAGGGGTAGCCGGCTTTCAGAACGAGCCTTTTATTGACAAGCTCATCAGCACGGAGCCTATGGAGGTCAAGGAGGCCATAGCCGCAGCAGACATAGCTCACTTGAATGAGGGCATCCCCACGGTAAACCATAGGATCTGTTTTTACGAATGGGGAGAGCAGATATATATTTTCTATTACAGCAGCAGACTTTGCGTTTATGAAGAGGGCAGCGAGCCTAGGTACTATGAAAACTACGAGCCGCATAAAATACCCGACCTCTGCTTTATAAAATACACAGAGTATGAAAAAGGGGGAGCTGCATCGCAGTTCCTGGACTGGCGGGGCAGGGTCTACAGCGCTGCTGACGGGCAGATGTACGGATCTGATGAGATAAACGATATGCTCAAATATGACAAAAAGCTTTCGGGGGTAGAGCTGGTCAAATATGTGAACGCAGCGGAGGTCCTGGAAAACTATCTGGATACGCTCAGCATCTGCCGGGACCCTGACTACGGCCTTGACGAGCCGCAGACTCTGCCGGCAGTCGAGGACGACCATGTCTGGTGGTATGCCTACATAAACGACAGCACGGTGCCGCTGCACGAAAAGAAGAGCATGATGCAAGTAAACTCAAAAGACCCGGCAGCCGATGAGGTGTACCGATGGTTAGATGAGATACTGAGGAGTGAGGACAGTGAGTGAGAAAAAGCCCGGTGCCAGGCTGATAAAGGACCTACTGGTGACGGCAGCGGTAACGGCAGCTTTTGCGGCGGTGGTCCTGCTTATCATAAACGGCATCGAAAAAGGACAGAACGACAAGGCCAGGGTCCCCCTGAAAGCCGAGACATCTCTGCCGGAGGAGATAGCCGCCGGAGAGCATCACAGCTGGGAACGTCAGCTGGTCAGCGGCTGGAGGATAACACAGCTATACGATGGACTTGCAGCGGTGGAGGACCCGTCCCGCTGGAAAGGGGGTATGGTGCTTTCTTATGACAAGGGAGTGGCTGACATGGCGGGGAACATGGTGGTAAAAGCCGAGTATACTGAGGTCAGCTTCACGCCGGAGGGCCTGATAAAGGCCTACGGCCACAATAACACCTATTATGACAGCACCGGGAAAGCTGTCAGCGCCCCGGACAGTTCTGAAAAAACAGAAGATAACGAAAGCTTTATCCCTGAGGGAGACTTCGATGAGCTGCTCATTTCCTGCCCGGAGGAAGGCACGGCCCTGGTGAGAAAGGGCGACAGGGCCGTCTGGGTAAATGACGGCGGAACAGAGCTGGCTGAGATCACCGGGGAGCTTTACGGTCTGAACTATAAGAGCAGGCTGCCCGAAGGACTGAGCTATGTGAACGGCGGAAGATACTTCATGGCAGACGGCAGCTGCTGGGAGGGTATCCCCATATTCCGGGACGGCTGCTGCCCGGTGCCGCATGAGAGTCTGTGCGGACTTATTGATTCAGAGGGCAGGGTCTTGACAGATTTTTCCTACGACGGTATGCTGTATCTTGAAAACGGGATATGGCTGCTGATAAAGGGCAAGGAATTCTTTATCTATGACGTTTCCCAGGAGGACGGACCTGTGAGGACAGAGCTGCCCCAAGGGAGAAAGGACTTTTCTGGCCCCTGGTTCTATGTTGAGAGCAAGGAAGACGGCAAAAGCGTCTGGACAGTCTACAAATTAACAAATAAATAGAGAAGGCGCAGCGGATAAGCTCTGCTGCGCCTTGTTTTTTTTGCTCTTGTCGAGAACCCGCTCAGACTGAGATTCAGCCGTCTTTCGGCTTTGACAGCACTTCGGTCAAAGTCTCCATCATAACGCCGATATCCAGCGGCTTGGCGATATGTGCGTCCATACCTGCGTTCTTTGCGGCCAGGACGTCCTCCTGGAAAACGTTTGCGGTCATGGCTATTATTGGTATTCCTGCAAGCTCCTTGTCCGGCAGTGCTCTGATGGCTCTTGCGGCTTCGTAGCCGTTCATCACAGGCATCTGTATATCCATCAGTATGGCGTCGTAATACCCCGGCAGGCTGTCCATCACCATTTCCACTGCTGCCTTGCCGTCCTCAGCCTTATCCAGCATAAAGCCCTGCTGGGAAAGTATCATGCAGGCTATCTCCATGTTGACGGCATTGTCCTCCACCACCAGCAGCCGCTTTGAGCCAAAGTCCGGCCGGGACCTGTCCTCGTTCTCTTTACTGCTTTGAGCCGGAGCGTCTGCGATGGGAAAAGTCACACTCACAGTGAACTGGCTGCCCTTGCCCGGCTGTGACTGCACGTCGATAGTGCCGTTCATCATATCCACTATGCCCTTGGTGATACTTAGCCCCAGGCCAGTGCCCTGGAGCTTGGTAACGGTGGAGGTCCGCTCACGCTCAAAGGCGTTGAACATATTCGCTCTGAACTCCCCGCTCATACCGATGCCGTTGTCCTCTACCCTGATAACATAGTCTCCAAGGCCCTCACGGCAGCTTTCCTCTGTAAGGGTCAGGCTGACCCTGCCGCCATTTTCGGTGAACTTATGGGCATTGCTCAACAGATTGAGCAGCACACGGTCCAGGCGGTTCTTATCGCAGACCACATACCGGTCTGAAACTCCGGACAAGTCCACAGTAAAGTCTATGTCCTTCTCTTCCATCTGGTGGACGAACAGGTCCTTCACAGTGGTCATTACCTCTTCAAGGTCCGTGATCTCCGGCATGAGTTCTATCTTGCCGCTTTCTATACGGCTCATGTCAAGGATATCATTTATGATAGCTAAAAGCTGCTGGCTGGAGGTATCTATCTTGTCAAGATAGGCGTCCTTCTCCTCGGGGGAAACTCCAGGCTGACGGGCCAGGTGAGTAAATCCTATGATAGCGTTCATCGGGGTCCTGATATCGTGGGACATATTGAACATGAACCGGCTCTTGGCACGGCTCTCCTCCTCCACTCTCATCTTGTCCCTTTCCAGGGCCTGATGCTGTCTTTGCAGCAGCAGATGTATTCCAAGAGAAACGGCAAAAAGCACAGTGACCACCAGCATACTCTTCACATTGGTCTTTCTCAGAGCGTCTAATTTCATGTCCATAAAGTCCTGCTCATCCTCAGCGTCAGCGGAGCCTGTGCTGTAATACTCCCGGACCTCGTTAAGGGCCCGGTCGGTGGAATCCATGGTGGAGCGGCTCATCCAGATAAGGGAAGTGAAAAGCACCAGCAACAGCAGCGCCACCCAGACGATGGTAGAACGTCCGTAGATCCTTCGGTCGTCTTTTTTAAGGAGCCTGAAAAAGAATATAAATCCCAGGACCGTCCAGACGGTGAAAAGGAAGTAAGACTCAGCCTCCATGGAGCGGGTGCTCACCAGATTGAAAAGCAGAAGATAGAGGGCAAACACTATCATCAGCACCATTGACACGATGCCTGTGGCCACATACTTCTTGTCCCCCCTGGACCGGGCCATTTTCCATGCCGAGGCTGATATCAGCCCGTAGATCATGGTTGCGCCGATGGTGGTCACATCAACTATCCACCCCAGAGCGGACCTGCCTAAAAACGGTATCAGTATGGATACACCCCCCACCAGCCACATTGCCCTGGCGGGTACTCCCCTGCTGTTCAGGACTGCAAAGCCCTTTGGCAGCATTTCGTCCTTAGCCATAGCGTAGAGCAGGCGGCTCAGAGGGATAAGGTTGCCGATGAGGCTGGTCATCATCAGAGCGCCCACAGCCCCAGCCATTATATATACCCCGGCTTTGCCCAGATAGTGGTCTGCGGCGTAAAAGGAAGGCAGGGCCTTTACGCCGTGGAGACTGTCAAGGTCACTGACATATTCAAGCCAGCTGCCGTATTCAGGCGGATAGCAGCTGACTGACATAAGTATCACGGCGATATACATCACTGCCGAAACGACAAGCGATACTGTCAGTATCCGGAAGGACTTTTTCACCGGAAAGGTGAACTCGGCGGAGGAGTGGGAGATATTCTCAAAGCCTATATAGGCCCATGGCGAGATGACCGCTATCCTTATGACCTGCAAAATGGCCGGACTGTCCGGAAGAAAAAGGGGCCTCATGCTCTCTGAGCCGCCGCCCGCCAGAGAAGAACCGGCGCACACAGCTATTCCCAGGATAAAGAGCAGGCTCAGCACTATCATAGTGACTGTCAGAGACTTTCGTGCCCTGGTGCAGACAAAGGTCACTGTCAGTATAGCCGCTATAGCCAGCAAAGTCTCCCCAAGGCTGACTTCATGACCGAATATGGTATAGCTTGGCCCGAACTTAAAGATGTCCTTCGCAAGATAGTTGAAAAAGAGCGGTATTGCAGTCACATTGGCCCAGAACATAGCCACATAGGTGAGCGCTAAGAACCAGGCGCTGAGAAAACCGTGGTCATAGCCAAAGCTCTCCTTAGCATAGGAATAAGCTCCGCCCGGGTCAGGTATGCAGTTCATCATATAGTGATAGTTCCGGCTGATGACCAGCATGACTGCAAGTCCTGCCAGAAGGCCGAGTATACTTCCCATAGGGCCTGCCTCGGAAAGGTAGGTGGTGCTTGTGATGACGACAAGCCCCCAGCCTAAACTGGTGCCGACAGACATAGCGAAGGCTCCCATGGGGGAAATATACGGTGTAAGCTGCTCAGCATTTTTATCTTTCATAAATGCACCGCCTGTAGTTAAGAATGATCCTGTTCTGTATACGATTATACCAGAAACAAAGCCCTATTTCAAGTGCTTTTGTCAATTTTTGCATCATCGGCGCTATGATCTGAGGGGCTTTCCGGGGACCGTATCCAGTTAAATACCATCAGGACAAAGATAGACCCAATAAAAAATCAGCCCTATCCGAACTTGCGGACAGGGCTGACAGTCGTTATTCTGTTTCAGTCTCCTGGCGTTCTCTGAGCTTTTTCAGAAGATACCAGCCCAGGATACCTGATGCTATCAGAACAGGTGCGGCCATTGGCAGATCGATGCCCGTAGGAACGTTTACCGTCAGGTCGTTCATGTAGAGATAGTCTTTATCAGTGTCCAGGGTACCCTGCTGGACTTTGGCGTTTTCTTCAAGAGCACTGACCTTGACCTGCCTTACGTCGCCGGTATAGACGCCGGAATAGACCTCATAGCCGTCGCCGCCGTTCTCAGTGATGGTGTACCTGGTGCCGTTTGGCAGGTTCATGAACACTATCTTCGTATCGTGAGGAATGCTCACGGCGTGAGTACCGTTCATATCCTTGGTCAGAGTCAGCGTTCTGGCGCTCCTCAGCTCCTTACCGGTATTGACGTCGATGATCTTCATCACCACGCCTGAGCCCACCAGAGGTTCATAGGTTGTTTCGCCTGTAGGCACCTCAAAACGGACCTTAAAGTTGAATTCCTTCACCTTATTGCCCATATTGCCGGTGACACGCTTGCATACAGACAGTGAATGTGAGGCATCCTTCTGGTTTTTCAGCAGCGCCGTATAGCTGTCCTTGCCGGAGCTTACTGCGCTTACGAAGCTTCCGTCGCTGATGGTCGTAAAATCATCTGTGCCATTGCTGTTGTGGAAACCTATTGGCACCACCTCGGTGACATAATAGATATACTCGCACTTGACCTCGTTGCCGTCAAGCAGAGTGCTGCCGTATTTAGGCAGGTCCTTGAAAACGCACTTCCAGCTGCCCGAGTCAAGGCTGCCCTTGGCGTTAAGGCTCTCGCTGGTGTAGCTGGTCTCCAGGTCGAAGTAGACCTCAGAATCCGGCAGTTTCATCGCACGTCCAAGATAGATCTTCAGAAAACTGGGATAATAGGACTCTGTGTCATACACAGGCTTGCCCTGAGCGTCAAAAGTGGTATAGGTCACGAAAGCGCCGTCATCGTCACCGATGAACTCGCCGTTGTTGACCACGCCCTTCTTTACAGTTCCGTCCACATCGGCCCAGTTTACCCGGTCGCCGTTCTCACTGAACCACTGCTTTTCTACTGAAACGCTTACAGTTTCTTCCTTGTCATGCTCCTTGGTGTTTGTGAAGGCAATGCTCTCGCCGCCTTCGGGCAGTTCCCTCAGAGGCACAGTATAGCTGTCCTCTACCGTTTCGCCGCCAAGCACATATTTGACTGAATATCTCAGGTCATCGGTATCCACAAGGCCGTCGCTTATTTCGGTGACGGTATACCTGGTCCCGATGGGGATATCCTTGAACTTCACGCTCTGGCCGGAGCTGAGAGTGAAGACAGGAACATTGGTATCGTTGGTGTCAGTGCTGCCCGTAAAGTGATATGTGCTGCTGCCGATTGTGTAGGTATAATCCTGTCCCTTGACCAGGTCGTAGAAGGTCAGTCTGTAGCTGAACACTCTGCCGGTCCAGTCGGTCAGGTCCTCATCAGTGGTGTCGGTCACAGGAGCAAAGACGCCGCTGTCGTTCTTCTTTAAGAGAACGGCGGTCTTCGAGAGATCAAGGTCTGCGGTTAGTATCCTGTTGCTTATCTTTGCAGTCTTCGGCGTGTTGTCCGCAATGGTGCCGCTAAGGCCTGACGAAGTATCTTTCGCATAGCCGTAGGGCATTTCGTAGGTATCATCGCCGCTGGTCACCTGGGAAGTGACCTCCTCCACAGTATAAGTGCAGCCTGCGGGGATACCCTTTATGACCACCTGCTCGCTGCTGCTCACATTGGGGGTCACGGCGAAATAAGCCACGCCGTTATCGTCAAAGGGCAGCATATTGTAAGGACTGCCGTTCTTGTTTTTCATCGTTACCTTGAAATAGAAGGTGTCGGATATATACTTTTCGGACTCAGTGCCGGTAAGGGTCTTGACGAGTTTCAGGCTGCCTATCTTCTCGTCCTTGCCTGCGTTGGTGATGACCGGTCCATCATCGCCCTGGGTAGAGATAGGCGAATTCTGGTCGGCGGTGGTGGTATAACCCTCCACCTTATCCTCCCAGGCGTACATCAGCTCGTCAGCGTTGCTGACGGCCATCTCGCAGTACCACTGAGAGGTACCGCCCCTGGTCACATGGGTCCATTTTGCCTCTGCGGGCAATTTGTAAACATACTTCTGGGTAGTCTTGTAGCGAACACCATCTTCCTCTGTGATGACATTTTCATACATATAGATGTGTTCGGGTACATAGTATGCGCCGTCCCTCAATTCGCCCTCGTCCTCGGTAACATACTCGAAGGTGAAAGTGTTTGAAGTCTCATCGGTCTCTGTCTTGACCGGGTCGCCATCGGGCCGGAAGTTCTTGTAGACCTCCTCAACTGCGGCCCCCAGATAATGCGGCAGCCTGCCCACCACTGACATCGAACCATTTAGATCAGTCGTTTTGGACTTCGCCGTAAAGTAGCCTTTTTCGCCGAATACACCGTTTCCGTTCAGATCTTGATCGCTCGCTTCATCAGCTATTGCCCAGTTTGAGCCGTTATTAGAATTATCACCGGCTCCGGTACCGTGTGCGGTACCATTTCCGCCTCTCAGACTATTACAGTTTTTGAATGTATTTCCTCCATTAGAATCATTATGGGGATATATTTTCCCACCAAGTGTAACGGTCGAAGAAGGTACGATAAAACCAGTCTGCCATTGAGCAGGATCAACATAAATCGTTTCCAGAGCAAGCTGACGGATAAACATATCTCTTATATTAGTAAGACTCTCTGTTGAAAAAGAACTCAAGTCCAATGTCTTCAGGGAATTGTTAAAGTTACTGTAGTTATCTCCTCCGTTACCGAACATCAGATACATCGTGGTTACTTTTGAAGTATCAAAACTTGAAACATTTATACTGGATACGGAATTACATCTATTGAACATATACGACATATCCGTGACTTTAGATGTATTGAAATTGTTCAGGTCCAACGATGTTAGTTTATTACAATTCCAGAACATTCCGTACATATTTGTCACATTAGAAGTATCGAAGCTGCTGATATCAAGACTGGTAAGATTAGTGCAATTGCGGAACATCTCTTTCATAGTTGTAGTCTTTGATGTGTCAAAAGGAGAATCAACATCTCCGAATGTAAAAGATGTAAAGCCAGCGCTGTCACAGTTACTGAACATCTGTGACGCATCTATAGGGAAATATATCTTCGCCGCATCACTGTACCACTCTATTTTGTTGATAGTACTGTTCCATCTCATGTAGATAACGCCATCTTCGTCGTCTACACCTTCTAACTTATAGCTTTTAAAAGATACATCTGATTCATCATAGTCATAAACTCTTTTAAACCCAGTGAACTTTGATCTATTATTATTGATAAGGGTTTTAAGATTGCCGTTTATTGTGACCTTCTTGGGCTTCTCCTCAGGCTTTTCGTTTTTCAGATGGAGCACAGGGAACTTTCCGTCCTCGCCGGTGCCGCCTATCCAGGACTTGATGACGGTCTTGCCGTCCTCATAGGTCTGGTCGTTGGTGATACGGTAGGCCTCGGCTTTTGAGGCGTCCGAAGTCGAAGTATAATCATCGCCGTCATAATAGACATAGCTCATATGGCTGTCCTTATCAGTAAATGTGATGAGGAACCTGCCGTTTTCAGAGCCTACATTCACAGAATAGGTCCTGCCAAGTGCGCCGTAGCCCTTAGGCGAGCTTACCTCTTCAAGAACATAGTTGCCCCTGGGGAGTTCCTTGAAAAGATAGGTACCAAGGGAGGTATTGCTGCCGTCAACGGTCTGCTTATAACCGTCAGCGCCCTGTTCCCACACCAGTGCCTTTTCGTAAAGAGCGTTCAGCTCATCTTCGGAGGCGTCAGGATAAAGGGCACGTATCTGCGCCCTGGTCTTGGCGTTAAGATTAGCGATGGTGTCGCTGAGAGAGCTGTCTGCTTTGAGACAGAAAACTGCATCTCTAAGGAATTTCTTAGTGATGGCGTCAGTCTTTTGCAGCTCCATGGTGGTCATCGGCTCGTTCTTTATTACGAAGTTGCCGCCGTCATTCTCAACGCCCTCACCGGTTATGCTGAAAAACACGTTGGTGGTGCCGGTGCCGGTGACGGTATAGACGTTATTCAGCGGAGGGAGATAGCCCTCTGCGGGAGAGACCTCGGTCAGGGTATAGGTGCCCCTTTCAAGGTCCTGGAAAACGACCTTGCCGTCGGAGCCGCTGACAGCGGTCCTATCGACCTGGTTATTGTGGTCGGAGATACCGCTGAGGGTGAACACAGCGCCGGCCGCTCCCCTGCCGGTAACGCTGTCAGTCTTGGTGAACTCAAGATCGCCGTGATACCTGGGGTCGTTCTCAACAGAGTAATTCTGTTCAGTAATGACCTCATTGTTGTCATCATCAAGGCTGTAGAATATCTCTCTTATAAGGTTGCCGTACTGCTCTATCCTCGGCTTGCCGTCAGCCTCGCCCTCCTGCCTGATGACTACGTCAGTATTGTCAACGGTGGCTATGGTAACATCGCCTAGAGGGATAACAGTGACCCTCTTGGCAGAGGTGTCGATGAGGTGGTCGGCGTCGCTCTCGCTCTCGATAAGGGTATAGGTACCCCTTTCAAGATCTTTGAAAATGACTTTGCCGCTGCTGTCAGAGGTCAGGGTCTGATTATACACCGTGCCGTAATCGGACACGCCGGAAAGGTTGAAGACTACGCCGGGTATGGACTTGCCGTTCTGGGAATCGTTCTTGCCGAATTCCAGAGTTCCCACAGTGCGGTACATGACCTGTGTATAGTCATAGTGGGTATAGTAATAGCTTACCTTCTCATTATAATTGTCGTCCTTCTCCTCAGGAAAATTTGTGAAAGAGCGGTAGACGTTGTTATAGGTCGAAGGCTGGGTCAGGAACACGCCGTTATCCGGATCTGCGGTCTCTTCCAGATGGTCGGTCAGGTCCTTGGCCTTGGGCGCCCTCATCTTGACGTCAAAGGACAGCGTCTCGCCCTTGCCCAGTACGAAGGACTCGCCGGTGTAGACGATAAATGCGGAGACCTTTTCCATATCTACAGGCTCACCGCCATCTACTTCGGTCAGAGTTTTCCAGTCCACATTTTTCCACTTGCCCAGGGCGGTGTCACTCTGGGCCTGTGCTTTTGCAGCATCAAAATGATCTTCTGCATACTGCTGGCACCATGATTCACGCTGTTCCTCAGGTATCGAAGAATACTCAGGCTGCTCCCTGGCCTCTTTTTTGAGCTTTGCCATCAGGGCAGACTCAGCCTTTTCTTCATTTCCTAATATCGCATTGAGCAGGTACATACGTGATGCACTGTCGGAATAATCCTCCTGCTCGAAGTTGACTATATCATCCGGGCCATCGCCCACATAGAGAAACAGTTTAAGGTCGCTGACTCTGGCAGCGGTATTTTCCTCGCCCTTGATCTCGACGTACTGAGCGATCTTATCTTCAACTGACTGTAAGTTGAAGGACTCGATAACTCCGTACCAGTCACGGTCCTTTCCCACCAGGCCGAAGTTATACCTTACGCCGTCGTGGGTCCTGTAATTCTCCACAGAATCAAGGATAGCGATATCCCTTGCCTTGGTGGAGGAATCGTTCTTCATACGGATATTATAGGTATAGCTCTCCCCGTTATGAACGATGGCGGTCCTGCCGAAGGCCGGGTCGCTGGAGGTAGCTACCTTTTTGTAAATGCCCGAAGAGGTCGGGAAAAGAGCCAGGATATCCTCGGTCGCCTCAGCGTAGATAAATCTTCTGGCATTGCCGTTGTTTTTGTCAAGGTTATGGATATAGTCCGACATGGATACTGCATAGTTGCCGCCGTTGTCGGGATATCCGCTGCCTATATCGCCGTTGCCGGTCTGATAGGCCACGGTGTTAAGAGCTATGGAGCCATAGTCCTGGATATCGTCATGAGTATGCACAGTGACATAGGTTATGGTATAGGACTTAGCGCACGGCTCGTTAATTTCTATGGTCAGAAGTTTTTTACCGGTATCGTTATAGTTGTCCTGCCTTTCCAGTACATGGAATTCAGAAGGAGACAGCGGCGTGGTCTTTATGCTCACATCGTCCCCTGCATCTGCATAGACATTTACGCTGCCCTCGATGATATCGCAGTGCGAAGGCAGAAGATCATATATCACGCCGGATTCCTGCTTGACGGGAGTATTGTCGCCAACTACCCATTCCTTCACGGTCGTCTTCCAAGCCAGCTGATAATAGCCGTTAAGGGTATCGTTGGAGCTCTTATAGATCTTTCCGTCCTGTCCTCTGTAAGAGAACCTTTCGCCCATGGCCTTCTTTGAGATGCTGGAATCACGGGTCACGTCAGCCACATAGTCCGTACCCTTCACGGTAGTATTGTAAAGAAGCACATCGTCCCCGGT
Organism: Ruminococcus sp.; assembly: GCA_017478965.1. Classification (GTDB taxonomy): domain Bacteria; phylum Bacillota; class Clostridia; order Oscillospirales; family Ruminococcaceae; genus Hominimerdicola. The sequence goes on along the minus strand of JAFVCV010000003.1, from coordinate 12,640 downwards.
ATGGGTAGCGGTCCAGTCGGCTGTATTGGTCAGAGCTATCTTCTTCTCAACATCGTCTGTGCTGAGTATCTTCTCAGCCAGTTCCTTTACATCGGGGCTGCTCTTCAGGGTGACGCTCGGCTTGGTATCAAGATCGACATAATAATAGGTATTCTCGGTCACGATCCGATAACCGGTCACATCAACATCGCTGTTGAACATTATCTTGCCAGAATTAAGCACGCTGACATAGTCGCTGTCAGCATACCTGTCCCCGGTGACTACATTATAGTCCGCCACATGGATAGGCTCATCGCTGCCGCCGATATAGGCATAAAAATGCAGTGTGTTGTATTCGTCATTGTCGTCGGGGTCGCTGTTAGGCTCGCCCTCGGTGAAGGTCATAGTATCCTTATCGTAAACGTAGCCTACGAAATCATACGTATAGTCCACATAGTCTATACGGTAATCATCCGGACCCAGCTTTTTGGCGTCAGAGGGGGCTTTTATATCAGCTACGTTCAGGGTCCTGTCGTCCAGGACATATTCGATAGGGGTCTTGCCGTAATAATTGTCCCTCAGGTCCTCGCCAACTGCCTGGAGCATGGTAAGTATGTTCATGGGCAGCTCATAGTCGTCCGGTATCTCAAGGACATCGGTCTGCTCAAGTTCGGAGTGAAGGTCGTCGCTGTATATCTCACGGGTATACTCCCGGGAGTCCTTATTGAATATATAATTCCTGCCGGCCACAGAGATAGTGGCATTTCCGTCTTCGTCCAGTTCCTCAGGGACGATAACTGCGGAAAATACCTGATTGAGGTGCTCGATGGTCTTGCCGTAAGCATGGCCGGTGGTCCTGGTCTCGTATCTCAGCTCAGGTATATCCTCATCAACGGCCAGCACTGCAAGATCATAGCTTGCAACGTTGGCGGTGCTGGATACACGCTTGGTACCGTTGGCATAAAGACCGTACTTATTTGCGGTATACTTCTCCTGGATAGGAGGGATCGTGGGTCTTAACAGCTCATATTTGAATGAACCTGACGCAGGAGCTATCGAGGATATGTCCTGAGCGTCACCGGGGTCAAGAATGACCTCAGCTGAGTTCGTGGACTTCAGCACGATGTCCCGGCGGGTCTTCTCGCTGTCCTCCAGATCGTTAAGGCCCTCGCTCTCACCGTCGCCCTCATTAGGGAACCTGGTAAGTATATAATCCACCCTTTTGCCGGAGGCAGTCAGTCCCGTGACCTTTGCGCCTGTCTCCCCGGCATAGGGCTCATAGCCGCTGCCCATATTGACCGCAACTATCTCGCCGTTTACAGTGTGGGTCTTGTCGTTAGCGTCAACGCCCGTCAGTGCAAGCTTGGAGCCGTCCTCTACCAGTGTCAGGTCATACTTCTGTGTAACATTGGAAATGTCAGAGGTAACAGACCAGATGACATACCTGTAATCGTCGGTAAGGTCAGAAAGACCCGTGAGCTTCCTGGCGGCCTGAGCGCCGATAAGGGTCTGCTCGACACGCTTTTTGGCTGTCTTGATCTCAGCATTGGTGTCGATATACACGGGTATCTCCCTTGTATCCTTTGGCAGAACGATGCGGTTCTCCTCACTGGGAGTTTCTTCCTGGGGCCAGGAATTAACGACAGCACTGGCGCTGAAGCTCTTGGAGGGGTCCAGGTCCTTATACTCCCAGGTATTCTTGTTCATAGTATAGGCCACAGGGAACTCATAGACCACGCCGGCGGAAACAGGCTCACGGTTGAAGATGACATACTCGTCAGTCTCCTCATCATACCTGTAGGCGAACTGATGTCTCCCCACAGGAGAACTGGGGTCGATATCAGACTCCTTAGGAACAGGCAGCTCCAGGGTGTCGGGATAAACTCCGTCCACAGGCTCACCGGCCTCCATGCCGCTGAATTTCAGGATATGGGCAGGGATCCTGATGTTTATGAAATCTCTCCCCACTGCCTCCTTGGTGGCCTCAAATTCGTCATCGGTCATTCCGTCCGGCTTTGTACTGGTAGTGCCTACGCCGGAAACGGAGAATTTGATATTGAAAACGAACTTATGACCGTCAGCAGAAGAATCTGCCTTCCAGACATAAGCGTCGTCTATTTGCTTCTTTCCGCCCTCAGCAGGCAGTGAAGGCTCATAGACAGAATAATGCTCGGCGCCGCTTTTAAGGTCGATATCAAAAACTGCTACCGAATGTGCGGGGACTACTTCCCCCTCCGGCTCAGCATACGCAACAGTCAGGGGCAGAATGTTCCCAGCAAGCATCACGGCTGCCGAAAGCCCGCTTATGATACGCTTTTTCAGTTTAGTCAGCTTAAACATACTGCCACCTCCTTTTTTGATGATATTTCATAAAGACCTGAAAGCAAAAGGGTCCTGAAAGCGCCGCCGGGCACCCTACACAGGACAAAAGGCGCACTGAGAACGCCCATCAGAAAAGACGATTTCAACAGTACACCTCCCAGAAAAACTCAGATCCGCAGATTCATTCCAAGATCCTGCAGAAAACTACTATCCTGCTCACCGAGTCCCCCTCGGAACAGGTAGAGAGCGCCAATATCCTTCCCTCCGGCTCACTTAGCAGCAGGTCCTCATTGTCGCTCAGAAACGATATAATGTCCCCCGAGCCTATGTCAAAGACCGCACCCTCCTTCTCACTGACCCGCATAGCTCCGAAAAGGGAAAGCCCGTAGGTCTTTTCACCTCTTCGCCCTACCATCAGGGTGCCAGTGCGGTGGGAACTGAGATAGTCCCGGTCAAGAAACTCATCGAGAGCCCCGAACATTTTCCCATACTCCATATGATGGCCATAGACGAGCAGGTAGCTGTCCGAAAGGTCAGGGGAACACCTGCTGTCGAGGAAAATGCTCCCCGACAGCGAATAATTCCCGTAAGGATCGGTATTCAGATATTTGATATTATCGCTGCCCTGCATCACAGGGTAGTCGATATTGGTCCCGTCAACAGTCAGCCAAGCGACCATATCTTCGGTTATAGGCGAATCCTCGGCAACATAGCCAGGGGTGTTCGGCTTGTATTTCAGCAGACTTTCATTGAGAGTGTGGCTGTAGACATAGTAATTGTCATACATACAGTAGCACACTATCAGAAGAATGACCACCAGCACAGCCATGAGCACACGGTCATAGAGCCGGTCTGCGCCTTTCCAGAACCTGAGGGCGGTCAACTTTTAGTCCTCGTTCTCCTCTTTCTTCTTCTTTATAGTGAGATAAACGATACCGCCCACAACAGCAGCACCCACGCCCGCAGGTCCAGCCACAGACATGATAACGCCGGTAGGGATAGCGCCGTTCTTGTTGTTGGTGAAGCCGGTAATTATATCAGCGTTAGCGATCTCGCCTTCCAAAGCGCCGTTAAAAGTGAACTCACCAATTGTAAATGATGTATCGCTTGCAGCAACACTGGTATATTCCTCAGCTGCCTCTGCAACAGTGTAAGAAGAACCCGAAGGAAGGCCAAGGAAAGTGATATACTCACCGTTCTGGAGATAGAAGTCATATGAAGCGGCAGCATTATCCGTAATAGCCAGCTGCTGGCCTGTCACTGCATCATTGTCATCTACGCCGTTAGCACCAGCCATATCAGACTCACTATAGATAGTAGCACTGTTCTTGGCAGGAGCTTGTGAGAAATGAGAGTTTTCACTGTCTATTGTTATATTTGCACCCTTTGCATTTGTAAAGGTAACAGTGAATTTGAAGTACTTATCCTTTGAGCCCTGGTTACCTGTTACTTTCTTGCCTATGGTAAGATCCTGAGAAGAGTAATTATTTACAAAGCCATCGGTCTTGTCGCTGTTATCCTCATCAGTTCTGTCTACCGTAGCAACTAAACTGGTATCATCATCGATCGCAGGAGGAGTGTCGATCACACCATTGTAGAGTATGTACTGGCTCACTTCAAGGCTGCCGTTATTATCGGTCACATAGACATCAAGTGTCTTCTGATAATTGCCGACATGGGAGATACCAGCACCAAGTTCGTCTGTTGCACCTGCATTTAATTCAGTAAGTACATAGCGGTAAACGCCAGGTTCAGGAAACTCTACTCGTGAGAAATCCACAGTGAACTCATTAACTGCGTATTTTTTACCCTCATCATTCGTTATACCGTCACCCTCTGCACCGGCAGTAGTTCCGTCAGCAGGACCGAAAGATACCGACACATCACTGATGTTTTCAGCGCCAACGCCTGCATAGGCTGCTATTGTGTCCGTTTTGCCAGTACCGGTATACTTAGCTTCTTCACCGGCAGTTATCGAGTAATTGAACGTCTGGGTAGGAACAGTAGCATCGCTGTCCAGAACCAGATACTTCTTTATTTCTGTCCGACCGCCGTTAACAGGTTCGTAAGTAAAATTAGATGCAGCCGCCGAGGTCGTTCCGCCCTCACTGGGGTCGCTGGGGTCGCCCGTGGGTTCTGCGCTCGCAGACATCGCCATCATTCCTGCTGCAAGTGCAGCCGCTGTAAAACCTACAAAAAATTTTCTCTTTTTCATCATGATCCCTCCATAGATCTGTATCGGTCATATGCCCCTTCTTCTCATGACAAAGACCACTTTACCTCTGCAGTCGTCAAGCTTTATGCCGCCCGACTTCCTGCTGTCTGAAATATCGTTCCTGTGATCGTTGAGGACGAACACACAGCCCTCTGGCACCTTATAGGGGTAACTTATGGCCGACCCCTCTGCGCTGGTGGCGTAGACCGTTTCGTCAAACACCCCAAGGCCGTTGACTGCGATATGATCGTCCTTTATCTCTACAGAGTCCCCGCTCAGAGCGATGACTCTCCCGAACCTTATCCCATCCTCCGTTTCATAGGCCACGACCTCGCCTTGCGCCGGACTTTCCAGCTTATATGTCAGGCAAAGATCCCCGTCCTTTATCATGGGATAAGATGAGTTGCTGTGGTTCACATAGACCCCGGCAACATATGTCAGCAGCAGCCACAGCACCGCTGCGGTCATGCCGACCTTGGCAAAAAACTCTATCGCATAGCTTTTTGCATCACGCTTTTTCTTCTTTGGCTTGGTGATGGCCTCGTTTTTTTCCAATGACCGTCACCCCGTGTCATCGTCTTTTTCAGCATTCTCACAGCCGTCCTCTTCCCGTTCTTCCCTCTTCTTTTTCGCAGAGATGAACAGCAGCGCCGCCGACAGTCCCAGTCCTGAAATACTCAGCACTGCGCCGCCGCCGGTATTCGGCGGGAGCATACTGCCGTTGTCGGCCTTGGACGAGCCGCTCTGCCCCGAGCTGCTGCCGGGTCCGCTGCTCTGTGAGCCTTCCCCGCTGCTGCCCGAAGTGCCCGAACTGTCCGAAGAGCTGCCCCCGCTGTCTGATGACGAGCCGGAGCTGTCCCCCCCTATGTCGGTACCGTTGTAGCTGCTGTCGCTGTAGGGCGTTCGTGAGCTGTCACCTGAGGTGGTGATATCCGCACCGCTGCTGTCCTCGCTGGGGGGACGGCTGCTGTCCTCGGTGACTTTATAGTCGTTATTGAAACCCACCTCGTCCAGCTTGCTGCCGGAATTGCCCCTCGTCAGTGCAAACCCGCCCACCAGCTGTCCGCTGTCATTATAGAGCACAGTGGCCTGCACTCTGTAGACGGTGGTATCAAAAACTATCTTGTCGCTCTCATAGGAGACCTGGCTTATGGTATACTCATAATCCCCCGGTTCGTCGAAGACTATCGGCCCGAACTCATATCTTCCCGAAACGTCCACCTCATAGGTGTCCTTATCCGGGAGAGGTGCGCCGTTGACACTCACAAGTCTGACGGTGAATATAGTACCCTCAGGTATCCAGCCCTTCCTGTCAGAAAGCTCAAAGGGAATAGACAACTCACAGCTGTCATTCCCGGCCGCACATACAGTGCTGCCGCCGGTCAGGCAAAGAAGAGATAAGCACGCTGCTAAAAAGCGGCTTACCTTTTTCGAGTTCATACCATATACCACCCCCTTTATGACCAGGACACGGCCCAGGACCCTTTTCCTTTAAATGGTATCCTAAGCCTCTTTATTAAACAATAAAAAAATATTATCATTATGTTATTTGCTCACATAATTTTCTATAATTATAACATATTTGCCCATGATTGTCAACCACCGCGTGACACATTTTTTTCTGTTTTCCTGTCTTGAGGAAATTATTGACATTTTCTGTATTTTCAGGCAATTCGAGACAGAGCAGGAAAGTTAATGGCTCACACCGTTGTGAACAGGTTTTGACAGAAATATTTGTCATACCGCCAAAAAGAAAAAAGCGGCAGACCGTGGGCCTGCCGCCTGACTGACGTTCAATTCAGCATTTCAACGAATGACCTGAACGCCCTGCACATGAACGGGTGAGTAAAAGTAAAGCTCGCCTGAGGGACAGAAAGCTTATTTACCACCACCGAGCTATCGCCTATACATATCTGCACCTCGCCGTAGGTACTGACAGAATAATTGCCGTCGGCCACCGAATAGTCGTTGCAGATCTTCACCAGGGGCCTGCTCATGCTCAGGAGCATATCGAAATACTCCCGCATTTTCCTGAGTTTCTTTTCTGAGGTATGATAATCGTAATCCGCCGACCCCTCACAGCCGCTGACGCAGCTGCTCTCTATACAGGCCCTGTCCGGATCCAGAAACAGGGTATGGCTGAACCTTTCGCCCCTTTTTTTCAGACAGTAGTAAGGTTCGATGCGTCCCGACATATAAAAGGGCAGCCAGTTGTTTATGGCGGTCATCATTTCAGCGGAGCTTCGGTCCACATTATGGATTATCCTGATAGTCACGCCCCTTTTCATACATTCATTCATAAGGGCCGCCCACTTGTGTCTGAACTCACTGTTGAGCCAGTCCATAGTTATCTCCGAATAGAGCAGCAGTTCTCTGCTGCCCTGCCTGACAGCGTTGCCGAGAAATCTGACCACAGCCCTTTTAAGTCCCTCCAGGCCTTCATAGTTCTGCACCCGCTCGTCAAGGATATCCTCCGCAGCCACCTCAGCAAAGGACGGCAGCTCGGTCCTGATCTGTTCAGGGAAGCTCTCGATGCTCTCTATCAGAGACTTCACAGCATTCACCCCGCCCACGGTGCTGCTGTCATAGAGCCATTTGAAGATATGCTCCGGGGCGTCATTGTCGCTGAGATACTCTGCCGGGAGATCTATCAGCCTTGACAGTTCTTTTTTTCTGCCGTTTTCCGAGATCCTGACGGTGATGTTCTCACACATACGCATCATCAGGCTATAATTGCGCTGGGGCACACGGCCGTTCTTCATGCGGCTGATATAAGAGGAATCTATATTCAGATCTCTCCCCAGCCTGCTGTTGGTGACCCCGGCCAGTTTCATCAGGTCGGTGAGCTTTCTTCCGAAGACCTCCGGGTCCACCGAGGAGGTATTGCCTGCCATGACCTTCTTGTCGTCAAACAGCCACTCTGTCAGCTCCTTTTTCAGGTCCTCCCCGTTCTCCGAAAGACTGCCCACCAACAGGCAGAGCTTTTCGACGAGCCCCTTGTCTGCGGCGTAGAGCCACAGGCCGTTCACCAGCTTTTTCACTGTTATGCTGCTGCGGTCGTAGGACCTGGAGCCGTTTCTCATCCTGCTTATCCCCGCCGGAGCCACTCCCGCATAGGAGGCAAGGGTCTTGCCGTCCACATTCAGCTCGTTCATGAGATATTTTATCTTTTCATCCAACATACGCATCACCGTTCACTTATCACTGAATAACGTCTCAAAGCCTAGGGTCTTTTCATGGCTACATAAGCCGAGGTCCCGTCCTCCAGGTCGATGGAGCCAAGGGCATACTGCCCGCCGTCCTCCTTCCAGAAACGGTAAAGCCTTAGCACAGCGCCGCCGTAGGTATAGTCTGCCCTTATACCGCTGCTGTCAGCATCGCCAAGGAACAGTCCGTCGTCCATACCGTCCTCATATTCAAGGTCTCCGGTGCCGTAATAGTCAATAGCATACCAGTCCACGGTAACATCGCAGGCGCCGCTGTAGACTCCTATGCTTATATTGTCCAGCTCCCTGGTAAAGGTCCCTGAGGAATTGGTGGGATTATAGATCACCATAGCTTTCCACCCGCCTGTAAAGCCCAGCGGGTCAGTGATCGCCGCAGCATAGGAGGGCATATCGTAAATAAATCCCGACTGGCCGAAGCACCACTCGAACTCATCGAACGAGGGCCTGTCATAGGTACTGTAGTAGGAGGCCTCGTTATATGCGGCCATATCGCCGTCCGAAGGACCTTCCTCCGAGCGCTGTGAAGCAGTTGTCGTGGTCACCGGGGGCTTGGTCCCGGCAGGCTTTGTCTCAGCCGGTCTGGTCTCCTCCGGCTCCCGGGTGGTCACAGCGGCAGTTGTCGTCGTCACGGCAGGCCTTTCTTCGGCCTTTGAAGACCCACTTTCATTTCCGCCCTGGGAAGCGGCGCCGTTCTCCTCAGCAGAAAAACTGCTTTCGCTGCCGCTGTCTGAGGCAGAGCTGCTCTTCCCGAAGAGCTTAGAGGACCGTGAAGAGGTCCCCCTGGAGGAGGAGCCTGCGGAGTTGTCTGAAAAGGCCTTCGAGGAGCCGTCAGACGAACTGCTGTCAGAGCCGATCTTTCCGGCAAGATATCCGGGCTTTATAAAAAGCGCAAAGCCGCCGCCAAGGATAACGAGCCCTATGAACACGGTCAGCAGATATGTCCTTAGACCGCTGCCGCCCTTTGCCTTTGCTGGATACTGTGAGCCGTAGGCCCCTGTGACCGTTCCGGTGGCCGGGTCACTGTAAGCACTGTAGGCACTGTACTGAGGAGGATAGCTCTGTCCCCCTGCCGGCATACTGCTCTGGGTCGGCACAAAGCTGCCGGTCTGCTGAGGTATAAAGCCGCCCTGGCCCGGAGCGGCGGACCGAGGAGACGGTAAGCTATAGCCGCAATAGGCGCAGAATCTGTCACTGTCGCCAAGGTTCTTTCCGCACTGCGGACAGATCATAGGATCACCCCGTTTCTTTTTTTGTTCCGATCATGAATACGTCTGCTATTATCATGATACCATATAATGGTCTTTGTTTCAATATATGGCAATGATTTGTCATTGACATTTATCGCAATCGGTCTTCTGTTGTTTCTGGTCCGGTCTTTCTTCGCAGACCGCCTGTTGACATTATTGACCCATTATGGTAAAATATCTGGTAACGGCTATTCTATTGCGGAGGTGCATGATAATGAGAACAAAAACGGCAGCGGCTGTTTGTGCGGTCCTGCTGCTGTCAGGCTGCGGGGGCAGCGCATCGTCAGAGTCTTCACAGACCGGCGTATCGAGCCAGGCCCGGACTGCTATAGCTAAAACAAAGACTGAGGAAGGCAAAAGGGTCGAAACTTCAGGGGACAACACCGTGCTGTTCAAGGCCCTTGAACAGCAGAACAATCCCCTTATCACAAACATCTTCTGCGCCGACCCCACTGCGGTGGAATATGAGGGGCGGCTGTATGTCTTCGGCACGAACGATCAGCAGCAGTACCTTGAAAAGGGCGGTGAGAACACCTATGAACGCATAAAGTCTTTCGTTATCCTTTCCACTGACGACATGGCGAACTGGCGATATGAGGGCACCATAAACACCGGTGAGATCGCCCCGTGGGTATACGCCAGCTGGGCGCCCTCGGTGGTCAAAAGGACAGAGGAGGACGGCAAGACACATTTTTATCTGTATTTTTCCAACAGCGGCAACGGCGTGGGAGTTCTGACAGCGGAGGACCCCCGGGGGCCCTGGTCAGACCCGCTGGGAAAGCCCCTTATCTATAACGGCATGGAGGGACTGAAAAACAGTCCGCAGCCCTTTGACCCCGGTGCGGTCATCGACGATGACGGGACAGGCTGGCTGGCCTTCGGCGGCGGCAGGGCAAACAGCGGAACAGACCTTTACCCGGGTACCGCAAGGATAGTAAAGCTAGGGGAGGATATGCTGTCATTTGACAGTGATTTCGTGGAGATAAAGGCCCCTTATTTCTTTGAGGCCAGTGAGCTGAATTTCTTCGGCGGAAAGTATATCTACACCTTCAACACCTCCTGGGAAAAGCGGACTGACTGGGATCACGACAGCGGCAAGGGCACCCCGCCCACCTGCTCGATGTGCTATATGACCTCGTCCGATCCCTTAGATACCGACAGCTGGGAATATCAGGAGCACTATCTGAAAAACCCAGGTCAGCTGGGAATGGAATACAGCAACAACCACACCCATCTCCAAAAATTCGGTGACAAATATTATCTTTTCTATCACACGCTCATCCTACAGAAGGAGCTTGGCGTTGAGGGCGGTTACAGGAGCATCGGGGCAGATGAGGTGGAAGTCGATGAGGAGAATGCTGTCATAAACGAGTGCTTTGCCTCACGGACCGGGACCAGGGCACTGAAAAACCTGTCACCTTACGAGATAAGACAGGGTGAGGAGGGCTTTCTCACGGACTGCGAATACGGCTCTCAGATAGGGGTCAATTACGCAAAGTGTGAGAGCGGGAAAGTCATCGCAGTGAAAAACGTGGACTTTGGCGACAAGGCAGGCACTTTCAAGGCAGTGGTCAGGGGCAGCGGCACCCTGGAGATGCGCCTTGACAGCATAATGGGCGACAGTGCAGTTTCACTTAGCTTTGACTGCAAGGACTGGGCTGAGGCTGAGGGAACTGTCACCGCAGGCGGAGTCCATGACATTTATTTTGTTTTTGACGGAAAATTCGATCTTGACAGCTGGGAAACGACGGAAAAATGAGGATACTTAACATTCACGGCTACCACGGGGACCCGCATAACTGCGCCTACAGCTCACTGACGAAGCTGGGACATGAGGTGTTTTCGCCGGCCATAGACTATGACGGCACAGACCATGCGGAGGTCCTTGATATGCTGACAAAGGCCGCAGGAGAGAACGAAGTGCAGCTGGTCACAGCCACCAGCCTGGGCGGTTTTTACGGGGCGCTGCTGAGCGTGAGCCTGGGGCTGCGGGCAGTGCTGATAAACCCATGTCTGCTGCCCTTCCTACATCTGCCAAGGCTTGGCTTTCAGGGGGACATAAGGCCCTACATATGCAGCTTTGACAGGATAGCGGGACTTGACAGAGAGAAGGTCCTGGCTATAGTCGGCAGCAGGGACGAAGTCATCGACAGCCATGACTTCACGAAGAGCCTGCTGGACAAAGAACGGGTCAGGACTGTCATAGGCGGGAAACATTCAGGGGCTACTTTGCCCCTGGAGGAGTTTTTCTCAGAGGTCATAGGGCCGGCTGAATAATACTGAAAGGAAGTACAGATATGAGATATTTCATGCCCACACTGCTCTACAGTGAGGAAAACTGCGTCATGGGCCACGCCGCAGAGCTTGCTGCTCTGGGCCGCCATGCACTTATCGTAACGGGGAAGAGCTCCTCGAGAAAAAACGGTTCCCTGGAGGACGTGATAAATGCGCTCTCCTCCCAGGGCAGAGACTACACTGTCTTTGACAGAGTTGAGGAGAACCCGTCGGTAGAAACGGTCATGGAGTGCAGGGACCTTGGGATCGCCTGCGGAGCCGATATGGTCATCGGTGTAGGCGGCGGCTCCCCTCTTGACGCTGCAAAGGCTGCGGCGCTGATGATGCGCCACCCGGACAAGGGCTGGGAGTTCATGTATGAAAGCGACGAAAACGACAGGGTCCCTCTGGCGGCGGTACCGACTACCTGCGGCACCGGTTCAGAGGTAACGGCAGTCTCCGTCATCACCAGGCACGACCTGGGGACAAAAGGCTCCATAAGGCAGAAGCTATTCCCGGATCTGGCCCTCAGCGACGGTAAATATCTGCTCAATGCCCCGGCGTCAGTCATCAGGAACACCGCCGTTGACGCACTTTCACATCTTCTGGAGAGCGGCCTTAATTCCGGTGCAGACGACTTCAGCGACATGACAGTTTTTGCGGGACTGGATATGTGGAAAAGGTGCAGGCCATATATAGAGGGAGAAAAAGACCTTGACGGCAGAGCTGCGCAGATGCTCATGAACGCATCTTCCTTTGCGGGAATGGCCATCGCTCAGCACGGCACGGCTGTCCCCCACGCACTCAGCTACCTGCTGACCTACGAAGGCGGCATTCCTCACGGAGCTGCGGTGGGCGCTTTCCAGGCCGGGTATATGAGCTTTGCGGACGCAGACAGGCAGAAGGCTCTCCTGAGCGCCGCCGGTCTTGGGGACTGTGAAGAACTTAGGGACCTTATAAACAGGCTATGCCCGGTAAGCGTCAGCAGGGAGATACTGGAAAAGACCGCACAGGTGGTCCTGGCTAATCCGGCAAAGCTTGCCACAAGCCCCTACCCTATCGACGAAAAGACAATGGCAAAGATCATTGATATCTGAGCTCTTCCGGGCAGTTCATTCATTGAGCTGCCCGGTTTTTTGGTTCTGCCTTGTATAAAATGCTTATTTAGCTATTCAATCCAAGCGGATATTTGTGTATTTATACAAAGCTTATAAAAGTCTATTGACTCTGACGTTACGTAATAGTGTATACTAAAGTCACACGAGGAGGAGAGAACGATGAGAACAGTCAATGAAGTCGCAAAGCTTTCAGGGGTAACGGTGCGCACCCTCCAGTATTATGACAAGATAGGTCTGCTCAAGGCCACGGTCTACACT
>JAFVCV010000002.1 GCA_017478965.1 Ruminococcus sp. | reverse complement strand
GCCGTGAGATCGACGATGAACGTTCTATCGGCAGACGTACAAAGACTGGCGATACAAAACCGCTGTGTGCGTAGATGTACTGTGCTGACTGCGGTTTCAGAATGAAGTTCTCTCGCAATCAGAAAATGCGTGGTGTCACAACAGGCAATCCGCATCAAATCGTTGTCGGCTCTTATAACTGCAACACCTACTCACAGTACGGCAAGGGCGTATGTCACACACACTATATCAGCCAGAGAACGATTGAACAAATCGTGCTGAATGATATTCGCTCAATGATGCAGCTCGTTGAGGAAGATGAAGCAAAGGCGAGAAAACAGTTTCTTGCAAGAAAGCAAAGACAGGAGAGCCAGCAGATTTCCTCGGATAAAGAAAAGCTCCGCAAGGCAAAGGATCGCATTGCAGAGCTTGACGGTTTGATGCAGTCGGTATATGAGGACAAGGTATCGGGCGAGATTCCTGCGAGTATGTGTACGAAGCTCCTGACCAAATATGAAGCGGAGCAAAACGCTCTCTCCGCTGAGGTGCAGGAGATCGAAGCAAGACAGCTCATGCAGAAGCAGGACGAGCGTGATGTGGACGAATATATCTCTCGCTTAAAGAAGTTCAGGAATGCAGAATATCTCACTCGGCAGATGTGCCTTGAGCTGATCGACTCCGTTACGGTTGACGAGTTTGAGAGGGGCAAGCAGGAGCGTGATATTCACATTTATTACAAGTTTATTGATAAGGGCTATACTGGTAAGTCCGATGATTAACAGGTCGGGTTACTTTATGGCTGGTTGACAAAAGAAAAAGACAAACAAAAGAGAGTTGATCATAAAAAGCAAATGCCTTCTCACATAAAAAAGTGGGAAGGCATTTTTATTTCCGAAGAACAGTAATGTGTATATAAAGCATATACATTGTTTTAAGACTATTTGTAAGAAATATATAAAATATATGCCGCCTGGCTTGCAAAATATGTAAAATAAAATAGAAATAGTCTCTTGACAACTATATACACTTTTGGTATAATGTATATATCAAATATACACATTTGCAAAGGTGAAAAATATGGATATCATAATCTCTAATGCCGCCGGCGAGCCTATCTATGAGCAGATAGTCTCACAGATCAAGGCGCAGATCATGAGCGGCGAACTGAAGGAGGGGGACGCCCTTCCATCCATGAGGGCCTTGGCTCAGGGCCTGCGCATAAGCGTCATAACCACAAAGCGTGCCTATGAGGAGCTGGAAAAGGACGGCTTTATAGAGTCCTACACCGGCCGGGGCAGCTATGTGAAAAAACAGAATGTTGAATTTCTGAAGGAAGAATGTCTCAAGGAGATCGAGGAGCTGCTGATAAAGGCCTGTGACAAGGCAAAGGCGGTGGATATAGACCTTGATGAGATGACCTCTATCCTGGAAATGCTTTACGGAGGTAAGGATAATGACTGACTATGAAAATGCCATAGAGATAAGGGAGCTTACCAAGAAGTATGACGGATTTACCCTTGACAAGGTGAGCTTTGATGTGCCCAAAGGCAGCATCATGGGCTTTATAGGGCAAAACGGCGCCGGCAAGTCCACCACGATAAACTGTCTGCTGAACATAATAAAGTATGACAGCGGTACGGTCAAGCTCTTAGGACAGGAACTGAGCGAGAACGAGGCAGGCATCAAGGAACGCTTATCGGCGGTCTTTGACGAGATACCCTTTCACGACAGTCTCAGGGCCAGCGATATAAATATCCTGATGAAGGATATCTATGAGCAGTGGGACAGCGGGACATTTTTTGAGTATCTTGACAGGTTCGTTCTGCCAAGACGCAAGAAAATAGGGCAGTTTTCCAAGGGCATGAAGATGAAGCTCCAGATCGCCGCAGCACTTTCCCACAATGCGCAGCTGCTGGTAATGGACGAGGCCACCACGGGCCTTGACCCGGTGGTGAGAAACGAGATACTTGATATCTTCCAGGAGTATCTGCAAAATGAGGATAACAGCATACTGATGTCCTCCCACATCACCTCGGACCTGGAGAAGATCGCCGACAGCGTGACCTTTATAGATAAGGGCAGGATACTTCTTACCGGCTATAAGGACGATATCTTAGACAGCCATGCCATGATAAAGGTAAAAAAGAAGGACTACGCCCTTATGGACAGGGAGGACTTTGTAAGCGCAAGGGTGAACGACTACGGGGCGGACATTATGTTCAGCGACAGGGCGCTGGCGGAAAGAAAGTATTCCGGCGCAGTCATCGAAAAGACGACCTTAGAGGACATTATGCTTTTTTATGTGAACCGTGAGAAAAAGGAGTGGAGCTGAATGAACAGAAAGTGCATAGCTCTCATAAAGCGTGACCTTATCCTTTCCCGCAAGCGTCTGCTCCTGGAAGGCAGCGTACTGATACTGTTCATGCTGCTGATGGTACTTATAAGGCTCAGTATGGTCTTCGGCAACCTGAAAACGTATTATGACGATGTGGACACTATCACCTTCTATCTCTGGGTGTTCGGCGGCGGTTTCTTCATGTTTTCCCTGGTGGGCACTCTCAACTATAACATACTGATCTCAGACCAGGCTGTGAAGTGGGACAAGTTTGCCTTTACTCTTCCCTATACGGACAGGCAGAGGGTATTATACAGGGCAGAGGAGAATATCATCACCTATCTTATCGCCCTGCTAATGTCATGCCTGAACACAGCGCTGGCCTGCGCTGTCAGCGGCAGGAGCTTTGATATCGTGCTTTTAGGCGGTCTGGCGGGCATAGGACTTTTGATCTCCCTGACAGGTCAGCTTTATCATCTTTATCTGCTGCTGACCCACAATATCTCTGCCTCCACTGCTTTGTTTATGGTGACTGCAATGCTTTTCGGGGGAGCATATATGCTTTATGTCTGGATAAAGATGAAGTCCTTTTACAGATCTCTGGGTATTGAGCTTTACGGCGATATACCTGCAGATGTGATGGATCCACATCAGGTGGCCCAAAAGATCTTTGAAATAATAATAGG
Organism: Ruminococcus sp.; assembly: GCA_017478965.1. Classification (GTDB taxonomy): domain Bacteria; phylum Bacillota; class Clostridia; order Oscillospirales; family Ruminococcaceae; genus Hominimerdicola. The sequence goes on along the minus strand of JAFVCV010000002.1, from coordinate 1,298 downwards.
GGAACCTGCAAGGGCTGTGGCCAGCTGCTGGTGGGCAGTGCTGCTGATCTTCGTCCTGGTGTTCTGTGTCATCTTCCGGCTGGAGATAGCTGTACTTGGAAGGAGGTCTGAGTGATGCTCGGATATGTTTATAAGGATATAGCGTCCAATAAGCTGACCATTATCGTAAGCAGCGCAGGGGCCTTCTTTTCCAATCTCATCCCTGCGCTCCTGATGTTCAGCGACGACAACGATGTAGGCTCAACGTTCGGGGCTTTGATGGCGGTTTCCCTGGGTATGACGGCTATGTTCATGACCTCGGTCCTCACCGCCGGAGTGCTTCTGACGGACGAGAGAAAGAAGTGGGCTTATTTTGTCGGGGCTGCTCCCGACGGAGTAAGACAGGCAGTGGGCGGTAAATATGCGTTCATATATCTTATGGCTGTGCTTACCGTATTTATCTCTTCTGTGACGAACTCCATTGCCAGTGACCTGGTGGAGGGACTTCCTTCGTTATTATCTCTCTATTGTCTGGCAATGACACTGATCCTTTATCTGAAGGCTATCGAGCTGCCTTTCCAGTTCGCCTTCGGAACTAAAGCCGGTTCTTACGTCAAGGCTGTCATCGTTGTTCTGATGATAATAGCGGTACTCATCTATTTCCTCTTCGGTGATCTGAGCGTTCTTGAATCAACAGACGAGCTGTTCGACAGGATAGTCTCCTTTATCACATCGCCGGAATACACGCCCATACAGGTCCTTGCTCTCGGCATAGGTATGTCTGCGGTCATACCGGTATATTACATCTCTTACAGGATATCATCGAAAGTCTATATGAGAGGAGTGCAGAGCTTTGAAAAATGACGCCAAAAGCCTGACGGTGAAAAGGATAATACTGTTTCTGGTCCTATCATTTGTGCCGGTGTATATCCTTGGCATAGTTTTTTCCGACAAGCAGGGCGGGCTGACCAGCAGCTTTGCAGGCTATACCGTGATGTTCTATCCTATGATAGCCAATATCCTCACCAGGCTCGTGACCCATGATAAGGAAGACCTGCTGCTGGCAGGCAGACGGGGGACCAAGAAAAAATACTATCTCTTCGCAGCCATATTCCCTGTAGTCTGCGGTTTTATCCTGGGGCCAGTCCTGTCGCTGATCTGCAAGGGCGGGATAAGCCTCGACCCCTCGGTCAAAGAGACGGGCACAGCAAAGGTCTTTATCGGTACTCTCCTCATGCAGCTTGGGCTGTGCGTGCCAATGCTCATAAACGGTTTCGGTGAGGAATTCGGCTGGCGGGGGTACCTTACCCCCAAGCTGG
>JAFVCV010000020.1 GCA_017478965.1 Ruminococcus sp. | reverse complement strand
TTTTTACTTTTGTGTTGCTGATAAGACAGATCGGGACCTCTGTGTGTATTTGAATAGGAGATGATACTGTGAACTTTTTATGCACCTGCTGCAAGCAGCGTATCACGAAAGGAGAGCGGGTCTCTCGGCTGGTCGAGAGTGCAGGAGTTCATAATTACGCTTATCATATGGAATGGGCAGTATTTGATGAAGAGGAAATTTCAAGACCGATCACAGAGAGAAAATGGTCAGACAGAAATATACAGCCAATAGTCGGCGATAAACGGATACTTCGGGTAAAAAGACCGTTCGATGAAGACCTTGGCGGTGTGTTCACCAATATATATGAACCGTGGCAGATGTTCTATAATGGCTGGGACAGCGCCGAGAGCCCGGAAGATATCCAAAAAACCTGCGCTGTACTGTGCCGGTTCGATGAGGTGCTTTGGGCAGATGAGTTTTCTGCATACATCGTTGTCACGGTATTACATACCCTGCCCCTCTGCCGGCTGCATCAGGTGTTCCCTGAGACTGTGACAGACCGAAATTTTTCGAGGAGTTTGGTTTCGGTGATGATGTCTGGACGGAGTATGAGGACGAGCATCTGCTCTATCGTACATGGTCTGCTCAGGGCGATATCGGCGATGTGCTGCTGATCTATAAAGACAACAGCGGAAAGCGTCATGAAATACTGAGCGGCTATATCGACGGTCACAACTGCGAATCCTACGTCTTGGGAAATGATGTCAATGCGTAACAGAAAGTATACTGTACATGAGATCCTGATCTACCGCAGGAACACTTTTGTAAATAGGTAGTTTTGGTTTTTGTGATAACGGTATGTATGGGGGAAACAGTGAAAATAATAGCCATCGCAGCTGTGACAGCAGGCGGAAAACAACAGTGGTAAATGCGATAAAAGACAGACTGCCACGGACTGCATCTCTTTACTTTGATGAGTACGGATTTGACGGAGAAGTCGATGACTTTCACAAATGGTCATCGGAGGGTGCAGATCATAATGTCAAGAAGGTTCCTGAGGGATATGAAAGGTGCCTCTGCGGAGGATATCTGTGATGAGATGAGTTCATATCTGAAATTTGGCAGGAGCGCTTATGTGCAGATGCTGAAAGATATCTTGCCGTCATCAGACTGTGTGACAGACGGTACAAAGGATATTGAGGAGATCGTCAATGAAGTGACAGAAATGATACTGAAGGATCAGTCCAGTTGTTTATCTAAGGTAAATTTTAGCAAAAGTGAGAATAATTATAAAGTGAGGTTTTTTCTATGAGCAAAGTTACAGTCATCGATCACCCCCTTATCAAGCACAAGATCTCGCTGCTAAGGGACGAGAACACCGGCACCAAGGATTTTCGCATACTGGTGGAGGAGATAGCCATGCTGATGGGCTATGAGGCACTGAGGGACCTGCCCACGGAGCTTGTAAAGGTCAGGACCCCCATCACTGAGGCTGATGTTCCCATGCTCTCCGGCAAGAAACTGGCAGTTGTGCCGATACTCAGAGCGGGTCTTGGTATGGTCAACGGTATCCTGGCACTGGTGCCGTCTGCCAAGGTGGGGCATATAGGCCTTTACAGAGATGAGGTCACTCATGAGCCACATGAGTATTTCTGCAAGCTCCCGGAGAATATCGACGAGAGACTTGTGATACTCCCCGACCCCATGCTGGCCACCGGCGGCTCGGCCATCACCGCAGTGGATTTCATCAAAAAGCGTGGCTGCACGAACATCAAGTTCATGTGCATCATCGCTGCTCCGGAGGGTCTTGCAGCCCTTCAGAAAGCCCACCCGGATATTGACATCTATGTGGGGAGCCTTGATGAAAGGCTCAATGAGAACGCCTATATCGTCCCCGGACTCGGTGACGCAGGCGACAGGATATTCGGCACAAAGTAAGTTCAGCGGCCCCTGCTTTTTGCAGGGGCTTTTTGTTGCTTATTCATAAAATAGCTCTTGAAATAGTGGAATTTTTGTGGTATAATATAGAACAATTACCCGGCACCCTTGCCGGCTTGTGAGGAGCGATAGTATGAATATCAAAAAAATACTCAAAGAGCTTACCCTGGAGGAAAAGGCCTCCCTTTGTTCCGGGGCGGATTTCTGGCATACAAAGGGCATAAAGCGCCTTGACATACCGCCTATAATGGTCTCTGACGGACCTCACGGGCTGCGCAAGAACGTGGTGGATTCCATTGATCCCAATGAGGCCGTGGAGGCTGTGTGTTTCCCTACGGCCAGCGCCCTGGCCTGTTCCTTTGACAGGAGCCTGCTGACCGCCATGGGAAAGGCCTTAGGGGAGACCTGCCAGGCCCAGGAGGTAAGCGTCATACTTGGCCCGGGCTGCAATATCAAGCGTTCTCCTGTCTGCGGAAGGAATTTTGAGTATTTCTCCGAGGACCCGTATCTGGCCAGCGAAATGGCCGCAGCTCATATCAAGGGCGTGCAGAGCAAGGGCGTGGGGACCTCTCTGAAACACTTTGCCGCCAATAATCAGGAGACCAGAAGGCTGACTATGGACGAGCAGATCGACGAAAGGACCCTGAGGGAGATATACCTGGCGGCCTTCGAGGGAGCTGTGAAAAAAGCTAAGCCCTGGACCGTTATGTGCTCCTATAACCGCATCAACGGCTGTCATTCTTCTCAGAACAAATGGCTGCTGACCGACGTCCTGAGAGACCAGTGGGGCTTTGAAGGTCTGGTCATGAGCGACTGGGGCGCCGTGGACGACAGGGTCGAGGGCGTAAGGGCCGGACTTGACCTGGAGATGCCCGCCAGCTTTGGCAAGAACGATAAGCTCATAGTCGAGGCCGTCAACGAGGGCGGGCTCAGCGAAGAGGAGCTTGACAGGTGTGCAGAAAGAGTGCTTGCCCTTATCGACAAGGCCGAGGACTGCCGGACCGGAGCGGTATGGGACAAGGAGGGGCAGCATGAGCTGGCCAGGGATATAGAGAGCAGATGTGCGGTGCTGCTTAAAAACGAGGGGGACATACTGCCCCTGAGCAGGAAGGAAAAGATAGCCTTCGTGGGACTTTTCGCCAAGGCCCCCCGGTATCAGGGCGGCGGCAGCTCCCATATCAATTCCTTTAAGGTCACCTCCGCTATGGAGGCCGTGGAGGATCACTGCAAGGTGGATTATGCCCAGGGATATGTGACCGATGAGGACAGGACCGACCCGGCGCTCCTTGAGGAGGCACTGAGGGTAGCTGAAAAGGCCGATAAGGTGGTGATCTTTGCGGGGCTGCCTGACGCTTTCGAGTCCGAGGGCTACGACAGGACCCATATGAGGCTGCCCGACTGCCAGCTGGAGCTTATAGAAGAGCTGTCTAAGGTCAACGAAAACATCGTTGTGGTCCTCCATAACGGAGCTCCGGTGGAAATGCCGTTCTTAGACAAGGTCAAGGGCCTGCTGGAGGTCTATCTGGGAGGACAGGCCGTGGGCGGGGCAGTCTGCGACCTGCTCTTCGGCAAGGTCAACCCCAGCGGAAAGCTGGCTGAGACTTTCCCCAAAAAGCTTTCTGATAACCCCTCCTATCTGAACTTCCCGGGGGTAGGGGACAGAGTGGAATACAGAGAGGGCATTTTCGTCGGCTACAGGTACTATGACAAAAAGGATATCGAACCGCTGTTCCCCTTTGGGTTCGGGCTGTCGTATACCAGGTTCGAGTACAGCAATATAACCGTTTCTGAGGACGAGATAATGGATAACCGCATACTGACAGTCAGCTGCGATGTCAAAAACACAGGCGCCGTAGAGGGGGCTGAGGTAGTGCAGCTCTATGTCAGCGACAAAGAGAGCACGGTGGTAAGACCTGTGAAGGAACTGAAAGGCTTTGAGAAGGTCAGCCTGAGACCGGGCGAAAGCAAGAAAGTGGTCTTTAACCTTGATAAGCGGGCCTTTGCTTACTATGAGCCTGCGGTGAAGGACTGGTTCGTGGAATACGGCGAATTCGAGATACTCATCGGTGCATCTTCAAGAGATATCAGGCTCAGGGCATCGGTGTATGTCAATACGGTGGACTCGCTGCCCCTCAGGTTCGATTTCAACAACACCGTCGGTGATATCATCAACTGCGAAGAGGGAAGAGCGGTCTTCGGCGACTGGGTGGACAAGTTCTGCAAGGTGATGATAGGTGAGAACGGTGACGGTTTCGGCGAGGAGTCCCGGCAGATGGCGCTGCAGATCTTTAAGGATACGCCTCTCAGGGGCATGATCTGCTATGACGAACGGCCGGAGTTCGACAGGGTGAAGCTGCGGGAGATGCTCGACACAGTCAACCGTATGCTGGAGCAGAGAGAGCTTTGATATGACATAAAGAAGGCCCGACAGAGCTGCCGGGCCTTTAAATGTACGAAAATTTGTACTCTATTTGCTGCCGTTCTCCAGGTAGAATGTAGCTTCCATATCAGCGATATGCACCGCCAGAGCCAGAGGATACATACTCAGAGCCTTGCCGATGGTGTTCTCGTTTTCTTCACCCGAAAAGCCCATGTGCCAGCGGATAGCCATGGCCTCCTCCCTGGTCAGGCGCATATAGCTGCTGACGATGTAGACCGACTTCTCGCCGTGGCCGTATGGCAGCGTGTCATGCACCTCGTAATACGGGACCTTTTCCCACTGGCCCGTTTCTTCGCTCTTGCGGTTCCGGTAGCTCACCCGATAAAGGTTGACCTTGCATACGTCATGGAGCAGGGCTACCACCGCAATGCTCTCCTCCGGGTAGGAAAGCCCATAGTCATTCACGGCTCTCTCCCTTTCGAGATAGCCCTTGAGACAGTCATAAACGTTGAGGCTGTGCTCGCATAGCCCGCCCTCAAAAGAGCAGTGATATCTGGTAGAGGCCGGAGCCTTGAAAAAGTCGCTGTTATCGCTCATCAGATAGTTCAGGAGCTTTTCGGCCCCGGGCCGGGTGATGTATTTCTGGTATATCCCTATAAATCTTTCCTTGTTGTCATTTAGCTTTGACATTTCCGCCGCCTCCTCTGCGCTGGTGCTTTTATATAGAAATAATAACACATCGGCGCAGAAAATGCAAGAGCGGGAGAGCATTTTACTGAGAATATTTCCGGACTTAGGCCGTGTACTGTCAGAGCTTGGGGGTATCTGAGCCGGTATACTGACATGGTCCGTGGAATTTAACGAACCGCACCGCCCCGACCCGAACGGTGCAGGTCTTATCAATGACAGTCTTTCTGTCAGCAGAATATCCAGGTCCGTGAAAACGATGCTGTGATAATATAAGCTGATGCCGGGTCATATTTCCAAACGGTAAAGGGGAGCAGTGATAAAGTATGAAAACAGCAAAAAAAGAGGAAAAGAAGGTCGAATATCTCGAACTGATATACGATCTGGTATTTGTTTATGTTATCGGAAGGAACAATTCTCTTCTGCACCAGTCAGAAAACGGATTTGTTGAGGGAAAGGTCTTTCTTGCCTATATCCTTTGTACTCTTACCGTTGTACAGATCTGGAATTTTTCGACTTACTATATCAATATGCACGGCAGAAACGGACTCAGAGATCACATCTGCCTGTTTATCAATATGTTCCTGCTTTACTTCATCGGTGAGGGAACACGAACTCATTGGGACGCCCACCTTCTGGAATATCATATCGCCTGGGGACTCATACTCATCAATCTCGGCCTGCAATATTTTATCGAGCTGCGCAATTGCCGGGAACGGCCCGAAGTTTATGCCCAGACAAAACGAATGGGCTTTGTTCTTGCGGCCGAAGCGCTGATGGTGTTCATCACTTATCCTGTCTATAAGGCTACAGGTATCACTGCCGCTCCCTTTGCGCTGCTGTTCGGTATTGTCGGCACTATGATACACGGAAAAAAAGCGAAGGTCATACTGGTTGACTTTCCGCACCTGACGGAAAGGGCAATGCTATATGTGGTCATCACCTTCGGTGAAATGATGGTCGCACTTGCCGGGTATTTTGAGGGCAGTCTGACAGTTGATTCGATGTATTTCTCGCTGATGTGTTTCCTGATCGTTGTCGGACTGTTCCTTAGCTACGGCACGGTCTACGACCACCTGATCGACCGGGAAATGGAAAATTCGGGCATCTTATATATGTTTTTACACATTTTCATCATATTCGCTCTGAGCATTATAACGACCTCCCTCGAATTCATGCGCAACTCAGAGGTCGATCTGCTGCCCAAAATAGTCATGCTGATCTCAGCTTTCCTGACCTACTATATCTTCCTGTTCATGACATTGCGCTACAGCAAAAGGAGATGCCGGCCGGATACCCGGTTCGTAATGTCTCTGGCCGGCTGTGCCGTCAGCTTTGCGGTGCTGATGCTGATATTCAAAAAAAACAGCGCCGCTAATATCGCTATATCTGCGGTTTACGTATGGGGGATATTCCTTATCCTGCACCGTTTCAGCAAGATCACTTCAGAGGAGCAGTCTCAGACACACTGATCTGCCGGACCGGGTCATAATGTGAAAATTGCATATATCCGGAGTGGATTTATTGTGCAATGCTCCAAAGTTGTAATGATGATATTGACAAGATTGGTATTTTGTGCTATATTTATCTCAGAAAGTTGAAATAAATTAAATTACAACTTTACATACCGATAGTTTTATGTTATGATAAGGAGGTACACATTATGAAAAAGATAGCAGTTGTGGCAGCAAACGGAAGAGTTTCACAGAAGGTCGTCAAGGAAGCACAGGACAGAGGCTTTGAGGTAGTGGGCTTCGGCCGTGGCGGCGAGAACAAGAGCGGTGCAGCGACCTATATCAATAAGGACATCATGGAGCTTACAAAGGCAGACCTTGCAGGTTTCGACGCAGTTGTTGACGGCTTTGGCGCCTGGACTGACGAGGAGCAGCCTATGCACGTAAAGACCTCCCAGCACCTTTGCGACCTGCTTTCGGGCACAGATACCAGACTTCTGATCGTGGGCGGCGCAGGCAGCCTTTACGTCAATGCAGAGCATACCGTTCAGGTCACGGACGGAGCAGATTTTCCGGCAATGTTCCTTCCTCTTGCCAACGCACAGGGGCAGGAGCTTGAAGAACTGAGAAAGAGAAATGACGTCAAGTGGACGTTCATCAGCCCCGCAGGTGATTTTCAGGCTGACGGCGGGCGCACTGGAAAATACATTCTCGCAGGCGAGGAGCTGACACTCAACTCCAAGGGCGAGAGCATTATCAGCTATGCGGATTACGCAATAGCAATGGTCGATGAAATAGAAAAAGGGAACCACATCCAGCAGAGAATAAGTGTGGTAAGAGAATAAAAGTGAGATGATATATCTATGCAGATAACGAGCAAATTCACAACAGCGGTGCATATCCTGACCTGTATCGACATTTTCGGTGATGAGCGGCGGGTGACCAGCGACTTTCTTTCGGGAAGTACAGGCGTAAATGCTGTTATCATACGAAATGTGCTTTCACAGCTCAGGACCGCAGGGATAGTTAATACCCGTCAGGGCAGCGGCGGCGCACACCTTGCCAAGGCTCTGGACGAGATAACGCTGTATGATGTTTACAAGGCTGTTGACTGCGTAGATGATGAGGGACTTTTCCACTTTCACGAAAATCCCAATGCCGATTGTCCTGTCGGACGGAATATCCACAGGGTAATGGACGGCAGGCTCACCGCCGCACAGAAAGCCTTTGAAAATGAGCTGAAAAAGACCACCCTTGCGCAAGTTGTGGCGGATACAAGAAAGATCATATCCGAGGAATAAAATAAGAGTGTGCGGACGGCGTGTCGGCACACTCTTTTTGTAAATCGTATTTTGTTACTATGATAAAACAGAATTCAGCGGTCTGCAATAAAACCATAGCGTTTTATACCATAGTATGTGAATCTTTTTCGCTTTATGTAGTCCCAAAAAATCTTTTGCCCTTCATCAGTCAGGTCATTAAGTTCTTCATATTCCAGATAAAGCCAGCCGCCTGTTTCAGTTGAAAAAATATCGCCTGCCTTACATTCTTCTATTCCTATTTCTTCTATTGGAACTGTCCATGTGCCATTTTCAGGCATGAACGGGCATTCAAGTATGACATTGCTGTCATCAGCCGCTATAACCGCCCAAGTATCAATTGGTATCATGAGATAGTCTCCTTTAAATTCCGATTACACGAGCAAGCCTTATTGCTGCCCGCTTTCTTTTATTATATCAAACAATTCCCAAAAAGTCAATTTCAAAGCGAGGTGCTGACATGAACAGACTTGATAACATGATAAATTATCTTCTTTCCGAGCGCAGCGATCTTGGAAATATTGCGATACCCAAAAACGAGCAGGACAAGTTCAGACTTTACAGAAGTCTTGTGAATATCCGTCCGGCGTGGCAGGCTGACGAGAGCTTTTTGCAGGCAGAGGACGAATATCTCACCGCCCTGACCAAAAGCAAGGGTATCACCGATATTGCTGACTTAACGCCTGTCGAGGACGGCATTTACCTCTGGAAAGGCGATATCACCACGCTCAGCTGCGGAGCGGTCGTAAATGCCGCCAATTCGGGAATGACGGGGTGCTGGCAGCCGTGCCACTCTTGTATCGACAACTGTATCCACACCTTTGCGGGCGTGCGTCTGCGGTATGAGTGTGACCGTATCATGCAGGAGCAAGGTCACGAAGAACCCACAGGCAAGGCAAAGATAACAAAAGCGTATGATCTGCCCTGTAACTGTGTGATACACACCGTCGGTCCGATAGTGCAGGGACGGCTCACGCAGGAGCATTGCCGTTTGTTGGAAAGCTCCTATAAGAGTTGTCTTGACATAGCCGTGGAGAACGGTATCGACAG
>JAFVCV010000019.1 GCA_017478965.1 Ruminococcus sp. | reverse complement strand
TGCGGCAAACGGGACTTGAACCCGTACGTCAAGGACACACGCCCCTCAAACGTGCCTGTCTGCCAGTTCCAGCACTGCCGCATTCTTGCTTTTTTTATGAGGGTAACACTGAATCCATTCACTCAGCTTTATTATTATATCACAATCATTCGGGGTTGTCAAGTCCTTTTTTAAAAAAGTTTTTCAGCCGGTGAGCTTTTTGCTGCCTGCGGAAAAGCTTGATATCAAAATTCTGTTATTTATGTCATTTTTGCACAGTTATTTGCCGTGGAACAGCGTTCTTTTAGCAATAAACGGTCAATAATTTCCGTAAAAAGCTAAATATGCCTTGCAAAATATTAGGGGATATTTTAAAATCTATAGTGGAGGGTACTGTTATTTTGGTACAAATGACAGCTTTTGGAAAGGAGCAAGCGTATGATAAGAATTGCTGAGACAGAAAACGGCACGGTCAGGGGCCTGCCGGCTGGGGATCCTAGGATAACTTCATTCAAGGGGGTGCCATTTGCTGCGCCGCCGGTGGGGAAAAACCGCTGGAGGGCGCCGCAGCCCTGTGAGAACTGGGACGGCGTCAGGGACTGCTTTGAGTTTGCCCCCATCTCCGTGCAGGACACTCCGGGGTTAGGAGACGACATTTACTGCCGGGAGTGGCACGTTGACCCGACGGTGCCAATGAGTGAGGACTGTCTGTATCTCAACATCTGGACAAACGCTAAGGACAGCAGCCAGCGGCTGCCGGTGCTGGTATGGTTTTTCGGGGGCGGATATCAGTGGGGCTACACCTCGGAGATGGAATTCGACGGTGAGAGACTGGCAAGGCGTGGGATAGTTGTGGTTACGGTCAACTACAGGCTCGGCGCTTTCGGGTTCCTTTGCCACCCGCAGATAACAAGGGAACAGCCTGACGCCCCGGCAAATTTCGGCAGTCTCGACCAGCAGGCGGGACTGAGGTGGGTAAGACGCAACATCGAAGCCTTCGGCGGTGACCCGGACAACATCACCATTGCGGGGCAGAGCGCCGGCGGCGGCAGCGTCATGGCACAGATGGCCTGCAAAGACAATGCGGGGGATTTCAGGCGTGCCTGTGTTTTCAGCGGTATGTTCAGGAGCCCTTATGTGAAAAACGACTTTTTCATACCAAAGTCCTTAGAGGACGCCGGCAGGAGCGGCGAAGAGCTGTTTGAGTATCTGGGGGTAAAGACTCTGGAGGAAGCCAGGGAGCTGGACGCCGGATATATCAGAGAGAAGTACTCTGAGCTGAGGAACCGGGGGAAGATGTTCTTCACCATAGTGAACGACGGGAAATTCTGCACCGGGGACCCTCTTGAGGCCTTTTATGACGGCAGCCGCAACAGGGTGCCGGTCTTTGCCGGGAACACCGGGGACGAGTTTTCAGAGGGCATAAATGCCGGGAACGAAAGTGAGCTGAAAGGTAAGGCAGAAGAGATATTCGGGGACAAGGCGGAAGTCTTCCTTGGCTTTGAGGAGGCAAAGGAGAAGAGCTTTACCGGGTACGCTCAGGTAAGTGCGCCGGAGCTTGGGGTGAAGTCAGCCTTCATTGCGGAGAGCAGGCTCCCTGACCCTGAGCCTTGTTATTATTACAGGTTCGTTCCGGACATTCCGGGAGAGGACAAGCCGGGGACCTTCCATTCGGTGGACCTGTGGTTCTTCTTCGAGACTTTAGCCAAATGCACAAGACCCTATGAGGGCAGACACTACGACATCGCAAGGCAGATGTGCGACTACTGGGCAAACTTCATAAAGACCGGAGACCCCAACGGACTTGACCTGAACGGCAGAGAGCTGCCGCAGTGGGAGGTCTACACGGACGAAAACAGGTCCGAGATGGAATTCACCCCCGAGGGCGCAAGACCCGGCACGGAGCAGAGCGGGTTCACGAAGTTCCTGCTTTCGGTTTTAAGATAAGTACCAGCGGGCAGCTTTCCAGGCATAGCTTGCCCCCGCAGATAAAAAAATGGTATTTCGGTTAAATCAGTGTTATTATATTTCATTTTTGATATAAATATTATAATTCAGATATACCGCAGCCCCGATCTCTGGTATGATAATATCAAAGAAAAACTACGGCAAGAATAACTACGGAGGGCAGAGATATGAAAGTATTGGAAGGATTTCAGAAGGGCGTGAACCTGGGGGGCTGGCTCTCTCAGGGGACCTATGACGACGAGCATCTTGACACGTTCATCAGCCAGGAAGACATCGCAAGGATCGCATCCTGGGGAGCTGACCATGTGAGGGTACCGGTAGACTACAATATCTTCGAGACTGATGAGGGGGAGCTGAAAACCAAGGGAACTGAGCTGGTGGACAAGGCAGTGGCCTGGTGCGAAAAATACGGGCTGAACATGGTCCTGGACCTTCACAAGACCTACGGCTATTCCTTCTATTCCGGCGACGGTCAGATAGGCTTTTTCGACAGTGAGGAGCTTCAGGAAAGGTTTTACAGGCTCTGGGAAAGGCTTTCACAGCGCTACGGCAAGTACAGTGAAAGGGTGGCTTTCGAGCTGCTAAACGAGGTGAACGACAAAGAGTACAGCGACACCTGGAACAAAGTGGCAAAAAAGGCTGTCAAGCTTATCCGGAACTACGCTCCCGATACAAAGATACTCATAGGCGGCTACTGGAACAACAGCGTTGACGCTTTAAAGGATCTGGATATGCCCTTTGACGGGAATATCGTCTATAATTTCCACTGCTATGACCCCTTCATGTTCACCCACCAGGGTGCATACTGGGTAGACGAGATGCCCGAGGACCTGAGACTTCCCTACCCCGGTGATGTCAGAGACTACAGGCAGAAAGCTGCCGAAACGGGACTTACAAGGATACAGGATTATTTGGACGTGCCGGACAGCGGCTTTGACAGCAGCTATTTTGTGGGAAGGTTCATCAACGCCGCAAAGCTCTGTGAGCAGCGGGACGTGGCCCTTTACTGCGGCGAATACGGGGTCATCGACAAGGCTGACCCTGAGCAGGTACTCAGATGGTACAAGGACATCAACAGCGCCTTTGAACGTTTCGGCATCGGGCGCAGCGCCTGGAACTACAAGGGCAAGGATTTCGGCCTGAGCGATGAGCACATGGCTGGGGTCATTGACGAGCTGGTGAGATACCTCTGACAGGCCATAACAGAATAACTGAGGATATGCTGCCCTGACGGGCCGTTTCCCTCCTCCATCGTATGATCGTATGATCGCACGGCGGAGGAGGGAATTTTTTTCCGGCCCCTTAGGTGAGGAAAACAGGCGGTATCAAAAACATAAACAAACCGTGAACATATCATTAATTTAAAAAGAATACTAAAAATCGAAGTTTTGTGTTTCAATTTTGAATATCTATATTACATTTTTGATATAAGAATAGCGGGAAAAGTTATATACTTTAATCAAAGTTAAGGCAAAGGGACCAACATACCCGAACAAACCGTATCAGGAGGAACAGATATGAAAATAAGGAAATTCGCAGTAGGAATGACAGCGGCAGCAATGGCCGCATCAATGATGTGCATGAGCGCACAGGCAACCAAGCTCACTGACCTGGTGTATCCCAGCGAGACGGAGAGCGACAAGAACGACGGCTACTATTCAGTGGGCGCTATGGGCTTTTTCATGAGCCAGCAGTGGCAGTGGAACCAGAGCGACTGGATAGGGATAAACGACGAGGGAAAGATAGAGGTGAACTACTCCATCAACGAGATCTTGGCCGATAAGACCATGGAGGGCAAGGGGACCTTAGGCGACATGGGCGTTATGGTGCTCAACCTCCCTGAGGAAGGCTATCCCTATGAGATCACTATCTCAGACGCAAAGTTCACTGCAAAGGACGGCACCGTCACAGAGCTTGAAAGCGTCAACGAGATCACCGAGGCCACCCTTGATCCGGAGGGCGGTTTCAGGATACACATTCGTCCTACCGACGAGGTCAATGAGGAGACCGGCGAGGTCACTAAGGAGGCCAGACCCGAGGTCGCAGGCTGGGAAGAAGAGGGAGCTTTCAAGGGCGGCACTCTTTCCATGACCATTGATTTCGGCGCACCTGAGCTGCCTGAGGCTCCGGCAGAGACTGAGGGCTCCGAGGCCCCCGCTGAAACCGAGGCTCCGGCAGAAACTGAGGCCGCAGAGGAGGAAAAGGCCGAAGAGGAAAGCGAGACTGAGGAAAGCAAGGCCGAAGAGAGCAAAGCCGCTGACAGCAAGGCTGAAAACAAGGAAGAGAAGAGCAGCACCGGCCTTTTCGTAGGCATAGGCGTGGGCGCCGCAGCACTGATAGCTGTTGTAGCCGCTCTGATAATAAAGAAAAAGTGATCTGTGGGAGGTAAATGATATGAAAAATATAAAGAAGATCTCAGCGCTGACTTTAGCACTTATGATGGCGGCAGGCATCAGCGCCTGCGGAAGCTCTTCCAGCAGCAGCACCACAGACAGCTCCTCTATGCCGGAGAAAAAGCTGGAGGAGAACCAGCAGGAGATAGTACAGCGCCTTTCGGACGAGATAACCGACGCTAGGACCCTGGAAAACCCGGAGATAAAGTGGTTCTCTTTCTATGACATCAACCCCACCGCCTCGGAGGACAAGGAGATCGGCGTTGACCTGGCACTGTTCCAGACCAAGTACAACGGTAAGATAAAGTATGTTCAGACCACCTGGGACACCAAGTTCGACGACCTGGCAAAGCTCATAATGGCCAACGACTCTCCCGACTTCATCGGGGCCGATGATATGGACGTTTTCCCCAAGGGCGCCATCAAGAGCATGATAGAGCCTATCGACGACTATATCGACTTCTCCACTCCCCTCTGGTCTGAAATGAAGAACGCCGCAGACCAGTTCATGTACAAGGGCAGCCACTATGTAGCCATTTCGAGGATAGACCCCAGCTACATCTGGATATACAACCGCAACACCATGACTGAGAACGGATACGATGACCCCGCCGAGCTCTGGCACAAGGGCGAGTGGAACTGGGACACCTTCTCAAAGATGTGCATAGATTTCACCGACGCAGACAGCGAGAAATACGCTCTTGACGGCTGGTACTATGAGAACGCTCTCACTGAGTCCACCGGCAAGCCCCTTATCGGCATGGAGGACGGCACCATCGTCAACAACATCAATTCCGCTGAGCTGGCCAAGGCTCAGAACATGATGTATGAGCTTCAGAAGAACGAGGTCGTTTACCCCAAGCATATGCACGACTGGAAGGTCAGGGGCGACGTGTTCGGCACAGGCATCGCTTCCGGCGAGACCCTGTTCTATCCTATAGGGCTGTGGGCCATAGAGGACGCACCCTCCGTTACCGCACCCTACGGCGATCTTTCCAAGGGCGAGGTGATGTTCGTGCCTGTTCCCTGCGCTGCTGACAGCGACGCTCAGTATGTTCCCTCCAGGATACACGGTTTCTGCATTGCAAAGAACGCCGCTAACCCTGAGGGCGTTGCCGCATGGCTGGACTGCACAAGGTATGCAGAAACTGACCAGGCTGCCCACAAGATAACTCTTGACCAGTATAAGGACGACTACGGCTGGACCGACGAGATGCTGGAGATGCGTGAGGAGATCTACAGCATGGCCGCTGAGCACCCTGTTTTCGAGTTCGCACAGGGTATCTCCGCTGACCTTTCGAGCGTTACCGACAATGTTATAAAGGGCACCATGAACCCTGCCGGCACCGCTACCTGGACACAGATAGTTTCAGAGAATGAAAAGGCCATAGACTATCTGCTGAAAGAAGCACAGGAAAACATCGACTCCTGAGTCATTATCATATCAGCGTATCCCCTGCCCTATGGCGGGGGTTTTACGCACGCAAAAGGTGAAGACACAAGGCCCGCAAGTGAGCCTTGACTGCGCTGCGCTGGTGTGGTAAACTAACAGTAGGCAGCATCAGAACGAACGGGGTGAAAATAATGAGCATCAACAAGGAACTTTCCCACAGAGAATTCATACAGAGAGAATATGGCATTTTGCACTCGCCCTACGAAAAGGAGCTGGAATTCTATTCGGCTGTGGCGGAAGGAAACATCGAGAGGGTCAAGGAGCTTTACACTCCCCTTGCTGTTGAGGGCTACGGAAAGCTCAGCGATGACCCCATCAGAAACATAAAATACCATCTGACCATCACCATCGCACTTATCGCCAGGTACTGCATAGAGGCGGGTATGCCTATGGAGACCTCCTACACCATAAGTGACATCTTCATAAACCGTCTGGATAAGAGCACCACAGAGGAGCAGCTGTCGGATATACACAGGGAGACCTTTCTGGAATACGCCAAGCGTATGCAGAAGGTCAATTCCGGAGAAGCTTATTCAAAGCACGTTCTGATGTGCCTGGACCTTATCTACAACAACATCTACAAGGGCATAAGGGTACAGGAGATCGCTGAGGAGCTGGGGCTGACGCCGCAGTACATCTCAAAGCTTTTCAAGCAGGAGGTGGGCGTTACCATTTCGGAATACATCATGTCCAGGAGGATCCAGGCGGCGGAGAATATGCTGAAATTCTCGGAATACACGCCGCTGGACATCGGCAACTATCTGAATTTCAGTTCACACAGTCATTTCATAGCCGCTTTCCGCAAGAACACCGGTCTGACCCCCAAGCAATACAGAGAAGAATATTTCCGGGCAAGCTGGCAGAACAGGAAACGGGGGATCAGCGAATAACAAAGTCCCCGGCCGGGCCGGTCGGTCCGCCTGCTATCGGAAAGATATCAATAAGGAGTCTGTTTAACGACGGCGCTTTACACGGCGGCGAAACGGTCAGCAGCAGACCCGGTAAAACGCAAAAGCCGGTCCGAAACGGACCGGCTTTTTAAATAGGTGGAATATTATACTGATGAGTGACTCTTTACATAGTCAACAACATCGTCAACTGTAGTGAATGCCATACTTACGCAGGTGTCTGCACAGCCGTAGTAAATGGCGATCCTGCCGGTGTCCTTATCTACCAGAGTAGCGCAGGGGAAGGTAACGTTCTGTACGTCGCCTACGCACTCGTAGATCTCCTGAGGACTGAGCAGATACTCAGCGCATCTGTACTTTACCTTCCAGGGCTGGTCCCTGTCAAGTATGCAGGCCGAGAAGCTGTAAACAAAGCCGTTGCAGCTCTCAAGAACGCCGTGGTAGAAGCACAGCCAGCCCTCGCTGGTCTCTATCGGGATAGGACCTGCGCCTATCTTCTTGGACTCCCATGCCTTCAGAGGTCCCATAACGTGTCTGTGCTCGCCCCAGTACTTCATGTCAGGAGACTGAGAAAGATACATATCGCCAAAGGGAGTATGACCGCTGTCAGAGGGACGGCTGAACATAACGAACTTATTGTCTATCTTCCTGGGGAACAGCACGCCGTTCCTGTTAAAGGGCAGGAAAGCGTTCTCGCACTGATAGAAGGTCTTGAAATCGAAGGTATAGCCAACGCCGATGGTAGGCTTCCAGCCGTAGGCGTTGCACCAGGTCACCCAGTATCTGTCCTCTATAAAGCATACCCTGGGGTCATAGCCGTAGCCCCACTGGTTAACTTCCTCAGTAGCCTTGTCAGCCTGCTCAAAAACTATCCTGTCAGGCTCGATGTTCCAGTGGATGCCGTCATCGGAAAAGCCTGCGTGCAGCTCCATGTTCCTGACCTTGTCATCCACACGGAAAACGCCGGCGAACTTGCCCTCGAAAGGCACTACTGCGCTGTTGAATATAGAATTGGAGGTAGGGAGCAGATTTCTGGGAATGATCGGGTTTGCGTTGTATCTCCAGATAACGTCCTTACAGTCTGCGGGCTTGTCCTGCCAGGGGATATTAGGCAGAGAAACGCCATTGATGATCTCTGTTTTCATGATAAAATTCCACCTTTCACAAAATTATTTTTGTTACTTTGCGGCGAGACTTTTCCGTCTCACCTTATGGTCTATTATACACAAAAAGAAAAAAAATTTCAAGCCCCAGAAAATCCAAGAAAACGATTAACTTCTGGTGTAATCGTATTCTTTCTGAAATTTAATATTTTTTTTACAATTATCCACCGCCGATAAATAAAAAAGGCGTCCGCTAAGAGTCCGGCGCCTTCATTATCCGCTATTCATTTACAAGCACCGCCCTTATGGCCGAACAGATATCTCTGTAAAGCGAATAAGCGGTATCCATATCGTCCTCAGCCTGCTCCCTCAGGCCGGCCCTCAGCTCATCGACCACCCTGGCGCAGTACCTGTAAAGCTTGTACATACATAGGGTCCCCGTGACTGACTTCATGGCGTGGACCGCCTTCTGGGCTGCCCCAAGGTCCCCGGCGGCCATATCCGCCCTGGACTCCTCAAAGGTGTTGTCGGTAAGAAAATCCACCAGGAGCTTTTCATAAAGCTCCGCCTCGTCCATAAATTTTTTCACCCCGTCGCTGTAGCCCACGCCGCAGCGTTCAAGCCTTTCGATATCATTTCTTCTCATAACGCTCCCTCCGACATTTATTATACACCTCCATTCAATAAATTGCAACAGTTTTTTAACATTTCTATGCTTTTCACAAAAAGTGGTACTGCCAATCTTGCATAATGTACAAAACCAGTGTACAATATTTCCAGTAAAAAAATGTAAAAAAGCTCCCCCCGCAGATGCGGAGGGAGCCTGTATCGCTATTTATCATATGTATCAGTCTTCGTAATAATTGTCCGCAGGCTGTTCATAATCAGGCACCGTATTTATAGGATCCGTATAACCTGGGTCCACATAGCCCGGGTCAGTATAGCCGGGGTCGGTGTATCCCGGGTCGTAGCCGGGGTCATATCCAGGATCATAGCCCGGGTCATAACCCGGATCATAACCTGGGTCATAATAACCCGAGTCCGTCCAGTCTGTGTCGGTCCAGTCGCCCCAGTTGCCGCCGCCATCGTCACCGTAGTCAATGGAGGTATCGGTATCCTCCACGGTGTTAGCCCACCAGGTGGTGGTAGAAACGGTGGAGAATTCAGCCATCGAAGAGTCGTCCTTCTGCTTGGGCTTCTCCTCCTCGATTATCTCGCCTAGCTGTATAACTCCCCACATATCGCCCTTTTTCACCCAGGCCCTGCCGTTTATCACCGGCCTTGCCTGCTCGAATTCGCCGGGCTTTATCACCATCTCGCCGTCCTTGTCGCAGTAGCCGTAGTATCCGTCCACATAGACCGGCATATAGTCCCCGCCGAAAAGGTACGGGTGCAGCTTGCTCTCATCGTCGGTGATCTTCCCGTTGAATGCGCTCGGGTCCCCGTCACAGATGAAGTCTATGACCGTGTTGCCGTCCGCATCAAGATATCCCCACTTGCCCTCATCGTTTTTAAGGGCCACGCAAGAAGAGCCTATGCCCTTGAAGGCCGGTGCATAAAAGTCCACATAGTCAAAACCCGTGATAAGCTCGCCTTTCTTACAAAGGGCACACCTGGCGTCCTCCGTGGGCTTGCCTGTGTAATTGCCGTAATCGTCCACCCCGATCTCGGCCTGGGTGACTATTACGGCTTTCTTGCCGGTGTATTCCGTCAGCGCCCGCTCGTTGGCCTTCTTCTCAAAGACCTTCTCGCTCTCCAGGTCATAATAGAACACCGAGGAGGTGTCCGTCCTGTGTTCAGGGGTATCGGAGATCTTCTTGTCCTTATCTATGGTGGCGTATTCGTACTCGCCCTCTCTCTCGTCCACTACCTTCATAAGCACGATCTCGCCGCACCAGCAGGTGTAGTAGTCATCGTAATCGGCTTTGAGTATCATGTTGCCGCTGAAATCTATCAGCCCGTAACAGCCGTTCTGCCTGATGACAGAATAGTTGTAGTAGGCCTTGTTCAGCTCGTTATCCGTATCCACTCTGCTGCCGTCGAAGGTGATGATGTTGTCGGCGCTTATGGAGGGTTGTATGAGCCACTGATAGGCCTGTTCCTCCACCACTTCCTCCTCCGGCACAAAGCTGTAAGAGTCGCTGAGGTGCAGAGCGCCGCTGCCCTTACGCCTGGCCGTAGGCATAGTGCAGCCGGTAAGCATAACTGCCGCCGTCAGCAGGGCCGCCCCCTGGCAGATCATTCTTTTCATATTATATCCTCCTGTAGGCTGTTGTCCCTTTCGGTCCTTTCTCTGATCGCTGTTTATATTTGTGTGTACCGCTAATCATAGGCCGTTTTCCGGCTCAGGGCCGTACTGTCTTCCCTTAGCAGGCCACGGTGCCAAAAAAATAAGACCGATATGTTTTTGCATACACAATACATTATATACCATTTGTGCTTTTATGTCAATATTTAAATTATGGGATATTAGGGCCGCAGGGCCGCTATTTTATGGTAATAAACCACAGTTATGAAGAAATGCGGCCTGTTTTCCTCTGATGATGAGGCCCTGCAAAGAAAACTGACATTTTTTCTCAGGGCTGGCAAAAAATCTTTGGCGGGGCGGATTTTTTGCTTGCAATTATCAGAAAAGTGTGGTATAATAATATAGTTCCCGTTGCAGGACCTGGCTGCGGCAGGACTGCAAAGATCATGTAAGGAGGTAATAAGAGTGGAGAAAAAGAAATTCTACATCACCACAGCCATTGCTTATGCGTCGAAAAAGCCCCATATCGGCAATACCTATGAGGTCGTTTTCACCGACGCCGTTGCGAGGTTCAAGCGAATGCAGGGCTATGATGTGTTCTTCCTTACGGGTACGGACGAGCACGGTCTTAAAATAGAAGAGCTGGCCGAGAAGGAGGGCGTTACGCCTAAGGAGCACGTTGATAAGGTGGCCGGGGAGATAAAGGACATTTGCAGGAGCATGAACATCTCCTATGACAGGTTCATAAGGACCACTGACGAGCAGCACGAGAAGGTAGTGCAGAAGATATTCAACAAGCTCTACGAGCAGGGAGATATCTACAAAAGCTCCTATGAGGGACTTTACTGCACCCCCTGCGAGAGTTTCTGGACCGAGAGCCAGCTGAAGGACGGCAAGTGCCCTGACTGCGGCAGGGAGGTCAAGCCTGCCCATGAGGAGGCATATTTCCTGAGACTTTCAAAATACCAGAAGTGGCTGGAGGAGTATATAGAGTCCCACCCTGAATTCATCGTTCCTGAGAGCCGCAAGAAGGAGATGCTCAACAACTTCATCAAGCCCGGTCTTCAGGACCTGTGCGTTTCAAGGACCACTTTCAAGTGGAGCATACCTGTGACCTTTGACCCCAAGCACGTTATCTACGTGTGGATAGACGCACTTTCAAACTATATCACTGCAATCGGCTACGACCCTGACGGCAGCAGTGAGGAATTCAAAAAATACTGGCCCTGCGACTGCCACGTCATCGGCAAGGACATCATGAGGTTCCATTCTATCTACTGGCCCATCATGCTCCACGCACTGGGCGTAGAGATACCCGGGAAGCTTTTCGGTCACAACTGGATACTTTTCGGCGAGGACAAGATGAGCAAGTCCAGGGGCAACGTCATCTATGCAGACGACGTTGTGGAGGCTTTCGGCGTTGACGGCGCAAGGTACTATCTTCTGAGCGAGATGGGGCTGAACGCTGACGGCTCCATAACCTATGAGAGCCTTATAGAGAGATACAATTCCGACCTGGCCAACACTCTCGGCAATCTGGTCAACAGAACGGTGGCAATGACCAACAAGTATTTCGGCGGAGAGATAAAGGCTGTGGACGAAGAGGCTCCGGTGGACGACGAGCTGATAAAGCTGGCTCTGGAGACTCCTGTAAAGGTGGCTGAGTTCATCGGCCAGTACAGAATGGCTGACGCTGTGGAAAGCATCATGGTGCTTGCAAGGCGGGCCAACAAGTATATAGACGAGACTGAGCCGTGGGTGCTCGGCAAGGACCCGGCCAGGGCCGGAAGGCTCAGCACAGTGCTTTACGATCTGCTGGAGACTATCAGGTTCCTGGGAGTCATACTGGGGGCGTTCATGCCGGAGACTTCGGTGAAGATACTCGATATGATAGGCGCAGAGGACGGCGCCAGGGTGCTTGACAGTCTCACGACCTTCGGGGGACTGAAGGCCGGCGGCAGAGTCGGTCAGGCCGTTCCGCTGTTCGCAAGGATAGACGCTGAGAAGTTCATAGAGGAGGCCAACGCAAAGATGGCCGCTATGGCTAAGGCTGCTGCCGAGGAAGAGGCTAAGGAAGGCTTTGAGCCTCCGGCCCTTGGGGAAGAGATAACCATTGACGATTTTGCGAAGGTCGAGCTGAGGGTGGCTGAGGTCAAGGCCTGCGAGAAGGTCAAGAAGAGCAAGAAGCTGCTGTGTTTACAGCTTGACGACGGGTTCGGCGGCAGGCAGGTAGTGAGCGGCATAGCCCAGTGGTACGCTCCTGAGGACCTTATCGGCAAAAAGATCATCTTAGTGGCAAATCTGAAGCCCGTTAAGCTTTGCGGGGTAGAGTCCAACGGCATGATCTGTGCCGCAGACGCACCCGACGGTTCGGCTAGAGTGGTCTTCCCTGACCAGAGCCTGCCAAACGGCGCAAAGCTCAGATAAACAAAAACGGCGGGAGACCCCGCCGTTATATAAGCGTCCGTAGCTCAGCTGGATAGAGCGCAAGACTCCGACTCTTGAGGCCGCAGGTTCGACTCCTGTCGGGCGCATACCATTATACCATCGGCCGGACGGGCCGTTTCCCCTGCACCTGCATTGCGGGGGATATTTTTTGCACTATACTGAAAAAACTGTGAAACCCCTTGCATTTTTTATCAAAAGCGGTTATAATATACCTAAGGTGTAGACGATCATATCTGTCACCCTCAGACCTTTACGAAGGGAGGTTAAAATAAATGGCTTTTTCTGTAACTAAGGACACTGTTATAGGTGATATCCTGGATGTCGATTTCGACTGCGCACCCTATTTCCTTGAAATAGGTATGCACTGCTTGGGCTGTCCCGCATCGAGAGGTGAGACTATCGAACAGGCCTGCGCCGTTCACGGCACTGACCCCGATCAGCTGGTGAAGAACCTCAACGATTATTTTTCGTCTAAAGCATGATAAGAATTCCCCCGGAGGGACTGCCGGGGGAAATTTATTTAGGGGGGACTTCTTATGGACAAGCGGCTGCAAAAATGCGCCGAGCTTTGCGTGGGGGACCGGGCGGCGGATATCGGCACCGACCACGGCTATCTGCCCTGCTATCTGGTAGAAAGCGGCATCTGCTCCTCCGCTTTAGCCTGCGACATCGCCGAAAAGCCCTTAGAGAGCGCCAGGACCCATATCGCCCGCAGCGGACTTGAGGACAGGGTCACGGCCCTGCTTTCTGACGGACTGCGCTCGGTGCCTTTGGAAGGGGTGACTGACGTCATAATTGCCGGCATGGGGGGCGAGCTGATAGTATCTATCTTAGAAAACTGCCCGGCGGTGGCGCAGGGCAGACTCAGGCCCAACCTGGTACTACAGCCCATGACAAAGTGGGACGTTCTCAGAAGATGGCTCTGCGAAAACGGTTTCGAGGTCATAAGGGAGCTTCCCTGTGAAGAAGGGCGGTTCGTCTATTCGGTCATGCAGGCGGTCTATACGGGCAGGATAACGAGAGATCCGGGCCTTGAATATCTTTACATCGGAAAGGTCAGTCCCGATACCCCTGAGGGGAGAGAGTACATTTCAAGACAGGCTAAGCGCCTGGAAACTGCCGGGCGGGGCAAGCTCAATTCTCCCACCGAAAAGGCCCTGGGGGAGAAAATGACCGCCCTTTCAAAGGAGCTGAGTGAAAGACTATGCAGATCGCAAGAAAGATAAAGATCACGAAAAAGCGGGTCATCATCACCTGCGCAGTGACAGCGGCGATACTTATTTTCTGCTGGTTCCAGAACAACATACTGACGGTGGGGGAATATGTCTACTCCGGCAAAAAGGTCAGCCCGGACCTTGACGGCTTTAAGATAGTACAGATCTCCGACCTTCATAACGCCGTTTTCGGCCGGGGGAACCGCAGGCTCATTGATAAAATAGAGGAGCAGGACCCGGACCTGGTGGTCATCACCGGGGACATTGCCGACTCCAACCACACTGACCTTGACGCCGCCATCGAGTTTTGTCAGAAGGCTGCCGAGCTGTGGCCGTGCTATTACGTCACGGGCAATCACGAGAAGTGGCTCAGCGATGCCGAGCAGAAAAAGCTTTTCGACGGCATCACCAAAAGCGGCGTGGTGTGGCTCGACAATGAAGAGGTTTTTTCAGACTGCGGCATAAGGCTCATCGGCCTTGACGACAACAGTCTTGCCGATGGGACACTGGAGAAATTCATGGCGGAAGACGATCAGGGTCATCTGACGGTGGTACTCGCCCATGAGCCGCAGTATTTCGAGGACTACTGCGCCTGCGGGCCTGACCTGGTGCTGACGGGACACGCCCACGGCGGTCAGGTAAGGCTGCCGTTCATAGGGGGCCTTGTGGCCCCGGACCAGGGGCTTTTTCCCGAATACACCGAGGGGCAGTTCAGCCAGGACGGCACGGTGATGATAATAAGCCGGGGCCTTGGCAACAGCGTCATACCCGTAAGGCTCTTCGACCTGCCGGAGATAGTCACGGTGACTCTGCGTTCCCCCTGACGGCAGCGCTGCAAATTTTTCCGGGGCTTTACTTTTCAGGCTGGTTGTGATATAATGATCTCAGCAGGGTAAAAGGTCGGAATATGGAACTTTGACCGTCAAAATATTAATAAACTTTTATATCATGATATACTGCATAATTCACTGCTGAAGAATTCTATGTTCTATACAAAAACGGTGGATATTTCTTCCAAAATCATTAACTAAGGCTGAAGGGAGTGTTTCTCAATGTTGGACAGAGTGGTAGAAATAGATGAACAGATACTGCTGTGGATACAGGAGAACATAAGGACTGACATTTTCAGCCCGATAATGAAAGGCTTTACATACATAGGCAACGGCGGGGCCATAATGATCTTCGCCTGCTTTATACTCATAATAGTGCCAAAGACACGTAAGCTGGGAATTCTTGGGGCCTGCGCCCTGGCGGCCAACGTGCTGGTGAACAATCTGGTGATAAAGAACCTGGTGGGGAGGACGAGGCCCTATGAGGTCATCGAGGGGCTGAAGCTCATGATAAGGAAGCAGAGCGACTATTCCTTCCCTTCCGGCCATTCCAGCGCAGCCTTTGCCCTAGCGTCGGTCATCTACATCGAGACGCCCAGGAAGATAGGCATACCCTCGATGATACTTGCCACTGTCATCGCCCTTTCAAGGCTATATGTGGGGGTACACTACCCCACGGACGTCATCGGCGGCATGATAACCGGCACTCTCCTCGGCTGTCTTACCTGCTATATCTTCCACAAGAAGATAAAGAGCAAAAAGCGGCTTTTCAGACAGCCTAAGACCGAGCAGTAAAAACATTTTAAGGCACTTCTGTCAGATATCTGACAGGAGCGCCTTTTTTGCTGCCCTGTGAACAGCGGCGGTCCCGACGCTCGGTATCCCCTCGACGCTTTCCCTCAGAAAAAGAAAAGATCCGCACTCAGAAAAGTGCGGATATTACTTTCTTTACCAAATAAAGATCACTCAGTCTTAGCCTCGATAAACTTAACAATATCACCAACGGTCTTGATGTTCTCTACCTCTTCGTCGGGGATCTCAATGTCAAAGCTCTCCTCAATGCTCATAACGAGGTCAACTACGTCGAGGGAATCAGCGCCGAGGTCATCAGTGATAGATGCATCGTTAGTGACCTTGTCCTCATCAACATCGAGCTGTTCAACTATGATCTCACGGATCTTGTCAAATACCATTTTCATAACCCTCCATTTCTTTATTATGGTCAAATGCCGGCAGCCCGGCACCGAAAGCGGTTCACTGCCCCGCCTTCATATCAGATTGCGGCGGTTCCTGGAACTCTCCCACAACTCTAAACTTATTATAACGTCTGTTTATCATTTCGTCAAGCCCTTTTTGAAATTTATTTTGTAAACTTTGCAGACTTTCTGAAATATACTCGCTTATGTACTCTGCGGTCTGCTGAGGGTCGTTGTGTGCGCCGCCCTCGGCCTCCTGTATTATCCGGTCGCAGACTTTCAGCCTTACCAGGTCCTCCGCCGTGACCTTCATGATGTCACAGGCCTCCCTCTCCCGGCTGGCGTCCTTCCAGAGTATGCTTGCGAAACCTCTCGGAGATATGACTGAATAGATGGCGTTCTCCAGCATGGCCAGCTCATCGCAGACCGCCAACGCCAGAGCCCCTCCTGAGCCGCCCTCCCCGAGTATTATGGATATGACCGGCGTTTTCAGCGTCATGAATTCCATGATATTGCGGGCGATGGCCTCGCCCTGGCCCCTCTTCTCGGCCTCGACCCCGCAGAATGCCCCCGCAGTATCGACCAGGCAGATAACGGGCCGCCTGAACTTTTCCGCCTGCCTGGCAAGTCTCAGGGCCTTCCTGTATCCCTCAGGGTGGGGCATACCGAAATTGCACCTCTGGTTCTCCTGAAGGTCCCTGCCCTTGACCTCTGCTATGACCGTCACGGGCGTCCCCTTGAAGCTTGCCACGCCGCCTACTATGGCCCCGTCGTCACCGAAGAGCCTGTCGCCGTGCATCTCAAAAAATTCGTCGAATATCATGGGTATATAATCAAGGGCCGTTGGTCTGCCCTTGTGCCTGATGATGTCCAGTCTCTGACAGGCTGTAAGCTCGCTCATTGCCCTTCGCCCCCCTCTTCGTTCTGTGCCGCAGGCTTGTGGAGTATCAGCAGATGGGCTATTACCCTCCTTAGCTTTTTGCGGTCCACTATCATGTCCACAAAGCCGTTCTCCAGCATGAATTCGGCACTCTGGAAATCGTCCGGCAGCTTCTGCCTGATGGTCCCCTCGATGACCCTTCTGCCCGCAAAGCCTATTAGCACCTTAGGCTCGGCTATGATGATATCCCCCAGGGACGCAAAGCTGGCCGTCACCCCGCCGGTAGTGGGGTCCGTCATGACTGATATGTAAAGCAGGCCCGCCTCGTTGTGCCTTGCCACCGCCCCGGAGGTCTTGGCCATCTGCATAAGGGACACTATCCCCTCCTGCATCCTCGCACCGCCCGATGCGGTAAAGGCTATGACCGGCAGTCTGCGGGCCGTGGCAGTCTCAATGGCACGGGTTATCTTCTCCCCCACCACGCTGCCCATAGAGGCCATCATATAATTTGAGTCCATGACTATTATAACGATATCCATGCCTCTTATCTTAGCCTTACCCGTCAGCACGGCGTCTTTTAGCCCGGTCTTTGCCCTCAGCTCCTGCTGCTTGGCTTCATAGCCGGGGAAGTCTATGGGATTTGCGGACAGCATCTCAGCGTCAAACTCCTCAAAGCTGCCCTTGTCCACGGTGATATCCAGCCTTTCCCTGGCGGTGAGCCTGGAGTGGTAGTTACAGTTGGGGCAGACCTTTCCGTTTTTCAGAAATTCCTCCTGAAAGGTCACCTGAAGGCACCGGGGACACTTGAAAAGCAGCCCCGCCGGGATATCGGTCTTCTTCTTCGCACCGTCGTCTGCGTTCTTCTCGCTGTTGAACCGTTCCCTTACCACCGAAAACAGGTCTTCAAACTGCATCAGCCCTTACCCCTTTCCTCTGCGAGAATATCTGTCCTGTTGAGAAAGCCGTTGTCGTAGTCGCCCCTGAGGAATTCCGACCGCCTGATGAGTTTCAGCTGGAAATCCACATTGGTGGCCACGCCGTCCACTATGAATTCCGCCAATGCCCACTTCATCTTTGCTATGGCTTCCTCACGGTCCTTGCCGTGGACGATGAGCTTGCCTATCATAGAATCGTAATAGGGCGGTATCTCATAGCCGGTATAAGCCGCCGTGTCCACCCTGACCCCGAATCCCCCGGGTATGAACAGCGAATTTATCTTTCCCGGCGACGGCCTGAAATCCAGCAAAGGGTTCTCAGCATTTATCCTGCACTCGATGGCATGACCGTTGAGCTTAACGTCCTCCTGCCTGATGCTGAGCCTTTCCCCCGATGCGATGAGCAGCTGCTGCTTGACAAGGTCTATGCCCGTCACCGCTTCGGTTATGGGGTGCTCTACCTGTATACGGGTGTTCATTTCCATAAAATAGAAATCCCCGTTCTTATCCACTAAAAACTCGATGGTCCCGGCATTGCGGTAGCCGCAGACCCTTGCAGCGGTGCAGGCGGCCTTACCCATCTTTTCCCTCAGCTCCTGTGTCATGAAGGGTGCCGGCGAGGGCGCCTCCTCCAGGACTTTCTGGTTTCTCCTCTGCATAGAGCAGTCCCTTTCGCCAAGGTAGATAACGTCGCCGTAATTGTCAGCGAGTATCTGTATCTCGATATGCTTGGGGTCCTGGATAAATTTTTCGATATAGACCTCGTCATTGCCGAAACAAGCCAGAGCCTCCTGCCTTGCAGCCTTCATCTGCGGCTCCAGCTCCTCCTCGCTCCTGACGACCCTTATGCCTCTTCCGCCGCCGCCGGCCGACGCCTTTACCAGCACCGGATAGCCCAGGTCCCTTGAAAGGGTCTTTGCGGCATGGATATTGGATATGGCGCCGTCGCTGCCCATGATGACCGGGACCCCGTTCTCCTTCATGGTCTCCTTAGCGGCGGCCTTGTCCCCGAGCATCTCTATGGAATGTGCCCTGGGGCCTATGAAAACTATCCCGCACTTCTCGCAGGTCCTGGCGAAGGCCGGGTTCTCCGACAAAAAGCCGAACCCGGGATGGATAGCCTCCGCCCCGGTTATCTCGCAGGCGGAGATGAGCGCCCTGACGTTCAGATAGCTGTCCTTGCTCTGAGGGCCGCCTATGCAGACGGCTTCGTCGGCTATCATGGCGTGAAGAGCGTTCCTGTCGGCGGTGGAATACACCGCCACCGTATGTATGCCAAGCTCACGGCAGGCACGGATCACCCTCACCGCTATCTCGCCTCTGTTGGCGATAAGCACCTTTTTGAACATTTTCTTCCTCCCGCAGCAGAGCTGACTTACTTGATGGCAAAGGTTATCTCTGCCGAAACTGCCTTCTTGCCGTTAACGGTGGCGAGGGCCTTGCCTACGCCTATGGGTCCCTTGACCTTGATTATCTCCACCTCTATATCCAGCCTGTCCCCCGGCACCACCTGTGTGCGGAACTTACAGTCGTTGATGCCGCCGAAAAAGCCTATCTTGCCCTTGTTCTCAGGAAGAGCCAGCAGTGCCACTGCCCCGGCCTGTGCGCACATCTCCACCATCAGCACGCCCGGAGTCACCGGATACTGAGGAAAATGTCCCTTGAACCAGAAGTCGTCTTCCTTTATATACTTGGTGGCCTTGACCCTCTTGCCCACCTCCAGCTCGTTTATCTCATCTATCAGCAGGAAGGGGTCCCTGTGAGGGATGACCTCCATTATCTGTTCCTTGTTCATGAGAACTGCCATCTTGCCGTTCCTCCTATTCCAGTATCATGACGGTCTGGCCGTATTCCACAGGGTCGCCGTTTTTGGCGGTTATCTCCCTGACAACGCCGTCAAACTCGCTCTGCACCTCGCTCATGACCTTCATGGACTCGATGATATATATGGTATCTCCCTTATTCACCCTGTCGCCTACGCTGACAAATGGCTTTGAATCAGGTGAGGGCGCTGCATAGAAGGTCCCGACGATCGGGGCCTTTACCTCTTTGCCGGACTGTCCCAGGGGCTGGCCCGCCGGCGTCCCCGCCGGACCTCCCGGCGCCATAGGACCCACAGGTCCCGCACCGCTGGCCATCGGCGCAGGCGGCATCATCTGCATAGGAGGCGTCATCGGAGCAGGGGGCGGACACCTCTTACCCTTTACGGTGATGGTCCTGTCGCCGTCGGAGAGAGTGATCTCCGAAAGCTCCCTGCGCTCCACGATCTCCGCAAGCTTTTCTATAGTTTCCAGGTCAAACTGACCGTATATCTTTTCGCTCATTCAACGTCACTCCTTGTTCTGCGGTCAGTCTGTGACCTTTTTAAGGCATATGGTCGCATTATGTCCCCCGAAGCCCAGGGAATTTGAAAGCGCCGCTCTTATATCGAGCTGACGGCTGCCCTCGGTGCAGTAATCCAGGTCGCACTCAGGGTCCGGGGTGGTGAAATTGATGGTCTGGTGGACAAAGCCGTTCTTTATGGAAAGCGCCGTAACGATGGCCTCGATCCCCCCGGCGGCCCCCAGCAGGTGTCCCGTCATGGACTTGGTGGAATTTATCACACACTTTCTTGCGGCCTCTTCACCCAGAGCCTGCTTTATTGCACTAGTCTCATACTTGTCGTTAAGGCCCGTAGAAGTGCCGTGGGCGTTGATGTAATCCACGTCCCCGCCTTTAAGTCCCGCCTCCTCATATGCCATCTTCATGGCATGAGCGGCGGCCTCGCCTGTAGGAGAGGGGCTTGTCATGTGATAAGCGTCACCTGTAGCGCCATAGCCGGCGACCTCGGCGATGATGTCTGCGCCCCTTGCCTTTGCGTGTTCATACTCTTCGAGCACAAGTATGCCTGCGCCCTCTCCCAGAACGAAGCCCTGTCTGTTGAGGTCGAAGGGAGTTGACGCCTTATCCAGCTCCTCTGCGGTGGAAAGGGCTTTCATATTCGCAAAACCGCTCAGTGCAAATCTTGATATGCAGGCCTCAGCGCCGCCGCATATGCAGGCGTCAAGATAGCCGTCCTTTATCTTCCTGAAAGCCTCGCCTATGGCGTGGGTCGCCGACGAGCAGGCGGTGGTGGTGCAGTAGTTGTCGCCCTTGAACCCGGTCTTCATAGCCACAGTGCCTGCGGCCATGTTCCCTATCATCATCGGTATGAAAAACACCGAGACCTTATCGGGCTTTACGTTGAACTTCGTGACCTCGCTCTCGGTCAGGTTCAGTCCCCCGACGCCTACGCCGATTATCACCCCGACTCTGAAAGGGTCCAGATCTTTAAGGTCTGTGCCGGCGTTTTTCATAGCCTCAAGAGATGCGCAAAGCGCAAACTGGGTGAAGCGGTCCATTCTCCTGCTTTCCTTCTTGTCTATGTACTCACCCGGGTCAAAATCCTTTACGGCGCCCACTATCTTCACCGGGAAATCCGATGCATCGAACTGGTCGATAAAACTCAGACCGTTCTTCCCTGCCTTTATGTTCTCCCAGAATTCCTCCACGCCCCTGCCCAGAGGGTTTACGGTGCCCATGCCCGTTATAACTACTCTTCTCATTCTGAAAATACCTCCAAAAACCTACGCTGACGGACCTGCTCCGCCCTGAATGACTGTCCCCTGCTGACCTTACATCATTATGCCGCCGCTTATCTCGATGACCTGTCCGGTCACATAGGCTGCGTCCTCAGACGCCAGGAAGGACACCACGCCTGCGATATCCTTCACCTCGCCAAATCTCTTCATGGCGATCTGCCCGAGCATTGCGTTCTTCTGCTCATCGGTGAGCTTGTCGGTCATGGGGGTCTTTATAAAGCCCGGCGCCACTGCGTTGCAGGTTATCCCTCTTGAGCCTAACTCCTTGGCCACTGTCTTGGTCATGCCGATGATGGCGGCCTTGGTGGCCGAATAGTTTATCTGCCCGGGGTTGCCGTAAACTCCGGCAACAGATGCAAGATTTATTATCCTGCCGGACTTCTGTCTCATCATAACATTTCCAACGAATTTCGACATATTGAAAACGCTCTTCTGATTTACTGCCACTACCAGGTCATACTGCTCCTCGCTCATTCTTGCCATCAGCCCGTCACGGGTTATCCCTGCGTTGTTGACCAGCACGTCGATGGTCCCGAACCTGGCCTTGACAGCCTTTACCGTCTCCTCCACCTGTGAATAGTCCGACACGTCGCATATGAACTTCTCCACATCAACGCCCTTTGCCCTTATCTCTTCCTCTATGCTGTTGTCTTTGAACATATCCCCGCTGATGTCATTGAGGGCTATGTTAAATCCGTCCTCAGCCAGTCTTAGTGCGATGGCCGCCCCTATGCCTCTGGCCGAACCTGTTATCAATGCTGTTGCCATTTTATTCTCCTCCGTCTATCCGTTTGCTATGGTCTTTCCTCCAGCCTTCCGCCGAAACGGTCGCTTCGGCCGGAACGGAGCCATATCCTCCACGGTCCTTACCTGCTCAGAACTTCCTCAGCCTGGCTGAACATTTCTTCTATTATATCCTTACAGGGCTTTACCTCGCCTATCATTCCTGCGATAGCGCCGCACAGGAAGGACCCCTCTTCCAGGTTGCCGTCCTGAACGGCCTTTCTCAGCGCACCGAGAGTGATCCTCTCGAACTCATCAGGGTCGATGCCGCCCTCCATCTCTCTCCTGGCCAGCTCCTTGAGGAACTTGGTCTTGACGTTGCGGCAGGGATGACCTGTGGTCCTGCCTGTGACCACGCTGTCGGTGTCCTTGGCCTTTACTACCAGCTCCTTATAGGTGGGGTGTATCTGACATTCCTCAGAGGCCAGAAATCTTGTTCCCACCTGAACGCCCTCTGCCCCCAGCATAAGGCTTGCGGCTATACCTCTGCCGTCGGCTATGCCGCCGGCCGCTATGACAGGTATCCCCACCGCATCAACTACCTGCGGCACCAGACACATAGTTGTGTTCTCGCCTATATGTCCGCCGGACTCAGTGCCCTCTGCGATAACAGCGTCTGCGCCGCTTCTTTCCATTCTCTTAGCCAGGGCCACCGAAGGCACCACGGGTATCACCTTTATATCTGCTGCCTTCCATTCCGCCATATATTTGCCGGGGTTTCCGGCGCCGGTGGTAACGAAAGGCACGCCCTCCTCTATGACCAGCTTTGCAAGGTCATCGGCGTTGGGGCTCATGAGCATTATGTTCACGCCGAAGGGCTTGTCCCCCACGGCGGCCTTTGTCAGCCTTATCTGCTCCCTGAGGTAGTCTATGGGTGCAGAGCCGCCTGCGATTATCCCGGCGCCGCCTGCATTGGTCACTGCCGATGCTAAGGTGTGTTCGGCCACCCAGGCCATGCCCCCCTGCAATATGGGATATTTAATGCCTAAAAGTTCCGTTATCCTTGTTTTTGCTGTGGTCATCTTCAACTCTCCTCTTGCTTTTATCTGTTCCTCTGGGGAACGAAAGTATCTCTTCTGTTGTTTTTCAGCTCGTCAAACTTCTTTTTTATATTCTTTGCGATGTACCCGGAGCCTCTGCCCACACGAAGACAGATATAGTCGTACCGTTTGTCACGGCCCTCGTATTCCCTTTGTTTCATCTCTCTGTAGGTGCCCGTGTCCGCAAAGCTGCGTCCCGTATTTGCGAAGGTCTGCCTGGCCTCGGCCTGCATACCCGCAAAGTCGCTGGTATAGACAGACCCTTTCTTTATCAGCATATAACAGTGCCCGAGCTTTTTTACTATCCCCGGCGGCTCAATGCCCCCATAGGCTAACAGTCCCGGAGGACCGTAGGCAAGGTAGTTATAGAACTGACTGCCCGGGTCCCTCTTCAGGGCCTCCTCCAGCTCAGAACGGTCCATGACCAGCATCTCATCTGCAAAGCTCAGGCTCAGCTGCTCCCACCGTCCCCCGAAACCGATATAAATGCTGTTAACGCTCAGGATAAGGTCGCACCTCTCCTCCGCCGGCGCACTCAGTCCCGAGATATGGTAAAGCTCTCTCAGCCCCACCATTCCCCCGACCTCCTTCTTTTTCTTCAGAAAATCCGGCTCGGTATCCTTAAGGTCCCTGGATGTCTTTGCTCCAAACATAGCTCTTACCTCTATATGTTACCCCATATTTCCTGCGGAAAATGGGGACTTATGTCAATACTCGAAAACTATCCCCGCATAGGTCAGTCCGCCGCCGAAGCCTACCAGGCAGACCTTGTCCCCCCGGCGTATCCTGCCCTCAGCCACTGCGTCGCAGAAGGCTATGGGGATAGATGCGGAGGAAGTATTTCCGTAGCGGTCGATATATACCACCATCTTGTCCATGGAGACTCCCAGATTTTTTGCGGCCGTCTCGATTATCCTGACATTGGCCTGGTGGGGGACTATGGCGTCCAGGTCCTCCGGAGCGATGCCGGCCTTCTCACAGGCCTTTTCCACAGCTATCGGCAGGGTCCTGGTGGCGAACTTATAGACCTCCTTGCCGTCCTGAGTGAAATAGTGAGCTTTTGTGGCAGGCATATCCATGTCGAATTCCTCTTTATTGGTCCTGAAAGCGTTCTCGGACCTCATGGCTCTCGATACCAGGAACTTCGCCCCGGTGCCGTCGGCGCCCAGATAGGAGGAATAGAGCGTGTCCTTCTTCCTTTCAAGCACGAAAGCCGCAGAACCGTCCCCGAAAAGTATGCAGCTTGACCTGTCAGTGTAGTCGGTGAACTTTGAAAGCTCCTCCGCAGCTATGAGCAGAACGGTATCGACCCCGTCCTCGGCCAGAAGATAGCGCCTTGCCATATCAATGCCGTAATCAAAGCCTGTGCAGGCGCAGTTTATGTCTATCGCCATAGAACCTACGGCCCCGATCTCCCGCTGGATAAGGCAGGCGGTGGAGGGGGTGAAAAAGTCCGGCGTCACCGTGGCGGTGATGATAAGGTCGATGTCCTCAGGGCTGATGCCCGCATCGGCAATGGCCGCTTTCGCAGCCTTCGCACCAAGATAATAGGTCGGCTCTCCGTTGGTGATGTGCCGGGTCTTTATGCCGGTGCGCTGGGTTATCCATTCGTCGCTGGTGTCAACTATCTTCGCAAAGTCCTCGTTGGTGGCCACCATTTCAGGAACGTATTTGCCTATGCCTTTTACATGGATGCCTGTTACCTTCTTCGCCTGTGACAATTTACATATCCCCCTTAGAAAATTAACTGTGAAAATTTTAACTGCCGCTATTGTATCTTGGGCAGAACTGTGTTATAATTGTATATGTGAAAGGGCCTGCGCTCATGTCCCGCACGCTTTGCGGCAGAGCAAAAAGCCCATTACATTAATTATAAACCTTTTTGGAGCCGTAATTCAATAACAAATTATGAACAACTCGGCCCTATTTTAAAATTTTGGGGAATTTTTCATAATATCCCGACCGTTAGTTAATATTATGTGACTATTTTTAAAAAAGTCTTTGAATAATTAAATATTATTACAATAGATCTTCCTGTTCCTGCCGCTTTGACAAAAAGCTGACAAAGCCGAAGGACCGGGAGAAGATATCAAGGAGGAAGTAAAATGTCAAAAACCGTATTTTTATTCTCAGGCCAGGGTTCGCAGTATGTGGGAATGGGCAGAGAGCTCTGCGAAAAATACCCCGCTGCAAGGGCAGTTTTCGACAAGGCAGGCGAGATCCTCGGCTGCGATATCGCAAAGACAGCCTTTGAAGGCCCGGCGGAGGAGCTGAACAAGACCGTCAATTCACAGCCGGCCATCATGGCCTGCTCGTTAGCCGCCTTCGAGGCTGCAAGAGCCGAGGGCATAGACTTTGACGGCGTGGCAGGTCATTCTCTGGGAGAATACGCTGCGCTGGTGGCCGCCGGGGTAGTGTCCATGGAAGACGGATTCAAGCTCATCAAGGCCCGTGCGTCCGCCATGCAGAAGGCCGCTGAGAACAGCAGCGGCGCAATGTATGCCATCATCGGCCTTGACGCAGAAGAGGTAGAAAGGGTCTGCGAAGAGACTGAGGGCTATGTAGTGCCGGTGAACTACAATTCCGCCGTGCAGACCGTCATCGCCGGAGAAGCTGAGGCCTGCGAGGCTGCGGCGCTGAGATTTGCGGCTATGAAGAAAAAGGCCATCAAGCTCAACGTGGCCTCTGCCTTCCATTCAAAGCTCATGGCAGGGGCGGCAGAGGAATTCTCGCAGACCGCCGGGACTGTGAGCTACAAGGCTGCTGAGAAGGACTTTTTCTCGAACGTCCTTGGCACAAAGCTCACCGATTTCAACAGCATGGCGGAGCTGCTTACAAGGCATATAGTATCGCCGGTAAGGTTCACCTCTGAGCTTGCCCTGATGGAGCAGGAGGGATATGAGAATTTCATTGAATTAGGACCCGGAAAGGTGCTGACTGGCCTGGTGAAAAAGACACTCAAAGGCAAGAACGCAGTAAATATAGAGGATACCGAGTCCCTGAACAAAGCCCTTCAGACCCTGTAAAACGCACCGGGTAAAAAGTCTTCGGGAAGGGGGCAGGGGAAAACTATTCTTCACAAAAGCCCCCGAAAAACTGAGTATCCGCAGCATCGGCGCTGTTCAGGGCGCAAACCGAAAGACCACGACCACCAAAAAACAGACCCATGGAGTGAAGTAAAATGAAAAAAACAGCAATGACCATTTCCTACGAACTGTGGGGAAAGCTATATCTTAACATCACAAATAAATGCCCCTGCGCCTGCACCTTCTGCCTGAGACAGAACGGGGACGGCGCCTACGGCTCAGACCCGCTGTGGCTGGAACATCAGCCCACCATGGAGGAAGTGCTGGAAAACCTCAGGACACGGGACCTTTCTTCATACAAAGAAATAATCTTCTGCGGCTACGGCGAGCCTACCAGCGAGCTGGATATCCTGCTGGATACGGCAAGATATATCCGCTCCGTCTGCAAGACCCCCATAAGGCTCAATACCAACGGCCTTGCGGACCTTATACACGAAAAGAAGTGTGAGCCGCTTTTCGAGGGACTCATCGACACCGTTTCCATCAGCCTGAACGCTTCGGACCCTGCGGCCTATATGGCCATAACAAGGCCCAGGTGGAAGGATAAGGACTGCTTTGCCGAAATGCTCAGCTTTGCTGAAAATATGAAAAAGTATGTCCCCAATGTGGTGCTGACAGTGGTGGACATCATCGGCGAGGAAGAGATCGCTAAGTCTCAGAAAGTGGCCGACTCAGTGGGCGTGGCCCTCAGAGTCAGACCTATGGAAAACTAACACAGCAGAGGTGAGATATGAAAATTCAGATACCGGCCACCTCGGCCAATCTGGGCGCAGGCTTCGATGCACTGGGACTTGCCCTGACCTTCTATAATTACGTCGAGATGGAAGAGTGCGATGAAGTGGATATCTCTTCCGCTGACGGGGTGGAGGTCCCCACGGACGAGAATAATCTCATCTACGTTTCCGCAAAGGACCTATATGCGGTCTGCGGCAGGAAGCTGTCGGGGCTGCGGCTCAGACAGCACAGCAATATACCCATGGCAAGGGGCCTGGGGTCCTCATCGGCCTGCATAATCGCCGGACTGGTGGGCGCAAACAAAATGCTCGGAGACCCTCTGACAAAGGACGACCTGGTGGACCTGGCCGCCCAGATAGAGGGCCACCCCGACAACACCGCACCGGCGCTCCTGGGCGGCATAGTCACTGCGGTCTTTGACGGCAGGAAGGTCCACTGGGTAAAGCAGGAGGTCTATACGAAGCTGAGATTTGCGGCCATAATACCGGACTTCGAGCTGAGGACCGAGGATGCAAGAGCCTGCCTGCCGAAGGAAGTCTCACATAAGGACGCCGTGTTCAATCTCTCAAGGGCGGCGCTGTTCTCAGCGTCCCTGCTGACGGGGAAATTCGAGAACCTTCGCACCGCAGTCCACGACAAGCTCCATCAACCCTACCGCATGGAGCTGATACCCGATTGCAGGGAGGTATTCGATATCGCCTATACCCACGGGGCCTATGCGGCCTACATAAGCGGCGCCGGCCCTACGGTCATGGCAATAGTGGACGAGGAGAACAAATACTTTGCCGGGAAGATGAAATTTTCTCTGGACAACGCCGGCCTTGGGGGCTGGCAGGTCCATGAATTCGGTATTGATAATGTTGGTACACAAATTTTGTAGGATATGCACAATTCTCTGGCGGGATATTTGTTAAATATTCCGCCATAAATTTTATCTTTTGCAGCCGTATATATACTGAACACAAACAAAGATGTTCAGCCCCCGGTTTTGGGGTAAGCTGCTAAAGAAAAATAAGGAGGATCACGATATGAAGACCAATAATATTTCAAAGGCTAAGAAGATACTGTCCCTGGCTGCTGCGCTGATGATGACGGCTGCCGTTACCGCAGGCTGCGGTCAGACAGACGATTCTAAAAGCGGTGGGATAACAAAGAACGCCGTGGCTGCGGACACCGAAAGGAAGTCCGACGGCGGCGAGACTGCCGACGAAGAAGCTGCCACCAACGGCGAAGCTGAGATCGCCGAGGAGGCCACTACAGGCGATGCGGCAGAAGAAAGATATGAGATCATGGACGACATGGCTCTTGACGGCGCTTTCCTGACTGAGAAGAGCGCTGTTGACGGTGTGATTGGCGACGAGGCCTTCGACATTGCGTTCGGCGGCGAGAGCGGCGAGATGCCGGAAGCAGGCGAGACTGAGGTGCTCCCTGAGGAAGCAGAGCCTGAGACAGACCCCGGCGAGGCCTTCGTGCTGACCGCAGGAGAGTGGAACGATCTTAACAACTGGGGCTTTTTTGCAAACCTGGTAAATAACGGCACCATATCCTTCCCGTCCTACGGACTTGACCCCCGCAACAGAGTTGAGGTCACTCTTACCCAGGGCGGAGAGCCGTGCAAGAACCAGACCGTCACACTCTACGACAAGGACGGCAGCCCTGTATGGACCGCCGTTTCCGACCGTGAGGGCAAGGCCTATCTCTTTTACACCGCCGGGCAGGAGATCGCAGAGGTCAGGGCCGGCTCAGCATCAGCCGAGGTAAGCTCCAAGGCCGAGGGCGACGGTCAGGGCAACACAGTTTCTTCTTCCACCGTCAGCGTGGAGCTTGAGACTGAGGGCGGCCAGACCTACGGCAAGACCGAGGTAATGTTCATTCTTGACACCACCGGCTCCATGAGCGACGAGATAGCCTATCTCCAGAAGGACTTCTCTTCCATCGCCAAGGAAGTATCCGAATCGGACCAGAACATCAGCTTTTCTGTGAACTTCTACCGTGACGAGGGAGATGATTATGTCACCAAGACCAACCCCTTCACCACCGATGTGAAGGAACTTCAGGCCCTTATCAACGCCGAATATGCTGACGGCGGCGGAGACTGGCCCGAGGCAGTGGCAGAGATACTGGACGAGACTATGGACCGTGAGGGCGTATGGAGCACTGACGCAAACAAGGTCGCTTTCCTTATCTTTGACGCACCTCCTCATGACGAAAAGGCCGAGACCGTGACCAACGCCGTGAAGGCTGCCGCCGAAAAGGGCATACACATCATTCCCGTGGTATCTTCAAACAGCGAAAGAGAGACTGAGCTCTTCGGCAGAGCCTTAGCCATCAGCACCAACAGCAACTACGTCTTCCTGACCGATGATTCCGGCGTGGGCGGTTCACACCTGGAGCCTATCATAGGCGACTACGAGGTAGAGCTGCTCCATGACGTCATCGTAAGGAACATCAGGCTCATAGCCGAAACTGAGTGATACGGTATCCGGCACAGATCTTCCCTCCCCCGCACCCTGCGGGGGATATTTTTGTCCCCACAGGGCAAGATAGTCCCGACCCGCTCTTGACAAACTTCTTCTGATGTGGTATTATATCTGTAGTTAGTTTGCTTGAACTAATCAATAAACGTTAAAGGAGTTAATATTTATGGATTACTTGGAAATCGAAAAGGTAGTAGGCCGTGAGATCCTCGATTCAAGAGGAAACCCCACAGTCGAGGCCGAGATCACTCTGGCTGACGGCACTGTTGCAAGAGGCACCGCTCCCTCCGGCGCATCTACCGGCGAATTCGAGGCTCTGGAGCTTCGTGACGGCGGCGAAAGATATTTAGGCAAGGGCGTTGAGAAGGCAGTGGCAAACATCAACGGTCCCATCGCCGATATCATCACCGGTATGGACGCATCTGATATCTACGCTGTTGATAAGGCTATGATAAAGGCCGACGGCACAAAGGACAAGTCTAACTTCGGCGCAAACGCTATCCTGGCCGTTTCCATAGCCTGCGCAAGAGCAGCTGCCACTTCTCTCGATATCCCTCTCTACAGATTTTTAGGCGGTATCCAGGGCACAAAGCTGCCTGTCCCCATGATGAATATCCTCAACGGCGGCGCACACGCTGACAGCGCTGTGGATACTCAGGAATTCATGATAATGCCTGTAGGCGCTCCATCCTTCAAGGAGGCGCTGAGATGGTGCGCTGAGGTGTTCCACACTCTGAAAAAGCTCATCAAGGACATGGGCGACGTTACCGCTGTAGGCGACGAGGGCGGCTTTGCTCCCAACAAGCTCAAGAGCGACGAAGAGGCTATCGAGAAGATACTTGAGGCTGTAAAGGCTGCCGGCTTTGAACCCGGCAAGGACTTCATGATCGCTATGGACGCCGCTTCCTCTGAGTGGAAGAGCGAAAAGGGCAAGGGCTTCTACAAGCAGCCCAAGAGCGGCAAAGAGTTCACCTCTGACGAGCTTATCGCTCACTGGGAGGCCCTGGTGGACAAGTATTCTATAATCTCCAACGAGGACGGCCTTGATGAAGAGGACTGGGAAGGCTGGCAGAGAATGACCGAGAGACTGGGCAAGAAGGTACAGCTGGTAGGCGACGACCTGTTCGTTACCAACACCGAGAGACTGTCAAAGGGCATCAGCCTCGGGGCAGGCAACTCTATCCTTATCAAGCTCAACCAGATAGGCTCTGTTTCTGAGACTCTGGAGGCTATCAAGATGGCTCATAAGGCCGGCTATACCGCAATTTCTTCACACCGCTCCGGTGAGACTGCCGACACTACCATCGCTGACCTGGCCGTTGCGCTCAACACCTGCCAGATCAAGACCGGCGCACCCAGCAGGTCCGAGAGAGTTGCAAAGTACAACCAGCTCCTCAGGATCGAAGAGCAGCTCGGTGACTCCGCCGAGTATCCCGGCATGGGCGCATTCAACGTAAAGAGATAAATTTTGCTCCTTACTATAAGCATAAAGCCCCAGGGCTTTATAAAAAGAAAGATCAGCCGTCCGATAGGGCGGCTGATCGCTTTTTCGATAAAAGTGAGCAGACCTGTAAGCCGAGTTTTGTCTGGTACGGTAATCTATCTAGGCTGCCGGTCGCCCGGCAGCTCAAGCCGCCTACAGTCTAAGGTCTGACGAGCAGCCATTGACCTTTCGGCTGCCATTGGCGTTGCATCGGATAAGGTTTACATGGCAGTGCGGTCTCCCGCACTCCGGTGGGCTCTTACCCCGCCTTTCCACCCTTACCTGCTATGAACTAACAGGCGGTATCTCTCTGTTGCACTGGCTCGGAGGTCGCCCTCGGCTGACGTTATCAGCTATCCTGCTCTGTGATGCTCGGACTTTCCTCATGGACGTGACCGTCCCCGCTACCGTATAGCCTGCTCACGAATTGCATTATAGCATATTTCCGACGAAATGTCAAATCCGCAGTCTGCTGGCCGGTCCGCCGGTCAGACTGCGCAGCCGTCCCCAGTCCTGAGGACGGCTGCTTTTTTTACCCGTTAAGGCCGAAGCTTACAGACAGTGCATTGTCAACGGCGCTCATGGAGCTGTGGTCCAGGGACCCCATCTTCTCCCGAAGCCGCCTTTTGTCTAATGTACGTATCTGCTCCAGAAGGACCACCGAGTCACGGGAAAGGCCGCAGCTCTGGGCGCCCAGAGCTATATGGGTGGGGAGCTTTGCCTTATCCTGCCTGCTTGTGATGGCGGCAGCTATGACCGTGGGCGAGTGGCGGTTGCCGACGTCGTTCTGGACGATCAGCACGGGCCTTAATCCTCCCTGCTCCGAGCCTACCACCGGGCTGAGGTCAGCATAATAGATATCACCTCTGTGGACTATCACCAAAAAACACTCCTTCTTTTTTCTGATATTTTTCCGAGATCCCTGTCTGGTAGTATTATTCCCCCCAGAGAAAGAAATAATCATCAGTCAGAGAAATTTCAAAGGAGAGTCCCTGCCCTATATACTATTCACTCCGGCGCCAAAGGGTCCGGGCCGGGACTTGACGAAAGCGGTCAGACATGGTATCATAATAAACGGATACCGAAAAATGAAAAAGGAGATGCGGACAATGTTTGATGAAAGCTTTTACTATACCCTGCCCAAGGGCACGGAAAGACTGGACTATCTGAAAAAATGTATAGCCGAGGCCGACAATGAAAATGACCATCGGCTGTCCCTGGAGCTTCGCTACCGTTATATTGAACACTCTATTTTCCACGATGACAATTTCAGGGCGATCATAATGTTCCCGGAATTCATGGCAATGTTTGAAAAGTATCCCGATGAGCTGGAACCGCTGAAATTCATGCGGGCCTTCAAATGGGTGGTGGAGGACAGCTGCGACTACTATCAGATAACCAGGGAGCAGGCGGAGGGCTATTTTGAGAAGTTCCGTGAATACTGCCTGCGCTTTGGCTATACGGAGAGGACCTGCTATCTTAAAAAGATGGAGTTCTATAAGACCGTTGACAGGGAGCTTGCCATAGAGTGCTATAAAAAATACCCGACCTTTGACCGGACCGACCTGAGCGACTGCGCAGCCTGCGAGGAGAGCGCAGGGGCTAAATTCGAGCTTGAGTTCGGCTCCGAACGCAGGGCGGTGGAAATGCTGGGGAGCATGATCGAAAGGAACGTCACCTGCGGAGAGGTGCCGGAGACTACCTATATGGACTTCTGCGACCACTTCGCCAGAGAGGGCCGCTACGATGAGGCGGGCTACTATGCTGACCTGATGATGCCCCTTATCAAGGGTGACGAGGAGAATTTCTTCGAGGCCATCGCCGTTGCCGTCAGAGCCTATACGTTCATTGATCTGCAAAGGGCATATGACCTTGTGGCCGCCAATACCATGCGGTTTTTCCGCATAAAGAACCCAAAGACGAAATTCCACTTCGCTGACGCTGCCGCCAGGTTCTTCCGCCGGGCCGCAGAGACCGGCGCAGAGGTGCTGAGGGTACCCATGCCAAAGGACTCAGGTCTTGAAGAAAATGAGGACGGCACACCCACCGGCGCACTGGAGAGATACTTCTTCAGCGCCGCAAAGGACCTTGCAGACAAGTTCGACGCCAGAAACGGCAACAGCATCTTTAACGGGCTGCTGAGCTTTGCTTACCCCGACGCACCGGTCACGGAGCTGGATCTGCCTATCCACGGCAAGATAAGGACCGTCCCTCTGACTATAGGCGTCCCCTACGGCAGCAGCGAAAGTCTTCCCCACCCGCAGCTCATATGCGACATTATAAAGGACCTGGAAGGCTGCGAGGACGTGACTATCTCAAAGGACGATGAGGAGCCTTTTCTTTATTTTATCCCCCGGACAAAGGACGGCGGGAGCCTGCCGGAATATGCCGTAACTGTTCAGAAGCTTGACCCTGAGATATCTGAAAGCATGGCGCCCTACGGCATTTTTCCTGAAAATGCCATCGAGGAGCTTATCAGTGAAGAACGGACCTGTATGTTTTTCAGCCTGCGGGCGGAGGACAGGGCTGTGGGAATGGCAATGCACAAGCTCATAAAGCTCTGTTCCCAGGTGAACACCGAGGAGTCCCCGGTGCTGCTGGATATGTCTCACAAACGTTTCCTGCCGGCTGCCTTTGCTTTGCAGTAGGCTCAGTGCGATACCGACGTCTCGGCGGACTATCTCTGCCGGGTGGCAGCCTACAGCTCCCAGGACGGTGAGCACGCCATCCTCATGACCTTCGGCAACGCTAATGCCGGGGCGAGGGAAATGACAGTCTTCGATGTGGAGCCGGAGCTTATCGACGTGACTGCCGACCTGCTGATGAGGATAAATATGTGGCTGTGTTACGACCGCCATATGCCTGACGAGGGCACGAAGGCCTACCTTGGCATCTACAACGAGAAGGGAACAAGGCTCTGTTATTCCTGGACCCCGTTCCGGCCTGATGTGCAGGACGCCGGGACCTTTGCGGAGCCGGTGATATACCTGAGCGCAGCCGATATCAGAAACGGAAGGGGCAAAAAGCTTGGAGAACTGACTGCGGAGGACTTTGACTCCCTGACCTACCGTCAGCCCTACAAAGAGGGGCTCAATGAGGAGATGAAGGCCCGTGAGACTTTCCCCAAGGCCTTTGAGTACTTTAAGGGCCACCCGAAAGACTCTTCGATAGTCATAGGCGTAAGAGTCAGACTGGAGGGCGAGGAATATA
Source organism: Ruminococcus sp. (assembly GCA_017478965.1). Classification (GTDB taxonomy): domain Bacteria; phylum Bacillota; class Clostridia; order Oscillospirales; family Ruminococcaceae; genus Hominimerdicola. The sequence continues at coordinate 23,160 of JAFVCV010000019.1, read as the reverse complement.
ACGAGACTGACGGCTACGACCCTCAGGGGGACTACGGCTATGTCTACACCTCCCCCGCTCCTGACGGCACCCTGACAGTCCTTGACGACAACGAGGAAGCCGAGATCAAAAGGGGCGACGTACTGACCCTTGACCCCTCTGCGGTATTCTTCTGGCGCCTGGATAAAGAAGAGGGCAGCTACTTCACCGATGACCTGTATCTGCTTTGACAGACACCTCATAACGAACAAAAAGACCGGGCAGTACCCTTTGTGAGTACTGCCCGGTGATCTGTTTTATGAGACCAGCCAGCTGAAAATGTTGAACTTAGGCATCTCATCGTCGATGAACTCGACCTTGACGGTGTGTACAGCCTCTTCATCAGAGCTGTAAATGGAGTCAGCCTTGGCGTAATTGCCCCAGCCGCCGGGGAAGTTGCCGTCGATCAGCACAGCGCTCTCATCGTCCACCTTGACGGCTACCGTGCCGAACTTGCCGGAGGTGTTCTTCTCGTAGAGAAGTCCTAAATTCCTGCACTTTATCTCGAAGGTCACACTTCCGCCGCTCTCAGAGGACCAGCCGTTCTGGAAATAGCTCTGGAACTCAGCGGCCCCGGTGAAGGTCCCCTCGTCCTTTACAGTCACACAGTCGCTGTCCCTGTTGGCAAGCTGTGCGTTCTCATAGGGGCTGTCAAAAGCCGCCGGGTCAAAGGCCGGTATCTCCTTATCCGCATCGGCAAGTCCGTCGATGATATCCTGGAAGAACCCGGTGATGAGCTGGGACATTATCACATGGCCGTCGTTGTTGGGGTGGACGTTGTCGGGACTAATGTCCTTCCAGGTGAAATTGCCCGCATCTATCTCCGGGATAACTGCGTCATGGAAGGATATCATAGGTATGTCATACTTCACAGCCGCCTTGAAATGAACGGACTGGGGAGAACCGCCGCCCTCAGTGCTCGGCTCCAGTATGATGACCGCCGGGTCCCCAGGCTGGCTCAGCAGCTTTTTCACCAGACTGTCCATAGTCTGCTGATAGAACTCGTTATCCTGGTCGTTTATGAATTCAATGACGTAAATATCAGCCTGCGACGGCACAGCGTCCCTGTCCGCACGGTGAACGCCAAGGTAGGAATCCGTCGCACCTATGCCCGCATTTGTCAGCTCCAGGTCCGGGCCGATATTCTCTTCCCACCAGAGCTTTGTCAGGTTAACATAGGCCTTTGAGGGCGCAGCCGCACCGGAGCCTGCGGTGATGGAGTCACCCAGGAAACAGAGCTTTGCGGCGCCGTTATTGTTCACGGCATTTTCCAGCTTTGCAGCCAGTCTGGCAGTATTGCCTGTGTAAAGCACCGAGCGCCCCAGCATATTCACGCTGGCCCCCTGGCTCACATCATAGGCCCCGTCATTGACAGGGTATTTTTCCAGCAGCTGAGCGCTGACCTCTTCGGCCTTCACGGTCTCCTCAGGGGGGACCTCCTCCTGCTCCTCTGCGGTGCTCTCATCTCCGCTTTCCCCGGCTGAGGCAGTCTGCCCGGCGCTCTCTGAAGAACCGGCTTTTTCTGTATCGTTCCCGCTGCTGCCGCAGGCAGTCAAAAGTGTCAGTGCAGCGGCCAGGGCTAGTAATTTTTTCATATGCGCATCTTCCTTTCCGGTCTGGATATTACCCTTTACACTAGAATTATACACTTTCCCGCTGTGCTTTGCAATATGACAATATTAAAATCGGGGGACCATCTTAGCTTTAAAACGTTTTCATTTCACCCCTGTGCAAAATATTAAGTTTGCGTTCACAATTACATACAAAAAGCCCCCGCTCCTGCGGGGGCCGATGTACTAGATAAGTGATATCAGTGTGGAAAGATCAAGATAATCTATCTGACCGTTGCCGTCAAGGTCTGCCACGCTGAACTGGTAGTCCGTAAAGCTCTCCTCCTTGTTTACGAAAGAGATCATCAGCGAAACGTCCAGATAGTCCCTCTGACCGTTGAGGTCGATGTCACCCGGCATCGCCAGGGGGATATCGCTGGTGAACACGCCGCTGTAGCCGCTTACCTTGAAAGTCCTTGTGACTCTGCCGGAGCAGGTGAGGCTCAGGGTGTAAATACCGTAGTCGAGCTTGGGAGTGAACTTGCCCCGGTAACCGGAGACTTGTGAAGTGCCGCCGCTCTGGTCTTTAACGACGATCTTTGCACTGGTGAGCGCCGTACCCTTTCCTGCGTCAACTATATTGATAGTCAGGTCGTTGGAAACAGTGCCGTCACCGAGATATACTCTCTGCGAGCCTGTAACGCTCCCCACGCCCTTGACATCCACATAGCACTTGCCTATGCCGTCCGTTCCGGAGGTAAAGCTGTAGTCTGTCCCCTGTTCCAGGGTCTGGCCGTTGTACTTGACGATCAGGGTCCTGGCTCTGCCGTTGGAGTAGAAAGAACCCGCCGTGATCTGGGTCTTTGCGATATCAAGCTTGTTTATGGTGAAGCCCTTTGATTTAAAGCCGGTGTAGCTGCTGCCGACGGCAGTGATATTCACTATGCCGGTGCCTGCTTTGATATTTGAAGAATACTCCGCTTTGTAATCAGTGCCGGCCTTCAATACGGTGTTTCCCATCTTGACGGTAACTGCGGGCTGCTTGGCAGTGCCGTCATAAACATAGGCGGAAGGCGACAGAGTAACATCTGCATTGGCCAGGTCCTGAGCTGCCGTCTTGACGGTCACCGGATACGTTACCGTATAGGTCTGCCCTAAATAAGTCGTTGTAGCCACGATGTTGGTGCTGCCGGCGCTCTTGCCGGTCACGTTGGTGCCGGAGACCGCAGCCACAGAGGTGTTCTCGCTCTTATAGCTCACATTTGTCACAGCGCTGAGAGTCCTGGTAAAGTATGAAGACTTCACCACCGCCTTCATGTCAAAGGCAGGCAGCGCCGCCGTACCGCCCACGTTCAGCGTCAAGCCCACGGAAGGCGGCATCGTTACGCTCGATACCACGCTGGAGCTCACGTCCACCTTGACGTCCTTCCTGGAAGTGTCAGCCGTGGTGGCCTTGGTATTGGCGTTAGGGCTCCTGAACTCTTCTACCCAGAAATACATATTCCCGTACTGGAAACAGCCTATGCCCACACAGGTGCCCTGAGTGGTCAGCATATTGCGCCTGTGGCCCTGTCCGGAATAATTCTCGTTCTCCTCAGCAAACTGGTTGAACACCGACTGTACGCTGCTGGTGCCTAAAGCGATGTTCTCCGCAAAATACCAATATGAGGTCAGCCCCATCTCGTTGTCAAGAGTAAAGCACAGCCCGCCCTTGGGCCTGCTGTGGCTGAAATATATCGCCGTCTCCGCAGCCCTCTGCATAGCCATTTTTTCAAGACTGTAATCGTAGGTGAGCTTTTTCAGCCCTGTGGCGTAGACCTTGGTATTGCTGCTGTTGTAATACCAGGGATCGCTGAGACGGAACTCGTTTATCTTGTCCGCCATCTGCCTTGCCAGGTCCTGCCTGTAGGTGCCGCTGACGATCACCTGCCCGGTGGCAGCCGCCGCCGGCTCCGAAAGCACCTCGCTCTCACCGTAGTCCTCATAAAGGACGGCGCCGTCCTCAATGATATCCGACTCCTCCGCCGGCTCTGCCATTACCGTCACCGTCATGGCCAGGGCCGTTGCCAGTGAGACTGCCCCGCAGAGCAGCCGCTTCAATGTCCTTGATCTTACTTTCATTCCTATCCCCCCGTAAAGCGCCGGGCCGCACCCGGCCCTTATGAATTTATGATAATTATATCACATTCCACAAAAAATTTCAATAATAATCTGTAAATATATCGCAGATTGCCTACGCCAATTTTTTAACGGTTTCTTTGTAAATTTCTTACAAAAGGCCCTGCTGCGCACTTTTACCTATTCCCCCTTGACTTTGGCCGGGGGCTGTGCTAAAATATCTTCATAGCGTTAAAATGATAAGAGAGCAGAGGTCACAAGAGAGATATAGACCTTGTTGCGCCGGAAGAAAGAGGTATTCACTATGGATAACAAAACCAAGACCGTACTTTTTGTTTATAACCCCCATGCAGGAAAGGGGCTGATAAGGGCCAGTCTCAGCGACATCGCAGACGTTTTCACCAAGGCCGGCTATGAGGTCACGGTCTACCCTACCCAGCACGCTGGGGACGGCTATAGAAAAATAATCGAGGACGGCAGCCGCTACACCTTAGTCTGCACCAGCGGCGGCGACGGGACCCTTTCAGAGGCTGTCAAAGCAATGATGGTCCTGCCGGAAAAGACTCCCCTTGGCTATATCCCTGCCGGCTCCACCAACGATGTGGCCCAGTCGCTTAACCTGCCCCTCAAGCCTTCTGACTGTGCAAAGGCCATCGTCACCGGTGTCTATTACGATTACGATGTGGGCAGTTTCAACGGGGAGAATTTCGTTTATGTTGCGGCCTTCGGGGCATTTACTTCCGTTTCTTATGCGACCCCCCAGGAGTCTAAGAATATGCTCGGCCATGCCGCATATCTTGTAGAGGCCATAAAGCGTGTCAATGAGATACGAGGCTACGATCTGATAATCGAGCACGACGGCGGTGTGACGAAGGGCAATTTTGTCCTTGGCATAGTCTCAAATTCCATATCCGTCGGGGGAATGAAAAACTTCGTGCCGGAGGGCGTGTGCTTTGACGACGGGCTTTTCGAGGTCTGCCTGATAAAGACCCCCACCAACCCCATCGAGCTCAGCTCTATCCTGGCTGACGCTGCGGTGAACAAGCTGACCAACGAGAAGTATTTCGTTACCTTCAAGACCTCCCGGCTCTCTATCCGCAGCACCGAGCCTATCGCCTGGACCCTTGACGGCGAGGCCGGCGGCGAGCACCGCAAGGTGGAGATAATCAACCACAAGCAGGCGGTACGTTTGAAGATAGGATTTAACGAGATAACCGCCGAGCAGGAATTCAGCCGTATGCGCTCCCCCTCCGACCGGCTTTTAGAGCTTTCCCCGGAGGAGTACTTCCGTCAGCAGGAGGATAAAAGCTCAAAACAATGACCACAGATAAATGAGCAGATTATTTTGAACTACTGTTCAGTAGGAACACCGTTTTCTGATGTCCCGGGGCACTTTGTATCTAAGCCTTCATAAGCTCTTTCATGTCGATAAGGACGGCGGCGGACTTATGGAGACTGAACACGGTCTTCAGCTGGAAGAACTTAGTGAGCAGCATAGGTTAGCAAAGACAGATAAAACGCCTGACCACGGTCAGGCGTTTTTGTTGTGCATTTCGTTTTTCAGGACCCTTTCGTCCGGATAAAGGTAAGGCCGCCGGTACAGAGCAGCTCGGCCTTGCTGTGGTAGAAGATAAGGTCCAGCTGGTCGAGGGCCTTTTCAAAGTCTACCACGGCCTTCATGTCCGCAAGCTCTGCGCAAAGGCTGTCAAGGCGGGAAACTATGCGCCCCTTCAGATTTTCGGCGCCCACGTCAAGCTCCCCTTCCTCCAGGTCTTCCGGCGGGACAAGGTCCTCCGCCCTCACAGGTACTCCCAGATTTGAGAGAGAGGTAAAATTCCCCAGCCATTCACGGGCGGGGATATCCTCAGAAAGCTCCTGAAGGTCGCTCCATAGGGCCTTTAAAAGGTCGGCGCCCTTGTTATGGAGCGACCTGGCCTTATAGAGCTGTGCGCAGGCTCCTTTCAGATAGGCCGGTGCAAAGCAGGCTGAGAGAACGGTCTGCCAGTAAAAGGCAAAGGAATAGATATAGGCCCCACGGCGGCTCTCCGGCAGCAGCGGCAGCAGCTTGTCAGCGGCGGCGGCCTTAACAGCGGGAGACCGGTCCCTTATGGAAAGGTATCCCTCGCAGACCTTTGATATCTCTGTCCCCAGGGAAAGCAGGGACCGGCGGGCGCTGTCTTTTACGTCTTCCAGCTTTGTGATGAAAAGACGGCGAAGTGCCGGACTGTCAGCCGCTCCGGCCATAGTCTCTGAAAGCTCCAGGACGATGGCCTCCGTTTCGCTGCGGGCGGCGTCCCCAAGGACCTTTTTCGCCGGGGCCATGCGGGAATTCATCGCCCGCAGATAGTAGTCGTTCTTCACAAGGTCTATGACCTCCTTCAGGGCTTTGGCAGCGGCCGGTCCGCAGGAGCCTGCCCTGAAAAGTTCGCTGCTGCGGCCTGAGGGAAAGATAAGTCCCCCCGGCAGGGCAGCCCTGTCAAGGACTCCCATGCCCTTGTCGAAATAAAGCCGGTAGTCCGGACCATTCTGTCCAAGGCCGGGTATCCTTCTCAGGAGGCTGTCAAGTCCTCCGAACTCTGTCTTTGGCAGCAGTCTGTAGCCGCTGTTCTGCAAAAACACAGTGTCTCCCCCGGCAGGCTCCGCCGAAGCCCTTATGCCGTAGGCCCCCAGATATGCCCTGATGTCCTCCTCCGTCACTTTTTCTGTCGAAATGTCCATTACTCTTCACTCTCCTGCTCTGCGATGTATTGTTCAAGTATCTCTGCGGCTGTCCTGACGAACTTTATGCAGGGCCGTACCTTGTAGTAATGCTCCGTGCGCCTTTCGGGGGTGGGGTCAGAGGTGACTTTAAGGCCTTTCAGAAGCTCCCGGCAGACTATGGAGCCGTGGACCTCCCTGAACCGGGCAGCCAGGTCCTGTATGCGCCTGTAATGCTCGGCCTTGTCCTCAAAGCTGTACCCCGGCTCCAGTCCGTACAGAAGTCCCGCCGCCATGAACATGGCCGAGCAGGTCCCGCAGACCTCTCTGAGTCTCCCCATTCCTGCCCCGAAGGAGGAAGAGAGCATCATTGCGGTCCTTTCGTCCATGCCCGTAAGGTCACGGAATGCCACGAACACCGCCTGTGCGCAGCTGAGTCCCTCTTCTGCGAAAAGCCGGCAGGCTTCCTCACTGTGGCTGTTTGCCATTTTATGACAGCTCCTTTTCATTATCTTATGATATTATTATACAATATCCCGTTGAAAAAATCAACCGCCCCGTCCCGGCAGGAGGATCAGAGAAAGGCCAAAGCTGTCATAGACCTTGCCGGATAGGGCTTTTGGGCGAATTTGTTCACAAGTTAGCCGAAATTAAAAATTTTTTGTTAAAACTCTTGAAACGGAGGGAAAAATGTAGTATTATTAATAGTGGAATTATTTCTGAATGGAGCAAAAGAGGAATTATTTCCGCATGACCAAATAACCGAAAGGAGTATTTATCAATGATTTATTCGCACGAAGTTGAAACAATGTGCCCTATCGCACAGGGCGTTGCTCACGGCGCTGCTCCGATACCGGAGGAGGCAAAGTGGGTCAAGGCTAAGGAGATCAAGGATATTTCGGGCTTTACACACGGCATAGGCTGGTGTGCACCTCAGCAGGGCTGCTGCAAGCTGACGCTGAATGTCAAGGAGGGCATTATACAGGAGGCTCTGGTGGAGACCATCGGCTGCTCCGGCATGACCCATTCCGCAGCTATGGCCGCCGAGATACTGCCCGGCAGGACCATTCTCGAGGCTCTTAACACCGACCTGGTATGCGATGCTATAAACACCGCTATGAGAGAGCTTTTCTTACAGATAGTTTACGGCAGATCGCAGTCTGCTTTCTCTGAGGACGGCCTGGTAGTAGGCGCAGGCCTGGAGGACCTTGGCAAGGGCCTCAGGTCTCAGGTAGGCACCATGTACGGTACTCTTGCAAAGGGTCCCCGCTATCTGGAGATGACCGACGGATATGTTACCGGTCTTGCTCTTAACGAGGATAATGAGATCATCGGCTACAAGTTCGTGAACTTCGGCAAGATGATGGACTTCATCAAGGCTGGCGACGATGCTAACACAGCTTTTGAGAAGGCACAGGGTCAATACGGCAGAGTTGCTGATGCCGTTAAGATCGTTGACCCCAGAAAGGAATAAGGAGGATCAGTAAAATGGCATTGTTTGAATCTTATGAGAGAAGAGAAAAGCAGATCCTTGCTGTCATCAAGGAATACGGTATCAATTCCATAGAAGAGTGCGCAGAGGTCTGTCAGAGCAAGGGTCTTGACATATACAAGCTGGTAGAGGGCATACAGCCTATCTGCTTTGAGAACGCAAAGTGGGCTTACACAGTAGGCTGCGCTATCGCTATAAAGAAGGGCTGCACAAGGGCTGCCGACGCTGCTGCTGCCATCGGCGAGGGCCTTCAGGCTTTCTGCATACCCGGCTCTGTTGCCGACCAGCGTAAGGTAGGCCTTGGCCACGGCAATCTGGGCAAGATGCTGCTGGAGGAGGACACCGAGTGTTTCGCATTCCTTGCAGGCCACGAGTCCTTCGCTGCCGCTGAGGGCGCTATAGGTATCGCTGAGAAGGCCAACAAGGTAAGACAGAAGCCCCTGAGAGTCATCCTTAACGGTCTGGGCAAGGACGCAGCTCAGATAATCGCACGTATCAACGGCTTTACTTATGTTGAGACTGAGATGGATTATCACACCGGCGAAGTAAAGGAAGTATTCCGCAAGGCTTACTCCGACGGCCTGAGAGCTAAGGTCAACTGCTACGGCGCCAACGATGTTACCGAGGGCGTTGCTATAATGTGGAAGGAGAACGTTGACGTTTCCATCACCGGCAACTCCACCAATCCTACCAGGTTCCAGCACCCTGTTGCAGGTACATACAAGAAGGAAAGGACCGACGCCGGCAAGAAGTACTTCTCCGTTGCCTCCGGCGGCGGCACAGGCAGGACCCTGCACCCTGACAACATGGCAGCAGGCCCCGCTTCCTACGGCATGACTGACACTATGGGCAGAATGCACAGTGACGCTCAGTTCGCAGGCTCTTCCTCTGTTCCCGCACACGTTGAGATGATGGGCCTTATAGGCATGGGCAACAACCCGATGGTCGGTGCAACAGTTGCCTGCGCAGTTGCTGTTGAAGAGGCTATGAAGTAATACTTTTGAAAATGATCTGTACAGTCCCCCGGGAAATTTTTCCGGGGGACTTTTTTTCTGTCAGAAAATTTTTTTAAAAAAAGTTGTAACCGACCTGAGGGTCCGTGCGTCTAATAGACAGAAAGAGAGAAAAAGAGAGCAGAAGAAAAAAATAAAAAAATTTATAACCAAGGAGTAGACAACAGCGACTAACAGATGCAGGACAAAGAAAGGCAAAACAACAAACAAAAGAACAGACAAACGGAGGAGATCAAAATGAAAACAAAGATCACAGAGGAACTGACGAGAAAGATAGTCATTGCAGCAACGGCAGTTATCGTGACCGCAGGAGTGCCGACGGGTATTTTTCTGATGACCGACAATGACAGCGCCAGCACAGGCAGCGCTGTATATGTCAGGGAGGAAAAGACCACCGACACCGCCAGGCTCGTCAGGAAAAACGCAGCTGCGGCAGAGAACGGCGAGGAAGTCATGACAAAGGCTGAAGAAAAGACAGAGAGCAAAGCCGAAGAAAAGAAAGAGGACAAGGCCCAGGACAAAAGCGGGAGAGATGAGAAAAAAGAGAAAGCCCCCGCAGAGTCCCAGACCGCAAAGGCAGTTGAGACAAAAAGCTCAGAGGCTCCAAAGGTCATCGAGCTTGGTGCAGGCAGCAAAAAGACGGAGACAAGAAAGACAGAAAACGGTAAGACGGATACTAAGGACCCGCAGACAAAGAGCACAGACAGCCAGAAGGCTGCCGAAAAGACAAAGCCGGCAGTTACCAGCGCACCAGTGAAAGATGAGGCCCCGGCAGAAGTAACTGCCGCAAAGCCCGCAGAGACAAAGGTCCCTGAGGAAAGCGCTCCCGCCCAGGATACAGTGATCTCATATGAAGACCTCCATATGAGGGGACTGGCCAACCGCATCGACGAGAACAGGCTCTATGCCCTTTACAGCGATGAAGGCTCGGTGGCTATGGGGAACGTATATTACAAGGTCTACACCAGCAGCGACAACGGTAAGACCTGGGTGAACGAGAACAAGACCATCAGCGTTCCCAACGGTACCATGACCTGCTTTGCTCTTGACAACGGCGATCTGGTATTTTTCAGGACCAGCGGCGCCGATATAGACGGCCTGCCGAAGCTGACTATGGTCAGCTTTGACTGGTACGGTGTTCCTTTCTCCTATGAAGCGAGCATAGACCTTGACATGATGATTTTCGGGGAACACTGGGACGTTATCAAGGATATATCAGACACCGGACTGCGCTTTGAACCTATGTACCTTGGCGGCAGCACCCTGCGTATCTATATGGAAAGGGAAGACTTTTCGCCCAGGGCATGGTCCTGTGATATCGACCTTTACTAAAGAGTTTTTCACATCTATATATTTTCCGACTTCTTCTTTACCAAAACTTACAGAGAGCGCTCCCGCTATGCGGGAGCGTTTTCTGCTGCAAAGGCAAAAAAATGCTCCGGGGGTTGATTTGAGCGCCGGACCGTGATATAATCTATAGTAAACGGCATCAGCGTATGAACTGATGGGCAGGCGCCGTTTGCTTTGTGATAAGACCGGACATGAAAGGAGCGGATAATAATGGCAGTACTGGACTGGAACGAATATGTTGAAAAGGCTGTAAAGGTCAATGCCGAGGGCATCGTTATGGTGAAGAACGACGGCGGGGCGCTGCCCGTGAGCAGGGACGAGGAGATCGCTGTATTCGGACGCATACAGCTGAACTATTATAAGAGCGGCACAGGCTCGGGGGGAATGGTGAATGTTTCAAAGGTCACTTCCGTCATCGACGGGCTTTTGCAGGAGGGCGCAAGGCTCAATGAAAGGGTGCTGGATACCTACAGAAAATGGACGGCGCAGAACCCCTTCGACCTTGGCGAGGGCTGGGGAGGCGAGCCATGGAGCCAGAAGGAGATGCCTCTGGAGGAAGAGCTGGTAAGGTCTGCGGCAGAGACATCTGCGGCGGCCCTGGTCATTATAGGAAGGACCGCAGGCGAGGAGATGGACAACAGCTGTCAGGAAGGCTCATATCTGCTCACCGCCGGTGAAAAGGATATGCTCAGAACGGTCAGAAAGTATTTTGGCCGTGTGGCTGTGCTGCTGAATGTGGGTAACATCATCGACATGAGCTTTGTGGACGAGTTTGACCCGGCGGCGGTGCTCTACCTCTGGCAGGGGGGAATGACCGGCGGCACAGGTGCAGCAAGGGTCATTTTAGGGGACGTTTCTCCCAGCGGGAGACTGCCGGACACGGTGGCTTTCGATATCAGCGACTACCCGTCGGACAAGTATTTCTACGACCGGGACAGAAATTTCTATACCGAGGATATATATGTGGGATACCGCTATTTCTCGACCTTCGCTCCGGAGAGGGTCCGCTATCCCTTCGGTTTCGGACTTTCCTATACGGACTTTGCCATAAGGCCCGTGGGCGTCAAGGAGGGCGAGCTGCCCTCAGGGGTGCTGACTCTTACGGCAGAGGCAGAGAACATCGGTAAGGTCAGCGGCAAGGAGGTCGTTCAGGTCTACTGCCAGGCCCCCATGGGCAAGCTGGGCAAGGCCGCAAGGGTCCTTGTGGGCTTTGAGAAGACCCGTACCCTTGCTCCCGGCGAAAAGCAGGTCCTTGACATCGAGGTAAGGTATGAGGACCTGTGGAGCTATGATGACAGCGGCGTTACAGGACACCCGTTCGGCATGGTGATGGAAAAGGGCGTTTACAGGCTCTTCATGGGAAAGAACGTCAGGGACGCCGAGGAAGTCATGAGCTTTGAGCTGAAGGAGGACCTTATCGGGGCGCAGTACTGTCAGTCCTTAGCACCCGTAAAGGCCTTTGAGAGAATGAAGGCCGTGGAGGGAGACGACGGGAAGGCTAAGCTCTGCTTCGAGCAGGTACCCCTCAGCGAGCTTGACGAAGAGGGGCGCATAAAAAGCGCTTTGCCGGAGGAGATACCGTTTACCGGCGACCGGGGCATAAAGCTCTGTGATGTTGTCAAGGGGAAGGCTGCCCTGGAGGACTTCATCGCACAGCTTGACCTGCAGGACCTTAACTGCCTTGTCAGAGGCGAGGGTATGTGTTCGCCAAAAGTGACCCCCGGCACGGCGGCGGCCTTCGGCGGTGTGTCGGAAAGGCTCAGTGAGCTTGGGGTGCCGTGCGGGTGCTGTTCGGACGGGCCCTCGGGCATGAGACTGGATGTTGGCACCAAGGCCTTCAGCCTGCCTAACGGGACCCTGATCGGTGCCACGTTCAACAAGGACCTGGTGAGAGAGCTTTTCGGCTTTATGGGGACCGAGATGAGGGCCAACAAGGTGGACTGTCTCCTGGGACCGGGAATGAATATCCACCGCCACCCCCTCAACGGGCGCAATTTCGAGTATTTCTCCGAGGACCCGTTTTTGACCGGGACCATGGCGGCGGCAGAGCTTATGGGCCTTCACAGCGCAGGCGTTGAGGGGACCGTCAAGCATTTCTGCGGCAACAACCAGGAGACCAACAGACATTTCCTGGATGCGGAGGTTTCTGAGAGGGCGCTGAGGGAGATCTACCTCAAGGGCTTTGAGATCGCAGTGAAAAGGGGCGGCGGAAAGTCTATAATGACCACCTACGGTAAGGTCAACGACCTGTGGACCGCCGGAAACTATGGCCTTGACACTATGATACTAAGAGAGCAGTGGGGCTATGAGGGCTTTGTGATGACGGACTGGTGGGCAAATATCAGCCGCCGTGGCTCCGGGCCGGACAAGAACGACTTTGCGGCCATGGTAAGGGCGCAGAACGACGTTTATATGGTCTGCGCAGACGGTGAGGTGAACGGTGACAACGTCAGGGCCGCCCTTGCTGACGGCAGGCTGACCCTTGGGGAGCTGCAAAGGAGCGCAAGGAATATACTGAGCTTTCTTATGACCACCCACGCCATGAAGAGACTCATGGGGGAGGACGAAGATATCAGCATCACCGACAGGCCTGAGGAGGATATCGACGAGAACCCCGGCACCGAGGTATTTGTACTTGACGGAGAACTGAAAGTGGACCTGAGCGGGGTAAGGACCGCCCCCAACGCCGACTACAGCTTCACGGTGGACGTGACGAAGATGGGTATGTACGACTTTACCCTGACCGCAAGCTCAGATGCCGGAGAGCTAGCCCAGATGCCGGTGACAGTTTTCAGTCTCGGGACCCCGGCGGCGACCTTCACCTTCAACGGCACCGGCGGCAAGCCTGTGTCCTTCACCGTTAAGGCGGTGCCAATGTTCTCACGCTATACCATAGTAAGGCTCCATTTCGGCCTCGGGGGGCTGGACCTTATCAGCCTTGACATCAGCCTTGACGAGAAGGAGCCGATGAAGCGCAGCGGCATAGACTGAACGCTCATCTTGAAAAATCTGAAAAGATGTGCTATAATCTAATTGATGCCAGGGTATGGCAGCAATAATGAGCAATATAAGGAAGGAGCCATATTATGGGACTTTTTGACAATGTTTTCAAGGAGGTCGGCAAGGTACTGGACAAGGCCGCCGGCAATCAGGACTTTTCTAACGCTATCCAGCAGGCGCTGAACAAAAAGGACGAGGCCGTGGGCGCCGCTCCCGCACAGAACGCTGCGCAGCCGGTCCAGTCTGCTCAGCCGGCCCAGGGGGAACAGATACTGCAAAAGGGGACGGTCTATGACCTTAACGCCGAGCACAGCGGCCCTTATAAAGGGACCGGCACCCATGAGGACATCAGGGCTGATGCTCAGACGCCGATCAGGCCTTTCAAGCAGGTGAAGTGCTATGGCTGCAAGGGTTATGAAGTGCCGGACAATTTCATGGAATACGACTCCGGGGCCGCCGAGATCGAGGACTGTGTGATCTATACTCCTGAGACAGTCACTCCTCAGAACGCTGATGAGCTTTATGAAAAATACGGTATAAAGGACCCTTTGATCTATCTGACCAGTGCGCTGAACGTTGTGTATTTCGGCGGCAAGGGCTACAGAGAGACTGGCGTTCCCGGCCGCAACACCGCAAAGACAAAGGAGCAGATAGCAGTCTGGGAGGACGTCAGCGGAAAGTGCGGCGTTATGCAGTATAAGGCTAAGGTCGTGAACTATTATGACAGGGTCATGTACTTCTACGGCTTTGACAATAACGGCAGCGACTGCGGATTTGTGCTGGAATATGCTAAGGACCTTGAGGGTACGAAGCTGGAGGAAAAGCTGCACCGCATCTTCGACAAGGCCGCAGCCACCCTGAAAGTATAAAGCTCTCCGTTAAGAACGGAGAGAGATATATGAAAAAACTGCCCCCGTTTAAAGCGTGAGGGCAGTTTTTCCGTTATCTGCGGTGATGAGGCCGATAGGGGCAGGCTCAGGACCAGTCCCGGTTTTGTCCTTCATATCCTAATTATCAAGACCAAGCTCTGACGATTTGCACCGCCTGCCGTCAGTATGCCCGAAACAAAGCATTTCTGCGTTTTTATCACTTATCATATACAGCATCATTTTTCTCCGCCTTATTCGTCAGAAGATATGCCTGCACCCCACAGACGATCGGATAAAGCAGCAGCCTTGCGGCCTGCTGTTTATTGTTCCAGCCTCTGTTATGCCAGCCGGCACAGTCCTTAGTCTCGGGGTAGGACCGCTTGTAATAGCCGCTGGTCATGCAGAGGAACTGATCGAGCACGATGATGTCGAATGCTTTCTCGACATACAGAAATACCATAAGCCGCTTGAAGGCTTCACCAAAGCCAAGCCTCTCCTGCTTTATCTCATCGGCGTTTTCTTTCATTATCCGAAGAAAGTATCCGCAGAAAAGCAGCGTGAGCAGATGCCCAAGCAGCTGCTTTTTCTTTGAGGGCGCCGGGTGATCCTTGCCCGCTTCATAGACGTCCTTTGGAAGAAATCTCAGCACCAGCTTCGGCGGGGCAAGATACGGGAGTATAAGAACGAGAGCACCCATTAGTACGCTGACTTTGAGAGATCGTTTTAACGTTCGTTTCATTTATATCCCTCTATTCTTTCTTTCCGCAGACCAGAAACAAATTATCCTTCTTACTTACCGTAATACCGGTAAATCCTGCTAGCTCCATTTTCTCCTTTAGTTCTTCTGCCGTATGCCTTGTCATACACGGGACTTTTTTCTCCCAGTCAACCCCCGGGTCGCCGTAATTGTTTATTACTGCAAAGCTTCCGCCTTTTTTCAGGCATCTGTAAATATTCCTGAAAGACAGAGCGACATCTTTCCAGAAAAACACCGTTTCAAAAGCCGTTACAAGGCTGATGCTTTCGGGTCTACAGGGCAGCTTTTCGGCGCTGCCTTTTATTATTTTTACTCTTTTGCCAAGCTCGCCGCTGTTGACCTTTTTCGACTTTCTGACGCTTTCTTCTGAAATGTCCAGCCCTATGAACTTGCCTTTCTCACTTGTTAAAAGCATACGCTTTATGTTGTAGCCCCCGCCGCAGCCGATGTCAAGAATGTACCCCTCCTGCGGGATCTCGATCTGTTCAAGCGCCCATTTCGCCATCGGCAGATGCTCCCTGTCCATAGTTACGAGCATCATTCTGCCGATCATACCTTTAGGTTCTCCGAAATTATCTGTAAAACTCATAATGTCCTCCCGATCGCAGCAGCATCACTTTTTCGCAATGACGGTCAGCCAAGGCTTTGCCTGGTGGTGATCGACCTTTACCTCTGAAAAGCCCGCCGCTTTCAGAGCCGTCTCTATATCCTCGGCGGTATAGCACTTCATGCCCTCGATGATCTTCTCAAATTTCAGGCTGGTCTTGTCGGTGCCGTCCGACTCGTTGACGATCATAAAAATACCGCCTTTTTTGAGTATGCCTGCCACCTGCGAAAAGCACTGTTCAAGTCCCGGCCAGAAATAGATAGTCTCAAAGGCTGTGGCAAGATCGTAGCTTTCCTTTTCAAGCGTAAGTGCTGAAACATCGCCCTGCATGACCTCACATCTGCCCTGCCCGATCATATCTTTATTGTACTCTGCCGCCTGCTCCACCGACAGCGGCGAATAGTCTATCGCAGTGACTTTGGCATCGGGATACTTTTTTAACAGCTCCCCTGCATTTCGTCCCCCGCCGCAGCCAAGCTCTGCTATCCTGGCAGGCTGTGTCTTTTTAAGATGCGCAAGTCCCCAGTCCGCCATTTTAGCGTGGCCGGAGTTCATGCCTTTTATCATCATTTTCCCGAGCCGTCCCTCGGGTTTTCTTGTCTGGCTGACGTAGTCTTTGAATAATCCCATAATGTCCTCCTGATATCAATGATTTTTTCCTCCAGAGCCAGGAAATACACCTATCCATAAGCTTACTGCGTTCGGTTTATCCCCTGCCCATTGTCCTGTATTTGTTCTTACCCAGATATTAATGAACTTATGAACGCCGTATAGCTTTCGTTCTCTTTCGCCATGTATTCGCAGTGGCCGAAGCCCTCCCGGACTATTAAATGCGAATGGGGATACAGTTTCTCCGCAAGCGGCTTGCTTGTCCTGGTGTAAAGCTCTTTTTCACCCCAATCAAACCAGATGCGTTTCTGCATTTCCTCAGATATCCCGGGAGTATTCCCGACAACGCAGGCATTTGAGATGTTATTGATGCTTTCCTTATCGAACATCAAAAAAGTATCCGCCATATGCTCGGCAATATCCCGGCCGTAACGCTCAACAAAATCAGCTATGCCCTTTTCTCTGTTTTTAACTATCATTTTTTTCTGCCACAACAGAACGGGAGAGAAAATATTTCTCATCATTATGTTGAGCCTTGCGACAGGCGCACCGTCAAGATATACCGCACCGATATTCAGGTCATCATATTTCAGCAGTCTGAGAGCCACCGCCGCCCCGAGGGAAGCGCCGTAAAGCAGTGAGATATTTGTCATTTCCTTTTCTTTCAGATATTTGTGCAGAGCCGCAGCCTCAGCAACTGACGAGCTGAAAGGGCGCTTTTCACAGGCGTGTCCCCCCATATCCGGAGACAGCACAAAGCAGTCCCCAAGCTTGCTGCCGACAAACTCATACATTTTCTCGCCGGTTATTCCCATGGGGTGAAGAATTATCACCAGGGGACTGTTTTTGTTTCCGTGCTTATGTATATACATACCGTTTCTCCTGTTTCAGTGTCTTATACTGAACGCTTCTGGGACAAGCTCAATCGCTCTGTATCTTAAACCTGGCACTTTATTTTCCTCACTTTGCTCAATGCTTTTTCCTGACCGCAAATCTGAACATATCCGCACCTAGTATCTTTACCCCTGTGCTGTCGGCGGTCTGTTCAAGCACCTTGATCTCCCTATCGGTAAGCTTAACGCTCACCGCTGCATCAAGGTCGGTTATCTGATAAGGCTTTCTGCACCCGCATATCGGCACTATCCCCTTTGACGAGCAGAACGCCATCGCCACCTGCGCAGGGCCGATCCCATGCCGCCTGCCTATGATGTGCATTTTCTTGTAAAGCGGCAGCAGCTTGCTCTGGCGGCCAAGATATATCAGCTTCATCACCGACAGCTTTCCGCCCTTTTTCGGCGGTACCAGCAATCCCTCTTCCAGCACCGCCCATGCCCAGAACTGGATGCCGTTTTCCCTGCACCAGCTGACAAGGCCGTTCTTCTCCCACTCTCTGGCAATGATGCTGTAGTGATTTTGTACGCCGAAAAGCGGCACGCCTGCATCATCCAGCAGTTTCTTAGCCAATTTGCACTCATCAAGCGAAAAGTTCGATATGCCGATATGACCTATCTTCCCTTCCTTGTAAAGCTCTGTCATTTCTGCGAGGTTCTGCTCTATGCAGTTTGGCAGGTGCAGCCAGTAGATGTCAACATAGTCCCGGCGGAAGTCTTTCAGGTCCTTCTCAAAGGATCTTCTCACCTGACCGGGGATATACCTGGTCCCGGGGGTGTATTTTGCCGAGATCGCAGCCTCCTTGGGACATAACTCGCCTATCAGCTTCTGACCCTGACCAAGACCGTAATCCTGTGCAGTGTCAAAGATCACCAGCTCATTCTCCATAGCTTTCTCCACTGTCTGCCGCAGCGTTTCCCTGTCAACGCTGCTGCCACGGAGCACCTTGCCGTATGCCTTGCTGCCCCAGGAATTAGTGCCGACGATCGCTCTGTAAATGTTTTTTTTGCTCATTTTTAATACACTCTCTTTTCTGAATATTGATAACAAATGATGACCATTAAAAGCCACATATCTTCTCTATTTCTTTAGGCTGTACCTGAAATCGCACATATCACCTCCCTCGGCGATAGTTTTAGTGCGAACGAGGTCGGCACCCATCATGTCTGCCATAATGAAATCAAGCCTGCAAAGATATTTCGCAAGCTCAAAACAGCCCTCGTCCCTGCATATCTTGCAGATACCGCATTCGTGGTAATCGTAGCCCAGGTCATACTCTTCACATTTAGGCAGAACGTCCACCACCCAGTTGTTTTCGTTCCTGATCTTATGGCTTTCCTCTGCCCATTTCACTCGCCGGGGCATTTTCTTTTCGTCAAGGTAATCCTCGGCTGAACCCAAACCCTTTTTGAACACCTTCGAGGCCTTCATGGCGGTTTCGATTATTTCGTAATTATCCTGTGCGCTCAGTCCCGAATGGCGGTTCATGGCGATGAAATATATGCCCATTATGTATGAAGAAGTCAGATTGCTTTGTGACATTTCCTTCGCCCTTACGGTTATCTCTTTGCATTCTGCCTTGATCTTGCGCAGTGATGTTTGCGAAACGCCCTTTTCTTTGAGCAGAGACTTTGTTGCCGAGTAAAAAAAGTTTCCTATAAACCATGTTTTGAATGTGTATTTCATATCAACCCTCCCTGGCTTTGCTGCAATACATAAAAATTATCCCCAGCCAAACCATCACGCTCACCACCAGCCTGCCCTATTGGTCTGGACGCTGAACACGGAATGTAGGCTCAAGGTCCCGGACAGCTTGTATGGGTCTGGAAACATTTCTGTCTCTCCTGTTAGTTAGTGCTAACTATATTATAGCACATTAATTCTTAAAGGTCAATATTACAAAGAAAAAGACGCCGGCCGCTTTTGGTTGACAAATGAACGAAAAGGCTGTATAATAAATATAGAGCTTTGTACCAATGCTGCCGGGACTTGGTGACGCATCATTTACATGGGACGAGATCAAGAGCGACCTGTTCACCGTAGCCATGACCGGTGCTTCGATGCTCGGGTCGGCTAAGGACTTTGGAACTTCGTATTGCTTTGTTGCGGGCACACTCATAACGACCGCTGGCGGATTCAAGCCAATTGAAGAAATTGAAGTTGGCGATGAGGTCCTTTCCCAAAATGAAAGAACCGGAGAAATTGCTTATAAAAAAGTTTATGCAACTTCTGTTAGTGAAACCAATGAATTCTTCCATATCCACGTTAATGGTGAAGAAATAGTAGCCACAGGAACTCATCCTTTCTATGTTCACAAGTTTGGCTGGACTACTGCCAGAGCATTGCGAGCAGGAGATGTACTTGTTCTTTCTAACGGCGAATTAGTAACTGTTGAGTGGATAGAACATGAAATTCTTGAAGAGCCGTTATTTGTATATAACTTTGAAGTTGAGGATTTCCATACATATTTTGTTGGCTCATGCGGGATACTTGTTCATAATGGTGATACTTGTACATCTGTTGATTTATCACAGGGTGAGAAAAAATATGGAGGAAGTTTTAAAGATGTTAACGCAACAAGAGGAACTGATGAAGTTGCTCATCATATGCCACAAAATAAGTATGATGAGTCAATAGGAATTAAACGTGATGATGGACCTGCACTTCTTATGAAAAAAGAAGATCATAAAATGACAAGAACTTTTGCAGGAAAAGGTAAAGCGACAATGAGAATAGATGCAGGTTTGACAAGTAGACAGCGATTAGCACAAGACATAATGGATATAAAGAAAAATTTCGGAAAAAAATACAATAAAGGAATTCGTGAGTTACTAGACTATGCAAAGACTTTGCCAGAATTTCAGAAAGGATAATCTGTGGCTATATATTATAAGTATTCGGGTGATCCAAAGTTATCAAACAGTTATTTATATGGTGATCATTGGAAGAATGATATAGGTTATTATATTGTACAAGGAAAGAGTCAATATAATCATATTTTTGGAGGTGAGACATGGAAATTACCAATTTGTAATAACTGTCATACAAGTTATCATCAATTATTCAATTTTGATTTGAGAGATCCAAAGCTAGCATTCATATCTGATACATTATACAATATACCATTAATCGGGTGCCTAAATTGTTCTGAATCTTGGGAAACATTTTATTATAGCATTAACAATAATTTCGTTATCACTGAGTTACATACTAATGATACGCAGCATTGGATTCAAAATGAAGAATTACAGATACCTGTTCCATTACCTAAAATTCAAATAAATCTAATTAAAATGACTGAAAATGATATTCCGACAGATGAAAATAAGTATTATGACGTTTTAAATATCTTTGGAAAAAACTCAATATGCAGATTGATTGGAGCTCCTTTATATTTGCAGACGCCTATTGATTATGAGTGTCCAAAATGCAAAAAGAAAATGATGTATATTGCTACTGTTTGTAGCGAAAAAAAGAGTCATTTTATTGATTATGGTTTAAATTTTGATATAGGTGATGCATATTATTATTATATGTTTTGTGATAATTGCAAAATTGTAAAATGTGAGATGCAATCATTATAATAATCTGCAGTAAAACAATTTTGAAACTAGCAAGGCAGTTTTTAAAGAGATTACACAGACAAATATCAACGAGACTAATGAGCTTGTACATATCCATGTAAACGGCGAAACCATTTCCGCTACTCCTTCGCACCCGTTCTATGTTTATAAGTTTGGCTGGACTTTAGCAGGAAACCTTAAAGCTGGCGATGTGCTTGTTCTGTCAAACGGCGAACTTGTAACGGTTGAATGGGTACAGCATGAGATTCTTGAATCACCTATCAAGGTTTATAACTTTGAGGTTGAGGATTTCCATACTTACTTTGTGGGCGAGAACAGTGTTTTTGTTCATAATTGGTGTGAAGATGATGTAAAAAAACTTCAAGAAGGACCTAATAATACAGTAGTTGAAGTAAAAAATAAAAAGGAAGCAGATGAATTATTAAAAGCGGCTTTTCCTGATTATCAGAAAGTAAATGGTATAGGACCTAAAGATGCAGGTGAGATGCGAAGGAAACATAAACTAGATAGATTTAAGGAAGGTGGAGCTTATCATAAAGATTATGCTATGACTATTGATAAGAATACTGGAAAAAGAATTGTAAAAGGTCATGATATTAATAATTCTCATTCTCAGTATCCACACATTAATATAAAAAGACGTGATGGAAAAAAAGTTCTTAAATATTATAGGAGAATGATAATGAATTATGATATGCAGTTGTTTTGGCTTAATAATGGAAAGCAGATTGGCTTTGATTTTATTGAGAATAATATACTAACGGAATGTGCTATTCAACGAAAAGGAGATAAAGTATTATTATACTATATGAAATGGAATATGAATATGGATTTAGATGAATATGACACTGAAAGGTATATGGTATTCAGAACCATAGATGAGGCAATACACTTTATTTCTTCAATAAAAATGGATATAGCTATGTTTGCACCAAGAAAAGGAAATAGAATATTCAATCCTAATGACAGTAATTTTGCATATGATTAAGAGTCTCATTTTAATTAATAGGAAACGTATGCTATTACCTAGTAGTATTCAGTCTATTAAACTCCAAATCTAAGATTTGCAGATAAAACCAATGAGCTTGTACATGCCAATGTAAACGGCAAAACCATTTCCATCACTCCTTCGCACCCGTTCTATGTTTATAAGTTTGGTTGGACTTTAGCTGGTTCACTCCGTGCAGGAGATATTCTGGTTCTTTCCAACGGCGAACTTGTAACTGTCGAATGGGTTCAGCATGAGATTCTTGAATCACCTGTTAAGGTTTATAACTTTGAGGTCGAGGATTTCCATACTTACTTTGTGGGTGAGTGCGGGGCGCTGGTGCATAATGAGTGTAAAACAGGAAAATATAAAGAACTACAAGGCGAGAAAGGAAAGGACTCTCATCATATTATTCAAGATCCTGCTGTAAGAGATGAGAAATTAAGTGGTTACAGTCGTAATGATGCACCTGCAATTGCTTTAGAAGGACCTGCAAGCAAAATTGGTACAGAACACTATAATGCAACTCAGTTCCAACGACATAATAGTTATGGTGGAACGTATAGAGATGAGAGGAAAGTCGCATTTATATCACTAAGGAAAGCTGGAAAAACGAAAGAAGAGGCATACGAAGCAATAAAATATGCTGATGAATATTTTATTGGAAAATTAGGTTGGGATATGGATAAAGTGTTAAGAATTCCTGGAAATAGGAGGTGAAGATTATTATGGAAAAAATATCTGATACTCAAAAAAAGCTCATGCAAAGAAAGTTTTACGAGATACATGAACTCATAAGAAATCAAGAGTGGAATAAGCTGGAAACAAATAATCTCTATTGTAAGTGCTCTAAAGAAGATATGATAGAAGACATACTTTTTGAATTAGCAGAATATCCAGGTACAGTGACTTACTGCACATTTGATGAATTTATATTGGGTGTGAATATTGAAGATGATGGTATCCTGAGTAATGACCAGATACTTGCATGTGCCTCAGTTTTTCTTGACGGAAAAATGAGTGATTTAAGTATCGAATGTATTTTCTCGTTCGATAATGATATCATTACAAAAACATACCTTACACAAGTGCATGTTTTTTAATAAAGACTATTAATGAGCAGATTCAGTAAACTACACAAGAATCATTCTGATATGTGTCATTTTTACATCCTGTTTAAGCTTGAGTATTTTAATATCGATCTGAATTATTGTGCGATATGACAGTTTCGTTTATTTATCGTAAAAGAAAAGCAGCGGCAAACTCAAGTCCCGCTGCATTTTCTTTGATTGACAAATGAAAGAAAATGCGGTATAATTAGTAAGGCGAAACCATCTCAGAAATACTTCGCACCCGTTCTATGTTTATAAGTTTGGCTGGACTTTAGCTGGTTCACTCCGTGCAGGAGATATTCTGGTTCTTTCCAACGGCGAACTTGTAACTGTCGAATGGGTTCAGCATGAGATTCTTGAATCACCTGTCAGGGTTTATAACTTTGAGGTTGAAGACTATCACACTTACTTTGTGGGTGAGTGTGGGGTGCTGGTGCATAATGAGTGTACTAGATTACCTAGGACTAATGGGAAATGTGATGGTGTTCCTGGGGTATGATGGTAG